>NZ_FONY01000007.1:4754-173251 GCF_900113045.1 Thermoflexibacter ruber
TTCAGAAAAGGGTGATGATTCCAATTGTATGATGGTATTTTATCTACCGTTATCAATTTGATGAGAAAAGTGTTTTTTTGAATAAAAATCTGTGTTTATCAGCCCAATCCGTATTATCGGTGTTCTATTTTGGAACACTGATGACACAGATTGTACCGATGAGAACGGATTTTTTAAACACATAAAATTATCATACATTTGAAAGCACCACCGAAGTATTACAATCGCATGGGAAAGCACTTTTTTGTATCAGCAAGTACAAAAAAAGCCTGACAAGGAAACTCTTTGCCAGACTTTTTGATAATCAAGTTATGTTCCGCTTTAATCCATAGTTACTTCCAGTGCCAACCCGCGTAACTCGTGAATCAATACATTGAAGGATTCTGGGATATTGGGTTTAGGCATATTCTCACCTTTGACGATGCACTCGTAGGCTTTGGCTCTCCCTACTACGTCATCAGACTTCACGGTGAGGATTTCTTGGAGAATATTTGCTGCGCCGAATGCCTCTAATGCCCACACTTCCATTTCGCCAAAACGCTGACCACCAAACTGCGCCTTACCACCCAGAGGTTGCTGAGTAATAAGTGAGTAAGGTCCGATAGAGCGGGCGTGCATCTTGTCATCTACTAAGTGTCCTAATTTGAGCATGTAGATTACCCCGACGGTAACTTTATTTTCAAACTTATCCCCCGTCAATCCGTCGTAGAGGTCTGTACGTCCCCACTCTGGCAATCCTGCTTCTGCTAACTCTCTTGCTACATCTTCTTCCGTAGCTCCGTCAAAGATAGGCGTAGCATATTTCTTACGCATTTTTAGCCCTGCCCAGCCAAGTACCGTTTCATAAATCTGTCCTAAGTTCATACGCGAAGGTACACCAAGCGGGTTCAGCACTATGTCCACAGGCGTTCCATCTGCCAAGAAAGGCATGTCTTCTTCTCTGACTATCCTTGCTACTACCCCCTTGTTTCCGTGGCGACCAGCCATTTTATCCCCTACTTTTAGCTTGCGTTTCTTTGCGATATATACTTTGGCTAACTGCACGATGCCTGCGGGAAGTTCATCACCTACCTCGAGAGCAAATCTATCTCTCTTGAAGAAGCCGCTAAGCTCATTGCGTTTGTTGATGTAATTTTTTACCATTTCCACCAGCAAGCGGTTTGTTTTCTCGTCATCTGTCCAGTTATCTAAGTTTACATCAGCGATTAGGTTTACTTCTTCTGGTACATTGTAACTACTCTCATCTCTGTAAGGATTTTTAGCAGGGAAAAGGTTAGTTTCTATGTTTTGTCGGTTGAACTTTACTCCTTTCGAGATTAGTTCATCGCCAAACTTATGCTTCACTCCCTTGCTTGTTTTGCCATCAAGGAGGATGGAGAGTTTATCTATCATTTTTTCTCTCAAAGCGTTAAGATTTTTAGCATAGCGTTGTTTTAGCTGTTCTACTTCTCTTTTTGCCTTGATTCTGAGTTCTTTGTCTTTCTTTGGACGTGAGAAGAGTTTGGTATCTATCACCACCCCACGCAAAGAAGGAGGTGCTTTCATAGAAGCATCTTTTACATCTCCTGCTTTGTCCCCAAAGATAGCTCTTAGGAGTTTTTCTTCTGGAGTAGGGTCTGTTTCTCCTTTTGGGGTAATCTTACCTATCAAAATATCTCCTTCTCTTACTTCTGCCCCGACCCTAATGATGCCATGCTCATCTAAGTTTCTTACGGCTTCCTCACTCACGTTAGGGATTTCTGCGGTAAGCTCCTCCTCACCTCGCTTGGTATCTCTTACCTCTAATTCAAATTCTTCTATGTGGATAGAGGTAAAAATATCTTCTTTGACTACTTTTTCAGAAATAACTATGGCATCTTCGAAGTTATACCCTTGCCAAGGCATGAAAGCTACCAGCATATTTCTACCCAGTGCCAGTTCGCCGTTTTGTGTAGCATAGCCTTCACAAAGAACCTGCCCCTTCCTTATTTTCTGCCCCTTGCGGACTATTGGCTTCAAATTGACGCAAGTATCTTGGTTGGTACGGCGGAACTTGGTGAGGTGGTAAGTGAATAATTCGTCTTCGAATCCAACCAATTTTTGGTCATCAGACAAATCGTATTTTATAACGATTTTTTCTGCATCTACATAATGCACTACTCCGTCTTCCTCAGCGGCTATCAAAGTACGCGAGTCCATAGCCACCCTTCTTTCCAGCCCTGTTCCTACTATTGGGGCTTCTGGTCTTAGCAGAGGCACAGCTTGACGTTGCATATTGGACCCCATCAGGGCGCGGTTTGCGTCATCATGCTCTAAGAAAGGAATCAAGGAAGCAGCAACAGAAACAATCTGATTAGGCGCAACATCTATATAAGACAAAGTAGTTGGCTCTACAATTGGGAAGTCGCCTTCATATCTTGCTTTGACTTTATCTACCGTAAAGTTGCCCTCATCGTCTATCATCGCATTTGCCTGAGCGATGTGGTGTCCGTCTTCTTCTTCGGCTGTCAAATAAGTAACTTCCTCATCTAAAGCTACCTTACCGTTTTTAATTACTCTGTATGGAGTTTCTATGAAACCCATTCCATTTACTTTGGCATGAACGCAAAGTGAGGAGATTAAACCAATGTTGGGACCTTCTGGGGTTTCAATCGTACAAAGACGACCGTAGTGGGTATAGTGAACGTCCCTTACTTCAAAGCCTGCACGCTCTCTGGACAAGCCACCAGGACCTAAAGCTGACATTCTGCGCTTGTGCGTAATCTCCGCCAAAGGATTGGTTTGGTCCATGAATTGAGAAAGCTGATTTGTACCAAAGAAAGAGTTAATGACCGAAGAAAGAGTACGGGCATTAATCAAGTCCACAGGCTTAAAGTCCTCATTGTCGCGCACATTCATTCTTTCTTTGATAGTACGTGCCATACGCGCCAGACCTACGGCAAACTGACCGTACAACTGCTCCCCTACGGTGCGTACCCTACGGTTGCTCAAGTGGTCTATGTCATCAACTACCGCTCTGGAGTTGATAAGGGTAATCAAATACTTAATAATTTCTATAATGTCTTCCTTAGTCAATACCCTTACTTCCATAGGAATACTAAGACTCAACTTTTTGTTGATTCTGTAGCGTCCTACCTCGCCCAAATCATAACGTTTGTCGCTAAAGAACAAACTTTGGATAATTTCGCGGGCTGTTTGCTCATCTGGGGCTTCTGTATTACGCAACTGCCTGTAAATCTGCTCTACAGCTTCTTTTTCAGAGTTGGAATTGTCTTTTTGTAACGTATTGTAGATAATAGCGTAATCGGTAATATTGATGTCTTCTCTATGAAGGATAATAGTATCTACACCTGCCTCTATGATGGTGTCTATGTCCTCTTCTTCGATGATGTGGTCGCGTTCCAACATGATTTCATTTCTTGGAATTGTTACTACCTCACCGGTATCCTCATCTACAAAATCTTCCATCCAAGTTCTCAATACTCTTGCGGCTAATTTTCTGCCAATAGCTACATTTTTGAGGTTGCTTCGGGTAGCCTCTATTTCTTCTGATAGTTGGAAAATATCCAAAATTTCTTTGTCAGAGCCATAGCCTATTGCTCTTAACAGGGTAGTAACTGGGAACTTCTTTTTACGGTCTATGTAAGCATACATCACGTTGTTTACGTCAGTAGCAAACTCTATCCAAGAACCTTTGAAAGGGATAATACGAGCAGAATACAGCTTTGTACCGTTAGTATGCTTGCTTTGAGCAAAGAATACGCCCGGTGAACGGTGTAGCTGGGAAACGACTACCCTTTCTGCACCGTTGATAACAAAAGAACCGCGCGTAGTCATGTATGGGATATTTCCTAAGAATACCTCCTGCTCAATGGTTTCGAAGTCTTCGTTATCTTCATCATTGCAAGAGAGGCGTAACTTTGCCTTTAGAGGAACAGAATAAGTTAGCCCTCTATCTATACACTCGTCCATAGTGTACTTGGGAGGGTCTATCATGTAGTCGATAAATTCCAAAACAAAGTTTTCTCTCGAGTCAGAAATAGGAAAGTTCTCCGCAAATACTTTGAACAAACCTTCGTCTTTCCTTTTCTCCGCAGGTGTATCTAATTGGAAAAAGTCCCTAAAAGACTGAACTTGCACATCTAAGAAATCTGGATAGGGAATCGTGTGCTTAATGGAAGCAAAGGAGTATCTTCCGTCGACTAATTTTGGTTCCAAGTTATTGATATTTATTTAGTTAAATTCTGGCAATATATTTGATAGGGTACATGCCCAAATCAAATCGCAAAATTAGAGATTATTTATGGAATTTCAAAACTTTTTGAGCTGTTAAATTTTTAAAATATTTTTTAAAATTCTTTTTCAAATCCTTTCCACTTTTTTTGGGCATATTCTCTGAAAACTTGGAGTCCATTTTTAAAGTTTGCGTCCATGTTCATCTCTCCCCCATACGATTCGTCTCCCATGACTATTTTGCAGGTGCCACGAACAGCATATTTTTTATCGCCTTCATACATAATAAGTTTCATTGTACTCGGGCTTACGTCGCCCCTACAAGCTAAGCGGTACATCAACCAAGTTTCTGCGATGCCATTTCCATCTAAGTCAGTTACAGACAAAGCATCTGTTAGAAAAGTAGTAGTAATATCCAAGATACACTGACGAACAAAATCTGTAACTTTCCACAGAAGCTGATAAGTTCCTCCTTTTTTCACATAGAGATAAGCATACAACTCCGCATCGTAGTAATCATCTTCTCCCTTACGTTTTTGGCTTAAAAAAGGAGCAATTTCTGTTAGTACGAGCATATTATCCCCATTTTTATCTGTCCAACTGAGCGATTTGACTACTTTACCTTTGTAGGCATTGGCAGGTAAATCGGTAAGTTTGGCTTCCTGCGTTTTGATTTGAGCAAAACAATGTGAGATTGTCAAAATTAGCATAAGCACACATAAAACAGGGAATAATTTTTTCATAGGTATATCAATTTAATGTCAAGTAATCGTGAAAATTACTATTTTTCTCCAAGAAAAACAGCATTATTTTTATAAATCTTTTCATTTCTTGACGATTCTTACATACAAACAATATAATATTTTTGACATATACCAACTATTTTCCTTATATTGCGTTATGTTTGTGTAAGCTACTGTAAATGAGTAAGCTGTTTCCCAAAAAGTTTCCCTTATTAATCTTATTTATTCTTAGTTTAGTACAATTTTAAACTTTTGTATAGTGAAAAGAATTGGATTATTAGTCATAGTGCTGTTCTCGGTTTATTCGACCTTATTGGCACAGTCAGGAAACTTTTATCTCAGTCATTTCCAACATAATATTGATAACATTGATAACCAAAATCGTGCAATTTTACAGGACAATTTGGGGGTGATTTATGCTGCTAATCGCAAAGGCATACTGCGGTTTGACGGAGCGAACTGGGACATTATTTTCTCTCTGGCTTCGGTCTATTCCCTTGATTTAGATAAGAATACCAATATAGTATATGTAGGGGCAAAAAATGATTTTGGCTACATTAGTCGTCTTTCTACTGGGAGAGAGATTTACCAATCTATTAAAGACACTACCTATACAAATACGGATTTTGATAAGACGATTGTTTGGGAAAACAGTGTTTATTTCTATGGGAATGGTAATTTGATACAGTATGATATTCCGACAAAAAAGATTGTAAATAAGTGGAAAAAAATAGATAAGAAGCCAATTACTTCTTTTTTTACTGCCGAGAATAAACTTTATGTAGAAGTGGCTGATAAAGGTATTTATCTTTTTGATGGCAGCCAATTTAGGCAGCTTTACGTGCAGTTACCCAATAAAGATAAAACCATTGCCGCAAGAGAATTGCCTGAAGAGCAGGGTATTGTACTGATTACCTTGGCGGGTAAACTCTATCGTTTCTATGGGAATACCTTGATGCCTTTTGGAGTAGATGAGTTAGAATATTTGGAAAAAAGCCAAGTTTCAGATGCTTTGGTACTAAATGATAGCTTAATGATATTTTCTACTATGCGTGGTGGTTGTGTAGTGGTCAATTATCAACAGGGCAAAGTAGTCCAATTTGTAAATTATCAAAGTGGATTGCCCGATGAGGATATTTTAGCGATTGCCAAAGACAAAAGCAAAGGAATATGGATAGCCCACCGCTACGGTTTGTCAAGGTTAGATTATGGCTTGCCTATTCGTGATTTTTCCCAATTTGGTGGTTTAGAGGGGCATATCTTGGCGGTTCAACCTTTTCAAGACGTGTTATACGTAGCTACGAGTACGGGAGTATTTTATTTGGACGAAATCAAAAAATACAATGAAACCACAGAAAAAGTATCAGTTTTAGTAAAAACTAACAAGAGTAAGAATACATCTAACATCAATTTAGCAAATACGAGCATTACTAATACTTCTTCTCAAGTAACTGTAAATAAACCAGTTAGCAATGAAAGTTCTACTTCCAACGAAACCATAGATATTTCGCTTCCTACTACCAAAATAGAAGAAACCGAAGTTGTCAATCCAAATGTAAAAGTAAGAGAGAAACCTAAAGTCAGCTATCGTAGGAGAATAATAGAAAAGAAATTTATTGATATTAAGTCTATTAGATACTTGTTTAAGCGAGTAGAAGGCATAGAGGGTAAGTGCGATAGATTTATTATCATAGGTAACACCCTTTTGGCAAGTGGAAGTGCAGGTTTATTTCTAATTGGGGACAAAAAAGAGGAAGTAGAAGAAAAACCCAAAGCCAAAAGGCGAAAAGTAGTACGCAAAGTAGAATCCAAAGTAGCTACAAAAACTAAGAATAAAAAAGCCATTACCCTTAGTAGTGAGCCTATACTGTATGCCGTCAAAGCAGCAAAAAAGAAAGTCATCTATGCTACTACTGACGAGGGCAGGCTGGTTATGCTCAACATGATTGATAAAAAAGTACGCAACTTGGTCAAGTTTAACGACGAGATAGACAGAATTACTGAGGACAGCAAAGGAAATCTCTGGGTGTGCGGTAGCGATTTTATTTACAAAGTGGAACTAAAGAGAAAGAAACCTAAAGTAAATTCGTTCCCAGTAGAAAATGAGTATAATGACCAAATCATTCCTTTGAAAGCCTACAATAGAATGTATTTTATTCTTTCCTCAGCAGCTTATTATTTCAATGAACAAAAAAGTGAAATAGTAAGAGATAGCATTATGATAAGGCAAATCAACCCCAAAGCTGAGTTTATTAGCTATGATGAGAAAATCTTATGGACAAAATATAAAAATAATTGGAATGTATTTGGCGACATTCAGTTCCAAAAAGAAAATTTGACCCTTTTTAAGTTATTAGAAAATATTGAAAACATCATTCCCGACAAAGATGGTATGCACTTTTGGCTCATTACTCGCAATAATGGTTTGTTTAAGTTTGATGCCACTATAGATTTCCAATTTGCTCAGGACTACGGCTTGCTTATCAACTTTATCAAAAACAAGCAGGGGAGTTTGATTAATTTACAAAATAGCTTTCAAGTAGATTACAACAACAATGCCCTCACTTTTTCGCTTACTACTCCTGAATACCTCAAAGGAGGAATGGTAGAATATCAGTATATCTTAGAAGGGAATATGAAAAAATGGTCAGACTGGACACCGAACGGCAACTTTGCTTTCCCAGTGTTAGGAAGTGGCAAATATACTCTGAAGGTGCGTAGTCGCAATGTATTTGGCAATATTGTGGAAACCGCACCCTTTGTCTTTACAGTAAACCTCCCTTATTGGCAAACGTTCTGGTTCAATGCTATAGAAGTAAGTATATTAATTATTTTACTCATTGCCGCCAGTCTCATTAATCGCTACTTTAAGCATGAAAATCGCCTTTGGGCTATTGGGAAAAGAGTAGTTACTATGCTTACCTTAGTCGTTTGTATAGAGTTTTTGCAAACCATTCTTCAGGGCTACATAGATATAAATGGCTCTCCTGTCAAAGATTTTATTGTGGAAGTTTCCTTAGCTTTAACTTTGCTACCCTTAGAATGGGTATTGATGAAGATGATTACCGCCCAATTCAAGAAAAAGAAAATCAAGACTATCGCCAAAAGTGATATTGCCGAGTCAGGGAATATACAAACCGCTTAGTTATTTTTTAGCTCTATCCAAGTTGATTTATTGCTATACTCAAAAAGTATAGATACCAAAATATTTCCTTATGGATTGCTTTTTTTACAATCATTAGTATTAGTTTTACGCAAGTATTAGACTTGTAAAAATAACACCATAGCCATTATGAAATACGATGTAACAGTCATAGGGTCAGGACCGGGCGGCTATATTGCTGCTATCCGCTGCGCCCAACTTGGATTGAAAACTGCTATCATAGAAAAATATAATACCTTAGGAGGCACTTGTTTGAATGTGGGTTGTATTCCTTCTAAGGCACTATTGGACTCTTCCGAGCATTACCACAATGCTGCTCATACCTTTAAGATTCATGGTATAGAACTGAAAGACCTCAAAGTAAACCTTCCACAAATGATTCAACGCAAGCGTGAGGTAGTCAAGCAAACTTGTGATGGCATTGTTTACTTAATGAAAAAAAATAAAATAGATGTTTACTACGGTCTTGGGAGCTTTGTAGATAAAAATACCATTCAGATTACGCCAACTAAAAACCAAGCCGAAGGAGGAGAAACTAAGCAAATTCAGACAGACAAAACTATTATTGCTACAGGCTCAAAACCTATTATACTGCCTTCCGTGCCGTATGATAAAAAGCGCATCATTACCTCTACCGAAGCCTTAGAACTCCAAGAAGTGCCTAAGCACCTCATTATTATTGGAGGCGGAGTAATCGGTATGGAGATAGGCTCGGTCTATGGTCGTATGGGAGCAAAAGTTACCGTGATTGAATTTTTGGACTCTTTGATTCCTACTATGGACAGAACTATGGGCAAGGAGTTGCAAAAGGTCTTAGCCAAATTGGGCTTCGATTTTTATTTCAAACACAAGGTTACAGGGGCGAGCGTCAAAGGGAATACAGTAACGGTAACGGCAGAGAACGACAAAGGCGAAACGGTCAATTTTGAAGGGGATTATTGCTTACTTTCTATCGGAAGACGACCTTATACCGAAGGGTTGGGCTTGGAAAAAGTGGGTATAAAAGTGGACAATAAAGGCAGGATAGAAGTAAATGACCACTTGGAAACTAATGTCAAAGGGATTTATGCGATTGGGGACGTAGTCAGGGGGGCGATGTTAGCACACAAAGCAGAAGAAGAGGGGGTAATAGTCGCCGAGCAGATTGCTGGGCAAAAGCCTCATATCAACTATTTACTTATTCCCAATGTAGTTTATACTTGGCCTGAAGTAGCCGCTGTAGGCTATACAGAAGAAGAATTGAAAGCCAATGGTAGAAAATATAAAACAGGAACTTTCCCTTTCAAGGCTCTGGGGCGTGCAAGAGCAAGCATGGACTTAGACGGCTTAGTAAAAGTCTTGGCAGATGCTACCACAGACGAAATACTGGGCGTACATATCATCGGACCAAGGGCGGCAGACATGATAGGCGAGGCAGTAGTCGCTATGGAGTACAGAGCCTCCGCAGAAGATATTTCACGCATTAGCCATGCTCACCCAACCTTTATGGAAGCCCTCAAAGAGGCTTGCTTGGCAGCTACAGGTGGTAGGGCTTTGAATATGTAAGTATTCCCAAATCTGTCAGGTCTTGAAAACCTGACAGGTTCTAAGTAAATTTTTTTAGTATCATTTGAAATGTGCGTATTTTTCCATGAACGAACAACTCAACGAACTCCGCAATCGAATTGATAATATTGATAATCAATTACTTGAACTGCTCAACCAGCGCATGGAGGTTATCAAAGAAGTCGGAAAGCTCAAGCGCATCAACAATGCCATTATTTACAGACCTGAGCGAGAAAAATCTATTCTTGACCGTCTGAACAACTTAAATAAGGGCTTAATGACCGCACCAGCGATAGAGGCTATTTTTTTAGAGATTTTTGCCGTCAGCCGTAACTACGAACTTCCTGAACGCATTGCCTATCTGGGTCCTGAGGGGAGTTTTTCCCACCAAGCCGCCGAGAGTCGCTTTGGCTCGCTAAGTGATTATGTGGCATTGGCTACTATCAAGTCCGTGTTTGAGAGCGTTTCTACAAAAAGGGTCAGGTTTGGAGTTGTTCCTATGGAAAATAACCAAGAAGGCTCAGTCAAGGAAACAATAGATATGCTCAAGACCTCTGATGTGAAGATAGTCGCTGAAATTCCTATGAATATTCACTTCACTTTTGCTTCTATGGAAGACCGACTACACCGCATCAAGAAAATTTATTCCAAAGACATTGCCTTTCGCCAGTGCCAAAAGTTCATAGATGAATATTTCAGCAGAGATGACGTACAGTTTATCCCTGTGGAGTCCACCTCCCAAGCGGCAAAGTTAGCCTCCCAAGAGGCAGGTGCGGCGGCTATATGTTCCCAAGTTGCGGCAAAAATATATCATTTACCTTTACTCTTTGAAAATATAGAAGATAGCAACTTCAATCGCACTCGCTTCCTCATTATTAGTAAAGATTTTGAAAATCAGCTAAGTAGTGGTTGTAAAACCTCTCTCATTGCTCAAATTCCTCATGATACCGAAGCGGGAAGTTTGGCAAGACTGCTGGAGGATTTTGGCAAGGCGGAAATCAACTTGACCAAAATAGAAAGCCACCCCTCAAAAGAGGCAGCAAAGTTTAGCTATTGGTTTCTTATAGAGTTTGATGGACACTGCCAAGACGAGAAAGTGCAACCTATTTTGGAGAAAAATAAGGAATTTGTAAAAGTTTTAGGAAGTTATGTGAAACTGTGCTAAGGGAAAGAACTAACTTTGCTCAACAATTAATTTCTGATGAAAGTTAGTTTTCTTTTTTATGCTTGTTTGTACAACTATTCCACAAATCAGGTCAGCTTTACAAGCGCACTATCCTGAAAAAAGTATTGGATTAGTGCCTACCATGGGTGCGTTGCACGAAGGGCATCTCTCGCTGATTCGGGCTTCTAAGCAGGAGAATGACTTGACTGTTTGCAGTATTTTTGTCAATCCAACGCAGTTTAACAATCCAGAAGATTTGCTCAAATATCCAAGAGTATTAGCACAAGATTTGGAAATGCTCGAGAAAGTAGGCTGTGATTATGTTTTCGCTCCAGAGGAAACCGAGATGTATCCGCAGCCACTCAGTTTAGGGATAGATTTTGGAGATTTGGAAAGAACGTTGGAAGGAACGCATCGTCCTGGACATTTTAAGGGAGTAGGCGTAGTAGTAGCCAAACTTTTTAACATCATTCTGCCTCAAAGAGCCTATTTTGGACAGAAAGACCTACAACAATTTTTGATAATCACACAATTAGTTCAACAACTAAATTTTAATATACAGCTCAAATCTTGCCCAATCATCAGAGAAAAAGACGGTTTGGCAATGTCTTCGCGCAATCGCCGTTTGAACGAGGCAGAAAGACAAGTCGCCCCAAAAATTTATGAAGCCTTGAAATTGGCGGAGAATGCGTTGAAAAGTCATGCTTCAGTCGAGACTGCCAAAAAGACAGCCTTACAACTTTTGAACGATTTTAGCGTATTCGAAGTTGAATATTTGGAAATTGTAGGTGCGGAAAATCTGGTACCACTTCCGCCAAGTATGAAAGTGGAAGAATTTGGAAAACCTATTGCTGTTTGTACCGCAGTAAAATTGGGCGATATTCGCTTGATAGACAATATTTTAATTCCTTAACCTTTAATTAAATGTGGATTAATATTTTAAAATCAAAAATTCATAGAGCCAAAGTAACACAAGCCGAACTCAACTATGTGGGGAGCATCACCATAGATAAGGACTTATTAGATGCCGCAAATATGATAGCAGGAGAAAAAGTGCAAATCGTTAATAACAACAATGGCGAACGATTTGAAACCTATATCATTGAAGGAGAAAGAGGTAGCGGTCAAGTCTGCCTCAATGGTGCTGCAGCGCGCAAGGTGCAAGTGGGGGATATCATCATCATTATGTCGTATGCCATGATGGATTTTGAACAAGCCAAGACCTTCAAACCTTGGGTGATTTTTCCCGATGAGAATAACAAAGTCATATAAAACTTAGCAAATAAGCCTATTTTCAATGAGCCTATTTTTTAGAATGTTTTTTATTAGCCGCTTGGCAGTTTTGTTTATTTTTTCTTTTAATGCTAATGCACAAAAAATCAAAATTTTATTTGATGCTACCAAAGCACAAACTGCGGGAAATGCAGACTGGGTGATAGACTCTGACCAGTTTGACTTGGACTTGGGTGGGAAACGCAAACAGTCTAACCCTCAGCGATTTCCTACGCCTCCTGCCTCGCAAGTAAAGCCTAATACGCCTGAAAATTTTTGGAAAGGGGGACTTTCTGCTTGGGGAATAGAGTTGGTCAAGCGTGGTTATGAGGTAGAAACCCTACCTGCTTATGCAAGCATTACTTACAACAGCAAGAAAAATCCACAAGATTTAGCTAATTATCAAGTATTTGTCGTTTGCGAGCCTAATATTAGATTTTCTAAAAGCGAGCAGGAAGCATTGATTAATTTTGTAAAAAATGGAGGAGGTTTGTTTATCATTGCTGACCATGCTGATTCTGATAGGAACAACGACGGTTGTGATTCGCCTTGTGTTTGGAATGAGTTTTTTAAAAATTACAATTACCCTTTTGGGATAGAATTTGCCTTAGACAATATCAAAGAGGTAGCTACTAATATTGCCGATGAACAAGCCTTTACTCATGGAGCAGCAGGGAAAGTACGCAGCCTCAAATTTAGTAATGGGGCAAGTATCAAAATCCGAGATAATAAAGTAGCCAAAGGGGTAATCTATCAAAATAGCTCTAAGAAAGGGAGTAGTAGTGGGGTACTTTTTACCTATGCTACTTATGGAAGCGGTCGCATCGTGGCTTTGGGAGATAGCTCTCCCGCAGATGACGGCACAGGCGACATCAAAGATAAACTTTGGCAAGGCTGGGAAGAGGAGCAGGGAAGCCATAAAAACCTGATAATGAATGCGACTATTTGGTTGGCAAAAAGAGAAAAATAGCATAAAAAATTCTTAATCTACAAACCTTTTCAAATGCTTTTTCTCGAAAGTCCATTCTGGCGTAACTAATTCATTAGCAAAATGAATATTATACCAAGGGCTTAACTTTTCATCATTGGGATTGATAAGTACTTGAATATCTTGGGCAGGCATATAGCTTTGAGCAAGAAGGAAGATTTTTTCTTGGGTTTGTGGGTTTTCTGCTATATCCAATACGATGACCGCATGTCCGGGACTACCTCCCTTGATGAAAACATCGCCGATTTGCAGTTGGCTGATGTTTTTGACTGCTTGCATTTCCCCATCCAGCGACCAAGTACCCGCATAAGTAAATACCAAATCTAAATACCTGCGAAAGTTGGTATATGAAGTGTCTTTTTGCGCTGACTTTACCCAACTGACCTTGTTTCCTTTGATGACAGCCCTGTAGCCTTCTGCGTACTTGGTATAGTCTGCTCCATCACCACTGGTAAAATTAAAGTGAATTTTGCTAAATTGCTGATTTTTAAATAAATACTCAGCTCTAAGCCGAATGATAGCATCGGCGCACTGTTGGAGGTCTTTCGTGCCTATTTCCATATCGATTACTCCACAATAAACTCCTTCTTTGTTTTTAATGCTCCCGTTGTAAAACTTAACCATAGTGCCATGAGGCTTCAAAGGCAAATTACGCAAATATGCTCCAAAGGAATTTTCTGCTACCTTGCTGCGCTGAAAGCCCGTAGGAAGTAAAAAACGCTCCTGAATCGTTTTCCCTTCTTTTGCGATGTAGCTGTCCTGTGCCAAAGAAAGAGAAAAAAACAAGGCAAATATAGTGAAACAGGTGATATTTTTCATAAGGCAAAGTGTTTTGATAGTTGTATTTGCTCATCATAAACTTACGCGAATACCCGGTCCTAACAGGTAAAACCACCTCTCTTGCTTTATTAAGTAGCCAAAACCTAAAAATAGAGGAAAACTTAGCTTGGCATCTCGCCTTGTAGGATATACAGAGCCAATGACCACTAAACTCAAATCGCGATTAGTATTGTTATCTCTCAGATTGAACGCATCTAAAGCCAATGCCCCAACCCCTATGCGATAAGGTCTGAGTTGGGCAATTTTATTAGGTCGGTAAAATTTGAATTGGGCAATCGCTGCTATGCTTATCCCCCCCAAAGGTCCGAAGTTATCATCTCCAATTTTTTTAGTTAGCAGACCTGCTGGGAAAGAAACGTCTATGTCAAAATTGGAATGTTTAGCCAAGATGATTTCTATTCTATGCGTAAATCCGCTTCCTCCATGCTCGTCTGTTTTATGCTTGATAGTCAGTTCTATACGACTCCAATCTTCCAATTCATGGGTTTTCCGACTGATATGGTTATTGAGATTGATGTCATTGATATTGCAGTCTTTTTTGTCATAAAAAGCGTAGCGTGGTGAGTTATCCGCAGGGCATACAACGATTCGCGGAATAGAGGTAAGCTCAATAAGTTGGCGATTGGCGTTAGTAATTTTTATATCAATGCTAATGATTTGCTTTCCAAAAATTCTGTTGTCTTTGTCTATCAATTCAGGGTGGAAAGAAAAAACGATGCTGGGAACAGTTTTGTAATACAAGATAGGCTGATGAATTTTGGACAGCTCTACTGCCCCATCGCCAAAGTCTATGTCTATAAAATTAAACTCATGTGGTTTTTGGTATTCCCTGATAGTCAGAGCGTAAGAAGTCGGTTGGTTGTTGTTATAAATCACCACTCTGCGTTTGGCTATATTCAGTGGGATTCTTAACTTAAAAATTTGTACTCGTTCTGTTTTGACTACGGAGTCAGTCCTGATTTCTGACAAGCCGTCAAAACGAAAATTGGCTTTGTTAAGGGATTCTCCCTCTATGCGAATTTCTATGTTCTCCCCTGCAAACGCTGACAAATCTCCCGACCAGTCCCCTCCTTCTTTCATCATGCTGACTTTATCTATACGCATTTTGGGGATAATATCAAAGTTAGTGATAAAGAGGGCTTTATCTCCTTCTTTGAGATACAAATAACCATCAGTAGTACGATGCAGGGCATACAAACGCAAGACAGCCAAGACCTTATTGGTGCTTAGTTTACTTTTAGTAAAAAGTTCTCCAACCAAGTAGCCTCCTGCTTCTTCCTGTTTTTCAATACGGTAAGTCCTTCGCATCTGCAATTTATGATGATGTTCTATTTGAATTTCTATGCCTGTCTGTAGGTTATCCTCTAAGGTAATGTCCTTTTTATCTACTTCCAGAAAAGCCAAACGTCCTTGCTTGACTTTGAATACATTGTCTATGAGTGGAATAGAAAAGCCAATTTTTCCATTTTCTAAGGAAGCCTTATTAGTGGATAGACTTAATCGGAGTAAATGGTCTTTCTCTTCGTTAGGAAAAAGATGTAAAAAAATTTTGCCATTGCGTTCGCTGACTTTGTAATTAATTGGCTCGTTTTCAGTCCAAGTATTATTAGCAATAATGAGTTGAGGTTTATTGACCTCTATTTCATATACTTTTTCTTCACCTATGAATAGTTCATCATCTTTGATATTCAATTTTGCTCGGATATTGGTGAAAGGTAATAAGCGAATCTGTTGCACATTTTCCTTATGCAATCCTCTATCCCCTTCATTTTCAATAAGAAAGCTAAAAAGTAAAAAATTACTTTGGTCTAAGTTAATAAAACGAACTTTGAAGCGGTAATACTCCTCTTTTTGAGCAATATCTCCTATTTTGACCATAGAGTCTAAAAGTTCGTAGTCTGCGGAAGGTAAAAGATAGATTTTCTTGATGATTTGGGAATGATAAGGATATAATTCTACCTCAGCAATGGATTCACTTTTTTCATATTGAAAGTATAAATGCTTGGCGGATTGAAAGTTGATAGTATTCTCTGACCAAGTATAGACGGAAGTATCTATCCTCACCACCATTTCTTTGAAAGCAAAAGAGCTTTTTATTTGTGAAAAAGATAGATTTGACAAACAAATCAGCATGAAAAAGAAAAACAGTTTTTTCATTTCTTATAGAATTACGTGCTAATAAAATCCTATCTACTCTACTTCTTCCTTCACTTCATATTTCTTTTTTCTCCACCAAAATCTCAATATTCCAAAGCCGATGATGACGACTATGGGTAGAACTAAGTTAAGCATTTGCCAAAAAAACTTCTCTTCCTGAATCCTGAATTTGTCCAAAGGTCTAAGAGTAATCTCTTTGTTACGAGAATCTATCACTCCTTTTTCATCTATCAAATATGCCAAAGCATTCATTACAAAGTCTTTGTTAGAAAAAGTTTGCTGAGAAAGCGGGTCGTAGCCGAGCGGCAAGGGCTGCCCGTTGCGCCTATCTATCTCATTGCGGGGAATATCTCCGTCAGAAAATACGATAATTTTTGTCGGCTCACTTTCTTGCTTTACCGTCTTGTTTTCTGCGCTATCAGGAGCAAAACGATTTTTATACAAAGAGGTGAACCTACCCTCCAATAAGTAGCATATAGGCAGATGAGATTGGGTAAAAAGTTCAGGTTTCAAGTCAGTTTTCAATTCTTCTAAACTTACCACATTGGGCATATTTCGTATGCGTGAGTATTGATTAGTCAAAAGTAAAGGCGTTTTTACCACATTGGGTGTTTTAATGGTATCTATCGTACTAAGAAAACGAGAATAAATGCCATTGAGATTTTTAGTAATGGGCATTCGCTTAAAGCGATTGATAATCACATAATAAGGCCAAGGCACTCCTCGCAAATTGGGCTTGTCGCCAAACTGCCCTACATTGACCAGAATCCTGCCCATTTCCGTATCTTGGACGAGGTTTAGGTTAATCCTGATGCCATATTTGAAAAGCATATCGTTGAGATTCAAGTCATAGCCAAAAGCATACGCTCCCCCTTTGGAGATACTGTCCAAATTCATCTGTATAGCATCTATGAAAAACAATGCCTTTCCACCCTTCATGATGTATTGGTCTAACTTGTATTTTTCTAATTCAGAAAAGCGTTTTTTGGGCTGTGCAATCATGACCGCATCATAGCCGTCTAAGTTATTTTCTGCTAAATTGAGCCTATCCACTACATAAAACTCATCTAAGGAAGTAGTCAAGTCTGCCATATCTATAGGGCGAAGCTCGTCATGCCCTTCTATAATAGCAATACTTGGCTTTTGCTTGATAGTCAGCTTTTTAATAGCATTGATGAGTTCGTATTCTACGTTTTCTATGGACTGGTTCAACTGCTCCATAGGCGTAGCGGCAGTATTTCCTTTCAAGAGTAGTACGGGGGTTTCTTTGCTTTTATAAGAAATCAAAGCAGAAGGGAAAATGATTTTTTCTACTTTTTTCCCATTGACCGTTTCAAAAAGGTTAGTGGGTTGTATGCCCTTGCCCATAAGTTGTTGGTAGAAAGCCCTGCGGTCTTGCTCGCTACTTGCTTGGTCGGGATTGACAAACTTGTATTGGATTTTATTGTTGCTGTAAATCACAAACTCGTCTAAGTTTTCTCTGATAGAGTTTTGCAGTCTTTTAAAACCCGCATTGAGTTCGCCGTCCAAATACACTTCTACAAATACTTGGTCGTCTAATTCGCTGAGCAGTTTTTTAGTAGGTGTTGAAATGGTAAATCTTTTTTCTTCGGTGAGGTCAAGGCGAAAAAAATACCTGCTTGCATAGATATTGAGCAAGACAATGAATAGAAACAAAGCAATAAATTGTAAAATATCTTCCCACTTTTTAGTCTGCATGGAGTACTATAGATTAAGCATAAGTAAAAATATATGCACAAAGTTAAGAAACACAAGCATTAGTTTGATATAAAACTCCAACTTAAAAATATTTTATCTTTCCCCAATGCACAGTATTTTAAAAAGTTTTATACCTTTGAGTAAAAGAACAAAAATTACTCTAAGCAATCATAATTACTTTACTCTATGGCAAAAATATCAAGACGCGATTCGTTAAAGGCTTTGGCTGTCAGTGGCTTAGGCGCAGGTGTTCTCGTAGGGTGCGATGACAAGAAAGCAGAAGAAAATGCACAGGTAGGGGGGCATGACCATTCTCACGCTGCACAAAATACAGGATTAAATGAGCGCGACCAAAAACTCATGCAACAAAAATTTTTTACAGAGCATGAGCGCAAGACAGTGAAAGTATTGGCAGACATCATTATTCCCAAAGACGAAAGGTCGGGGAGTGCCTCTGAGGCTGGCGTGCCAGAGTTCATAGAGTTTATGATGATAGACCAACCCCAACAGCAACTCACCGTAAGAGGGGGCTTGAAATGGCTGGACATACAATGCCATAAGAGATTCCAAAAGAACTTTATTGATTGTGCTGAAAATCAACAGTTTGAGATGTTAGATGAGATTGCCTACCCCGAGGTAGCCAAGCCAGAGATGAGCCAAGGCGTAGCTTTTTTTACGCATTTTCGCGGCTTAGTAGCCTCAGGCTTTTGGTCAAGTAAAATAGGCATGAAAGACATAGGCTTCATGGGCAATGTGGCTAACGTCTGGACGGGTGCCCCTAAAGAATTTTTAGACAAGTTAGGCGTAAGCTATGAATTATAAGCGAATTGCCTTTCTCTCCTTAATTTTTTCATTTTTCACGCTAATTGAGATTGATTTTCGTTATCTTTAAAAGAAAATCCTTGCCTATGAAACTCAATCTCTCATTTTACCAAGCGAAGTATTGCCTAATTTTGGGTATATTTCTCATTCCAAGCTGTTCCCAACTCAAACCCGACGAGCCTGAAAAACTGCCCTTTGACCCACCTATCCAAGCAGAAATGTCTTACATTGCTACACCTATTGCATTGGAAATAGGCACATTGAGGGAAAAAGTCAATTCCTCTCTCAAAGAGGTAATTGTCAATGATGAAAGCTATGAAAACAATAATCGCGACAATTTGAAACTCAAAATTGTAAGAATGGGTAAGATAAATTTGCAGATGCAAGGCAATGAACTATCTTATTCTGCTCCTTTGAAAATCTATGCTGACAAACGTTTTGAAACCAAAATCTTAGGCAAACAACTGCAAAAAAGTCAGGCACTTACTTTCTCCCTCATCGCTAAGTTCAAAAGTAAAGTAGATATTGGGCAAGATTGGAAATTGCAAAGCAAGACTACTTTCCAAGGCATAGAATGGATAGAAAAACCCAAACTGAGCCTACTTTCTATCAATTTTGATTTGACAAAATTGATAGAGAAAATTCTTTTACAAGAAGCCCCACACATAGAACAAATGATTGATAACTTGGCACATGACCAACTGCATTTGGACAAAGAAATCCTGCACATATGGACGGAATTGCAAAAACCTATTCTCATTAATCGACAGCATAAAAAAGTTTGGATTAAAGCACAACCTATGGAGTTCACTGCAAGCCACATACGTAGCGATGGGTATCACATTCTTATTGACGGTAAAATTGGGGCAATGGTAGAAACTATTTTTGGCGACCACCCTACTTACGAAATCATAGAGAAACTGCCTCCTCTCCAGCGAGCCAACGAAATTCCTAATCATTGCGATTTGAATGCCGTCAATCACATTCACTACGCAGACATCAATGAAATATTGACTAAGGAGTTGGCAGAGAAAGAGTTGAACATAGAAGGGCATACATTAAAAATTAAAAATATACGCATCTTTGGCAATGGTAGCTTTATCGTATTGCGGGTGGACGTAAAAGGCGATGCCAACGGCACTGTTTTTCTCAAAGGTAAACCAAGCTATACAGATGACGAGGAGCAAACTATTCATATTCAAGACTTTGATTTTGATATACATACAGAGGAAGCACTTTTACAAACGGCAGATTGGCTACTGCACGATACTTTTAAAAGCCTTATCCAAGAAAAGCTACATTTTCCTTTGAAAAAACAAGTAGAAAAAATCCCTTCGCTTATTTATGAAGGCATAGCCAAAGGCAAAGTAGGGAAAAAAATAGAACTTCAATTAGAAAATATGCAACTGAAACCCAAGCAAATCGCTATACACGAAGACGGCATTGCTATTATGATAAACATGAAAACTAATTTGCAGTTGAAATTGAAGCATTTGTAATTTTCAAAAAAACAAATACGTCAGCCAAATCGCCGCTATGACACCCGCCAAGTCAGCCAGCAGTCCACAATTGACGGCATATCTTGTATTTTTGATATTTACCGAGCCAAAGTAAACCGCCAATACGTAAAAAGTAGTTTCTGTAGAACCTTGAATGATACTTACCAGCCGCCCTACAAAAGAGTCCGCACCGTATTGTTTCATGGCATCGAGCATCATGCCCCTTGCTCCACTTCCGCTCAGAGGTTTCATCAAAGCCGTAGGCAATCCTGCAACAAAATCAGTGTTTACTCCTAAGCTGCTCACTGCCAATTTGATACCATCTACTAAGAAGTCCATTGCGCCAGAAGTGCGAAATACCCCAATCGCTACTAAGATGGCGACCAAATAAGGAATAATGGTAATAGCAGTTTGGAAGCCCTCTTTGGCTCCTTCTATAAAAGCTTCATACACATTGACTTTGCCAAAGAGTGCCAAAGAGATGAACAAAATAATGACAGAAAACAAAATCAGGTTGCTCGCCACAGAGGAAATCGTGCTGATTTGTGCTTGGTCTAAGGAAGAAAAGTACCAAATTACACCCAAGACAAATAAGAGCAAACCTCCCAAGTAGGCAATAATTACTTTATCAAATAAATTGATTTTCTGATAAATAGCTACACTAATCAAGCCAATAAAAGTAGAGAAAAAAGTAGCTAACAGAATAGGAATAAAAATATCCGATGGGTCTTTTGCCCCCATTTGCGCCCGATAGACCATGATGCTCAGAGGAATAATCGTCAAGCCCGAAGTATTCAAAACTAAAAACATGATTTGAGCATTTGAGGCAGTATCCTTTTGAGGGTTAAGTTCTTGCATCTCTTTCATGGCTTTTAATCCTAAGGGTGTAGCCGCATTGTCCAGCCCAAGCATATTAGCTGAGAAATTCATCAGGATAGAACCTATTACAGGGTGATTTTTAGGCAATTCAGGAAAAAGTCTATGGAAAAATGGACTGACCAAGCGAGCCAATAAGTTTACTGCTCCTCCCTTCTCCCCAATTTTCATTAGTCCGAGCCAAAGCGTCATAACCCCTGTTAGCCCAAGGGAAATCTCAAAGCCTGTTTTTGCCATGTCAAAAGTGCTTGCAATCAGTTTAGGGAACATTTCTGTATCTCCAAAAAAAATCAATTTGACAAGGGCAATGACAAAAGCGATAAGGAAAAAAGCCACCCATATATAATTTAGCACCATACGTATTAGGTTGTTTTGATGAATAAAAGACTAAAAATAGAGAACAAAAACCAACAAATCCAACAAATTTACTTTTGCTTTTTGAATATTTGTAGGGAGAAGTTTACTTTTGGTACAAAGCAATTTGAAATTTAGACTTATGAAAATATGAAATCATTACTACTAATCTTTTTATTCCTTCCTATTGCACTTTTTTCCCAAAACTTTACCCAAGAGGAAATTAGCCGCTGGGAAAAACAAGCCCAACAAGTTACTATTATCAGGGACACTTGGGGAATCCCCCACATCTACGGCAAGACTGATGCTGATGCCGTTTTTGGTTTGCTCTACGCCCAGTGCGAAGATGACTTCCCAAGAGTAGAAATGAACTACATAGAAAAGTTAGGACGCACCGCCGAGGTCAAAGGGGAAGCAGAACTCTATAACGACTTGCTCATTCGCTTGGTCATAGACTCTACCGAAGCCATAGCAGACTACAAAAAATCTCCCAAATGGCTCAAATCCTTGCTCAATGCCTACGCTGATGGCATCAACTTTTTTTTGTATAAAAATCCACAAATCAAGCCCGCTTTGCTCAAAAGATTCCAGCCTTGGTATCCCTTACTCTGGACTGACGGAAGCATTGGAGCGATTAGTACGGCAGGCATTACTGTCAATGAGTTGAAAAGTTTTTACTCAGGAGAACCTGCCACAGGTTTTTTGCTGCCCAAAGAAAAAGACGAGGAGATACTCACAGGCTCAAATGGTTTTGCCTTTGCTCCCTCTGTTACGGAGTCAGGCAAGGCAATTTTGTATATCAACCCCCATGTTACTTTTTATTTTCGTCCTGAAGTCCATGTCGTTAGCGAGGAAGGGCTAAATGCTTATGGTGCAGTTACTTGGGGACAGTTTTTTGTTTACCAAGGATTTAACGAAAAATGCGGTTGGATGCATACCTCCAGCAGTGCCGATGTTTCTGACGCCTACATCGAGAAAATGTATCAACAAGAAAATAAATGGTTTTATGAGTACAATGGAGCGAAAAAGCCTGTCAAAGAGAAAAAAATTACCTTGCGCTATCGCCAAGGCGATAAAATTTTGACAAAAACTATCAATGCACTATTTACGCATCATGGAGCAGTCATGGCAAAAAGAGAAGGACAATATTTGAGTTTGAAAGCCAACAATCGCTCTTTCAATGGATTAGTACAAAGCTGGCAACGCACCAAAGCCAAAAGTTTTGCTGAGTTTAAAAAAACAATGGCTTTATTAGCCAATACTTCTAACAATACGGTTTATGCTGATGCAGAAGGGAATATTGCCTATTGGCATGGCAATTTTCTGCCTGTCAGAGATGCCAAATACGATTGGTCAAAACCTGTGGACGGCAGCACGAGCGCCACAGAATGGAAGGGCTTGCACAAGGTAGAAGAATCGGTACATATTTACAATCCTACTAATGGTTGGATACAAAACTGCAACTCTACCCCTTTTACCGCTTCGGGTGCTTACAGTCCTAAAAGAGAAAACTATCCCAAATACATGGCTCCCGATGGGGAAAACTTCAGGGGAATCAATGCAGTAAAAGTATTGAGCAAACCTACTAAGTATAACATAGACAAGGTAATAGCAGCAGGATATGACACATATCTTGCTGCTTTTGAGGTCTTAGTACCCGCACTGGTCGAGTCTTTTGAAAAAAATATAAACCCTAATGATTCCTTATATGCTTACTTAGTTGGGGCTGTCATGGTCTTGAAAAATTGGGACTTCCATAGCAAGGAAAAATCAATAGCAACAACTTTGGCAATAGAGTGGGGACAGAAACTACTTCCAGCCATTCTAAGGATAAAAATTGAAGGGAACGAAGATGCTGACCAAGTAGCTAAAACACAATATTTTGCTAAAAATGCCTCACCCAAAGAAATGCTTTTGCCTTTATTAGAAGTTTTAAAAGATTTAGAAAAAAAGTTTGGACGTTGGCAAGTTGCTTGGGGTGAGGTAAACCGCTTTCAAAGAGTTTCCGCTGATATTGAGCAAAAATATGATGACAACAAGCCAAGCCTACCTGTGCCTTTTGCCTCCTCAGTTTGGGGAATGTTGCCCTCCTATACAAGTCGCTATTTTTCAGGTACAAATAAAAGATATGGAGTAAACGGAAATAGCTTTGTTTGTGCAGTCGAGTTTGGTGAAAAAATCAAAGCAAAATCACTTTTGGCAGGTGGGCAAAGCGGCAATCCCCAATCCAAGCACTTTTTTGACCAAGCTCAAATGTACGCACAAGGCAAATTCAAAGAAGTATGGTTTTACAAAGAGGATATTTTGAAAAATGCAGAGAGGACTTATCACCCCGGAGAATAATAGACTTTTTAAGTATTCCTTTTTTTAATTTAAGTTTTCCTTTACTTTTGCAAGTAAAATTTAGTTATTTTTCCATTTTAACGCTAAACGATGTCAAACAATATTTTGAGTGCAGAAGCAGTAAGGATTTTTCATCCAAGCAAACAAATTCATACTTCTATTCTGCTCCCTTCTTCTAAAAGTGAAAGCAATAGGGTTTTGATTATCAATGCTTTGTGTAAACAACCGTGCCAGCTTAACAATCTATCAGAAGCCAGAGATACCCAAACAATGCTTAGGTTGTTAGCTTCTGATGACCTAATGTTAGATGTGATAGATGCAGGAACGACCATGCGTTTCTTAACGGCATACTGCACTGTAATCAATAGAGAAACTATTTTGACAGGAAGTCAAAGAATGTGTGAAAGACCGATTCAAGTATTGGTAGAAGCCTTGCGAGAACTGGGAGCAGACATTGAATACATGAAAAATGAGGGCTATCCTCCTATCCATATCAAAAAATTTAGACCTGTCAAAAATGAATTGTATATGCGCGGGGACATCAGTAGCCAATATATCTCCGCACTGCTAATGGCTGCGCCTGCTCTACCCAATGGTCTGAAAATCAACTTAGTTGGGAAAGTAGCCTCTCTGCCGTATATCCAGATGACCTTACAACTCATGCAAAACTTTGGCGTACAGCATGAGTGGAATGGGAATAGTATTTATGTCGCTCCACAGCAATATCATGCTTCGTCTTATAGCGTAGAGTCCGATTGGTCGGCATCGAGCTATTGGTACAGCATCGTAAGTTTGGCACACGAAGCAGAAGTCAAATTATTGGGGTTGAAAAAAGACTCTTTGCAAGGAGATGCAGAAATCGTAAAAATCATGGAACACTTGGGCGTAAGTTCTGTTTTTGAGGAAGATGGCGTATGGCTAAGGAAAACAAAAACGGTGAAAGATTTTGAGTGGGACTTTACGCACTGCCCAGATTTAGCCCAAACTATTGCGGTCTTAGGTGCAGCAAAAGGAGTCAATATGAAATTGACAGGCTTGGAAAGTCTGAAAATCAAAGAAACTGATAGGCTGATAGCTGTCAGAGATGAATTGGCAAAGTTTGGCATAGAGGCAAAAGATGTTAATGATGCAGAGTTGCATATCAGCCCTCAAGCTATGCAAGCCCCCTCAGCAATGATTAGAACCTACAAAGACCACCGCATGGCAATGGCGTTTGCTCCTTTGGCTTTACTTTTTGAGATAAGCATAGAAAAGCCAGAAGTAGTAGAAAAATCCTATCCAAGATTTTGGGAGGATTTAGAGAAAGCAGGTTTTGAGGTATTTGCATAGGGAGATTCTTTCGTTTCTCTAAAATCTGTTCTCTAAATGCGGAACTAAACAAGTCAGAAGAGAAATCTAATATCCAAATAATTTTATACTCATACCTGCGTCTCCTACGCTAAAATATAGTTCATCTTTGAATTTGCTTAGCTCGACCATTTGATATCCTCTGCCTTGAAATCCTACCACTATCTTTTCCTCATCATCTACTAAGGTAAATTTCTGGTCATAAGGATATACTGACCAACGTCTTGCATTATTTTTTCTTCTTCCCATAGATAATTCTTTAAAATTTACTATAAAAAACTCTCCAGTGGTTGCTCCACCTGTTAGCAGAAAGAAAAGATATTTCCCATTTTTTGAAAAGGCAATTTGTTTTACTGTATCGTATCCTTTTATTTTCAGTGTGTTGATTTTCTTGTTGTCTGCATTGTCATAGACTTCTATAAAAACTTTGGAAGAGTAAGGTGTAAATCCGCCGGGTCGTATAAAGTCTATTCCTTCTATTCTATACTTATTATCAGGACTTTGCAATACAAATGGCTCGCGAGAAGGAAGCGTCGATTCTTTGTATATTTCATATACTTGTGCATGAGATATTTGCCTACTTATCAAAGTATTAGCTAAAATTAGCATTGCGATAATATAAAGTTTTCTATTCATATTATTTTTAGGTTTAGATGTTTACAATCTAATAACGAAATCTCTTTCTCGTTGTTGTGATGCTTATGAATACAATACTTTAGCAAAATGAGTTTGCTTGCTATGTCAAAGTCATACCGATACGTTGAGGCAAGGGGCTTTAGCAAATAAAACTACAGAAAAAAATTTTTCTGTACTCCTTTAAGAACTTGATGATAAAATTTTCTAACTTGCACATTATCAGATAAAAAATTATGAGTTTCTTATGCTCAGTAAACCTGTTATTTTTCTTGCCTTTGCCAATGACAAAGTAGATAGCACAAGGTATCTAAGAAATATCCCTATGGAACACAACGAAATCCGCAAAGCACTCCAAGAGGCTGATAAGCAAGGACTTTGTGAGGTAGTAGAAAGGGCTAATGCCAGTATAGAGCAAGTCTTGGACGTTTTCCAAGACCTACGCTACAGGGATAGGATTGCGATTTTTCATTTTGGAGGACACGCTGATGGCTATCAATTGCTTTTGGAGTCTTCGCTACACCCCTCAGAGGTAAAAGACCTGGAAGGTGTAAATCAAACTGCTCATGGAGTAGGTATAGTGGCTTTTCTCGCCCAACAAAAGGGCTTACGATTGGTATTTTTCAACGGTTGCACTACTAAACAGCAAGCCAAAGAACTTTCAGAAGCAGGCATTCCTGTAGTCATAGGTACTGTCAGCGAAATCAGTGATGAAGTAGCTACTCACTTAGCAAGCCGATTTTACAAAGGAATCGGAGAGGAGATGGACATAGAAAGAGCTTGGAACGAAGCAGTAAATGAAATTACCATGAGAAACGGCTCAGGAAATATGCGTGGCTTGTACCGCAAGGATTTAAAAGAACCTCTACCTAACAAAATTCCTTGGGAGATGTATTACAAAGACAAAAGTTTATTAACTTGGAAACTGAAAAAAGTGGAAAGTACTATGAACCCAGAAAAGAAAAATGAAAGCAATGTTACAGGTAATAAAAACTTGGTTATTCAAGGGCTGGAAAATTCCCATATTAACGTGAATATCACAAACAATAATCCTCAAATTGTTAATAATCAAATAGATAATAGTATAGATAAAAATGCCATCATGGATTTGATAGAGCAAGGCGACATAGCAAAGGTTTTTGAGGAGTTGGATAAAAAAGGAATCAAAGATTTTCAGTATAACCGCTTTAAGAAAGAATTTAGTGCGGGTTTGAAAGGGGTAGAATTAAGTGATTTTATTGATAGAGTGAAGGTGTATATGAGTTTGGTCAAATTTTAATTGTGATAGAAAATGCCCAATACAAGCGAAGTCATAGGCAATGCCAACATAGTCATACAAGGGTGTAACCTTAGTCAAATCTCTGTTAATCAAATAGATTTACCACAGTTAGAGCAATCTTTACGAAATGTCATCAACTCAAGCACCAAACCTTTGCACTTGCTCATCATTACTACTTCTGCCAAAAATATCGAAGATGAAGTCAAAGACATAGACTTCGCCCTTTTGAAGGGGCATTATGATGCAAAGCATGAAAATTGGAAGCCTTACAGCCAAGAGGATACGATTTTAAAACTATTAAAAGATTACCAAGACAAGTCAGGCTATCGCCTCAATGCCTTTATTCTCGATTTTCAAGATGAGGAGATAGACAGCATTTTTATAGATAGCCTTAAAAATATGAAAAAAAACATTGTGCTAATCGCAGACAGTTTAGCACTGCGTTTCTCAGGAAATACAGCATTAGCAAAGATTTTTAATGATAAAGATATTGGAGGGTGCTTAGTGCCTATTTGTCAAACACATACCGCTAAGCACAGGGAAATTATGCTTAAAAATGGTAAAAAGGTCTTCAGCTCCTTGTATAACTTTCATTATAAATATGCTGAGGTTTTTTTGAAACAACGACAAGATAATGGTTATTTTTACATCGATTTAGAAGTAGCGGACAAAAACACATTTTTTAGGCGATTGACGAGTATTGCAAGGCTGCAGTTTGATTTGACGTGTGTGATTCCTGCCTTGCAAGACCATTTCGAGGGCGAAATTCCGCTTTCTTTGAATACTTAAATTTTCAATCCATGATAGTTACTTTTTATTCATATAAAGGCGGCGTAGGGCGTACCCAACTCATGGCAAATCTTGCCGCTTATCTGTGCTATCAAAAAGATAAGAAAATTTTGCTGATAGATTGGGACTTAGAGGCGCCTGGTGTGCATTTTTATTTTAAAAAAAGTAATGAGGACATTACAGGCAAAGGACTTTTAGAAGTTTTCCAAGATTACTGCAAAGTAGTTCGTAGTGCAGAAAACCTGCAACATTTGACAATAGAAGACTTCCCTAAGTTTACTCAGGAAAATATTATAAGTATGGTAGATGCTTCCTTACTCCCTCCAAATGAAAAGCAAGAATTGAGGACAGGCAAAATTGACCTCATTCCCGCAGGGAGATACATCGAAGCTGAGGAATACAAGCGAAACGTCATAGACTTTGATTGGTATGAGTTTTACGAAACTTTGGACGGTAAGCGATACATGGAGTACATCAAAAAAGAGTTGAAAAACTTGGATTATGACTACATATTCATAGACAGCCGTACAGGACTAAGCGACTACTCCAATATTTGCAATATCCAACTACCTGAAGTGAATGTTTTAGTTATCGCTCCTACTCACCAAAATTTAGAAGGTTGCTTGCAAGTTGCCAAAAATATAGTCAATTCTCCTTATGTAACAAGTGGAAAGTTTCGCAAGGGCATTGTTTTACCTGTGTTGTCAAGAGTAGAAGTAGAGTCCCCTGATTTTGAGCCTTTTTTCTATGCTTACCAAGAGAAATATAGTTTTTTGATAGAAAATCTACGTAATCAATTTAATGATAATCAAAAAATAAGCGATGAAATCCGTTTGAGAGCATCCTCGTATTTTAGTGACAGTTTGTTAGGGTACAATAAATTTATAGCGATTGGGGAGAATGTCCTTTTTTCTGAAAGGCAAGGTATGATAAGAGGATTAGGAGAAAGTTATTTGTTTATTGCAGAGTTTATTAGGGTTTTTAATGAAAAAGATAGTAAACAGAATGGCGATGGGAATTATGATATAATTATGCTTTTAGAGTTATTGGAAAGCGGAAACTTTATTCAACTTTTCGAGGAGTTGGACAGAAAAGGCATTAAAGACCTACAATATCATGCCTTAAAAAGGGAATTTATTACTCAAGGAGAAAAGTCAAGCGATTTTATCGAGAGGCTGAGAGTGTTTATCAGCAATCTCTCGTTGGCTACTCCGCTCAGTCAAAAATCCTCTTTTAGTGCAAACGCATAATTTAGATTTGTTTTCCTAACTTTGCCAAAGCTATTTTTTACTTTATGGTCGATTTCTGGATAATACTGAGTGGCTCTTTGGTGGCTATTTGCTGTAGCTTGCTTGGCTGTTTCCTCATTTTGAGGAAAATGGCAATGGTCAGTGATGCGATTTCTCACAGCATCTTGCCCGGGATAGTCTTTGCTTTTTTACTTACAGGCACGCGAGAAACCTTTACTATGCTCATCGGGGCGGGTGCTTTAGGACTTTTTACTACTTTTCTCATAGAGTTTTTTCACCAAAGAATAAAACTACAAACCGATGCCTCGATAGGGGTAACTTTTACTACGCTGTTTGCCTTAGGAGTAATTTTGATTTCTGCCTATGCAGGGCAGATTGACTTAGACCAAGACTGTGTACTTTATGGCGAAATCGCCTATACGCCCATAGACGTATGGATAGTAGGGGAAAATACCAACTTAGGACCCAGAGTGGTCTGGATTATGGGCATGGTGTTGCTCTTAGTTTTGGGATTTATCTTTTTCTTTTACAAGGAGTTAATAATTACTACTTTTGACCCTGCCTTTGCTGCCGCTTGTGGTATCAATGTAAGTCTTTGGCACTACCTACTCATGGGTGCAGTTTCCCTCACTACCGTAGCTTCTTTTGAAGCGGTAGGGGCTATTTTGGTCGTAGGCTTTTTGATAGTACCGCCTGCGACTGCTTATCTTTTGACTACTGACCTGAAAAAAATGCTTTTACTTGCTGCCTTGATAGGTACGCTCACCGCCTTGATAGGGTACTATGTGGCAGTTTGGTTAGATGGCTCTATTGCAGGAGCGATGGCAAGCGTGGCAGGTTTGCTATTTTTACTTACTTTTGCATGGGTAAAATGGAAAAAGTCCCACATTTTTGAGAGATTTTCCTTAGATTCAACACAAAATTTGGTAAATTCACCTCCACAAACTAAAAGTAACTTATGATTTTATACAACGTAACCATTAATATAGAGGACGATGCACATGACCGTTGGCTTAGGTGGATGCAAGAGGTGCATATTCCCGATGTAATGCAGACGGGTATTTTTTCTCACTTCCGCTTTTTCAAATTGCTTACTGCCGCTCAGGACAATACAGGTACAAACTATGCGGTGCAGTATTTTTGCGAAAACATGGAAAAATTCCAAGAATACGAAGCCAAATACGCAAGTGCCTTGAGGGCAGAGGTGGAGAAAAACTTTGCAGGCAAATACTACGCATTTAGGTCTTTGTTGGAGGAAGTTTCATAAAGTTCATGTTTACTCCTGCCCCTATACAAGAAATAAAAGATGAATTACTTGAAAAACATCAAGTTAGGCTTTTAGTAAAAAGGGAAGACCTCATACACCCACTCATCAAAGGTAATAAGTGGTACAAGCTCAAATACAACTTAGAAAATGCTCGTAAACAAGGATTTACAAAAATACTTACCTTTGGTGGAGCATTTTCCAATCATATTTATGCTACTGCTTCGGCAGGGTATTTATTAGGCTTCCAAAGCATTGGTATTATCAGAGGAGAGGAACATTTGCCTTTAAATCCTGTGTTAAGCCATGCTGTCAGTTGTGGCATGGAGATTAGCTACTTAGACAGAGCCACTTACAGAAAAAAAAATGAAGCGCAAATCATCAATCACCTCAAAGAAAAATTTGGAGATTTTTATCTTGTCCCTGAGGGTGGCACCAACCCTTGGGCAGTCAAAGGGACAGAGGAAATACTAAAAAATGTCGATGTTGCATATAATTACGTTTGTTGTGCTTGTGGTACAGGGGGGACTTTAGCAGGTTTGGTAGCGGGAGCGTCTGACGATGTTCAGAAAATAGGTTTTGCCGTTTTAAAAGGAGATTTTTTGCAAAAAGACGTTGAAAACCTGCTCCAAGAAGCCATCAAACAACAACTCATAGTAGATAAACTCTACCTCAATTGGCACGTAAACAACGACTATCACTTTGGAGGTTATGCAAAAGTTACTACTGTCTTACAAGATTTTGTCAAAGATTTTTCTCAAAAATACCCAATCTCCATAGAGCCAATTTATACAGGAAAGCTATTTTATGGCATTTTCGACCTCATCAGTAAAGGCTTTTTCCAAAAAAATAGCACTGTTTTAGCGATTCACTCGGGAGGAGTGTATAGTTAGGAACATGAGTTTATAATCCTATCATTGAGTCTTAAATTTTGTAAGACAATCGAAGGTCAAGCAATCGGCACAATATTATTTTTTTAATAAGAGGTTTTTCAAGAATAAACATGATATACACTGCCCTTCTCTGCACTATCAATCGTAAGAATTAATTGAGGAACGAGTGGTTTTATATATTCCCACTTCAGTAGTTTAGGATATATTACTATTAGAGCCATGGGTAAATTACTAATTTTCTGTTGATATTCCAAGTTTTTATCTGCGGTGATGAGAATATCAAAGTTTTGAGCAACAGCATCATTTACCAATTGCCTATCCTCTATACCACTCCAACCTAATTCTTGAATTGTATAGACTTGATAAGCAGTAAGTTCTCTTTTAAGTGGTCTGGGAATATTCTCGTCTAAAAGTAAAGTTTTCACGTAAAATAAATTTAGAATTAGCTAACAAGATTTCCTGTGCCATAGTAATGACTTTCATTGCTTGCTCTTTACTCACTGTAGGGAAATCATTAATAAAAGCATCAATAGTTTCTCCTGTAAGCACATAGTCAAATAAACTATATATTGGCACTCTTGTTCCTGCAAATACAGGCACACCACTCATTACATTGGGGTTAATACTAATCACTTGCTCTTGCATAAGCATTATTTTTTTGTCCAAAAATATAAAAAAAATCGTAAACTTATCTTATAGAACAATTTACTTTTTTTGATAATTCCTAATTTATCTTTGGGTAAATCAAAAATTGCAAATCTTGTCTAACTGGAGAAAAGTTGTATTTTTACACCTCAAAATTTTTAGCAAACCATTTACTTGAACAAATATGGAATACACGATTCGTAGGGGAGAGCCAAAAGACCTCACCGCCGCCTTCCAACTCATCATGGAATTAGCGATTTATGAAAAAGGAGAACACAATGTAAGCAATACTCCAGAAAAAATGCTCGAGGACGGATTTGGGCAAAATCCTGTATTTGAGTTTTTTGTGGTAGAAACTACGACAGAAAAGCCTGAAATTGTAGGCATGGCTTTGACTTACGTGCGCTATTCTACTTGGCGGGGGAAATGCCTTTGGTTAGAGGATTTGATAGTTACCGAATCGCATCGCCAAAAAGGCTTGGGAAAGCTACTCTTAGATGTAGTCATCAAAAGAGCAGTGGAAACCAATATGGCTGTGGTCATTTGGCAGGTATTGGATTGGAATACGCCAGCGATTAATTTTTACAAAAAATGCGGAGCAGTCTTAGAACCTGAGTGGATTAACTGCACGATTTACCCTGAAAAACTCCAGACTTGGCAGTATGGAAATTTTTAGGCATGAGGAAAATTTTAAGATTTTAAACTAAATTTTAGCAAAGCACCGATATTAATACCTAATTTTGTACGGAAAACCGAATTAGACATTTAGACAAACAAATTATCTTTCACAAAACATTCACTAATCAATGAAAAAGTACACTTTCACAGAAAAAAAAGATACTCGCTCTGGCTTTGGCGTTGGCTTATTGGAAGTAGGAAGAAAAAATCCTAATGTAGTGGCACTTTGTGCTGACCTCACTGGCTCGCTAAAGATGGGCGATTTCAAAAAGGAATTTCCTGAAAGATTTTTCCAAGTAGGTATCGCTGAGGCAAATATGATGGGCATAGCGGCGGGCATGACGATAGGAGGGAAAATTCCTTATACAGGCACTTTTGCCAATTTTTCTACGGGCAGGGTTTACGACCAGATTCGCCAATCTATTGCCTACTCAGGTAAAAATGTGAAAATTTGTGCTTCTCATGCAGGCGTAACTTTGGGAGAGGACGGTGCTACTCACCAAATTTTAGAAGACTTAGGCATGATGAAAATGTTGCCCAATATGACGGTCATTAATACTTGCGATTTCAACCAAACTAAGGCGGCGACTATAGCGATTGCTGACTACGAGGGACCTGTTTACCTACGTTTTGGCAGACCTGTAGTCCCTATTTTTACCCCAGCCGACCAAGTATTTGAAATAGGCAAGGCAGTAAATCTGAACGAAGGTAAAGACGTAAGCATCTTCTGCACAGGGCATTTGGTTTGGGAATCTATCCTTGCAGGGGAAATATTAGCCGAGCAGGGCATAGACGCAGAAATTATCAATATTCATACTATCAAGCCTTTAGATGAAAAAGCGATTTTGGATTCTGTGCTAAAAACAGGCTATGCGGTAAGTGCAGAAGAACACCAACTTAATGGAGGTTTGGGAGATAGCATTGCACAGGTGCTGTCTAGGAACTTGCCAAGACCTTTGGAAATGGTAGGCGTAAAAGATACTTTTGGAGAAAGCGGTACCCCTGAGGAACTCATGGAAAAGTATGGATTGAAAGCTAAACACATAGTAGAAGCAGTGCATAGAGTTCTTCAGAGAAAAAATAAATAAAATCTATTGCAACGCCACGCTTATAGTTAGACGTACTTAGAAAGTCAAACAAAGCTAATTAACCAAAGACGTTTTTATGAAATATTACTTATTTTGTTTTACATGGCTCATCTTAGCAATTCATACGCAGGATTGGGTAAGTAGCCATCCTATAGGTATGAGTACTCCTGTTTCTTTTCCCTATGAAGCAAACTTGAAAATTCTTACCCCTACCAAAGGAGAAGTTTTGCGTTTGGAACAAAGCTATAAGATTACATGGGAAGCTAAGACAGGCGGAAATGTGCAGATAGACCTGTATAAAGCAGAAAAATTGGAAAGAACGATAGAGTTCTCTGCTTTGAGCGTGGCGGGTGCAAATAATGTTTTCACTTGGCAGATTCCTGCTGACATTGCCTTAGGAGATGATTACCAAATCATGATTTTTGATGTAAAAGACAAAGAAAATGTTGCTAAAAGTGAGTTTTTTTCTATTCAGAAAAGCAAAAAACTCCCTAAGTGGGTGATTATTGCGGGTTCATTGGGCATAGTAGCCATCATAGGTGCAGTAGTGTTGATTTTAGGTCGTCCTAAGACTTCTCGTCTGCCTGACCCTCCCAATCCAGATGAGGGCGGGTAGTAAACTACCTTACTTTAATCATTTTGTCATCAAAAAATGTTGAAAATAACCTCCATAGCTGCATTATGAAAAAGATATTCTTTACTCATTACATCATTTTATTGCTGTCTTTATTTGCTCATCAGGTAGTTGCCCAAGCCCCTATTACTATTATCTCACCAAATGGGGGAGAAAGTTTGAGTGTAGGTTCTCCTTACAATATTTCTTGGAATTTCACACCAACTACCCCCGCCCAAGATGTATTTACTATAGAACTTCTTATAGGGAATACACCTTATAGCATCATTGCCAACAATGTAAGTGCCAACACTTTTACATGGAATGTCCCTAATACATTACCCGAGAGGAACGATTACAGAATTAGGGTAAGCCGTACCAACAACTCGGCAGTAAACGACCTTAGCGATGCGAATTTTTCTATTTTGGGAGGTCGAGTCATTAGAATAAACACTCCTAACAACACCAGCGTACTGACCAGAGGCGCAAACTTCAATATTACTTGGTTGGCTACTTTTACCGATAACTTCAAGATTGATTTATTGCAAAATGGTACAGTCCTAACTACTATTTCCAATGCAACTACGGGAAATCTATTTACATGGACAGTTCCTCTTATGATTTCAGTAGGCAATAATTATCAGATTAGGATTACCAGCATTGCAGACCCTTTTGTTTTTGCAGAAAGTAATTTATTTGTCATAGAGCAAAGTATTAGGCTTACCTCGCCCAATGGCGGGCAGTCTTATGCCAAAGGAAGTTCGCAAACTATCACTTGGACAACAAGTTCTAACATTACTGCCGCTGAGAATGTGAAGATAGACTTAGTAAGTAATGGGAATGTAGTGCAAACAATTCTTGCAAGTACGCCCAACACAGGCACGGCTAATTGGACGGTGCCTAATGTGGCAGATGGAGGCAACTACAAAATTCGTATTTCTTTGGTTTCCAATGCCAATGTAATAGACGAGAGTGATGATACTTTTGCCATAGGAGTTTTTGTAAGGGTTACTTCGCCTACCAGAGGGCAAGTGTGGAATACAGGAAGTACTTATCAAGTAAGGTGGACAACCAATGTGCTTGCTCTTTTGAGAGTAGAACTGATATTGGCAGGAGCAGTAGTGAGAATCATAGGCAATAATATTCCCTCAAATACACAGAGTAGCATTGACTTTTCTGTGCCAAGCGATTTGAGTAATAATGACGGCTATACTGTACGCGTTATTAGCTTGGCAGATGCCAATCAGCAGGGGAGCAGCGAACCTTTTGCGATTCTATCTCCACCCACTATTACTGTTACTGCCCCTCAAGGTGGAGAAACATGGCAGAAAAAGAAAACGTATGACATTACTTGGCAAAGCGGCGTAGCTGGAAACGTAAGAATAGATTTGTTGAAAAACAATGTATTGACCCAAACTATTTCGAACAGTACACCCAATGCAAACAGGAAGTTTACTTGGGAAGTTCCTACCAATATCCCTTCTGCCAATGATTACAGGATAAGAGTTTCAAGTCTTTCGCTTACTAATGTAATAGGGCAAAGCCAAGCTAACTTTACGATTGCCGATGCAGATTCTATACGCATCACCAACCCCACTGCAGGTTTAAATGCTGTCATAGGTACGGAAGTAAATATTACTTGGACTACTAATTTTGGCGGGAACGTCATCATAGAGCTGCTAAGAAATGGGGTTTTCTTTACCACACTTACCAATAATACCCCTAACAATGGTAGATTTACTTGGACAGTGCCAGCTACTGTAAACGATATTCCTATAGAAACGGGTAATTTTTTCCGTATTCGTATTCGGACTGCGGATAATGCTATTAGTGAAAACTCTCCTCTATTTTCTATTGTAGCTCCTTCTTTCCAAATTAGCTCTCCTAATGGAGGTGAGCAGTTGGTCAGAGGATTTACCTATCCTATCATTTGGCTTTCTAACGTGCAGGGAGGGGTAAAGATAGACCTTTACAACAATAATTTTACTTTTATTCGCACCCTTGCCCAAGAAGCCACAGGAGGGAGGTTTGAATGGACTGTACCTAATGACTTACCAGAGGGAAATATTTACTCCATACGCATCACCAGCCTCACTAATACTAACTTAATTACCAACAGTGCAGGCAACTTTACGATTTTGCAGGGCAGATTGCAAGTTACAGTTCCCATAGCGGCACAAACTTGGTATAGCAACGGCTTTACTTATAGGATAGACTGGACAAATAATACGCAAAGACCTGTCAGGGTAGATTTACTTAGGGGCAGTACTGTAGTGCAAAATATTGCTGTTAATCTACTTGCCAACACGACTAACTTCACCCTGCCTGAACTGCCTGAGGGTACTGATTATAGGATAAGAGTAAGCAGTATGGAAAACCCTACACTTGTTTCGGAAAGTCCCTTAGTTAGAATTTTAAGACCCACGATTACAGTAAACTTTCCAAGAGGAGGAGAATCATTGATTCAAGAGTTACGGCACCAAATACAGTGGACAAGCAATCTCCCTGCGGAAGAGTTGGTAAAGATTGACTTATACATTGGTGATATTTTTAATCGCGTCATTGCTTCTTCGGTGGAAAACAACGGAACTTTCTCTTGGAATATTGGTACTAATGTGCCAGTAGGCAGCAACTACCGCATTAGAGTAAGTGTAGCCAATGTACCCAATGTTTTTGGAACGAGTGCTTCCAATTTCAGTATCATCAGAGATAATATTCCTCCTGTAATTTCAGATGAGATATTTCCTGCCCTTTTTGATGCAAGTAGGGGTGATATTACCTCGATAGACCCTTCGTTTAATGTTACAGACAATTTGGGTACGGACGGATTGACTGTTAATTGTATTTATCGTAGTATCAGTAATGCCCCTAATACGACTCAAGGCGGTTGGACTACGGTGAATGCCAGATTTGAGAATGGGAGATATGCTGCCTCTATTCCCTACAATATTTTCCGAGGAGATATAGGCGTAGAGTATTACATTCAAGCAACTGATAGAGTCGGGAATACCACTACCAGCCCCGCTAACGGAAGAAATAATCCAAGACTGGCTCATATTCGCTACAATAACCAACTCATTCCCGACCTTATTTTTGGAGAGAATGTAGAAAGCTATCAAATCATAGCAATCCCGCTGGAACTGAACGATAAAAGTGTGAGAGGTATTTTAGAAGATGATTTAGGTACCTATGACGACCAAGCATGGAGATTGTTGCACTATCAAAGCGGGGAGCTTTATGAAGTGAATAAACAAGAAAAACCGCTTACCCAATTAGACCCAGGAAAAGGTTATTGGCTCATTATCAAAGAAAAACCTATTGAAAATGTAGATACAGGCGAAGGAACGACAGTGAGAGTAAGCTCTGCTAACCCTTTCTCTATCAACTTGAATCCAGGTTGGAATCAGATAGGCAATCCTTATAACTACAATCTGTCTTGGTCTGATATTTTAGCTGCAAATCAGAACGCAGGAAGTCTTGGCAGTTTGAAAGTCTATGAAAAAGGCTTTAAAAATACTGATGTCCTTAGACGCTATCGCGGAGGCTTTGTGTTTTCTGCTACAGGGGGGACTTTGCGCTTCCCTACCTTAAAAAATGCTTCTATCAACTCTGGTGGACGTATAGAAGAAAAAGAACTCCTGACCAATCCTATTACCGCTCCTCATTGGGAAGTTCGCCTCACGGCAAAAATAGGAAAAACAAGCAATGAATTTGCAGGTTTGGGAATGAATCCTAAGGCAGAAATCTTAAAAGATGAGTTTGATGATATGACTTTGCCGAGATTTGGAAAGTATGTAGAGGTGAATTTCAACCGACCTGCTTACTTTTATCCTAAGTTTACCAAAGACATCGTTCCTACTACTGACAATTTTATTTGGGAGTTTACCGTAGAATCCAACGAAAACGAAAAACTAACCACCTTATCTTGGGACAATTCCTACTTTGGAAATGAAAAGCAACTTATCCTATTTGACCAAGAGCTACAGCGAATGGTGGACATGAAAGAGGTCAGTGAATATGCTTTTGCTCGGACAGTCGACAAGTATAGATTTAAAGTATTCTATGGCGACCAACAATTTATCCAAGAAAACTTGAATGCTGACAAAGTGATATTTACCAATTTCCCTAATCCATTCAGTAGCCAAACCCAATTTAACTTTACACTTCCGTTGAGCTTGGCAGATAGTCATGTGAGTATCAAAGTTTACAATGCCTTAGGTCAGGAGGTAGCTACCTTAGCTAATCAGTCCTATCAGGCAGGTTTTCATAACCTTACTTGGGAGGGCAGAGATGCTCAAGCTACTCCTTTGAGCAAGGGATTGTACGTTGTTCGTCTTCAGATTACTAATACTGATAAAGGAATCAGCCAAGTACTCCACAGAAGTATTATCATTGAATAGTGAAGCCGAATTTTGTGGTTCTATGACTCTTTCTGTGTAAAACTATGTAATTAATGGACTTAGTCTGCCATTGACTAACACCGTAGATGTGTTATCTTTGTAGAAAATAATAAATATACCCACATAAAACCGCGTAGCAGTGGTATATTTCACGCCTACAGCGTTGTTGTACGTTGGGCTTGCTCTTTCCTACAAAGATGACAGCCCTACGGGCTTAAATTTACACGTAGTATTTTCCCATTGGCTAACTCCACAAAAAGTGTCAGAGAACCCTAAGTTTCATTTTTTTGCTACCTTCTGCAACGCAATAAGTCCAAAAAGCGTCATAGATAAAAACTTGAACTGAACCATGAAAAAATTTATTTTTCTTTATCTTTTTATCCTGCTGAGTGCTTTTTCTTGTGAAAAAAATGCAGACATTACTTCCCAAAATAACCTTGTTATCAAAACGGGTTCTTCTTTTGGAATGTGTGCGGGGCTTTGCATCACCGAAGTAGTAATCAATCCTACGCAGATTGTGATGGAACGCAAGGCTTGGAGGGCTAACATAGCCAATCAGACCTGCCAGAGGACTATCGCTACCCAAGAATGGCAAAAACTTGCAAAAGCAGTTGATTTTAATACATTTAAAGCCCTTCCAGAAACTATAGGTTGCCCTGATTGTGCTGACGGTGGGGCGGAATGGATAGAAATTATTTACCAAGAGCAAGCCAAAAAAGTAACATTTGAGTATGGTAAAGATGTTCCTCAAATAACCAACTTGCTTACTGAAATCAGAAAACTTAGAGAGAGTTTAAATAATTGTGAATAAGCATAATTTTTATCTCTCCCATTCCATTAGTTTTTCTTTGGCGCGGTAAATTATCTTAGCGTCTTGGCTATTGTCAATAATCCATTGCACAGTAGCCTTGGCTTGGAAAAGATTATCCAAAGAAATATAATTGTCAGCAATAGCAAAAAGGGCTTCATATACCCATGTAGCATAGTTTTGATATTTCGCTTTTACTTTATATAGTTCTTCATTGGAGGACAAATAATCTCCCTGTTCCTTGTAAATCAGCCCGATGAAGTATTGAGCTTCTGCGGCATAGACATTATTAGTTGCATGAATGACCTTTTCAAAGGCAGTTTTGGCTTCGTCAAGTTGCCCTTGCGAAAAATAGAGTTTGCCAAAGTAGAGATGCTCCACAGGGTGAGTATGAGGGGCATAAGAATTTTTCAATTCAGTCAAATAATACATGACTTTCTCATAATTTTTCAAGACAAAATAAGCCTTTATCAAGCCTATTTTAGCTTCTATCTGCTCATTTTCTTCTGCATAGCTTTTTAGCACTTTTTCAAATTTTAAGATAGCACTCTGAAAAAAACCTATTTGAAAATCTATCTGAGCGGATTTGAGTAAGCCCTTCTTCAGTTTAGAGCGTTCAAAGTACGTACCTGCTCGTTCTGTATCCCCTATGGCATTGTAAGATTGACCTAATAAATACTCTGCTTCGCTTGTATTTTCTGAGGGGAGAACATTTTGTAAATACCTCGTCAAGGTCAAAATAGCTTTTGCATAATCTCCGTTCTCAAAATGAGTTTGAGCATTTTTTAATTCAAGGCTTTGTGTTTGCGACATAGATGCCTGAGGGCGAATGAGCCTGCTCATCAAACGGTCAAGATTAGGAATATAGATGCCTCTCATGTTTAAATCCTGCAACCTCTGCAAGGCTTGCTGGGCTACTTCCGAATTGGGGAATTTTTCTATGATTGTTTTGTAGTCGTTTACTGCCCTATTATATACTGCCCCATCTGAGTAAATATCCCCTCTTTTTAGCAAAGCTAAAGACTGTACAGGGCTATCTGTCGGATTGTCTATGATTTGAGATAACATATTTCTGCACAAATCCTGACGCTTGCTTTCATAAAAAATATGGGCTTTTTGGTACTTAATCCAGTCTGTGTAGCGGTCGTCAGCATGATGAGCCTCCTCTAAAAGCCCCAGTAAATCCTCTGCCTCTCTAAATTTGCGAAGCTCTATCAGGCACAAAGAGCGGTGATAATAGTTATGTGCAAAATCTGTACTTCCGTGTTTTAAAGCCAACTCATACGCATTGAGGGCTTGTGTGAAGTTTTTGATTTTAAAATAAGCATCTGCCTGTTTGCTATATGCCTCTTTTAGATAAGTTTCTTTACCCGAATTGACGTATTTTTCAAAATATTGGATAGACAAAGTATAATTTTCCATTTGGAAATAGGCATAACCCAAGCCAAGATAACTATCTGCGATGTATAGCGAGTTAGTATGTATTTTTTGATAAAAAATGAGCGCAGAGTCAAGTTGTTTTAGATGTAAAGAGATTTCTCCAAGATAAAAATATGCTGCATTAGTCAGTTCTGAATTGTGAGGGAAAGTTAAAGACTTTCTCAGTGCGCTTTTTGCAGAGCGAAATTCGCCGTTATTGAAAAGTTCAACGGCGTAATTATAAGCAATGCGTTGGTAAGAAATTTGGGCTTTAAGGTCTTTAGAAGACATTTTTTCTATGTACTGCAAAGCAGATTGGTAGTTACCACTGTTGAGGTAGGCTTCACTTCTCATGCGATTGATTTCTCCTATGAAAACGGTATCATTAAGAAAGTTCTTTTCAAAAAATTGACAACCTTCTGTTGCATTCTTACTATCATCAATCTCGAAGTTGAGCCTAATGTAATAAAAAGAAGCAGATTTTTGCAGTTCTTTGTTGAATCTTAATTTTCTACACTTATCAAAAGCATGAATAGCTGCAATTTTTTCCCTCTGACGGATATACACGATGCCTAACTGATAAGCACCAATCTGAGCCAAAGAATCAGTTTCGTCGGCAACCTTGCTCAAATAATACGTAGAAAGAGAGAGCTTATTGACATAAGAAGAGCTATACGCTATACCCATTTTGTAAAACAAAACCCTGTCTGTTTGCACTTTGCTTCTTTTGATATACTTTTCAAAGTATTGAACGGCGATGGCAGAGTCGCCTTGTGTCAAATAACTATCGGCTAAAAGCAAGTCATAAGCAGGCTGGTCTGCTTGCTTGCTTTTTAAAATTTGGTTAATGACTTCTGCATAACGCTTTTGATGGTAATAAATAGAAACCAGCAGGAGTTCAGCCTCATGTTTGATTTTTTCATCTTGCATAGATTTGGAGATGTCTGCGGTAGCACTGGCATAGTCCCCTTTCATATAAGCAATATAACCTGCGTAATAACTTGCTAAATAGGCATAATTATGCTCGCCTCCTTTAATTTTTTGTAAGATTTTATTTGCGTTTTGATAATCTTTGTTTACAAAGTAGCTGTATGCCAACTGATAAGCAAGATGCACATTGCCCAAATTGGGCTTTTCTAAATCCAATTTTTTCAAGTACTTTGCCGCTTGGACATAGTCGCCTTGTTGAAAAAACTGCGTGCCTAATTGGGCATAGGTATTTAGTGTGAAGTGATGATAGGGATACTTGCTAACGAGTTGATTTACATAGTAATCAAAATCAGGATTTTTCAAATATAAAGCGCATAAGACCAAGTAGTTCTGGGCTTTGATACTATTCTCATCGTCAAGGTCTTTGGCTACATACTGCTCAAATAGTAGTTTGGCAGCGGCATATTTTTCTTTTTCAAATAGCTCTACAGCGGTATAGTAATCTTTTTCACTACTAACGCCGTTTTGTTGGCTAATAGGGTTTTGGGCAAAAACTACACAAGTATTTACTATCAGTAGCAATAGTAGTATCCTGATAAATCGCATTGTGTTCAAAGGGTAAATTTTAGGTTGTTAAAGGGTCGTCAAAGTTGCTGTATGCCTTACTGCAAAAGTATGATTTTTTTGATAAACGCTTGCATTTTTTATAGTTTTTTTCCCTGTAAAAAACTCTTGATGTCCATTTGTTTTCTGCCTTCTGCTTGTATTTCTTCTACACTCACGAAGCCATCAAGGGTAGCAATATGTAAAAAGGTTTTATTATCTGTTCTAAAAGTTCCTACTTCGCCAAAAGGTTCACTTTCCACAGGTTTGACTTTATAAATTTTGTAAATGTTGCCACTAATCTCCGTCCATGCCGTAGGAATGGGCGAAAGTCCTCTCACAAAATTATATACCTGCCTTGCGGTTTGATGAAAGTTAATTTGGCAAGTTTCCTTAAAAATCTTAGGTGCGGTTTTCAATTCTTCAGCAGGAATGAGCGGTTGTGGGCTTGGTTTTACTTCACCTCTTTCTATCAGTTGTACGGTTTTTAAGACTAGGTTTGCCCCTTTGTGCATGAGCCTCTCGTACAATATTCCTACCGTATCTTCCTCATAAATAGGCTCTTTCTCTTGTAAAATCAAATCTCCTGTATCTATTTCATGTTGTAAGAAAAAAGTAGTTACTCCTGTTTCTTTCTCTCCATTGATGATAGCCCAATTGATGGGGGCAGCACCGCGATACTGCGGTAAGAGCGAGCCATGCAAGTTAAAAGTTCCCAAAGGAGGCATAGTCCAGACAGCCTCTGGCAACATTCGGAAGGCAACCACTATCTGTAAATCTGCTTGGTAAGATGCAAGTTCTGCTAAAAAATCTGGGTTTTTCAATTTCTCAGGTTGCAAAACAGGGATATTGTACTGTAAAGCATATTGCTTGACCGCAGAAGGCACTAAAGCAGAGCCTCTTTTACCTTCTTTGTCTGTGGCAGTAACGACAGCAACTATATTGTAGTTGTTTTTTATCAAAATTTCTAAGGAAGGCACAGCAAACTCTGGCGTTCCCATGAAAATAATACGCAGGTTCTTCATTGGTCGGTTTTTTATACAAATTTAAGTAAGATTTGGAGGGTTCTACTTTTTTGATTGGTAATTTTTACTCTGTAATAACTTATCAGAAACCCTTGCTTTTATTTTTAGCATTTTTATTTACAGTTCTCTTTATTTATCTACTGTAAAGAAGCCTTTATTTTACATCTTTTCTCAGTTTATGCTTTACTTACAAAACCTTCCAATAATTTTCCTTATTCAAAATACTTGCATAGTTTTGTGAAAGCAGATTTTAGAATAAAAGCAGGATAGGCAGAAGGCAAATCCTATGACATTGACATACAATAGGCAATAGTAAATATAAATAACACATTTTTAATTCATTACAAGAACATGATAGAAGCAGACAAAAGATTAACAAGAATAGGAGTATTTTATGACGGGAATTACTTTTTACACGTAAGCAATTATTATAACTACGAACACGCACGAAAAGCACGCATTAGCATAGGAGGTTTACATGATTTTATTAGAAGTAAAGTAGCACAAGAAGAAGGAAATGATATTAGATATTGTCAAATCGTTGATTCACATTATTTTAGAGGAAGATTAACCATTTCAGAAGCAAGTAGCCCCAATAAACTATTATCTGATAGATTGTTTGATGATGTGCTGATGAATGAAGGGGTAATTACGCATTACCTTCCTCTAAAAACGCGTGGAGGGAAATTAGAAGAAAAAGGAATAGATGTTTGGCTTGCTTTGGAGGCTTTTGAGTTGGCTTTATACAAAAAATACAATGTAGTAGTTTTGATAGCTTCCGACGGGGACTATGTGCCTTTGGTTCGTAAGTTAAATACGCTGGGAACGCGGGTAATGGTTTTGAGTTGGGATTTCGAGTATCGCACTGACGCAGGAAAAGAGATGGTTACGCGTACTTCCCAAGACCTACTTGAGGAGGTTACTTATGCAGTACCTATGCACGAAATCATAGAGAATCGTGCAAAAAGAAATGACCCGATTATTAATAATATTTTTGTCCAAGAAGCTCCTAAGTACGTGGACAATAAGGAATCAGACAATAAGATTCGCCAAAGCACCATAGTAAGTGTGAAAAATGGCTATGGCTTTATTTTTGCCCGCCCTGACAATTTATTTTTTCATTACTCTGACGTAGTAGAGGGCGACTTCAATGAGTTAGCAGACGGCGACTCGGTAGAGTACACAATAGGCAGAAATCGCGAAGGGGGAGAAGTAGCACGTAACGTAAAAAAAATAAGGACGCAACAAACCGATAATAGTGGTACCAATGAATATGCCCGCACTACTTATTACGAGATGAAAGCCAAAGCCAATCCTTTCGGCAATGGGGGGAGCTATGCCTCTGAGTAGAGGGACTGATAGACGAAATATTTTTTGTAGCAGACCAACTTTTTCTGAGTTGGTTTGTTTTGTTAATTAGTAGATTGAAAGACTTATTTGGTAATTAGAGATTTTATTTGTATATTTATTAAGTATTGTTGATATTGATAATAGGTAATAAAATATAGCACGATGAGTCAATTTATGGTCGATATAAACCTACCAGAGTACCCAACAGAGGAGTTTTTTGCACTGATTCCTGAGCAAAGAGCCAAGATAAATAAGCTCATGAGCGAAGGAATCATTACAAGCTATACACTTTCCGAAGATAGACTCAAACTTTGGGTAATGGTCAATGCAAATACAGAAACAGAGGTGATGGACGTACTTGCGAGCTTCCCCATGCTCAAATTCATGCGTTTTCAAATCCACTCCTTGATGTTTCACCAAGCCATAGCCTTTCGTTTCCCTGCTATTTCACTGAACTGATTACTTGTAGAGATTTTGGTAAAACTATCTAAATGTTTTCACTTATTCATATCAAATATTAATTTTGCATAAAAATTATCATCATTCATCTGTAATTTAACTGAAAGCATAAGATGGGAAGAGCATTTGAAGCCCGCCGCTCACGCAAAGAAAAAAGGTGGGACATGATGTCTAAGACATTTACCAAGTACGGTCGCGAAATCTCTATTGCCGTAAAGCAAGGCGGTGCAGACCCCGAAATTAACGCTCGCCTGCGTATGATTATCCAAAATGCACGCCAAGCCAATATGCCCAAAGACCGCATAGAAAATGCTATTAAGAAGGCATCATCGAAGGAAGAGGGAGATTTTGAGGAAGTAGTCTATGAAGGCTACGGACCTTATGGCGTAGCTATCTTAGTAGAGTGTGCCACTGATAACCCTACGCGTACTGTTGCTATGGTACGTATGCACTTTAACCGTTCCAATGGCTCTTTGGGAAAATCTGGCTCTTTAGACTTTATTTTTCAACGCAAAGGTATTTTTACTGTTGCTCCCGAAGGAGTGAATAAAGATGACCTCGAGCTCGAGCTTATTGATTTTGGTTTGGAAGAGATTTATGATAACGAAGAAGGGAATTTGGTCATTCAAACTTCTTTCACTGACTTTGGGACAATGCAAAAAGCCTTAGAAGATAGAAAAATTAACGTTATTAATGCTAAGTTAGCACGTATCCCTACTTCTACCGTGGATAGCCTTACCGACGAGCAGGCAGAAGAAATTTTGGATTTGATTGACAAGTTTGAGGAAGAAGATGACGTACAAGCAGTTTATCATAACATGGCATAATTTCATTTTTTATTGCTAAATTTACCTCAAAATCAAAAATAACATGAGTAAATTCAGTGATTGGACAAGGGAAAAACTGGGGAAAAGATTTGGCTTGAGGCAAGTCAGCCAGCTTGAGGTACTGGAGAGTTGGTTGGCTATGCCCGTAGAATTGACTGATTTAGAAGTAGCAAACTTGACCTACTTAAGAGATTTACTCGCTAAAAGAGTAGATTTTTGGAATGAGGAAGAACTCAAAATCAAATTTATAGGTACGCTTATTACTTTTGTAAATTTTGAAACTGAATATTTTTCTGCTTTTGCAGATAGAGTTTTGAGCGGAATAGTGGACGGCGAGGAAATCAGTGGAGTGCCTGACTTAATGGTCGCTACGGGTTATCAAGAGGTAGGCTCACCGTTTTTTTGCTTGCATGAATATAAAAAAGAAGTTGATAATAGCAGTCCAGACCCTGCGGCACAGTGCCTTGCCGCAATGCTAACAGCGCAAACGCTCAATCAGACGGGTAGCCCAATATATGGAGTATATGTTGTTGGACGGAATTGGTTTTTCATGGTCTTAGAGGATAAAAAATATGCCATTACTACAGGGCATAATGCGACCCAAGACGATATTTTTGATATTTTTAAAATTTTAAAAGCTTCCAAACAGATTTTTTTGCAAAAATGCCAAGCACTCACATAGAACGCTATACTCAAAGAGGGGTTTCTGCCTCCAAAGAAGAGGTGCATAATGCTATCAAAAACTTAGACAAAGGCTTGTTTCCCAAAGCCTTTTGTAAGATTGTGCCTGACTTATTGACTGGCGATAGTGAGTATTGTTGCATCATGCACGCTGACGGTGCAGGGACAAAATCCTCTTTGGCTTACCTCTATTGGAAGGAAACAGGAGATATGTCCGTTTGGAAAGGCATAGCCCAAGATGCTATTGTGATGAACCTCGATGACTTGCTTTGTGTGGGGGTTATGGACAATATTTTACTTTCTTCTATCATCAACCGCAATAAAAACCTGATTCCAGGGGAAGTTATCTCTGCTATCATCAATGGCACGGAGGAAGTATTGGAGATGTTGCGTTCTTATGGCATAGGAATTTATAGCACTGGAGGCGAAACCGCAGATGTAGGCGACTTGGTACGCACTGTAACCGTAGATAGCACAGTAACAGCACGTTTGAAACGCTCAGAGGTTATTTCTAATGATAAAATTCAAGCTGGAGATGTCATCGTAGGACTTGCTTCCTATGGGCGGGCAAGCTACGAAGCCGAATACAATGGAGGCATGGGAAGCAATGGACTTACCTCGGCCCGCCATGATGTATTCAGCAAAGTATTAGCCCAAAAATACCCTGAAAGTTTTGACCCAGCTGTGCCTGCTCACTTGGTTTATTCAGGAAAAAGAAACCTCACGGAAAAATACAAAAATCTCCCTATTGATATTGGTAAACTGGTGCTTTCACCTACGCGTACTTATGCCCCTGTGATGAAGCAAATTTTTGAAAGTCATAGACCGCATATTCATGGTTTAGTACATTGTAGCGGTGGAGGGCAAACTAAAGTGTTGCATTTTGTTGAAAATCTACACATTGTCAAAGATAATCTTTTCCCTTGTCCTCCTCTTTTTGAACTTATCCAAAGCGAAAGTGGAACAGATTGGAAGGAAATGTATAAAGTTTTTAATATGGGGCATCGCATGGAAATTTATATTCCTGAAAAATATGCACTTGAAATTATCCAAATTGCAGAGTCTTTCCAAATAGAAGCCCAAGTAATCGGCTGGGTAGAAAAATCAACTCATAAAAAACTCACTATCAAGAGCGAGTCTGGAGAATTTGAGTATTGAAACTCAGGTAATTCGCTGGTAATAAGTAAGCTATTTTAGATATACTTTAAAAGTAGAGCCTTTTCCTACTTGGCTTTCTACTTCTACTTTACCTCCGAGCATTTCTGTCTGTGCCTTAACTAAGTACAGCCCTGTACCTTTGCCCTCGATATGTGGGTGGAAGCGTTTGTATAAGCCAAATAAGCTATCTCCATATTTTTTCAGGTCTATGCCTAAGCCGTTATCTTTAAAAGAAATACAAACATAATTGTCGACCAATTCACTTTTTATTTCAATAATAGGGCTTTCTCCTTCTTTGCAAAATTTAATTGCATTGCTAATGAGGCTTTGGAATATGCTCCTGACGGCACTTTCTAAAGCATAAATCTGGGGGACTTGTGAAAAATCAGTTGTTATTTTGGCATTGCTGTAATAGATTTGAGATTTCATAGTTTCCTCTACAAGGGCTACTTCTTTGGCTAAATCAATCACTTGCTTACTTTCTTGGGAGAGTTGGGTTTGCGAAAGCACCTCGTTAAGGTCGTACAGGGTTTCATCTAACTTGTTTACTGCTTTTTGTAATTTTTCTAACATAAGTGGCATTTCTTCTTGGGAAAACAAGCCCATTTGAAAAACTTGGATAAGCCCTAAGATATTGGCTACGGGAGCGCGTAGATTGTGCGAAACAATATGCCTATAATGGCTTAACTGCTTGTTTTGCAGTATCAAATCTTCGTTTACTTGTATGAGATTGCGTTCTCTTTTTTCTATTTCTTCTTTGAGTTCAATGGTGTGTTCTAAAGTTTGGCGAATCTCCTCCTCGCTTGCTCGGAGTTCCTCATTCAGTATTTGCGTTTCTTGTAGCAGATTATTTTTCTCTATTTCTGCTACTTTACTTTCTGTAATTTCTCTGACAATTCGCAATATTTGGTTTTCGCTGTATTTTACTGAGCGAGATTCATAGTAACGAGTAATGCCATCGGGGAATAGCAAGTGGTATTCTATGGTTTGCACTTCGTCAGTGGCTATAGCTTTTTGATTCGCTTCTAATATCTGCTCAGCTACCTCTTTGGGGATACCTGAGTCGAGAATATTTGTACCGATGACTGTATTAGGATTGATGAATACTCTGCCTCGCCCACCTTTATAATCCAAATAATCACCTTTGTCATTCATCACAAATATCATATCTGGGATAGCTTTGAGCAAGGCAGCCTTGTGTTGCTCTCTAAGCCTGACCTGTTCATCATTAAGTTTTTTTTCAGTAATTTCCCTGACAATCCTCAATACATGGGCATTACCGTATTTGATAGCCCTGGACTCAAAAAAATGCCTACTGGAGTCTTGGTAAGTAAGCTCGTACTCTATAGTTTGTATTTCTCCTGTTTCTATAGCTTTCTGATTAGTTTCCAGAATCAACTTCCCTGTTTCTAAGGGCATCATTTCAAGGATATTTTTCCCAATGATTTGACTTTCTGATAAAAAACCAAAACCGCTTCCGCCGCGCATATCTATATAATCACCCTTAGCGTCCATAATAAAAATGACATCTGGGATACCATTGAGCAAGGCGTTTTTCCTTGCCTCCTCCATTCTAATTCTTTCTTCTGCTTTTTTTCGCTCAGTAATATCCCTGACGATTCGGACAACCAAACTGTCGGTATAACGAACCGCTCTTGATTCAAAAAAGTACTTTGTTCCATTAGGAAAATCAAAACTATACTCTATACTTTGGACTTCGTCAGTTTCAATAGCCTTGTTTACATGAAAAACAATGAGGTCGGCTACATCTTTTGGCATACTGGATTCGTAAATAGAGCGACCTACTATGTCTTCTTCTAAGGTAGTATAAAGAAGGTCGCCCTTCCCTTTTCTGAAATCTATGTATAAGCCTTTATTGTTCATCAAAATAATATGGTCAGGAATGGCTTTGAGGAGGGCTTTCTCTTTGTATTCTTGGAGCCTGATTTTTTCCTGTGCTTGCTTGCGTTCAGTAATGATTTTGATATAGGTACAGTTGTATTCAGTATTTTCAAAAATGATGAAATTAGCAGTAACTTCCGTAGGTAATAGTTCGCCTGCTTTGGTCTTGATAGCAGATTCATAGGTAATAGAAGTTTGCTTTTTTAGTTTTTGCCAAAAATCTTTCCATGTTTCAGATATGTAGGTTCGGTCTAAATCACTGATTTTAAAGTCTAAAGCTCCCATTTTTGAGTAGCCTAACTGCTTGCAAAGGGCTTCGTTGGCATAGATGACCTCTGCTTTTTCATTAATCCAGCAAATCATATCGTTAGTATGATTGATGGTATAAGAAGTGAGTTGTTCAAAACTATGAAAAGAGTTACTCTTAGCGGCACTTTGAGTGGCACTTTGGGACTTTAGCTGAAATCTGAGTAGTTCATTCTCGATTTTTAACCTTCTTATTTCTTCTAACAGTTCTTTTTCTTTTATCATTGCAAAGGGTAATATAGCTTTTCCAAAAGTACATAAATTTTTAGATTTTCAAGCAGATGCATTACTCCAAATCTGTATTTTATTATAGATAATTACATACAAGATTTATACTGTTTGTTATAGATTAAAAATATAAACTTTCTACAAGTAAAATTTCACTCCTTTGGAGTTCATCAAGGCAATCCACTCTTGTTACTACAAACATAGCACACCTTCGGTGTTCTGAAAAAGTTAAGAGTATAATTCTTGCATATATGAACCTATTGTGGAAATTTTCCAAAAAAAATGTATCTTTGCTTTGATAGTAAAAGACAGTAGAAACATGGCAAGAAAAAGCACAAATAAACCCTTTAAAGACTGGCAGTATGAGGAAGTAGAGCAGACTTTTGGACTGTCCCGTTATTTTGAGCATGAACTTTTTGATAGATTCAAAACTTTTGAACTTGCTAAGGATTATCCAGGAATAGCAGAAATAGAAAGCCTAAGAAGGTTGGCACTTGAATATATTGAGTCTTGGAACGAAGATGAATATAAGTTTATGTTTATCAGTCCATTTTTCAGAGTAGTGAATTTTGTGAGCCAATACTATAAGGTATTTACTCAAAGACCACTTTCTATTAAATATGATAATGATACAAAAACCGCCAGTGGCAACGTAGAGTTTATGATTGCTAAAGGAAAGCAAATTCCACAAAAACCACACTTTTTTTTACATGAATATAAACCAGAAAAGAATAGGGACAATGACCCGCTTGGGCAGCTATTGATTGCTATGGTTGCCTCTCAAAAACTTAACCAAGATGATAAACCTATTTATGGTATTTATGTTAATGGTCGAAACTGGTTTATTGTTATCTTAGAGGGTAAGAAATATGCGACAAGTAACCCTTATGTGATTACCTCAGAAGATATTTTTGAACTTTTTGCTGTTCTTTTATTTTTTAAACAAGAAATGGAAATTCTTTATCAACAAATCTAATTTTATATAAACTACTTAATCCAAATTGGTAAGTTGGTGATAATAAGCATAGTTCAACTTGAAAATTATGTAATTGGAAAATCTCAAAACAAATAAAACAATGAAAATGAAAAAATTAGCCATAGCCTACATATCCATACTGCTGCTATGCTCAGGAAGTAATTTTAAAAAAGATGATAGGCTGTACGAAATGCGCGTTTACTATGCCGAGCAGGGGAAATTGGAAAATCTGTTGGCGCGCTTTCGCAACCATACCACCAAGCTATTCAAAAAACACGGCATGACCAACGAAGGCTATTGGCTACCTATTGACAACAAAGACAACAAATTAGTCTATGTACTGTCGTATCCTAATAGAGAAATCAGGGAACAAGCATGGAAAAACTTTATTGCAGACCCTCAATGGAAACAAGTGCAACAGGAATCTGAGAAAGATGGAAAACTCATTAGCAAAATAGAGGCTCTTTTCCTGAAAACTACAGATTTTTCACCTACCAAGATAAAAAAGAAAGGGCAAAAAGGAAGAGTTTTTGAGTTAAGAACTTATAAGGCTACCCCTAATAACTTAGAAAATTTGTTAGCACGCTTTCGCAACCATACTTGTAAGCTGTTTGAAAAATACGGCATGACCAATCTTTGGTATTGGACTTTTACAGAAAAAGAACAGGGAAGCGATGTGATGCTCATGTATATCCTTGCCCACCCCAGCAAAGAAGCGGGACTAAAAGCCTTTGACGGATTTCGTCAAGACCCTGAGTGGATACAAGTCAGAAAAGCCTCAGAGGAAAAGGCAGGCGGTTCGCTGACTGTCAGCGTAATCTCGGAGTACATGATTCCTACGGATTTTTCACCGATAAAATAGGCCAATTAGGTATGTCATTAGTGGAAAAAATACTACTAAACGTTGAGTGAAATTAAAGCTACTGTTTTTATTTCTCAGAAAACTTGCCGATAAACTTGGTAAAATACCTTCCAAATATGATATTTGGCAATCAAATGAGGAAACGGTACAAATTATGGCAATTATTAAAGCAGTTAATGGTATTAGCCCAGTGTTTGGCAAAAATTGTTATTTAGCTGAGAATGCAACCGTAGTAGGCGAGGTAGTCATGGGTGATGATTGTAGCGTTTGGTTCAACGCAGTAGTCAGGGGCGATGTCAATAGCATTACTATTGGTCATCAAGTCAATATCCAAGACGGAGCAGTGATTCATTGCACTTATCAAAAAGCCAAGACAGTCATTGGTAATAAGGTTTCCATTGGGCATAATGCCATCGTACATGGTTGTACCTTAGAAGATGAGGTCTTAGTGGGCATGGGGGCAATCGTAATGGACAATGCTGTAGTACAAACAAGAGCTGTCATAGCAGCAGGAGCAGTAGTATTAGAAGGTACTATAGTCGAGGCAGAGTGGCTCTATGCAGGAGTTCCTGCAAAAAAAGTCAAGCCCATAGATGACAAACTTAGAGAGATGCTTTCCCGTATCGCAGGAAACTACATCATGTATGCTAAATGGTTTCAAGAGTAAATCAGGCTAAATTTTTCTTACCAATAAATAGTCTTATTGTAAAATTTTTTCTATTTTTGTTCAAATCTTGGATTTCCCCCCGTACTACATACCTTTTTACATATTAAGTCAAATTAGTTTTTGAGGCTAAGCCACTTTCGCATGAAGTCGGACATATCAAACACACTATCCAATAGACGTACCTTAAAGTTTAGAATACTTTTAGCTTTTACGTTATTTTTTGTGCTTACACTTGCCCTCATAGCACTTACATTGTGGTTTGATAAAACAGAAAGCCAAATAGATAAAATCATGATAACGCTCTCAAAGATTAACATGAGCGTCAAAGAGATAAACTCTCTGGAAAAAGACTTTATTAGCTACGAAGCCATCAACCCTGAGTTTTATGAGAGGAATGAAAGCATTTATATCAATCAGCACAAAGAAATGATAGATAGGCTCAAAAAAGAGTTGGAGGAACTTAAAAGAGATATCAAGCTTGTTTCATCAGACATCGTCAATCAAATAGATAGCATTTACCTTTCCTTAGATAAATACGAAAATACTTTTGATAGTTTGGTTTTTTACATCAAAGTTAGAGGTTTTAAAGACTACGGCTTAGAGGGCAAAATGCGAAACCTGATTCATAAATTAGAAGATAAAATCTATCATGCAGACCCAGTAAAGGTCTTAACGATTAGACGCTATGAAAAGGACTATATTATTCGCAAAGAAACGGTCTATGCCCACAAAGTTCGCCAATTTATCATTGCCTTGCAAAATGAAATTGCTAACCTACCTGTTACCAAAGAAACCTTGATTGCTGAGGAAACCCTGCAAAACTACTTTAATACTTTCATAGAATTAGTCCGCACTGATGAGAAAATAGGTTTTCACAACAATAGCGGCTTGCGTAGAGAGCTGACCATGATTTCTAATAGTATAAGCTCTCATATTCAGCAGATTAATAAGAAAATTGCCAGAGAGGCTGCCGCTGCAAACATGGGAGTAAAAATAGGTTTATTTTCTATTATCTTGCTAAGCGTTTTACTCAATATCATTGCCGTATATTTTGTGGTCAGAAAACTTGCCCAACCTATTATCAAACTTTCTCGCTCTATTCATAGGGTCATTGAGGACAATTTTGAGCAAGGAAGCCAAATAGAGCAGATTGATACTGGCGATGAGATAGGAATGTTATCCAAAGACCTAAACTTCATGCTGGAGAAGGTACAAGAGCGTACCGCAGAAGTCATACAACAAAAAGAAGAAACCGAACATGCCTACGAGAATATTAAATTATTGAGCAAGATTGGTCAGCACATCACTGCTAACTTGGATTTGGAAACTACCATTCAAACAGTTTATAAAAGTGTAAAGACCTTTATGCCCGTAGATGCTTTTGGTATAGGCATTTATGAGGCTCATGCAGAGCAAATTAGGTTTAGAAATTTTATTGAAAACGAAGAAATTACTCCTTCCCTAATAGTCAAAATATTCCAAGAAAATCATTTAGCTGTCAGGTGTACTACCCTCCAAGATGAAATTTTAATAGATGATTTTCCCCAAGAACTTCGCATACACAAGTATCTTCAGACGCTGGGCAAACAAATCCCTGAATCACTGATTTATTTACCCTTAGCCACTATGGACAAGCTCATAGGTGTAATAGCAATTCATGCTTTTGAAAAAAATGCTTATGAAGATTACCACCTCAATATCTTGCGAAACATGGCAATTTATATTTCTAATGCCTTAGAAAACTCTAATACTTATTACCAAATAGAGGTTCAGCACAAAGAGATAGAAAAGAAAAACCGCAATATTACCAACAGTTTGAACTATGCCAAACGTATCCAACACGCCGTACTGCCCCATGCCGAGCAGCTAAATCAGAGCGTAAATGATTATTTTATCTTGTTCAAACCCAGAGATATAGTAAGTGGAGATTTTTATTGGTTTGCTAATATGGGACATCGTACTATAATTGTAGCGGCAGACTGCACAGGACACGGGGTACCGGGAGCGTTTATGTCTATGGCAGGTTGTGCCTACTTAAATCAAATTGTTTATTTACAAGGAGTTACTTCACCTGATAAAATCCTCTATCATTTACATCAAAATATTAAAAAAGAATTTAAGCAAGACAACAAAGAAAATCGCGACGGCATGGACTTGGCTATTTGTGTGGTGGATAAACAGCAGAAAGTCATAGAATTTGCAGGAGCAAAAAATCCTTTAGTCTATATCCAAGACGGTGAAATTTATGAAATAGAAGGAGATAAAATGCCTGTAGGAGGTATCATCAGAGGATTAGAGCGAAAATACACCAAACATACAGTAAGTTATGCCTCTCCCAATCAAAGTCCTTCTTTTTTCTATATGTTTTCTGACGGCTACCCTGACCAGTTTGGGGGAGAAGAAGGAAAAAAATTTATGAAAAAACGATTGAAAGAACTATTTTTATCTATTACTTTGGAACATCAACAAATGCGAAAACAAAAAGAAATCTTGGATATTACGCTCAAAGAGTGGGTTGGAGATACCTACGACCAAGTAGATGATATTTTGGTAGTAGGCTTTAAAATGATAGGCTGAGAAGTCAAAAATAAAAATATAAACTACACAAAATCAATAACTTATAACTAAAAATAAACTGATGACTGTCAAAGTAATCAATCAATCCAATAATCCATTACCCCAATACCAAACGGTACATTCCGCAGGATTAGATTTAATGGCTTTTATTTCTGAACCTATTACCCTAAAACCTTTGCAAAGGGCATTGATTCCCACAGGTTTATACATAGAGTTGCCTCCCGGCTACGAAGCACAAATTCGCCCAAGAAGTGGGCTGGCTTTTAAAAATGGCATCTCCATAGTCAATGCTCCCGGTACCATAGATGCTGACTATCGCGGTGAAATCAAAGTTCTCTTAGTCAATCTTTCCGACCAAGACTTTACCATAGAAAATGGTCTGCGTATAGCTCAAATGATTGTATCGAAGTATGAAAGAATTACTTGGGAAAGTGTAAGCGAACTTACTGAAACAGAACGCGGTACAGGAGGATATGGAAGTACAGGAGTGAAGTGAAGAGAAAGAAAATTAAATAAAGGCAAAACATTCTTTCCTCAAATTTCTTTATTTTTGCAAGAAAACTCCAAATCTCTTTAAGCTAAACATGATAACTATTGACAAACTCCAAACCCTCGCCCAATCTTTACAGGGAGATTTTTACTATGATACCACCATGCGTACCCTTTACGCTACTGATGCTTCTGCTTACAGAGAAATGCCCTTAGCTGTGGCTATCCCCAAATCAGAAGCAGACATTAAAAAGCTGATTCTTTTTGCCAAAGAAAACAAAACCTCCCTCATTCCAAGAACCGCAGGAACTTCCTTGGCAGGGCAAGTAGTAGGCAATGGAATCGTAGTTGATGTTTCCAAGCATTTTACTAAAATATTGGAAATCAACACAGAAGAAAAGTGGGTAAGGGTGCAACCGGGAGTTATTAGGGACGAACTAAATATGTTCCTCAAAAACTATGGACTTTTCTTTGGACCCGAAACCTCTACTGCCAATCGGGCAATGATTGGTGGCATGGTCGGTAATAACTCATGTGGGTCAAATTCAGTAGTGTATGGTAGTACAAGAGAGCACTTGTTAGAAGTTCGGGGCTTTTTGAGCGATGGGAGCGAGGTGGTGTTTAGTAATCTGCCCCACCCCTTACCCCTCCCCAAAGGAGAGGGGAACACCAACCAAGCGAGAGAGGAGCAAACCCCCTCCCAGAAAGGGAGGGCTGGGGTGGGGCTTGAACAGCACATCTACCAAAAAATTTACGAAATTCTCTCCAATCCAGAAAACCAAGCAGAAATCCGCAATGAATTTCCCAAGCCAAGCATAGAACGCCGAAATACAGGATATGCCCTTGACGTTTTGTTGGATAGCGAACCTTTTACAAAAAATGGTGTACCTTTCAACTTGTGTAAACTTATTGCAGGTTCAGAGGGTACACTCATGTTTATCACAGAGATTAAGTTGAATGTTGTGCCTTTGCCACCTAAGGAAAAAGGCTTACTTTGCGTGCATTTCAATAGCCTTGACGAGAGTTTGAGAGCTAATCTGATTGCGATGAAATACAAACCTTCTGCCAGTGAGTTGATAGACCACTATGTATTGGAATGTGTAGAAAACAACATAGAGCAAAAGCAAAATAGCTTTTTCGTGCAAGGAAAACCCAAAGCAATCTTGGCAGTAGAGATTTCCAAAGATACGCAGGAAGAAGTCATTAGAATAGCCCAACAAATTGAAAATGAGATGAAAGCGAAGGGCTTTGGCTATCATTTCCCTCTGGTACTTGGTGAGGACATCAAAAAAGTATGGAACTTGCGAAAAGCAGGTTTGGGCTTGCTTTCCAATATGGTGGGAGATGCCAAACCTGTGGCAGTCATAGAAGATACTGCGGTAGATGTCAATGACTTACCCAAATACATTGCAGAATTTAATCAAATTTTGAAAAAATACGACTTGTATTGTGTGCATTATGCCCATGCAGGTTCAGGAGAACTGCACTTGCGTCCTATCATCAACTTGAAAACAGAAGAAGGCAACCGCCTTTTTAAAACGATTGCTGATGAAATCGCTCACTTGGTAAAAAAATACAAAGGTTCTTTGAGTGGGGAGCATGGAGACGGAAGACTGAGAGGCGAATATATTAAGCTCATGATTGGGGAAAAAAATTATGAATTGTGCAGAGAAATCAAACGAGCTTTTGACCCAGATAATATCTTCAATCCCAATAAGATAGTAGATACGCCTCCTATGAATACCAGCCTTCGCTACCAGCCCAATCAGGAAACCCCAGACTTTAAAACTGTTCTGGACTTTTCTTCAACTTTGGGGATTCTGCGAGCAGCAGAGCAGTGCAACGGAAGTGGCGACTGCCGAAAAACTGAACTCACAGGAGGCACGATGTGTCCCAGCTATATGGCAACTCGCAACGAAAAAGACACTACCAGAGCCAGAGCAAATATTTTGAGAGAGGCACTTTCTGGAAAATTTGACCTTAAACCTGTCAGGTCTTTAAGACCCGGCAGGTCTGAAGACAGGTCTGAACTTCAAGCCCGATTTAACAGCCAAGAAGTCAAAGAAGTCATGGACTTGTGCCTTTCTTGCAAGGGCTGTAAGTCAGAGTGTCCAAGTAACGTAGATGTAGGAAAACTCAAAGCAGAGTTTACGCATCAATATTACCAAATAAATGGCGTGCCTTTCCGAACCCAACTTATTGGCAACTTTACCAAACTTACTTCCTTAGCTGCTTTATTTCCAAGTATTTACAACTTTGTAGTGAGTAATTCCTTTACCTCTTCGCTTTTTAAAAGTTTTACAGGTTTTGCCCCAAAAAGGTCTATTCCTTTATTAGAAAAGGAAACGCTGAAGTCTTGGTATAAAAAAAGTTATAAGTTAGGAGTTAGGAGTTATGAGTTAAAAAATAAAACTCAAAACTCAAAAAAGGTTTACCTTTTTTGTGATGAATTTACCAACTATAATGACGTAAGCATGGGCAAAAAAGCCATTCAGTTATTGGTAAAGCTGGGTTATGAAGTCGAGATTCCCTTACACTTGGAAAGTGGTAGAACTTATTTGTCCAAAGGTTTGCTAAATGAAGCCAAAAATATCGCTATCCGCAATGTGGACTTACTGAAAAACTTGGTTTCAGCGGAAACACCTTTGATAGGTTTAGAACCTTCTGCTATTTTGACTTTCAGAGATGAATACCTTGATTTAGTGCATGACTATCAAAAAGAGGACGCTAAGAAATTAGCAAAAAATGCTCTTTTGATAGATGAGTTTTTAGCAAAGGAAATAGACAAAGGCAACATCAGAAAAGAGCAGTTTACTGAAGAGAAAAAACTTATCAAATTGCATGGACATTGCCACCAAAAGTCTTTGGCTTCGCTTACGCCTACCAAAAAGGTACTTTCATTACCAGCTAATTACACTGTTCACCTTATTCCTTCGGGTTGCTGTGGTATGGCGGGGAGTTTTGGCTACGAAGCAGAACACTATGAAATTTCTATGAAAATAGGAGAGTTAGTCCTATTTCCTACGATTCGCCAGCAGCCCGAAGATGTAATCATTGCTGCCAATGGAACGAGCTGTCGCCACCAAATCAAAGACGGTACAGACAGAAAGGCTCAGCACTTGGTAGAGATACTTTGGGAGGCAGTCAAATAAAAGTAATCTAAATCATTAAAGTTTCCCCTTGCGAAGAGGCTCTTGGCACGAGTATAGATTTCAGCACAATATTTTCATTAGGAATACTTGCCCTTTTGCGGTCTAAATGTTGAAACAAAATGCTTGCGGCTTCTTTCCCTATCTCGAAAGCAGGTTGCGTAATAGTAGAAAGTGATGGGCTAAGCAAAGCAGCAATTTTCAAGTTAGAAAAGCATATTAGCTTCACATCTTGGGGGATTTGCAATGATAGCTCTTGGCAGACAGCATACGCGATAGTTGCTAACTTTTCTACGGAAGCAAAAACTCCATCAGGTCTATGCGGAGAAGTAAGCAAGGCTTTTATTCTTTGGTAGGCTTCCTCATCGTTATTGGTACACTCTACTATCAGTTCTGGCGCTTGGGAAATATTGTATTTATGTAAACCTTCCAAGTAGCCTGCTTTGCGTTTATAGTCAATGGATAGATTAGGAGAAAGCGACAAATAAGCAATTCTTTTCGCTCCATTTTGTATCAAATGTTCGGTAGCACTCAATCCACTTACAAAATCATCGGTGGTAACTTTGGCAGTTTCTATTTCGTGCCTTACCCTGTCAAAAAAAACTAACAAAATTCCTTTGTCCATGAGCTTGGCGATATGCTCATATTCTTGGGTTTCCGTAGTTACTGACATGAGTACCCCATCTATCCTTCCACTTTGCAAGTGTTCGCATATACTCTTTTCTTTTTCATAGCTATCGTGTGTGAGATAAATAAGCACATGATAGCCTTTTTCTTGGGCAATAGATTCTATGCCATTGATTGCCAAAGCAAAAAAGTTATTAGCAATCTCGGGTACAATCACTGCGATAGTGCGGGTCTGGTGTCGGCGTAAGCTACTCGCATACGGATTAGGCTGAAAGTTAAGTTTTCTTGCCAAGCTACGTACCTTGTCTTTAGTTTCTTGGCTTATTTCGTAGCTATCCTGCAAGGCTTTGGAAACAGTAGAAACAGAAACGCCTAACTCATGGGCTAATATTTTAAGATTTATCTTGGTCATTGATTAATCAGGATAAAAGTGAAAAGCATCTTGCTCATTATTACCTATTTGGTGATAGTTTAGTGTTTTATCATGTCATTAAAGTAAAGTTAAAAAATAGTTTAAGAAAATGATAATAAAATTATAGATAATCTTACTATAACGTTTTCGTAAATAAACTACTATAAAAATACAAAAAATTAACTAATATTTACATATTTTAGTAGGAGATATATAACTATCTCAACAAACTCTTCCTAATCAATTAGCTAATGAGAAGAACTAAATAATGGTTATCTAATAAATGCAGTAAACAATGAAAATGAAAAAATTACTATTATTCAGTCTGATGACTATACTCCCTATTGCTTTACTTTTTGCACAAGGAAGGCAAGTAAAAGGTAAGATTACCTCTTCTGAGGATGGATTACCCATACCCGGGGTAAATGTATTGGTAAAAGGTACGCAAACGGGTTCTATTACTGATGCAGAAGGCAAGTTTGCCATCAGTGTTCCCTCTGACAATGCCGTTTTAGTCGTTTCTTATGTGGGCTTTATCTCCCAAGAAATCCCCGTAGGGAATCAATCGGAGATAAATGTTACTCTCCAAGCAGATACGAAAACCTTACAAGACATCATTGTAGTAGGTTATGGTACGCAAAGCAAGAGCCAACTGACAGGGGCTATCTCTTCGGTTTCTTCTAAGGAAATAGCGGAGATACCTGTACGAAGCGTTCAGCAAGCCTTGCAAGGACGCGCCGCAGGGGTAGATATTGTTAATACCAATAACCGTCCTGGGTCTGAACCTTCGGTTAGAATACGCGGAAGACGCTCGTTTTCAGCAGGCAATGACCCTCTGTACGTAGTAGATGGAATCCCTATAGAAGGCGGGATAGGCGACATCAACCCACAAGATATTGCTTCTTTGGAGATATTAAAAGATGCCTCAGCTACGGCAATCTATGGTTCAAGGGGAGCAAATGGTGTAATTATCATTACTACCCAACGCGGTAAAGCAGGCAAAAGTAACATTACGTATGATGGCTATATAGGTGTTTCTCAGGCTCTTGGAAAAGTAGATGTCATGAATGGGGCGCAGTTTGCAGAGTATAAAAGAGAATCTCGCAGAGCAACAGGAGCTTACCCTGCGGGAGTGAGTGCTGAGGCAGATAAAAGACTTTTTGAAGCGGTAGAGTTAGAGTCTATTGCATTGGGTAGAAGCACCGACTATCAGTCTTACCTCATGCGCGACGGCGTTCAGCAAAGTCATCAACTAAGCGTTACAGGAGGAGCAGAAAAAACACAATTTGCCATTACTGCCAACTATTTTGATGAGAAAGGCATTGTTTATAATCAAGATTTCAAACGCTATACTTTTCGGGTAAACATAGACCACCAGCTAACAAAAAATATCAAAATAGGCACTTCTACCTTATTTTCTTATAACATCAGAAATGGAGAAAACTTTAATCCTATTAGCGGGGCTTTGGCAGAAAATCCACTTGGCGTACCTTTTGACCAAAACGGTAATCTGATTTTCCTTCCTACTACCGACGGGCTACGAACTAATCCTTTGGCAGAGATAGTACCCGGTGCTATCATAGATGAAAATATACGCACGCGTATTTTTAACAGTATTTACGGCGAGGTAAAAATTGCGAATGGTTTAACCTACCGAATGAACTTCGGTCCGGATTTGCAGTTCCGCCGCTATGGGCAGTTTACAGGTAGCCAAACTAATGCCCGCAGAGGTGGATTTCCTACGGGACGCACTCAGCAGTTTTCCAATTTTAATTATACCTTAGAAAATATCCTAACCTATCAAAAGACTTTCAAAGAAATACATAACCTCAATGTTACTGCCCTTCACTCTGTTCAGAAAAATAGAAGCGAATACTATGACACAAGGGTACAAGGTATTCCTGCCGAAACACAAGAGTTTTATAACACAGGAGCAGCTTCTATCATAGAAGGTGTAGGTAGTAACCTGACAGAGTGGGCGTTGCAGTCTTACATGGGTAGAGTAAATTATAGCTATAATGATAAGTACTTACTTACTTTTACAGCAAGGGTAGATGGCTCGTCCCGATTAGCCGAAGGAAAAAAATATAGCCTTTTTCCCTCGGTAGCCGTAGGTTGGAATCTCTCAAATGAAGCCTTCTTAAAAGGAAGTAGCACTATTTCCAACTTAAAATTAAGAGCGAGCTACGGCAGAACAGGAAATCAGGCGATTAATCCTTATCAGACCCAAGGAGGGCTGGCAAGAACGGTTTACGCTTTTGGTAATGCTGGTGCATTTGGCTATCGTCCTAATGCTATTCCTAATAGTGATTTGCGTTGGGAAACTTCGGCTACCCTAAACATAGGCTTGGATTTTGGCTTGTTCAACGACCGTATTTCTGGCTCACTTGAATACTACATTACCAATACTACCGACTTACTTTTAGCAAGACAGCTACCTATTACAAGCGGTTTCTCAAGTGTTACCCAAAACATCGGAGCAACACGCAACAAAGGCGTAGAGCTTACACTTTCTACCGTCAATATAGATACAGATGGGGGCTTCCAGTGGACTACAGACTTCAATATTTTTGCTAACAGGGAGGCTATCATAGATTTGTACGGCGACAAGAAAAGCGATGTAGGCAACTTGTGGTTTATTGGGCAACCCGTAACTGTATTTTTTGATTATGAAAAAATCGGTATCTGGCAGTTGAATGAAGTTGATGAAGCCAAAAAATATTCCCAAGTGCCGGGGCAGATTAAGGTAAAAGACCAAAACAACGATGGAAGAATCAACTCTGATGATAGAATTATTTTAGGCTCTGATGTACCTAAGTGGAGCGGAGGCATGACTAACCGCTTTGAATACAAAGGTTTTGATTTGTCTATTTTTGCTTTTGCTAGGGTAGGAGGCATGATTCGCAGTAGATTCCACGACAGCAATAACACGCTTTTTGGTCGTTACAATAACCTCAATGTGGACTATTGGACACCCGAGAATCCCACCAATGCCAATCCAAGACCTAACCAGAATCAAGAGTTTCCTATTTATGGATCGACTTTATCCTATTTTGATGGCTCATTTTTAAAAATTCGCAACATTGCCATAGGCTATAATTTTAAGTCTTCTGTACTTTCTAAACTCAAAATAGAAGGGCTAAGGATTTATGCAAGTGCGCAACAACCCTTCATTTTTGCCCCTTATCGTCAGAAGTATAAAGGCATAGACCCCGAAGCTGCAGGCATAAGAAGTAATAACAGAGAAAACGCCGCAGAGTTAGCAGGTGATACACCAAGTTCTCGCTTGATTATCTTTGGAGTAAATGTGAGGTTTTAGTCATGATTTAGTAGCCATAAATTACACAAATTGATACGAATGTACTTTAAAATTATTTTGATTATGAAACATTTAAAAATATATAGCTTTTTCCTTTTTTCCCTTTTTGTAGTATCTTCTTGCGGGAAAAAATATTTAGAAGAAAGAATGGTGTCCAATATTGGAGACGGATACCTTAGCACAAGAGCAGGTTTTGAGGACGCACTCAAAGCTGCTTACTCATCTTTCCGTAGCTTTTATGCTACCGAAAGAGGAATGTCTTTGACTGTTTTTGGTACAGATACTTATACGAGAGGTTCTGATGGCAGCTGGAAATTTGTCAATGACTACACAGCTCAGTTAGACGCAAGGACGGGCATCATCAACGAAGTATGGTCAGACTTTTACCGAGCTATCAACACAGCAAATGCAGTCATAGGGCGAGCCGACCAAATACCTAATATAGACCAAGCCACCAAAGAACGCAGAGTAGCGGAAGCCAAATTTATTAGAGCGCATCATTATTTTATTTTGTTACAACTTTTTGGAGGGGTGCATTTGTCTTTGGAAGAAGTACGCTCCGTTACCAACAAAGCGAGCCGTGCTTCTATCAAACAAGTCTATGATGCCATCACCAAAGACTTGGAGTCTGCTATTCCCAAGTTAGAGCCTGACGTAAAGAAAACAGATTGGGGACGAGCCACAAAACCTGCCGCAGAGCATCTATTGGCAAGGGTCTATCTGACAAAAGCTACTTCAGAAGCCAAAGCCCCAGACGATTACGCTAAAGCCCTCCAGTATGCCAAAAGTGTCATTAATAATTATGCTTTCAAACTACTACCTGACTATGCTAAAGTATTCGAGCAAGGGGCTGGAGAAATCAACGATGAGGTAATTTGGTCTGTTCAATATACCTCTGACCCTATTACGAATAGTACAGGAAACAATGCCCACGTTTTCTTTTTGATGGAATACGATGTCCAGCCCGGAATGCAAAGAGATGTAGCTAATGGTCGTCCTTTCAAACGATTTATGCCTACTACTTTTGGGCTTAGCCTGTGGGATAGAAGCATAGATAGCCGCTACGAGAAAAACTTTAAAATGACATTTTTCTGTAATAGACCGGGAACTTATACCATAGAAGGAAGAAGCGTAACGCTCAATGCGGGTGATACAGCTATTCACTTGCCAAGCAGAGAACTGACAAGAGAGGAAATCCTAAAGCGTCCTTACTTAGTCATTACTCCGAGCAGATATACTGAAAAATTATATCCTACACTTACTAAATTTTTAGACCCCTTGCGTCCTGACCGTACTACTTTTGAGGGGTCAAGGGATTTCTTAGCCTTCCGCTTAGCAGAAACATACCTGATAGCTTCGGAAGCGGCTATGTATGTGGGAAATATGGCAGAAGCAGCAAACTTTGTCAATGCTGTTCGCAGGCGAGCTGCTTACCCTGGAAAAGAGAAAGCAATGGAAGTAACGCCCTCTCAAATAGATATAGATTTCCTTTTAGATGAAAGAGAAAGAGAACTCATGGGCGAGCAGCTTCGTTGGTTTGACTTGGTAAGAACAGGCAAACTTTTAGAAAGAGTGAGAAAGCACAATCCACAAGCGGCACCAGGTATCAAAGATTTCCACGTAAGGCGACCTATTCCGCAAACACAGATTGACTTGACTGACGGTGGAGCAGCGAGTTTTCCCCAAAATCCGGGATACTAAAATCTTCAATCTACTTTTTAATTGAATAAATGGTAGCAAAGGTCGGTAGCAATTCCTACCGACTTTTCTTTCAAAACTAAGATAAGAATTTTTGTACTTTAATCTTCTAAAATAAGAAAACGATGTCAGAAACTATGAATCGCCGTGATTTTATTAGAACCACCTCTTTAGTTGGTACAGGGGCATTGCTCGCTCCCTCTCTTTCTGCTATGCCTATTTTCAAAGGCTCTCCTAATGAAAAAGTAATTATAGGAGCCATGGGAACAAACAGTCGTGGCTTTTTTGTGGCACGTATGTTTGCCAAACTGCCCAATGTTGAGATAGCCTATGTTTGTGATGTAGATAGTAAAGTTTTGGAGAAAACCATTGCAGACATTGAGAAAGTTTCAGGCAAGCGTCCCAAAGGCTATACAGATGTTCGCAAGATGTTGGAAGAAAAAGACTTAGATGCCATTATGGTTGCTACTCCTGACCATTGGCACGCTCCTGCGGCTCTCATGGCTGTCAAAGCAGGTAAGCACGTGTACTTAGAAAAACCCTGTTCGCACAATCCCGCAGAAGGCGAAATTTTAGTAGAGGCAAGTGCCAAGTACAACAAACTTATTCAGATGGGGAGTCAGCGTAGGTCTTTCCCAAAAGTAATACAAGCCATGCAAGAACTCAAAGAAGGCATCATTGGCAGACCTTACTTTGCAAAAGGCTGGTATGCCAATGCTCGAAAACCTATAGGAGTAGGCAAAGTAACTGCTGTTCCAAGCCATATTGATTTTGAGCTATGGCAAGGTCCCGCTCCTCGCAGAGAGTTCAAAGATAACCTTATTCACTACAATTGGCATTGGTTTTGGCATTGGGGAACAGGCGAAGCCCTAAACAATGGCACACATGAATTGGACGTAATGCGTTGGGGTTTGGGCGTAGATTTCCCTACCCAAGTCATATCCGCAGGAGGTAGATTTGCCTACAATGACGATTGGGAAACACCAGATACCCAAACCGCTACTTTTAACTTTGCCAATAACACCGCCATTACTTGGGAAAGTAGAAGTTGCAACGGCTACCCTGTCGAAGGTGCAGGGCGAGGCGTAATTTTTTATGGTGAAAAAGGCACAATAGTTATTCCGGGAGGCGATGCTTACAAAGTATATGATTTAGACAATAAACTTGTCAAAGAGGTAAAAACCGAGTTACAAGAAGCACAGGCTACCAATACTATGGGTATGGGAGAACTTTTAGATAGCTTGCATCTAAAAAATTTTGTGGAAGCTATCAGAGGAAAGGAAAAATTAACCTGCCCTATTTCCGAAGGACATAAGTCCACCCTCTTGCCACAGTTAGCCAATATTGCCTTCCGAGTAGGTAGAACGCTTTATTGCGACCCTACCAACGGGCATATCCTGAAAGACAAAAAAGCCATGAAACTTTGGAAAAGAGATTACGAAAAAGGCTGGGAAATGAAACTATAAATTTTTTTATCTATCTGAATCTATGAAGTAATGACGAAAAAAAATAAGAACTTACTTTTTATTTATCTTTGTTTACATTGTGCAACTGCTTACCCTCAATACTACAAGGGATTAAAAGTTAGTTTAGACCAAAGACCTCCCGTGCAAAATGTTGTGCTTTTTTATGATAAGTACGATAAAGGGCAAGGCAATACTTCTATTGCGCATGATGACGAAAATATTTACAAGTGGTCAGGAGAAACTCCTTATAAGCATGAATCTTGGGGCTATTTTGACAAGGAGGGTAAAGAAGTACCCTATATCAAGCGCGACCGCGATTTAGGACAAACTTTTACTTATACACAAACAGATAAAAAATACTTGAAGGCAATTACCGTACAGCTTGGCTTTGGTACAAATGTAGTTCGTAGTAACATGTATGGACAACCTCTTTCTATCCAAATCATGGAAGTAACAGGCGCAGCAAGGGTAAACAATAATGGTTCAGACTCCACTATGGAGGCTTTTCATGGTTTTCCACACGACAGAAATGGCAAAGAAATACTATCTATGAGAGATGACTATTTAGAAGGAGAAACCTATCAGACTGTGGCTATTTTCTCAGGGGGCAGGTTTCCTTCTAAGTCTGACTTTGGATTTACCAAAGGTGATACTATTGCTCCTAATGATGCAAAGCTAAAAGGACATTATCTAACTTTTACACTTCCCAGCGAGCCAAGAATTAGGCTTGAGCCTAATAAAAACTATGCTTTTTTGATTATGATAGATAAAAAGGGCAAAGAAGTAGGATTTGCCTTAGCAAATGAGTATTTTGGTTCCTATCCATTTGGACATGGGATTCGCAGAGACGGCAATGGTATTTTTCCGCCTGTACCAGCCAATGTAAGCAAAAATTTTACTCACTCTGCGAATAGGAAAGCATACCAAGCGGCACATTTTCCCAAAAACTTCAAAAAGAGAACGGCTATTTCACCTTCCACTAATGGCTATCCCGATGTAGATACTTGGCGAGATTTGGTTTTTTATGTAGTCTGTGAGTAGTAAAAAGTTGTTGTAACTAAAATAAATGTGCCGCCTCTTAGCCTTTGCTTAGCTCAACAAGTTTTTTTTCTATTTTAGCAAGTAAATCATTTTTGTTGGAGCGGTTCAAGACGGTTTTACCACCCTCATACCAAAGGGCATCTCCCAAATTAATATAAAAACCATGCTTAGTAGGTTCGTGTACCTGTGCGTCTTCCATGAGGTAATCAGGTTTGAAGATTAGTTCTAAAAACTTTTTACCTTCTCCCCAAGTCATACTAATTTCCTTGCCTTTCCCTTTTTTAGGCTTGCACTTCAAAAGTACTTGACGCTTGCTAAATTCAATCATCAAATAGTAATCAATACTTTCCAAAGGGCTAATTTTTTTAAAATGTATTTGCAGCGGTCGTTCCACTTGTCTTTCTTCTAAGAGTGCTTGGCTAAGCTCTTCGCAGAGGTACTCCCATTCCTCTTGGTTATGAGGGAAAATTTTTTCCTCTTTGCTATCTTTATTTTTTAAAATGATTTCAAAAAAATTCAAATGATCAGACTCTATGTATTTGCTTGGTTTGGTTTTACTAAGTAATAAATGTACCTGTTCTGCCCAATCTTTGCTTACTGCACCGTCTAATTCCAAGTCATCATTAGGAGAAAAGCCCTCTCCCACAATCTCCTCCAAAGACAAATCTTCGCGGTGTGTGTATTGGATTTGGTAGTGCAAATGCAAGTTTTCCTTGATTTCTCCTTTCAGTATATAGGCATAGCTATACGGTGGAGGCGTATTGTCTGAGGTTTCAAAGTGTATTTCAAATGATTGGATTTCCATAATACCTATGATTGATGAAGTATAAGTACCATAAAATTAGCATTTTTCTCCTTATTCAAACCTCAAATCTTGATAAATATCTTTTTGCGATAAAGCCATAGTAAGAAAAGCCATTCTACCAATAAAATCGCACTTCCCAGCACCAGAGGGGCGTATGCATCTCCTAAGATACGCGGGAAATTTTCGCCAAAATGAATCAATAGCATTTTTCTGATGTACCCTATCATAGTTTCAGCTATTACGTAAGCGGCTATGGAGTTCGTACCTATGACTAAAAGTGGGAAAGCCCAACGTTTTTTTCCCAAAATTTCTATCACAAAGTAGAAAAAAGAAAGTAACAAAAAACACCACCCTCCGCTAAAAATTACCCAAGTAGGAGTCCAAATTCTTTTAACATTGGGGCATATCCCCAAAGCATCAATAAGCCAACCCAAGACAAGTCCACCTATCCCCAAAAGTAGAAATATTTTGAGCTTGTCTTTGGTGAATTGCTTGCTTTTCAGAATATTACCTGCTAACAAGCCTAAAAGCATCGTCCCAAGAGTAGGGATAAAACTTAGCGTAGCATAGCCACCTCCATTGTATAGGAATGGACTTTCTCGGGGAAAAAGATTTAAAAACCAAGTATCAAACCACCACGCTAAGTTAGAGTTTTTATTCCAATGTGCCGCAAAACCCGACAAGTGATGCTCCCAATTTTGTGGAACACCTACTTGAGTATAGTCAAAATCTGCATCAGGCAAAGGAAAAAGGGCAAAGGCAGTGAAATAACCCACTAAGATAAGAACAAGTGCTACGATTTGAACTTTCATAGATTGAAAGCCAAGTATAAACAAAAAAGTATAACCTAAACCTATTTGAGTAAGTGTGTCCTCAAAAGTGAAATAGGTCATTTTACCATACTGAGAACGCAGAAAAATACCTAAGAAAATAAGTATTAGGGAACGCCAAAGAGCATGGAGCAGAAGTTGCCTGAAAGAACTTCCTTTGGCAAGGCGATTGGCGATAGAGTAAGGCAGCACTACCCCTACTAAAAAAGAAAAAGAAGGCTGAATCAAGTCATGCAAGGAGCAGCCTACCCACTCCACATGGCTTTGGTGAAAGTCTAAAAATGCCCAAAAGGCACTTTCAGGGAGATTTTTAGCTACTTGGTGAAAATGCAGGACTTCTGCCATCATCAGTAGCATTACAAAGCCGCGATACGCATCTGCCGAAGTTAATCTTACAGGTTCACTTAGTTTTTTTTCCATATTTACTTAGTTTAATGTGGGGATTTCAATGGTAAACTTGCACCCTTGCCCAAGGCTACTTTCCAAGCTCATCTTCCACTTGTGGGCTTGGACTACACTTTTTACATAGTTCAAGCCTAAGCCAAAACCTTTGACATCGTGTAAGTTACCTGTGGGGACTCTAAAAAACTTCTCAAAAATGCGTTTCTGATATTTTTTATCTATACCTATGCCATTGTCTTTGACCGAAAGTAACAACTTATTGGCTTTATTTTTGGTAACTATCTCTATATGAGGTGCTTTATTACAATATTTTACTCCATTGTCCAATAAGTTGTATAGAAGATTAGTCAAATGAACCTTATCTGCTTGTATTTGATAATGAGTAGCTTGTAAGTCATAAATCAATTCTCCTGCTTTGTTACCGATTTTCCCTTCTTTGATTTTTAAAGCGAAACTTGCGGTAGTTTCTTTGATAAACTCATGCAAATCGATTTTTTCCTTTTTGAGTTCAAGCTCTTTTTTTTCTAATTTAGCTAACTGCAACACTCTCTCTACTTGACTTTTAAGTCGGTTGTTTTCATTTTTGATGATGCTCACATAGTTGCTTAGTCGTTCAGGTGAGTGGACTATGTGAGGGTTACTTAGTACATCAGCCGAGATAGAAATAGTTGCGATGGGTGTTTTGAACTCATGCGTCATATTATTGATGAAGTCTTTTTGAATCTCTGCTAAGCGTTTTTGCTTAAAGATGGCAAAAAGTGTATAACCAAAAAAAATAACAACTACCAACAAGATAAAAGAAGAGAAAATCCAAATTTCCATTTCAGAAGCCAAGTAAGTATTCCGATTAGGAAAGCGAACTCCAAAGTAGTAGGTAAATTTGTCCCATTTGGGTAGTTCTGTTTTGAGTTTTTCATCAAGGATTTTATTGGTGGTAGTCAAGTAATTGCCATACACCATTTTATCTGTATTGCAGTCATAAATACCGTACTCAAAGTCCGCTTCAATCTGGTGCTTAGTAAATTCTGTTTTTAAATAATATTCTAACAAATTAGCATCTATAACATCGTTGATGTGAACAACGTAATAGTCCGAAGAGACTTGGGTAACGACATTGGCACTTGGTAGGGAAGTTTTGTTATAAGCCGATATTTTTTCTGCTACATCTTGCAAAGCAATATGCACTGCTTGGTTAAACTGCTTTTCTTTCAGGTCAAAAGCCTTTCTTACCCAATATACTTGGGTAATGACAATGCCTCCAATAGAAATCACAGCTAATATGATGATTAATCTGAATGTATTGTGTGTCATTGATTAAAAACTCCTCTGCAATCTAAATAGATAATAACCGTAATCCTATGAGAAAACAGCTAATTATGCAAATTTATTCATCTTCGCTATATTTTTGTATTTTTGCCGAGAAGTAAAAATATATTTAATTTTATACTGTTGCTTTCAAATGAAAAAAACAAACTTCTTACACCGCTTGCAAGAACGCTGGCAACTCAAAGACCTTAAACAAGTAATTATCGTACTGATTGTATTTGCTCTTACAGGCACTACTGCTATGTTTGTAAAAAGACCTATTTTCGCTCTTTTAGGTATTACCAGCGACATGGCTTGGTGGGTGCGAGCTGTGGTTTGGTGTCTTACTATCTTGCCGATTTACAATGTTTTATTACTCATTTATGGGTTTATTTTTGGACAGTTTACCTTTTTCTGGAACTTTGAAAAAAAGTTTTTCCGTCGTCTTTTTGGCATAAAGTAATATTTGAGGCTTTTTACGGGTAAGTAAAAGAATATTAAACCAAAAATCTATGCTTTCTATACAAGAACTTCGGCGATACCATCGCCAAATTATCCTCCCTAAAGTAGGCGTTGCTGGGCAAAACAGCTTAAAAAATGCCCGAGTATTGGTCATAGGGGCAGGAGGGCTGGGCTGTCCCCTGTTAGAATACCTCACTGCTGCGGGAGTAGGTAGGATAGGCATAGTAGATAGCGATAGCGTTGATGTAACAAACCTCCAACGTCAAGTGATTTATCGTACTCAAGACGAAGGAAAGCCCAAAGCCCCTACAAGTGCAGAACTACTCCAACAGCGAAATCCTCACGTACAGTTTGATATTTTTCAGATGCAACTCAATAGTCAAAATGCCTTGCAAATCATTGAAAACTACGATATTGTGGCAGACTGCTCTGATAATTTTCCTACGCGCTACTTGGTCAATGATGCGTGCATACTGCTCAAAAAGCCTTTTGTCTATGGAGCTATCTATCAGTTTGAAGGTCAGGTAAGTGTGTTTAATTTGCACGATGCCTCGCCTACTTATCGCTGCCTATTCCCTAAGCCTCCTTCTGCTGAGGAAGCCCCTAACTGTGCTACCGCAGGTGTCTTTGGTTTGTTAGCGGGTATGATAGGACTCTACCAAGCCAATGAAGTATTGAAAATTATCTTGGGTGTAGGAGAGGTATTAGATGGAAAGTTGCTCATGATAAATATGCTTGATGCTACCTCTCGTACTATCAAGATTAAACAGCGATTTGACAAAAACAGTATAACAGAACTTATTGATTATGATGTGTTTTGCAATAGTTACTCTACTGAAGTAACTTCTTCTGATGCTATTCATTTGTCTTTGAAAAGCATCACTGTCCAAGAGTTGAAAGAGGCGTTGGATAGGGGAGAGGATATTTTTCTTTTAGACGTAAGGGAAGCGCATGAATACGAAATTTGCCATTTGGAGGAGGCTGTACAGATTCCTATGAGTAGTATTTCTGAACACGTAGATTTGATTCCTCAAAACAAAAAGGTAGTGGTTTACTGCCATCATGGAATGCGTAGTGCCAACGTTATCAAATACTTAGAAAAAAAAATACAACATCGCCACCTCTACAATCTTGCGGGAGGGATTCACCAATGGGCAAGTGAAATAGACCTCGCTATGCCTACCTACTAAACAAGGATAAAAAATTGTCTATGAATTTTTATGTTAGTCTTGGTGCAAAACTTATTTTTTATTCTATTTTTGTTTTCATAATTTACTTTTTTCATACATCATCTAAAACCCATACAAAATGGAAATATTTGGCTTTTTTTCTATTCTTATCTCAATATCAGCCATTTTTGCCTATTTTAATCATCGTTACCTGCGCCTTCCTACTGCTATTGGCTTAATGGTCTTAGGGCTACTTATGAGCGTAATTATTCTTATTATTAATATATTCATTCCTACGGTAGAGCAAAAAGTAGAAGTCGTATTACGGGAAATAGACTTTTCTGCTTTTCTCTTAGATACTATTTTGTGTTTTTTGCTTTTTGCAGGCTCTTTGCACGTAAAGTTACCGATGCTTTTTTCTCTGAAAAAGCAAATTGCTTCTTATGCAACCTTAGGGGTGCTTATTTCTACTTTTCTCATTGGTGGACTTATCTATTATATTTTCCCACTTTTCGGCTTACAAGTCAGTTTTATTACTTGCTTGCTTTTTGGTGCTTTGATTTCCCCTACTGACCCTATTGCGGTATTAGGAATTTTAACCAAAGCCAATGTACCTAAAAAAGTAGAAACAGAAATAGTGGGCGAATCTCTTTTTAACGATGGCACTGGAGTAGTTGCTTTTCTGACCATCTTACAAATCATACAAAGTAAAGGACAAGAAATACAAACTTCACAAATAGCCCTACTTATTTTAGAGGAAGTAGGTGGGGGGCTTTTGCTTGGTTTCGCATTGGGATACATAGGGTATTGGTTGCTTAAAAGCATAGACCATTACCAAACAGAAGTATTGATTACTTTAGCCTTAGTCATGGGCGGCTACTCGCTTGCCCAAGAGATTCATTTTTCAGGACCTTTGGCAATGGTAGTAGCAGGACTTTTCATAGGAAATAAAGGAAGAATGAGTGCAATGTCAGACGTAACAGAGGAATATGTAGATAAGTTTTGGGAACTTATCGATGAGATTCTTAATGCTTTACTTTTTGTGTTGATAGGCTTGGAATTTTTGTTGATTCCCTTCGAGATTAGCTATGTAGTCGCTGGCTTAGCAGCAGTTTTTGTAGTGCTTTTTGCGAGAGTGGTAGCTGTGGGGATTCCCTTATATATTTTTAATCCTAAAGAAAAAAACAATGGAAAAACACTAATTTTACTTACTTGGGGCGGGTTACGGGGCGGTATTTCTGTAGCTTTGGCACTATTGGCATACAATAAAGTGCCAGAGGGCAGTTTCTTAATCGTAGCCACTTATGTAGTGGTTTTGTTTTCTATTATTTTTCAAGGTTTGACCATAGAACGATTGATAAAAAAACTGAATATATGAGAGATTTGTGTGTAAAAGAGCAAATCATACCTCAATTATAAATTTAAAAAAATGAGTTTTTAGTACAATAAACCTGATTTTTCTGATGATGAAGAATAACGGTGAAAAAATAAGATGCCCTAAATGCGAATGGGAGCCTGACGGGGGAAAGTATTGGAGCTGTCACTGTGGGTGTGTATGGAATACTTTTGATACCTACGGTCAATGTCCACAGTGTAGTTTTGTGCATCGGCAGACCCAATGCCCTGAGTGTGCAGAATGGTCACCTCATGCAGACTGGTACGTGGATTTGCCACGCATTAAGATTACTTTTGAAGAAACCTCTAACATAGGGAACTAAGGATAGTAATGTTATACTCCATCAAAAGTGTTTTTGAAATTTTCTTTACTCCAAAGTCCCTGTTCTCTGACACTTCCTGTGTAAAACTTAGGTAAGCATTGGACTTTCAGACCAACACCGTAGGTGTGCTATTTTTGTAGAAAATAATACATATACCCACATAAAACCGCGTAGCGGTGGCATATTTCACGCCTATGGCGTTGCTGAATGTTAGGCTTACTTTTTTCTACCAAGATGACAGCCCTACGGGCTTAAAGTTAGATGTAGTATTGTTCATTGGCTGACCATACAAAAAGTGTCAGAGAACCAAAGTTCCTTTCTCAGCAAAAGAAAGGGATTGAAAAATCATTTTATTTTGAGTATAATAATCTAAATCAAAGGTTTTGTCATTTTGCTGACACTTGTTTCCCTAATTATGCACTTGCTTTGTAGCGTATTTGATACTGTGAGATTAAGAAACTCATAGATTTCCAAATTAAGTTTTCACTGTGTATAATTTAAACGAACAGGTAAAGTCAATGCTAAAACAAGTCTTTTTATTTACTGTAATTATTTTTCTCTTGACGCAAAGCAAGATGACTTTGGCTCAAGATGAGTTAGCAAAGCGAAAGTCCCACTTCAACTTAGAAAAAGGAATCGCCCTGCAAGGATATGACCCTGTATCTTATTTTGATGGAAAACCTACCAAAGGTAATACAAGTATTAAACATACTCACAAAGGAGTAGCTTATTATTTTGTAAATCAAGCTAATGCAGATAAGTTTAAATCAAATCCTGACAAATACGAGCCTGCTTACGGAGGCTGGTGTGCCTATGCGATGGGAGCAAAAGGAGAAAAAGTAAGCATAGACCCTGAGACCTACAAGATTACTAATGGAAAACTTTTTCTATTCTATAATAAGTTTTTTAACAATACATTAAAGGAGTGGAACAAAGACGAAATCAATCTTGGCAAGAAAGCAGATGAAAATTGGAGTAAAATATTTTAACTACCTAATTACTAAATACTTATGAAAAAACTAAGAATAATATTTTTGCTACTGATACTTTTGCTCAATGCGTGTAAGACAAAGGAAACACTGTTGGACGAAATGTTAGATAAATCTAATGCTACTATTGTTTTCAAAGGGAGTTTCCAAAATGCAGTTCACCCTACTTCTGGCATAGCTAAGGTAATTAGGCAAGAAAACAAGAGGTTACTTGTTTTTGAAAACTTCAGAACTGACCCCGGTCCCGATTTGAGGGTTTACTTAGCCACAAGTACCAGCCCTACGGACTTTGTAGAAATTGGTACGCTCAAGGCAAGTAGCGGTAATTTTAGCTACGAACTTGATAGTAATATCAATATTGAACAGAGAAATCATGTCCTGATTTGGTGCAAGCGATTTTCTGTACTTTTTGGTAATGCTAAGTTAGAAAAATAAATACTGCTATTCTTCATTTTTTTAATCAATATTAGTTTATGGACAAAAAACAAAATATAGTTGCTTGAGTAGCCCAAGTCATAGCCGCTATCATCTTATTACAAACCCTCTTTTTCAAGTTTACTGCCGCTTCGGAGTCCGTGTACATCTTCTCCACCTTAGGCATAGAACCAGAGGGACGCATAGGTAGCGGAATAGCCGAGTTAATTGCCGCAGTACTCCTGCTCATACCCCAAGTAGCATGGGCAGGCGGACTGCTCGCTATGGGGGTCATGGCTGGGGCTATTTTCTCTCATCTTACCAAGTTAGGCATTGAGGTTCAGGGAGATGGAGGACAGTTATTTTTCTTGGCTATCATTGTTTTTGTTGCATGTGCGGTGGTAGTCTTTTTGAGAAAAAAGCAAATCCCTATTTTAAATAAATTTCTTAGTAAGTAATTTCTACTTTCTTTACATTAGGATATATGAAGAATTTTTCTTTACTTTGGAATGTGAAAGAAAAAGAAAGTACTCAGAAGTAGAATAAATAGTATGAAAATACCGTCAATAGTCAAGTTGCCAAAGCATAAGCGATTCGAGTATATCCCTCGTTACTACGACCCTATCAAAGATGAGATAAACCAAAAAATCGCACAAGCAAAAAGAGAATTAGAAGCAGAGCAAAATGGCACTTTGAACGGAGAACATTATGTGGGTCGCATACGCGGTAGTTTTCGCAAAAACAGCAGAACTACACGGCAAAGAGCCGACATTTCTCAACCTTTTTTCGTCATGTCGGTCTTAGGTGCGGCTATTGCTTATTATTATTACGGAAATGCGGCTGTCTGGATATTGGCAGTAATGTTCCCGCTCTATTTGTTGATGAAACTTAGAAATAGATAAAATCCTACCCTTAATTCGGTGAAATAAATTGGCTTTGTCAAAGTAAAATCGTGTCAATGCGATTTTACTTTTATTTTTTGTACTTTTAAGGACAAAATTATATTAGCCAATGAAATACAAAAAACTGCTGATTATCATTTTTTTATATTTGATTTTTCTCTCATCTTGCCAAAAGGAAGTGGGTTTAAAAAATAGCCTGATTATCTCGCAAAACAGCGTGATTAAAAGAGATATTTACCAACTCAACGGCAAGAATTCCCTCCAAGAAAGCGTGATTACCATTGAGGGAGAAAACTTAGTAGTTGATTTTCAAGGAGCTACCTTGCAAGGGTCCAATGATATACCTTTGACCTCTCCCGAGAAGTTTTATGGCTTAGGTATTTTGGTCAAAGGCAAAAACATCATGATTAAAAACTTGACTGTCAAAGGCTTTAAGGTAGCTTTGATGGCAATAGATGTAGAAGGTTTGACTATTAGCCATTGCGATTTCAGCTATAACTATCGCCCTCGTTTGTTTAGCAACCAAGAAAGAGAAGACGTAGCCGATTGGATGAGTTATCACCAAAACGAAAAAGATGAATGGTTGCGATATGGGGCTGGTATCTATCTGAAAAATTGCAACAAAGCCCAGATAGATAACTGCACCATTACCAATGGGCAAAATGCCTTGATGATGACTAACTGCCATGATGGACTTTTTTACAACAACAATTTTTCTTTTAACTCTGGCATTGGGATAGGAATGTACCGTTCCAGTCGCAATCAAATCCTATACAATAAGTTAGATTGGAACGTAAGAGGGTATAGCCATGAGGTTTATCAGAGAGGGCAGGACTCCGCAGGGATTTTGGTTTATGAACAAAGCAATGAAAATACCTTTGCTTATAACTCAGTAACACACTCTGGCGATGGATTTTTCCTCTGGGCAGGGCAAAGCACGATGGACACTGGCGAAGGCGGTTGTAACGATAACTTGCTCTACGGTAATGATTTTTCCCATGCGCCTACCAACGGCGTAGAAGTTACTTTTAGTCGTAACAAAATCATTAACAATAGGATAGAAGAATGTAATCATGGTATCTGGGGAGGGTATAGCTACGAAACTTTGATGCTGGGCAATACTTTTAAAAACAACCAAAAATCCATTGCGATTGAACATGGACAAAAAAATGAAATTGCCTATAATCTTTTTGAAAATGAGGCAATAGGCATACACTTGTGGAGCAGGAAAGAACAACCCAAAGACTGGGGCTACGCTCAAAACAGAGATGTCAGGAGTATGGATTATCAAATCTTTGAAAATCAGTTTGTAAGCGTAAGAACTCCTTTTCAAATCTTTGGAAGCGAAAACCTGACTATTAAGAACAATTTGATTAAAAATGCAGGAGATATTCTTAAAAAAGATGATTTGGTGCAGCACTTGACCTTTGAAATGAACGATTCAAGCGTAGTCTTGGCTGAGGCGAGTGAAAAATGGAAAAAGTTTGCTCCTAATATAACTGTCAGTGTCCCCACTGACCGTTCTAATCCCATGCTTCCAGATAATCACCCAAGAGGCAGAAAATACATCATGATGACCGAATACGGAGCTTACAATTTTCAGTACCCTATGTTGTGGTTGAGAAAGCAAGACAGCACGGGGAGGTTACACTTTGAAGTTTTTGGCAAAGAGGGAAATTGGAAAATCAAGAATTTCAAGGGCTTGCAAAAAATCTCGGCAGTCAGTGGCACGATGCCAAGTAGCTTTACTGCGGAAATGGTAAAAAATGAAATGGAAACAGACATAGAGATAGAAGCGGAATACATTGGCAGTGAGGTAGTTTCTCCCTTTGGAGAAATTACCCCCAAAGGACAGCCTTACACATTTGTTTTCAAAAAATATTTTCTCCCTATTGTTTGGCAGGTGAAGTTTTTTGGTTATGAGGAAAAAATAGACTTAGCACATCAGCCGCAAGAGTTAAGCAACATATTGAAAAACAAGCCTTTGAAAGAAGAAAAAACAGATAGATTGGAATATAGATGGTGGAGAAGCATTGGAGAAAACCTGCCTGCTGACTATTTTGTAACTACGGCAGAGGGAGAAGTGGAGGTTACAGGGGAGTTTGAAATTGGGGTAACTGCCGATGACGGGGTGCGGGTGTACGTAGATGACAAATTGGTGATAGATGCTTGGCAACAACGCTTGGGACAGTACGATGAGGCACAGCACTACTTAGCTACCGTCCAACTCAATGGAAAACATAAAATTCGCATCGAGCATTTTGAGAAAACAGGCTTCGCTACGCTGATGTTGAGTATAAATAAATTTTGATTTTCAAGTAGTTGTGCAAATTAAAATAGCCTTCTTATTTTTTCTAACAGTTTTTTCTTTGGTCATTGCAAAGGGAAATATAGCTTTTCCAAAAATTTATTTAATTTTTGGAAACTGTTTGAATTAACTCCATAGGAGTAGAATATTGGTAGGAAATAGATTTTTGAGATAAAAAAAACGTAGGAGTGAAATATGCCACTCTGACGGAGTTATTTTAGCCTAATTATTTTAAGAATTTCTACCAGCATACCATTCCTAACGGAATTAAATATTAACTCAAACAACGTTTAAGATTTTAAATTTGCTAATAGAAAATATAATTTATTGATTTTTCATTTAATAAATTATTTGAAATTAAATTTTTATGTATTATCTTTGTAAAAGCAAACCTTTTATGCTGCATAAATGGAATATACTCAAGAACCAAAGTCCATAGATACTAAAAAAGTACAACAAAGCTGGCATCGCTACATTAAGCAGTTTGAAAATTACTTACGCTTAGAAAAAGCAATGTCTGAAAACTCCATTGAGGCTTATCTCCGAGATATTCAAAAACTCTCTCAGTTTGCTTTTTCACAACTTCCTGATATAGCACCAACTGCTATCACCCCAGACCATTTAGGACAGTTTGTTAAGCATCTACACAGTTTTTCTGTCGCTGACAATTCGCAAGCACGCATTTTAGCAGGTATTCGCTCTTTTTATAAGTTTTTGGAAGAGGAAAATGCAATAAGTGATAATCCTACTGACCACATCGTTAGACCTCAACTCAAACAAACACTTCCCGATGTCTTGGATTTTTGGGAGATAGAAAAGATGCTTAACAGCATAAATCTTTCTACTAACGAAGGAATGAGAAATAGAGCCATTTTAGAAACTTTGTATAGTTGTGGGTTGAGGGTAAGCGAACTAATAAACTTGCGACTGACCGATTTGTTTTTTGAGGTAGGTTTTCTGAAAGTTTTTGGCAAAGGAAGCAAAGAGCGTTTAATCCCTTTGGGCAAAGATGCTACTAAGTTTTTGCAGATTTATATAGAGCAGATTCGCTGCCACATCAAGCCCAAGTCAGGGCAGGAAAATATCGTTTTCCTTAATAAACGAGGTACAGCCTATACGCGTATGACCATTTTTAACATAGTCAAAGCCATAGCAGAGGAAGCAGGGGTCAAAAAAACAGTAAGCCCACATACTTTTCGCCATTCCTTTGCTACTCACCTCATAGAAGGAGGAGCAGACTTGCGTGCTGTTCAGGAGATGCTTGGGCATGAGTCCATAGTTACTACGGGCATTTACACGCACTTAGACCGCGAATACCTCCGCCAAATTATCCAAGAGCATCACCCAAGAGCCAAGCGCAAAAGCAAAGAAGGGTGAATTTACACGATTGACTTTGGCGTATTATTTGAAATAAAGGAGTAGTAAAGTGTATTACATGATTTCTTAGACTAATTTATTTTTTTATAATATGTTGAGAATAAGTTTTTTATCTCTTATTGTGCTGATATTGTCATCATTTGTCAGTGATACTCCTAAGATGGTGCGTAAAACGCTGGCTCGTAACATTACCGCACTAATGCCAGAGGATTTTCGCCCTATGACTGATGCTGAGATGGCTTCTAAATATTTCACTTACCGCAAACCTGTGGCGATGTTTACCAACCAAGATGCTACGGTGGACTTCGGTTTTAATGTAGCAGCGACCACTTGGAAATATGAAGACTTGGCTCTTTTGCAAAAGTTTTACAAAGCCTCTATCCAAAATCTTTATACAAGCGTAGATGGCAATGCCTCCTCTAAAACGCAGGACAATAAGCCTACTACCTCCAGCGGTAAACCTACAGAAAGTATCCACATGATTCAAGAGGGTATCAAAGAAATTAATAAGCGAAAATTTATCGTTTTTGAATTTGTTGGGGAAACCAAAACAGATGCCAATAGCCCTATTCAAAGAGCTAAAAGAGTTTATACTTATATCCAATATACCATAGTAGATGAGGAAGTATATATTTTTAACTTCTCTGCTCCTGCTCATTTACAGAAATACTGGTCGCCTATCGCTAAGCAAATGATGGAAAGTTTGAAAATGTAGAAACAGCTTTTCAAAAGGTACTTGAAAGCTGAAATATAAAAAAGCCCTCATAGCTAAAAATGAGGGCTTTTTTATAGCGTTTATTAGAGATTTTTTAAAATAAAATCAGTCATCAATTGGTGGCGGTGCATGGTAGCATTGTTCCCTCCTATGCCGTGATTGCGGTCAGGATAGTAAAAAGACTGAAACTGCTTACCTGACCTAATGAGTGCCTCTTGGAGAGCTACTGCATTTTGGAAGTGAACGTTATCGTCGCCTGTTCCATGCATGATGAGGTACGCCCCTTTGAGTTTACTTGCATGATACACAGGTGAATACTGGTCGTAGCCGTCAGGGTTGTCTTGAGGGCGTTTTAGGTATCGCTCCGTATAAATGGTATCGTAGTACCTCCAATTAGTTACGGGCGCACCTGCTATGGCGGCTTTGAAAACATCTGCCCCTAATAGTAAGCAAAGGGTACTCATATAGCCACCGTAGCTATGTCCGTAAATACCAATGCGGTCTTTGTCTATGTAAGGCAGTGAGCCTAAATACTTTGCGGCATCTATTTGGTCTTGAACTTCATACTTGCCTAAGTTAGCATAGGTTACTTTTTTGAAATCAGCCCCTCTGAAGCCTGTGCCTCTATTGTCCACACAAGCTACAATGTAGCCTTCTTGATTGAGCAAATTGAACCAACTGACTGCACTCCAATTGTCTGCTACTTGTTGCGAACCTGGTCCCCCGTAAACAAACATTAATACAGGATATTTTCTGCTCGCATCAAAATTGGAGGGTTTGAGCATATAACCGTTCAGTTCTGTTCCGTCAGGGGTTTTGAATTGGAAAAACTCTTTGGTGCTGATACCATATTCTTTGTATTTTTCCAAGAGATGGCTGTTATTTTTGAGTTCTTTGATGAGGGTATTTTTGCTGGTTTCCCAGAGGGTAATGCGCAGTGGACTTTGAGCGTTGCTGTGATAAAGCATATAGTATTTGAAATCACGGCTAAGGTTAGGCGTATTCGTTCCCTTTTCTGTACTTAATTTTTTCTTGTTTTTACCTTGAATATCAATGCTATAAAAATGTCTTTCTAAGGGAGAAATCTCCGTAGAAGTGTAGTAAAGCACAGGCACTTTGGGCTTTTCATCTATGCCCAAGAAGTTTACTACTTCCCACTTGCCCGTAGTGATTTGCCTTACCAATTTCCCTGTAAGTTCGTACAAGTATAAGTGCTTAAAACCGTCTTTTTCAGAAGAATAAATAAAATGCTTGCCATCTTTGAGGTAAACTACATCATCAAAAAAGTCTGCTTCTAAGTATTGTGGGCTTTCTTCGGTAAGGATAGCTTTGGTTGCGCCTGTACCGGCATCGGTGTGTAGTATTTCCATTTTATTTTGTAAGCGGTTCATTCTCAACACTGCCAATACATTGCTGTCATTTGTCCACTTGATTCTTGGAATGTAAATATCTTTTTCCGTCCCAATGTCGACCTTGACAGATTTTTCGCTTTTGAGGTCATAAATGGAAATAGTGATTTCTGAATTAGCCTCTCCTGCCTTGGGGTATTTGAATTTGTAGTCTTCTGGATAGAGTTTTCCGTTCTTCCACATTTGCATATTGTACTCTTTGACTTTGCTCTCATCAAAGGTATAAAAAGCAATTTTTTGACCGTCGGGCGACCAAAAAAAGGCTTTAGCAAAGCTAAATTCTTCCTCATACACCCAATCTGCACTACCGTTGATTATAAAATTCCACTTGCCGTCAGTAGTGATTTGCGTTTCTTTATTGCTTTGCAAATCAACAAAAAAGAGGTTGTTATCTCGGCAGAAAGCTACCTTTGAGCCATCAGGAGAAAAAGTAGCATAAGACTGCTTGCCTCCTTTGGAAAGTTGCTTTAACTGTTTGGTAGCCAAATCATAAACATAATAATTTGCCTTGAAAGAGCGTCTGTAGATAGACTCAAAACTCGTCATGAATAGGATTTGCTTTTCGTCAGCACTGAACTCGTATGCGATAAAATCAATAGCAGGAGCAAGGTCTGCCCCGCTTACAATCGTAGCTACTTTCTGTCCCGTAGTAACATCGTATTTAACTATGTCATTCCCCTCTTGGGCAGAGTAAAATTTACCATCATTCATCCAATTTACCCCTGCTACGGACTGTGCCCTAAAAGTCCCTCGCTCAAAAATATCAGAAAGGGTAATTTTTTTTTGTGCAAATAGGTGGTCCGCTAATAGCAATAAGCAAAGTAGCTGTATGAGTAAGAATCGTCTTTTCATATTTATATGTATTTTAAATGATATTTTCTAAACCTTATTCACAAGGGCAGAGAGTATTTATCTAATTTGAAGAAGTTTCTTTATGTATTTGCTTTTTTTGTCGCAAGCCTGTTTTTATTAGCCACCTTGGCAACACGATAGCACCGACTAAAAGATAGGGATAGTAAGTAAACAATCTCCAAAACTGCGCAACAGCATTGCTAAATGAGCCAATAAATTCATAGAAAAAGCGTCCAAAAACCAATTCTGCTAAGCCTGCCGCCCCGGGCGTAGGTGAAATAAGCATGATTATCCACATGAGGATATGGCGAGCAAAAATGAGCCAATGCCCTGATACAGAAATATCTGTAAAGGCTTCTAATAAGCAGTTCACCATTAGATAACGCGCCGCCCATACAAAGAGCGTAGAAAGCCCTGCCTTCCACCAATAGCCACCACCTACTCCCTTGAGTTCGGCAGAGGCGATAATGACCTCATCTCCGCTTTCTGCTGCTGCTTTTTGCCACCTTTTCAGGAAAGGAATGGAAGTTACTTTTATCAAAAACCACTTAAAGGCTTCTGGTTTGACTAACAATCCTATGGCAAAAAAGACATTATAAACAAAAATTAGAAAATAACTTGCCCAAAAAGTAACCTTCAGCCCCATAGAAAGAAAGCCAAAATCTCCAAACTGACTCTCGTTGGGAAACACTGTGCCGTCGGTCAGTAACAGAGCTAAAGGAGCAGCTATCAAAAAAAAGGAATTATCCAATAACGCTGTTACCATGACATACGCCAAGGATTTGCCAAAGGAAATGCCTTCTCTATTGAGTATGAATACTGCTACTGCCGTTCCCCCAATGGCGGAGGGTGTTACCGCAGAAGAAAATTCCCAAAGTAAAATAACATAAATGCTTGATGACCAACTGAGTGCTTTTTGGGTAACATGTCGAATACGATATATATAGCCTGCATCTCTCACTACCAACACCACTACTGCCATCGCAATCCAAAAGGCACTTGCTTGGCTAAAGCGGGTAATGAGTTCGCTTGCGTCCATGTTGGTAGAGAAATCATATACCACATAAGACAAACCTATCAAAATAGGAATAATTACTCTGGTGGGGCTTAGGGTTTGGAGTACCTTTTTTTGTTCTTTTTCCGACTGATGTGCTTCCATTTAAACGGTTTTTAGTATCTAACGTTCCATTCTTAGATAATTTTATCTTGAAAACGACAAATTTACCAATAAATACTTCACAAGGCAAGATTCTTATTCAATCATTTCTTTTCAAAAACCAAAATACCAAAACTTTGGTCAGCGGCAACAATCTGATTGAGGGTTTCGTACTGATTGGGCTTTTCTGTAAAATAATTATACATCAGGCTCTCTGCACGCATCTTAGGGCGATACGAGTAATGAGAATCCCAGATAATCACACTGCCTTTGGGGGCATCTTTCAAAAACTTTTCTTCTATGGCTTTAGGTTTGGTTTGGAAATCGTAAGGGGTTCGCCCTAAATAATAGTAAAACATTTCATGATGCACAAATAGCTGAGGTGGCTCTCCCTTAGCGAGTTCGTACTGCTCGTACCACTTTGCCAAATTTTTACAAGCCTTGTCCTCTTCAGAAAGTTTAATAGGACGCACTGTAACCAAGACAATAAAAAAAGCGACTACACTTAGCCCAATCAGGTCTTGTTTCAACTTCAAAGGCAAAATCATCAGAAACAGACTTGCAATTACCCCTATCAAAGGAATCCAATCTCTTTCTTCTTCATTGAAAATCACAAAGTTATGCGGGTGAGTCATAAAGATAGCTACCAATAAGGTAAACACGCTCATCAAAATCAAAATCTGAGGTTTATAAAGACTTAGCTTGAATTTTTCTACTTGCAAAGTTCCCAAAATGGCTACCAAAGGCGAAATGATTAGCAAATAACGCAAATTTCCGCCCGTAGCGGGACCAATCTGTAAAGTTTGGGAATTAAAAATACAATTCATTAGAAAATAAAGTACACTCACTGCCAAGATTAGGTTTGCTTTGTCTTTTAGCCCTGCGTAAAAGCCTGTTTTACTTCTCCAATTACTTACCCGTTCAAATAACCAAGTCCAGAGATAAGCCACCCCAAGCGTAACGGCTACACTTCCAAAAATAGTAATAGACATTTTGAAATAGTGCATAAATCCTTTCCGAGGGTACTGCCCTGCAATCTGCTCGCTTGTGCCAAGAATTTGATTTAGCAAATAGAGTGGGTCGCCTGTTACTGCCATGCCCCAAACCTGATGCACCAAAGGGAACACACCTAACAAAAGTGCAGGGATAAATCGCTTATTTACTACTAAATAAAGGAAATAAAGCCCCAAAATAGGATAAAATTCCTGCCTAATAAAAGCGATATAACTTGCTGATAAAGAAGCAAAAATATGTTTTTCTTTGTAATGAAAATAGATAGTGATGGAAAGTAACAAAGCAGTAATCAATTCGGAATAATTTCTAAAAGCCAAGTTAATCCAAAGCGGCTGAGTAGCTGTAAGTACAAATGCCAAAATCGCTATCTTGCTACCTAATAATTTAGCGATTTGGTAAGCAAAAAAGCAAGTAAAGGCGGCAACCAGACAGTTGATAAGCATGACAAAATCACTCCCTAAGAGCGAAGGCAAGGCATACAATAGCTTGTATCCGGGTTTTGCCCAGTTACTCAATACAGAATTAGGGTTGTGCCAAAACCCTTTCATAGAAACAAAATGTGCCGCTTCGTCTTGCTGATAAAAGCCATCTGCACTGCGAGAGTACAAGAAATAAAGCCCCGCCAAAGCCAAAGTAATCCCTAACATCTGTTGGGCAGAGAAGGCAAAAATAGGAGAGGAGTGAATAGAAGACGGTTGAGCAATCGCTTGCTTCTTATTTTCAGTTTTTATTTGCAGTGTTTGTTTATTTTGTTTCTTAGCCATGTTAGACAAATTTGGCTCTAAAAATAGGCATTTTAAGTAAATTTTTTCTGATTCCTCCAAAAATTTCGCTGAACTCAGTGATTTATACACCCAAACCCTATAAATTCACAGCTAAAAATATCAAACAGGTAAAACTTCCAATTTCTCAGAAGATAGAAAGTTTTAGAAAAAGTATTTTTTAAATCAAATTTTTATTTTTAAACTTTGGAAATCAAAGACTTAGAATTTCGCAGTGAGGAAGCACAAGAGGTGCTGACGCGTATGCCCTCGTGGATTATCCGTTGGGGCATGACGGTCGTCTTTGCGGCGGTTGCGATTCTGCTAATTATCTCTTTTTTAGTCAAATATCCTGACACTATCCAGTCAAAAGTCAATATTACTACTCAGCATCTTCCTGCCAATATCATTGCTAAGTACAATGGAAAGATAGAAAAACTTTTTGTGAGAGAAAACCAAGTAGTCAAAGCAGGTGAGCATTTGGTTTTATTGGAAAATCCTGCGGACTACGAGGACATGCTCAAAGTCCAAGAATGGTTCAAAAGGTTTCATAATCAGCTAATTAAAACTAATATTTTGACCTCTCCCTTGCCAGACAAGGTGAATTTGGGCATGGCACAGAATAGCTACGCCAGCTTGCTCAAAGCCATGCGAGAGTACAAGTTTTTTGTAGTCAAAGATTTTGATGTGAGCAAGATTGCCCGCCTCAACGAGCAGATTAACTCCCACGAAGTTTTGAAGTCGCGCCTCATAGAGCAGAAAAAAATCATGCAAGCCGCTTTTAAACTCACTGCCAATAAATACGAAAACGATAAACTTTTTCTTAAAAAAGAGGTCATTTCGCAGTTGGAGTTTGATAACAATGAAAAGCAGTACCTGAAAGAAAAATATGACTTAGAAAATATTGAAATTCAAATCATTAATACGCAAATTAAAATTCAAGAGTTAGAGAAACAAATTTTAGAACTTTCCCAGCACCAAGAGCAAAGCGATAATGATAAACTTGACGATTTGAAAAAATTAGCCTTGAACTTAGAGGCAGACTTGGCAAGTTGGGAAGAGCATTACCTTATCAAAGCACCCGTAGATGGGCAAGTTTCCTTTTTTAAGTTTTGGGCAGAAAAGCAATACGTAAATGAAGGGGCAGAAATTTTATACATTAAGCCTGACAATCAAGAGCTTTTTGCTTACGCTTATGTAAACTCTGATAATTTTGGGAAAATAAAAGTAGGGCAAGAAGCCCGTATTCGCTTAGACGGTTATCCTTTCAAAGAGTTTGGCGTAGTCAATGCCATAGTTACCTCTAAGTCCGAATTTGCCAGAGAGGGCAAATACATGGTCAAACTCTCCCTACCGCAAGGGTTAAAAACAAGCTATGGCAAAGTCTTGGATTTTACCCAAGATATGCAAGGTGAGGTGCGCATCATCACAGAGGATTTGCGGCTCATAGAAAGGATTTTTTATCAATTCAGATACCTCATAGAAGGTGAATACAGTGGATAGTTTACCACTTGCGACTTCTTAGCACCAAATACGTAGCATATAAAAAGAGTACAATTAGGCTCAAAAAATAAGCTAAATCGCGAGAATCTATCAGCCCCCTACTTACAGAAATGTAGTGATAGTCTATGCCTAACTGACTGATGAAGTAAGCCCCACTTCCCCAAAAACTCAGGCTCGCCAAAGAAGATATACCTGTATAGAGAATAAAGCAAAAAAATACTGCTAAGATAAAAGCAACTACTTGGTTGTCTGTAAGAATAGAAGCAAAAACGCCAATAGCAGTAAAAACGCCTCCTAACAAAATGAGTCCGATATAAGAGCCAATCACTGCGGCAGTATCTATGTTGCCTTGTGGAGAACCTAACTCGACAATGGTGTAATAGTAAATCAGCGTAGGCAGTAGAGAAAAAAGCACCAATACCAAACTTGCCAAGTATTTGCCTACGATGAGTTGCAGGTCGGTCAGAGGACGAGTAAGCAATAGTTCCATAGTCCCAGATTTGCGTTCTTCGGCAAAAGTTCGCATCGTAATGGCAGGAATGAGAAATAAATATACAAAAGGAGTCACAGAAAACAGGGTTTCCATAGTAGCAAAACCGTAGTTAAGCACTTCTGTTTCAGGGAAAACCCACATGAATAAACCTATTCCTGTTAGGAAAATAATAAGGACAATGTAGCCCACCAAGGAGCTAAAAAAGCTATTGAGTTCTTTGGCAAGAATAGCAAGCATAGATTAGAATAATTTGGAAACTCTACTTTTTCTTTTTCAATACAAAGCTAACAAATTCTTGGAAAACTTCTTTGGAAGAAAAAACTTGTTTGGAAATACTCAGGAAATACGAAAGACTAAACTTGTTAGAAGCTTTCTTTGCTTTTGCTTTTTCAACTCCTTGATTTTCTATTTTTTGCGTTTTTTCTTCTTGTTTTTCTTCTAATCCAAAGGCAAAACCATATTTTTCAACTAAGTCATCTGCCTGCTTAAATTTTTGCTCTGCGGCTTGCTTATACCCCAATTTTTCCTCTAAAAGACCGAGATTGTTATAAGCCACCATGTCCTCTGGGTCAAGGGCTATAGCTTTCTGGTAATCCTCGATAGCCCCCGCCAAATCTCCCAAAGCCTCTTTGATAAAGGCGCGACTTGAGTAGCGATAGGGATTGTTAGGTTCTAAGTTTTGCGCTTGGTCGAGCAGTTCCAACGCCTCCAATTTCCTGTTTAAGTGAAAGAGTGTTACCGCCTTATCGCTGATGATAGTAGCGTTGTAGGTTTGTTCTTTCAGTGCCTTTTCAAAACTTTGCAAAGCTAACTCATACTTTCTTTGATGCAAATAATTCAGTCCTTGTTGATAAAATGCTTCTGATGACATGGCGTAATTTTGTTTGTATGCGTTAGTATTGACTGCACTTTTCTGCAAATCTCCTTCTGTTTTTATATCCTATGAAAATCATATACTTCCGATTTGAAAACTTTACACTTGCTTTTTTAAAATAACCTTAATGGCTACCAATAACTAATAATCTTGTTTTTTTTTGACCAATAAGGATATAGGTTGGTAAGTAAGAGGTTTGCAAGTTTTTTCATAAAGTATCAAACTTTTCAAAAATTTGGCTTTCCACTAATCTATCTTTAGCACCGCCATAAACGCCTCTTGGGGAACTTCTACGCTACCGATTTGACGCATACGCTTTTTCCCTTTTTTCTGCTTTTCTAAGAGTTTGCGCTTACGAGAAATATCCCCACCGTAGCACTTTGCCAATACGTTTTTACGCATGGCACTGATAGTTTCGCGGGCAATGATTTTTCCGCCTATTGCCGCTTGGATAGCGATTTCGAACTGCTGCCTTGGTACGAGTTCTTTGAGTTTTTCGCAAAGCCTTTTGCCCCATTCGTATGCCTTATCTTTGTGCACTATGGCAGAGAGGGCATCTACCCTGTCCCCGTTGAGCATGATGTCCAACTTCACCATTTTGCTTTCTTTCATTCCTATCAGCTCGTAGTCAAGGGAAGCATAGCCTCTCGAGATACTTTTCAGTTTATCAAAAAAATCAAAGACAATTTCTGATAAAGGCATTTCAAAAATCAACTCTACTCTGTCGGCGGTGATATAAGATTGATTTTTCAAAATTCCTCTTTTGTCCATACAAAGTTTCATGATAGCCCCTATATAGTCCGATTTGCTAATGATTTGGGCTTTTACATAGGGTTCTTCTATGTGGTCTATATAACTTGCGTCGGGCATCTCTGAAGGAGCACTTACTTTGACTACTTCTTTGTTAGTCAAATAGACATCGAACTGCACAGAGGGAACGGTCGTGATGACTGTCATATCAAACTCTCTCTCGAGGCGTTCCTGCACTATTTCCATGTGCAACATTCCCAAGAAACCACAACGGAAGCCAAAGCCCAAAGCGGCAGAAGTTTCAGGCTCCCAAACCAAAGAAGCATCATTGAGTTGGAGTTTTTCCATAGAGGCTCTTAGCTCCTCAAACTCGCTGGTTTCCACAGGGTAAATCCCTGCAAAGACCATAGGTTTTACGTCCTCAAAACCTTTGATAGCTTCTGCACAAGGTCTTTCTACGTGGGTAATCGTATCCCCTACCTTGACCTCTTTGGCATTTTTAATCCCTGAAATCAAATAGCCTACATCGCCGCACCCAATCTCCATTTTAGGCACTTGCTCAAACTTCAAAGTTCCTACTTCATCAGCAAAGTAGGTTTTATCCGTAGCTACGAATTTTACCTTGTCATTCTTGCGAATTTTGCCATTCATTACTCTGAAATACACCTCTATACCTCTGTAAGAGTTAAATACAGAATCAAAAATCAGGGCTTGCAGGGGAGCATCAGGGTCGCCATCTGGGGCAGGGATTCGCTCTACTACGGCATCTAAAATTTCCTTGATGCCTATGCCTTCTTTCCCACTTGCGGGAATAATGTCTTCTCTTTTGCAACCAATAAGTTCTACTATTTGGTCTTTCACTTCCTCTGGCATGGCACCGGGAAGGTCTATTTTATTCATGACAGGGATAATCTCCAAGTCTTGCCCAATCGCCATGTAGAGATTGGAAATAGTCTGTGCCTCTACTCCCTGAGCTGCATCTACCAAAAGCAAAGCCCCTTCGCAAGCGGCAATGGAACGAGATACTTCGTAGGCAAAGTCCACGTGTCCCGGTGTATCTATCAGGTTTAAAATATATTCTTCACCATTATAGTTGTAAGTCATTTGGATAGCATGGCTTTTGATAGTAATGCCTCGTTCGCGTTCCAAGTCCATGTTGTCCAATAGCTGGTCTTGCATTTCTCTTTTGGAAATGGTATTAGTATATTCCAATAACCTATCGGCAAGGGTACTTTTGCCGTGGTCTATGTGTGCAATGATACAAAAATTGCGTATGTTTTTCATATATAATTACTTACCTATAATAGGTATGAATGAATTTGTCTTTTAACTTGCAAAATTACAAAATAAATTGTATAAAGAAAATGTTTAGACTATTGCTTATAACAATTTCCTATAAAACCACAGTTTTAAGAGTTCGGCACAAGCCAAATACCCTAATACAATCAGCACTATTGCCCAATAAAGCGAAGTAGGCAGGGCAACAAAGCCAAAAGAACTCGCCAGAGGACTAAACGGAAGGTAGAAAACAACTAAAACCGTAAGCAAAATCATCAAAGCCAGAGGACGACTCGGCTTGCTACGAAGGAAAAAAGTGCGAGTTCGCACTACGAAAACGATGCAAGTTGCTGAGGCTATAGACTCCACAAACCACCCTGTTTGGAATAGTTTTTCGTTTGCCTCGAAAATGAATAGTAACACAGCAAAACTCAAATAGTCAAAAACAGAACTAAGCAAGCCAAAGTAAATCATAAATCGGCGAATAAATTTTAAATCCCATTGAGCAGGTCTGTTTATCATTTCCTTTTCTACATGGTCAGAAGCTATCATCATTTCTGGCATATCGGTAAGCAAATTGGTCAGAAGGATTTGCTTAGGCAAGAGTGGCAGAAAGGGCAGAAATAGCGAAGCCCCTGCTACGCTGAACATATTGCCAAAATTGGCACTTGTTGCCATGAAAACATATTTCATGGTATTGGCAAAAGTTTTCCTTCCTTCTTTTACTCCATTGATAAGCACATTCAAATCGCTTTCCAATAGCACCATATCTGCCGACTCTTTGGCAACATCTACGGCGGTATCTACTGAAATCCCCACATCTGCCGCATGGAGCGCAGAAGCATCGTTAATCCCATCGCCCATGTATCCAACTACAAAACCTGCTTTTTTCAGTGCCAAAACGATGCTTTCTTTTTGGTTAGGCTCTATTTCTGCAAAAACATTAGTATCGCTAACCTTGTGAAGTAATGCCTCATTTGAGAGTTGGCGAATTTCTGTACCTGTCAATATCTTTACTTGTTCAAAACCAATATTTTGTGCTACACTTTGTGCTACTAAAAGGTTATCGCCTGTAATCATTTTTAGGCTAATTCCCAAATGTTTTAATTCGCTGATTGTTTGAGTAATGTCTTCTTTGGGTGGGTCTAAAAGGGTAATGAATCCCAAGAAAATCAATTCATTTTCATCTTGGGGAGAAATCGTCGTTTTTTCTAATTTCTTATAGGCTATGCCCAATGTCCGCAGCCCACTATGGCTAAATTTTTCAAACTTTTCTTGAATAGTATTTTGATAATCGCCTAAATCTTTTAGCTCACCGTCAGTTTCTATTTTTGAACAAACTGAAAGGATATTTTTGAGTGCGCCCTTGCTTATTAGTATATTGCCCTCTTGGCTTGAAACCAAGACCGAAAGACGTTTGCGAATAAAATCGTAGGGAATTTCATCTTGCTTAGCATAGGAGGAAAAATTAGGAAAACTAAATACTTGAATGGCTTGGTCTATGGGATTTTTGAAACCTTGTTGGAGAGAAGCATTGAGAACGGCATATTGAAGGATTTTTTCACTTTGAACCTCATGCACATCTACGAATTGACTTACTTTTACTTGTCCTTCGGTGAGTGTGCCTGTTTTGTCAGAGCAAAGTACATTCATGCTTCCAAAATTCTCGATGGCAGAAAGCCGCTTGACTATTACTTTTTTCTGTGCCATTCGCCTTGCGCCCTTAGAGAGATTGACGCTGATGATAGCAGGAAGCAACTGAGGAGTAAGCCCAACGGCAATAGCGAGAGAAAACAAAAAAGCATCGAGCATGGGTTTTTGCAGGGCTACGTTTAGAGCAAAAATGATAAACACCAAGATAAGCGTAACTTCCGTAAGCAAGAATCCAAAATGCCTAATCCCTTTTTCAAAATCGGTTTCAGGAGGCAGTAGATTGATACTGTGAGCTATTTTGCCCAACTCTGTATTTTTTCCTGTGCTAACTACTAAGGCTTTCCCACTTCCGCTGATGACGTTTGAACCCATGAAAAGTGAGTTAGTTCGCTTTGCTAAAGGAGTTTCCACTGGTAGTTTCCCTGTAGATTTATCTATGGGAAAAGACTCTCCTGTAAGGCTAACTTCATTAACTATCAGGTTATTGGATTCTAAAATCAAGCAATCTGCAGGAATAACATCTCCTGCACTTAGCCAGAGGACATCTCCCTTGACTACCTCCTCGAGAGGAATGGCAGTTTTTTGCTTATCTCGGTAAACCGTAGCGGTAACTTTGACAGCAGAAAGTAGCTTTTGCATAGCAGAAGATGCCCTTTTTTCCTGCCAAAAACTCAACAAACCGCTCAACAAAATAATGATGAAAATAATCACTGCATCAGTTGGGTCATTGAGTAAAAAAGACAGAATTGCTGCAAATATTAGCAACAGGGAAATAGGACTTTTGAACTGATTGATGAGGAGCAGAAAAGTGCTTGCTCTTTGGCTTTCTTTGATGCTATTTTTCCCAAACTGTCTGAGGCGATTCTTTGCTTCTGCGGAGCTAAGTCCCTCAGCTTTACTTTGTACTTGGGTAAAGGCTTCTTCTAACGAAAAACTCCAAAAGGGTAAATGATTGATTGGCATAAGAGATGAAGATAAAACATAAAAATAGCATAATTATTTACCACAAGAACACAAATGCCACAAGTTTTATTATTTACCCTTGTGAATCTTGTGAACTTATGGTTATAAAATCACTGAAGGAATTTAATGCGAGTACAATAGTGTTTGGTATAAATCCAAGATAATATGTGAAAAAAACGTATTATCTTTGTTTTTCGTTAAGGTAGTATTCACTCAGAGTTGCAAAAGGTAGAGTTTTTACACAGTTTCATGTTTTGAAAATATTTAAAAAAAATGAATATAAAGTTTTACGAAAAGATAGATTTCAAAAACATATACGTATTGATTTTTATTGGGCTATTATTTAGCATTAGTGATAAAAGCTATGGACAGTTACTCATGCAAAATTTTAGCAGTTCTGCAACGGTCAGTGATTACGTAAGTACTACCCCCAACAATACCCAATTTACAAGCATCAATGCGACCACAGGCTCTACCGTAAGTATAGTAGGAGAAAGATTAGAATTTGCGAGGACATCAGGTGGCGAAGGGTGGTTTTCTCGTTCTGTAAGTTTTTCTACCGTACCCACTACGCTCATGGTACAGTTCAACATGGAGGCAATGACTACAGGAGGGACGCAGACAACCGCCTGCTTAGTAAAAGTAGGCGACGGCTTAAACGATATAGGCACTCCCTTAGATGCCAATACGACTATTTTTGCACGTTTTGGCATTAATTTTACAGCCACGGCAGGACAGTTTTCCCTTAGAAACATTGACGCAGGAATGAATAGCGGCAACTTTACAGGAAAGCAAACCATTACTTTTGTCATGAATAAGTCTGGAGCAAATCTGACCTATGTTGCCCCGACAGGAACTAACCGAACTTTAGCCAATAATGCTTATGATGTTTACATAGGGACAACTTTATTTATCAATGCAGCAGCGGCACTGACTCCTACGGTTGATTTGGCTAACTTCAAATTTAACTTTCGTTCTACTATCAATAATACCTCTCTGAGAATAGATAATATCTACATCAATAGCCTTAATGGTACAGGTAGCTTACCCTCAGGGACTTTTTCTATAGGGGAAAATACTGGTAACTTCACAAGCATAACTAACCCTGGCGGTATTTTTAATGTGCTAAACAATCTGGGCAGTATCCCTACAGGTGGCTACACTTTTCAAGTTACAGAAAATCTTATTGCTGAAACAGGGTTAAATCCTTTGCTTCAGATTAGTGGTATGGTATCGGGGAATGAGGTGAAGATAGTGCCAAACTCTGCTGATAATAGACTAATCTCTGGAAATGTAAATGCTAACGATGGCTTGATAAGACTAAACGGGGCTGATTATGTAATCTTTGATGGAAGTTTTAATTGTGTAAGTAATAGCACGAGTAGATGTACTGAATACCTTACTTTTAGAAATACTAACAATTCAAACTCTACTAACAATGCTGTTTTTTCATTTAGGAACGAAGCTACTTATAACATTATCAGGAACTGCATTATAGAGGGAGCAACTCAGTCAAGTAGCAACAATGCAGGAATTATTGGATTCAAAGGCAGTAGCAGTGGTACTGAGGGCAATAGCTACAATACAATCCAATTCAATAGAATAAAAAACGCTCCAAGCAATCTACCAATGCAGTGTATTACCTCTTCTAATAACGGCGGAGCAGTCATCAATAAAGATAATCTAATAGATAACAATTACATCTATAACTTTTTTGGAAATACAACAACAGCTAATGTAACGAGTAGTGCCATCAATATCAGTAATGCAGACAATTGGACAATATCTAATAATCACGTTTATCAAGAAACTACTTTAATTACAGGCACTGCTGGTTCTCCAAGTAGCTATACAACGATTTTCTTCATTAATAGCGGAGCGCATAGCATTACAGGTAATTATTTGGGAGGGAGTCAGCCCTATTGTGGTGGTACGCCTTGGACGTTTAATAGTGGTGGTAGTACAACGGTTTATTTTAGAATCCAAGCAATCAGATTAGCTGTAAGCAACTCTGCCATTACTACTATACAAAATAATGTAATTCAGAATTTTTCAATGACAAGCCAAACAGTAGATAACATCAATGATGTAAGTTGGGTAGGTATTACAGGAGGAGGCAGACTAAGCATCTTAAACAATACATTTGGCATACAAAACTCAACAGGCTCTATTACTTTCAATAATACCGCTTCTCGTACAAATATAAGCATTAGAGTTATTGATTTGACGACAACGAGTCAAGGTGTAGCTATTAACAACAATGCTATAGGAGGAATCACTGCCAATAATACAGCTAACGGAAGTATAGACGTAATGGCTATTCGGGTAGCTTACTCAGGGACAGATATAGTTAATATCAATAACAATGTCATAGGCTCTCAGACTACAATCAATAGTATTCAAGTACCTGCTACTATCTCTGCCTGTTTTATTCGTGGTATTATTAACAACTCTACCAATGGGATAGTATTTATTCAAGGAAATCAAATTGTGAATTTAACGAATCATTCTACTAATTCAACTGCTTTCGTCAATGGGATTGAGCAAGTGAATAATAGTAATGCTGTAATTTCTAACAACCTAATTTATCAATTATCAAGTGAAAGCACAGCGACAGGTGTAAGTGATAATACTTGTGCCGTTAGTGGTTTATACTTAGTAGCTACCACAAATCCAAATTTTACGGCAAATGATAATACAATTTATTCGCTCGCCGCAAATAATTCCACTAATACAAGTTCAACAGCAACAGGTATTTTTCTTTCAGGTGGAGTTAATGGACATATCTATAACAATAAAATTTATAATATCATTAACAAAGCGACAGGTACTGCACCCATCGCCGCAGGCATCATCGCAAGAAACATAGGTACAGGCTTATACATTTACAACAACCGTATTTCTTTGGGCTTACAACCCGTAGTAGGAAGTGGCACTTCCAACCCTGACCCTGCCATGTACATAGGTATTTGGAATAACTTTAGCAGTGCCAACAGGTTATATGTCATTTTCAACTCCGTCAATATTGGAGGAGCAGCAAGTGGCGGGGTTTACAAGACTTTTGGTTTTTTCAGAGGAAATAATCCTTGGGACGCTATGCCTGATGCTTCTTTGGTTACTACTCCTCTGCAAGTGTATAACAACATTTTCCAAAATGCTCGAACAGGAGGGACTGGTTCACACTATGCCATCGGTATCCAAGATATTACTGCTCCTGACCAAGCTCCTTGCCCTACTTTTACCACCGATTACTCTCCTGATTACAATGTTTACTATGCTTCCACCGCTACTAACTTAGGCGAAGCAGGGGGAGTAGCCAAAAACTTCGCCAGCTGGCAGACAAGTTTTACTCCTAACATAGATACACATTCTTTTGATGCCTCGCCTTCGGGTGTACCTATTGCCTTTGTAGATGTAGGTATTGCCGATATGCACTTGACGGTCAATGACCAACGTCCTGATGGGAAGGCACTGCCCATAGCTACTGAATTAGGCTTCCCTTTGACAATTGATTTTGACATAGATGGAGAGTTTCGCCGCTCTACCGATGCGGGAGCAGATGAGTTGGAGCAGACCATGACTTTCATAGGTACTTCACCTAACGACAATTGGCACGACCCTAACAATTGGTTGGTAGTGGGTTCTATGCCTGAGAGAAATATCGTCCCTAACTGCGCTGACAACGTGATAGTTCCAAGTGGGAAAACAGTAAGGGTATATAACGGCGGAACGCAAAACCCTACCAACGAACCCGCTTTGTTTTATACCTTGACTATTCAAAATGGAGCAACAATAGAACTGCAAAATGGTACAGTAATGAATAGCTGTTGGTATAACGATGAGCTTGCTATGAATCAGGTGCATAAAGGAGAATTTCAAAACAACGGGGTTTTCATAGCCAATGGAGGAACGCTTAACATCGCAGGTAGATTTACTGACAATGGTAATTTCCAAAAAGGTACAAGTACAGTAGTCATGAACAAAGACCGACCTACGCTCAATTTAGAGTGTTTAGAAAAATATATTCATGCAAGAAATGACGACTCCAAAGTAAGCAACATTAGAGGTACAGCTCATACTAACTTTTATAACTTAGTGATTTACTCCAATGAAAGTTTGGCAAGTAATAACACCACCAAAGACGATGCTTTTAGTGGAAATACCACCATTGTAGGCTCAAAAAATGTCTTTGTGGGCGATGCTACCAGCGACTTGGGCTATTTGGATATTCAAGGGGTAAACTTAGGCTCAGGAGGCTGGCTTAACCTCAATGGAAATAAACTCACCTTAGAAGGAGATTTGACAGAAAACAATGGAACTATCACAGGTTCAACTACTTCAAAATTGCATATCTTTGGCAAAGGAAATCTGACAGGTACATTGAAGTTCACTGACATAGACACTGACGGATTTGAGGATTTTGAGGAGGTGGTGATGAACCGTACTAACAACGGCTTGGCAGTTTTAGGAAATAAAAGTGTGCGAATCAGCAATATAGGTTTTTTAGACCTAACTGCGGGAAGGCTAAAAACAGGAGTAGTACCTACAACCTTTGAGGTAAATGTAACCAATACCAATGCAGGAAGTTCCGTAATCAATTACAACCCTTTGGGATACAACAATAGCGGTTGGGTTTGGGGCAGACTAAGGCGTTCTATCTTAGGAACGGCAAGCTATAAATACCCTATTGGCGATGGCACTCGCTACCAACTCATTGATATTGATATTACTATGGCTTTGGGGACTACCTCCAATATCTTAGGCTACTTTAACCCCAATGATGCGCCGGGAAGCGTAAACCTCACCGAAGGTGGTATTACCTACAATAGCCTCTGTACCAACGGCTTTTGGGAAATGACGCCTAACATACAGCCCAGTAGCGGGAGTTTCAATATCAATCTTTTCCCAGTGAATATTACTTGTATAGGCGCGCCCATAAACTTTGCGAAAAGTCCGTCAGGAGCGGGAACGTACAGTTTTGGAGGGAGTTTGCCTGTTACTCCTATTAGGCGAAGTGGATTTACTAATTTCTCGGATATTACACTTATTTCGCCTTCTGTAATTCTGCCTGTGGAGTTGATTTCTTTCCAAGCCCTTGCCCAAGAAAACGCTGCTTTGCTCACTTGGGAAACCGTTTGGGAAAGAGGTAATGATTACTTCGAGGTACAAAAAAGTACAAATGGCAAAAACTTCTTTGGCATTGGCAGAGTGCAAGGAAAAGGCACATCACAAAACAAAAACTTTTACCAACTCATAGACAATGAACCTTTTAAAGGAATCAACTATTACCGATTGAAACAAGTGGACTTAGACGGCAAAGTCAATTACTCAAAAATTATTAGCTTGTATTTTAGTGGCGGTGAGGAGATATTTAATATTTTCCCTAATCCTTCCACCGACTTAGATATTGCTATTTTGCTCTCAGCAAAAGCAGGTAACTTGCTTCATATCAAAGTAATAGACGCTAATGGAAAAAATATATTTGCAGAAAATCAGGTCTATATGGGAGATAAAATATCCTTGCAATCAGATAGGCAGATTGCCAAAGGCATTTATTTGGTAGTGGTTCAGAATATTACGACGGGTAGCATACAAAGCAAAAAGCTAATAGTGGAGTAAGACTAAAAAACTTTAACTAAATTCACTATTTTTGGAAAAGTAGGTATTAATTTTGGGAAAGGTTTATCAAGCAAATTTCTAAATTTTTAACCAATGGATTTTATAAACTATTCATTATTAGAAAGCAAAAAAGAACAACTACACAAGGAATGGCATAATGCTCAACCTTTTCACTATATTGTATTCGAGGATTTTTTTACTCCCGAAGCCGCAGAACTCATTTTACAAAACTACCCTACTACCGAGCAAGACGGCTGGGATAATACGACCTATATCAATCAGCGCAACAAATTTAGCATGACTAAGTTCACTAACTCTGTTATACAGCAAGCATTCAACGAGTTAAATTCAGCGAAACTTCTGCAAATAGTGGAGTACATTACAGGTATTCAAAACTTAGTGCCTGATGAGAAACTCTTTGGAGGCGGTTTGCACCAATCTATCAATGGCGCATTTTTAGATGTTCACGTGGATTTTAACTATCACCCCGAAACTAAGTACCATCGCCGTATGAATATCTTGGTCTATATGAACAAAGATTGGAAAACAGAATACAACGGCTACTTAGAACTTTGGGACATGGAAGCCAAAAAACAGTTAGCTTATGTAGCCCCAAATTTCAACCGTTGTGTTATTTTTGAAACCAATGAGATTTCGTTTCACGGACACCCTAAACCACTGAATACACCAGCAGGTATCAGTAGAAAATCCTTAGCAGCTTATTATTATACCAAAGAGCGTCCTGAGAATGAGGTTGCTAACGACCACAATACCATTTATGTAAATACAGAAGGCACAGGTGGGCTATTGAAAAACCTGAAATCGGGATTAAAAGCTTTGGTAGAAAGAGTAACACCTAAAAAATAAATAATAGATTTGTGTCCACCTTATTGGGTTGCGTGCAAGTAAGTTGTATGAAAACCCGATTTTGTATCCGTATTACGCTTAAACTTTTTTGTTTAGATTGATAAAGTTCATGGGTTTTCTTGTGCTTTTTTTAGTTTTTTTCTTGGAATTAAAAGCTCAAGAATCTGCTACAACAAAGAAACCTACTTACTACGACACAACCTATATTCGCCAATATCGTAACAAGTGGTGCATTACGTTTATTGGCAGTAAAAGAGATTTTTTTATAAATATTACCAATCCACTTTCTTCTAAGCAAACCTTGACCTATTCTCCTAAAAATCATTATGGCTGGGGCATAGGGCTTGACTATAAATGGTTTACCTTAGAGTTTGTAAAAAGAGTAAACCTGAATACTTCGCCTGCTCAAAACTATCTTTGGAAAAACAATTTTGGGATTCGCTTAGGGCTAACTCGCCAAAAAATATGGTTCAATTCATTTTACCAACAGTATAAGGGAATGAATGTAAACTTTGTAGGTGATTCTTTGGATAAAGTTAGTATAGCCAATCTACCTACCTCTCGGAATGATATTTTTACCTATTCTCTGCACCTTTCGCTCAATTATGGATTCAATCACCGCAAATATTCGCAAATGGCGGCACTTTGGCAGATAGATAGACAACTAAAAAGTGCAGGCACGGTAATAGCCGGGTTATCGAGTTTTATTTATCACATCAAGGCAGATTCTACTTTAGTCCCTACCAAACTCAATCGGTATTTTAACCGAGAGTCGCAAGTAGTGAAGTCTGTTACTAAAAAGATAGGTATAAATATAGGTTATGCTCATAATTTTATTATTCGAGAGCAGTTTTTTATTCATTTGAGTTTTATCCCTTCTATAGCCTACCAATATAGGCGATATGATTTAGTGAAAAGCGAAGACCTCATAGCCAAAGGCTTATCACTTTCTACAGAAGCCCGCTTTATTATAGGATATAATGGGGAAAAATGGTATGGAGGCTTTGCCCTCACCAATTACTCCTTTACGGAAAATAGCCCCGTCAAAGGAGCAGGAGCAGTGCTTACTTATAACTTTTTTAGATGGTTTATTGGTTTTCGCTTCAAGCCTTTGTTTAAAACACCTATTTTGGATAGATAGCAACTATGATTCCTTTTTTGTAAGGTCAAAGATGCTTAGAGTGTTCATCTTAATAGAATTTACAACTTTAGGCTTAGTAACGACATGAGGTTACAATATTGCCTCTGTTGAGGTCTGTGTGCTTTTTATAAAAATCCTCAGCCAACAAACTATCTTACTAATATGGTGATATTTTACCTACTTTACCTGCAAAACTCTTTCTACAGCCTTAGCAGGTTGGATAAAGTTTCCTGTTTTCTCTGTATCTTGCGTAGCTATACCAGTTTCTTTGAGTATCTGGTAAGCAGTAGAAGTATCTAAGTCAGGATAGATAGCCTTCATCAAACCTAATAAGCCAGCCACATAAGGCGTAGCCATAGAGGTTCCACTCAAAAACTTGTACTCATTTTTAGGGAAAGTAGAGTAGATATTTACTCCGGGTGCAGCGATTCCCATTTTCAAGTCTGTAATATAATTAGAAAATTCTGCTTTTTTCAATCCGTCTTCTACTGCTGACACAGCAATCACCCCTTCAGCATTAGCAGGAGAAAACTCTATGGCGTTCTCATCTGAATTTCCCGCTGCTACTACTACGACTGCTCCAGCTTTATTTGCGTATTTGATAGCTTCATTGTAGGCTTTTTGGCTTCTATCGTCTGAAGGTCCGCCCAAAGACATAGAAATTACGTCTGCCCCTTTGTCAGCCGCCTCTATGATACCACCAATTACGCTTTCTTGTGTTCCTCCACCCCAGTCATTCAGTACTTTGATACTTGTAACTTTGACAAACTCATTGGTAGGGGAGAAAGAAGCTATCCCTTTGGCATTGTTAGAAACAGCGTTGGCAATACCTGCGCAGTGCGTGCCATGACCTACTACGTCCTCATTATAGCTATTATCAGTAGAAACAAAATTGGCATTTAGGTCTTCGTGTTCGCTATCTACCCCTGTATCCAAAATAGCAATTTTTGCTACCTTCTTTGGCTTTAAATCGTTATCTTTCAGTACTTTGTAAAGAGCGTCCATCTGCATTGCCTTAAAACTCCAAAGATTTGAAAGAGCGGGGTCATTGATACCATAGTCATTGTTGTTTCTTTTTGCTTCATATCCTTTAATTGGGGAAGTTTGTATTACTTCATTCTGCTCTACCCAATCTGCATAGCCACTTGTCATCAATCTTTGTGAAATTTCTTGGAGTTTGTCTTCATATTTTTCAGGAACGTCCAATACATAGTAATCATCTAAGGTAGAATATTCGTTATGGCGAAGGTGAGGGAAGGCTTTGCGATAGGAAATTTGATACTCGTCAAAAAATGCTTTAAGTTCATAAATTTTTCTATCATCTCCTAAATCCATAAGTAGTTCGCCGTCTGAATCAAGTTTGACAGACGAGTTGATAGAATGATACATTTTAAGTGAAATATCAAAGACAAAAAACTTAATTATCAAAAGTACAATCCCGAAAAGCGTGAACAACACCTTAGATTTAGTAACAAAATTGTTGAACAAAATCACCAATATCACAAAAATCGCTACATCTAAGGGTACTAAGAAAAGTAGTTCGAACAGTAACCCCCATTTACCGAAAACTAAGGAAATAAGGTAAGAAATTAAGGCAAGCCAGAAACCCTTGCCCACAAAAGAGGTAGAAATGTTCCTTTCCTTAAACAAGAACCAAAGTCCTGTGAAAAGAACAAGAGCGGAGAAAGTGATAAAATGAAATATCATGTTATTTTATGTTTAATATTTTTTGAATCTTAGCTGAATAACTAACGTATTAAAAATGACTATTCTTATTAAATGGTAAAAAAAATTAACTCATAACTCATAACTCACCACTCTTATTGGTTTTCCCCACATAAAAATTGAAAATCCTTCTTCTACTTTCTCAGCAATAACTTTGACTTGTAAACCTTCTTTTTGCAACTGGGCGGGCATATTGGTAACGCGCCACTTGCCATTATTTCCATCTATAATTCCCCAACAACCAGTGGCAATATTTTGATAAACTACTTTTCCCTTGATTTCCATATAGTTTTAAGTATGAATATTAGTTAATTTTTAAAACTTGTAAAAGTAAGTCCAATAGTCATAATGATTTAACGCAATTTATTGAAAAATGATTTAAAAAAATCCAATTTATTCACTAACTTTTTCAAAATTAGGCATAAGGCTTAATAATTTAAGCAATTATATGAGCAAATTGAAACGTGCTTTTATTCAGTGCGGTAGGCATGCCGGCTTGTAGTGAATAGCTTACATAAAAAAATAACTTGTTGATTCCTATTTCTAAGCCTAAAATTGTATCTTGCAAACGATTGACGTAATACAGATAGTTCAAAGATTTATCTCAACTAAAAGTTAGTAAAATATGAAGGAAAAATTGAAAATGAATGTAGAAAACTATACGCGCAGGGATTTTGTAAAAACTTCTGCTTTGGTAGCAGGTGGAATCTTGACCTTAGGGGTAGAAAAAAGTGCGTATGCGGCTGGTAATGATGTTATTAAAGTAGCCCTGATAGGTTGCGGTGGTAGAGGCACAGGGGCGGCAGTGCAGGCGTTGCGTAGCAAGCAAAACGTAAAGTTAGTAGCTATGGCTGATGCCTTCAAAGACCGTTTAGACGAAAGTTTTGCCAATATTCAAAAGTCTTTCGGAGGCGATAAGAACAGAGTAGATGTCCCCGATGCTAATAAATTTGTAGGTTTTGATGCTTACAAAAAGGCAATTCCTTTGGCAGATGTGGTGATTTTGGCAACGCCTCCGGGCTTTAGACCTGCTCATTTTGAGGAGGCTATCAACGCAGGGAAGCACGTTTTTATGGAGAAACCCGTAGCTACTGATGTGCCGGGAGTACGTAAAGTATTGGAAATGGCTGAGATAGCCAAGCAGAAAAAACTAAACGTAGTAGTCGGCTTGCAAAGGCATTATCAAACCAACTATCGCGAAATGATGAAGCGTATCCAAGACGGAATGATAGGGGAAATTACCTCTGCTCAGGTATATTGGAACAATGATGGCGTGTGGGTAAAAGAACGACAAGCGGGACAAACCGAAATGGAATACCAAATGCGTAATTGGTACTATTTCAACTGGCTGTGTGGCGACCACATCGTAGAGCAACACATTCATAACATAGATGTTGTAAACTGGGCAAAAAATGCTTACCCTATCAAAGCACAAGGTATGGGGGGAAGGCAAGTTCGCAACGGAAAAGACCATGGGGAAATTTATGACCACCACTACGTAGAGTTCGAGTATGCTGACGGGACTATTATGAATAGCCAATGCCGACATATTCCGGGTACAATGTCCAGAGTATCAGAATTTTTACAAGGAACAAAAGGTAAAGCTACTACCAACGGTGGTACAATTATCATGGACTTGAAGGGAAATAAACTTTGGGAACACAGAGGCAAAAGCGACCCTGACCCTTACCAACAAGAACATGACGAGCTTTTTGCGGCTATCGCCAAAGGCGAGTTCCTGTTCCAAGATGCGGAAAACGGAGCAAAAAGTACTATGACAGCTATTATGGGAAGATTAGCCACTTATTCAGGGCAAGTTATTGTTTGGGAAGAGGCTATGAAATCAGAAATCAGCCTGATGCCCAAAGAACTCTCTTGGAATGCTAAACCTTTGGTACTCCCTGATGAAAATGGATTCTATCCAATAGCCGTACCAGGTAAAAGTAAGGTGATTTAGAAGTTTTTTTAACCTTTTTAAAATAACTCTGTAAGGAGAAATAGGCTACTTCTTGCGGAGTTATTTCACCATAAGTTATTTTAGAAATTTCTACTACTATTTTTCTAACTGAATTGAAAATTAACTCAAACAACTTCTAAGATATACCGATTGAACTAATTTTTCAGTTATTTTATGCAGTTATACCTCGAAATTACAGTCCGTTACATTCACTTTATCAGCGTATTTACCATTGTAGGTACGCTTGCCGCAGAGTGGGTATTGCTAAAAAAGGAAATGCTGCCCCAAGAGATTGCTCGTATAGGGAAAATAGATGCGCTCTATGGGCTAAGTGCCATTACACTTTTAGCCGCAGGGCTGACACTTTGGTTTTGGATAGGCAAACCTGCTGATTTTTACAGCCAAAATTGGATTTTTTGGATTAAAATAGGCTTGTTTTCTACCATAGGCATACTTTCCATTTATCCTACTGTATTTTTTATCAAAAATGGGAGAAAGACTTTGCCTAATACGCCTATCCCGATTCCCCCACTTGTCCGCCAGTTGGTTTTGATAGAACTTTTGCTTTTATTGCTTATTCCTATCTGCGCTTCTTTGATGGCAAAGGGAGTAGGTTACACTCCTTAAATTATTCAAAATAAAATAGTTATGGAATACGATGTGCTGATTGTAGGTGGAGGTTTGGCAGGTTTAGTCAATGCTAATTTACTTGCCCAAGCAGGTTTAAAAGTTGGCTTAGTAGAAAAAAACGAGTATCCTTTCCACAGGGTTTGCGGGGAGTATGTTTCCAATGAAACCCTCCCTTTTTTGCAAAGCATTGGTTTTAATCCCTTTGACTATGGGGCGGTAGCCATCAAATACTTTTGGCTGACTTCGCCCAGAGGGAGTGAATTGAAAATGAGCTTAGACATGGGCGGTTTTGGGCTAAGCCGATATGTGTTTGATGAAGCCTTGTATCAATTGGCATTGCAAAAAGGCACTCATTTTTTGTTGAAAACCAATGTGCTAAATATTAGAAAAGAAAATGAAATTTTTATTTGTCAAACCAGCACCAAAGGTGAAATCAAGGCAAAAATGCTTATTGCCGCTCATGGAAAACGAGCAAACTTGGACAAAGAAAGAGCTTTTTTCAAACAGCGTTCTCCCTATATTGGGGTGAAATACCACCTTCAGACCGATTTTCCAGAAGATTGGATTGCCTTGCATAACTTCAAAGATGGTTATTGTGGCATCTCGCGAATAGAAAACGGGAAATATTGCCTTTGCTACCTGACTACGAGAGAGAACTTGAAGGAGTGCGGAACGATAGAGGAAATGCAGGATAAAATTCTGAAGCAAAACCACTTTTTGAAAGAAATCTTAGAAAAAGCCACATTTTTATACGACGCTCCCAAAGTAATTAATGAAATTTCCTTTGCTCCTAAAACTTTGATAGAAAATGACTTACTCATGTGCGGGGATTCCGCAGGCATGATAGCTCCTCTTTGCGGAAACGGCATGGCGATGGCGATTCACTCAGCAAAAATTTTATCAAACTTATTGATTCAATACTTTGATAAGCAAGTAGATAAACTTACTTTGTTTGCAAAGTATCAATCTGAGTGGAATACACATTTTAAGTTTCGCTTAGCTTTGGGCAGAACCGTGCAACGTTTTTTTGGTAGCCCTTTACTTACCGAAGCAATGGTCAGATTTTTTAAAAATAGTAGCTTTTTAGCAAGGCAATTGGTAAAACAAACGCATGGAGAGGTTTTTTAAAGTTTTTTAGGTAAGCGAAATGCGTCTGGAAATTTCATCATTGATTTTTTGGAAAAGTTTGAGCGGGTGCATAGTTCGCCAATTGACCGTTTCCAAAGCCCCTCCAAAGTTGATGTAATAATCTATGTTGTATTTTTTCCACTCCTCCAAGACAAAATCCCTGAACCCAATCGCCGTAATCCACCCATCTTCTACATCGTCAAACCATTCTTCGTAGTAGCAATCGTCAGAGCCGTGAAAGTTCAGGATATTTTCTCCAATGATGATAAAATACTTAATTCCTTGCTTGGTAAGGTAATCTATCACATTGCGTTTGAGGTGCATGATGTCATTGTGCAGGGTATCGTTCCACTCACCCATCAGTTCGATGATAGCCACGTTATGCCTGTAATCGGTGTAAAGAACCTTCAGATACAGTGTTTCTGAGCCTATCTCGTCCCAGTAAGGGTGAATATAATATCCATAAATATCATTTTTGTACTCTGTAAAGTCGTAATGCTTTCCATAGAAAGGGGAACGCTTGTCATCAGCAGCAGAGTAAATACTTTCCCACCGATAAAATGGCTCTATATCGTGCATAGGTACTTTTTTCTAAAAATAATCCAAACAAAAGTTTACTTAGTATAGGTACTGCTCCCTATTTTCAACAAGTCCAAATCGATTCCCCCCACAATTGTTTCTACATTTCCTACTCTTTCTTTAAGTTCTTGATTTTCCGCTTCTAACTTATTAATTTTTTCCAAGAGCATCTGTTTTTCTCCTGCACCTAAGTTCTCTATTTTCATCTTTTGAATTTTCACGTAAGTACCGCAAATAATTGCAATAATCCCCGTCATAATGCCTAAAATTGGAATAAGAATGCCCATAATCATCTTATTTTTATATAAAAAATTAATTTTAGGGTAAAGGTACTAAATATTTTTCACCTAATTTTGATTTTTTGGGCATGAATTTGCTGTTAAATTTGATAAAAAGTTGTTTTACAAATAGGTATTTTTTTTAGTTTTGCACAAAACAAAGAAGCAAGCCCGAAAAAGGAATAAAATAATTTTTTTACTTGTACGTTAGATATTTAAAATCTTTTAACCTTGGACTCTTCCTACAGACGATATATCATTCAGGTAGTTACTGTTTTAGTAGCTGTAGTATTCCTAACTAAATTGTTTTTCCTCCAAGTTCTTGATGAAAACTACAAGTTGGAGGCGGCAGGTAATGCTATACGAAAAATCATAGAACACCCTGACAGAGGACTTATCAAAGACCGTACAGGCAAGCTAATCGTTGCGAATATGCCTGTGCATGACATTTACATTATTCCCAAAGATTTTAAGATAGAGGATACTCTTCGCTTTTGCGAATTATTTGATTTGACCAAGGAAGAACTCATTAGTAGATACCAAAAACTAAGGAAAAGTAAAGACTATTCTTATTACAGCCCCATGCTTTTTATTAAGCACCTTCCTGAAAGCCAATATCTTAAAATAGCGGATAAATTAGATGAGTTTGCAGGTTTGGAAGCAAGAGTACGTACTTTGAGGCAATATCCCCATCAGAGTTTGGCAAATGCCTTAGGCTATGTAAGTGAGATAGACGAGGCTATGCTAAAAAGAGATACTTCCCAATATTACAAACAGGGAGATATGATAGGAAGAACAGGCATAGAACTTAGCTACGAGCAGGAATTAAGAGGCGTAAGAGGCATAAAGCATGTAATGGTCAATGCAAGACATATTATCAAAGACCGTTTCGAGGAAGGCAGACATGATATAGACTCCGAAGTAGGCGATAGCCTGATTTCCTCTATTGATTTGGATTTGCAACAGTTTGGCGAAAAACTCATGAGTCATAAGATTGGAAGTATCGTAGCGATAGAACCTGCCACGGGCGAGATTTTAGCTATGGTTTCTGCACCTTCTTATGACCCTAATGCACTGATTGGCAGCGAGAAAGAATTTACAAAGGAGTACTTCAAATTAGCGAGTAATAGACTAAAACCGCTATATAACCGTCCTGCTATGGCTTTCTATCCACCGGGGTCTATTTTTAAAATCGTCCAAGCATTGATAGGTTTGCAAGAAGGCGTGATAGACTCTGCTACTACCCGCATTGCTTGTGTCCAAGATGTAGTAAAGTGCCACGGTCACCCTTCCCCCTTAGATGTAAAAAGTTCTATTCAGTACTCGTGCAATCCCTTTTATCTCAAAGTTTTCAACCGCATTATTATCCAAGACAAGTCTAAGGACTACTACGAAGATACCAAAATTGGCTTGGCAAAGTGGCATGACTACGTTACCAAATTTGGTTTTGGGCATAAATTAGGTTCTGATATATTAGAAGAAAAAGCAGGGAATATGCCTTCCGTAGCTTACTATGACAAGCGTTTTAAAGGTAGGAAATGGAAATTTGGGAATATCTACTCTTTGAGCATCGGGCAAGGGGAAATGGGCGTTACTCCCTTACAAATGGCAAATATGGCAGCTATTATTGCTAACAGAGGATATTATTATATCCCACACATTATCAAAGACATCAATGGGCAAGGAGCTTTGCCCAAGTTCAGAGAAAAGCACGAAACGGGCATCAAAAAAGAGTACTTTAATTTGATAGTCAATGCCATGGCTGATGTGGTAAGGGCAGGTACGGCACGTAGAGCGCAAGTACAAGGCATTACTGTCTGCGGAAAAACAGGAACTGCACAAAACCCGCATGGTGAAGACCACTCTGTATTTGTGGCTTTTGCCCCCAAAGATAACCCCAAAATCGCGATTGCTGTTTACGTAGAAAATGCAGGTTGGGGTGGCTCATGGGCAGCACCTATTGCAGGTTTGATGATAGAAAAATATTTGAAAGGCTCTATAGACGACCCCGCAAGACAGCAACTGATAGAGCAGATTAGTCAAAAAGATTTTATTACGCCTATAGAAAATAAAATTAGAAAGATAGAAGCAAGCAAAGAAGCCGCAGCCACCGCTACTCGTCGTACCAATAATGCAGACAAAGGCAAAGAAAAAGAAAGCAAATCCAGCGAGCCTGTTATCTCCTCGGCTAACAAAGGAGATGGAGGACATTAGCTATAAAAATACCAAACTTCCCTACTTCTCACTGATAATTCGCTTAATATTAATAGACAAATTGTAGCAAGTTTTTGAAAATGAGGAGCTAAAGATAGACTTTTGAGTTTTCCACAACATAAAAGTAACCTTTATGACTCCTTATATAAACAAATTTAGTACACAATATAAAGAAATTCGCCCTATTGTAGTTAAAAATTTATTTGTTTTCATAGCCTGCCTTATTCAAGGTAAAACAGTAAGCCTTTATACACTCAGAGATGAGGTGGGGAAAATCACGGAAAAGTACAAAACTACATCTGGTGGTCATTACAAAAGATTAAGTCGCTTTTTACAAGCTAATTCCAGCAGTAAACTTTGGTATTATGTATTACAGTATGGGATTTCTTTGCTCCAGAAAAATATCCGTTTCTGTTATTTGGACGCTACAGAGTGGGAAATAGGGAGCTTTAAGCGGATCGCCGCCCGACTACACATTCTTACTTTGGCTGTGGACTATCAAGCGTAGCTATTCCTATTTATTTTCAGATTTATGAGCATAAAGGGGTGCTTTCTGAAAAAGAACGAATTAAATTTTTGAAAGTAGCTTGTGCTTACTTCCCTTTACAAAAAACTATCATTATTGCAGACCGAGAATTGATAGGCAAAGCTTGGTTTGCAGAAATAGAAGAATTAGGGCTTCATTTTATTTGTCGGGTCAGGCGGGGTATGTTCACAAACCAGTTGATAGCAGGGCGTAGCTATGAAAAATTGCAAGCAAGAGCGCGTAAAAAGAAAAAAGCCTCTGCCTTAGTTCACAGTGAAGGAAGACAGTTTAGACTAACAAACAAGACAATACAAGCAATGAAGAATGTATTTACATTACTAATGTAGTTGATAAACGTCAAATCCCTAATCTATATCGTTTAAGATGGAAAATAGAATTACTTTTCAAACATTTAAAAACGAATGAGTACAATTTGGAAGATTTGAGAATCAAGGATTTAAATAAAATTAGGTTGATTTTTGCAATGCTTACCCTTGCGTATATTTTTGCTATCTTGACTGCTCTTAATGAGCGAAAGAATAAGCCAATGAAGCAAAACAAATATGCTGACCAAAGATATTTTGATATGGAATCGGTCTTCAGACAAGGGCAATCTTTATGCAAACAAAGGTTTATTTCCTTAAAAGGGTTTCTTTGTTTAGTACTATTTTTAGAAAACTCTATTTATTGTTATCAACCTATCAATTTAATTTTTGTCCATTAATATTTAAATGATTATACTTGATATGACCTAACTCGTGGAGAATGATTGTCTTCTGCTCCTCTTCTTTCATCTGTTCTATCAAAGGCTTTCCTATCTCTATGACTTGCTTGAAAGGCTTAATTCCCATAGCAAAAGCATTTTTAAGGTCTTTGTTCAAGATGCCCGCCTCAATATTATTTAGTCCTGAGTAGGTTCGTAGCCAGTGAGTAAGTTCAGTATCTACTTTATAATCACTACTGATATAGCGATAGAACATAGGTTTTATGATAAAATCTGGAAGGAAGTAAAGAAAGAGATAAAACTGCAACTATAGCTTTAATTTCAGCAGCTGTACCAATTTCATATATCAAAGAGCCAACATAAAAAACTACAAAAAATATAACCCAATAAAATAATATTTCTTTTAAAAACTCACTCCAGCGAAATAAGTTAATGGCTTCTTTACGTTTTTTGCCTGCAAGTATGGTATTAATACTCCATGGAATTATTATCTTGATTAAAGCAGCAAATAAAAAACTTAGTCATATAGTTTTTAAAAGCATATTCATTGTTAGATGTTTTTTAACTTGCAATATTAAAAATAAAAAGAATAAGGAGTTTTATTAGCCTTCAGGCAGTCTAATGTCCCACATGTCTGTATAGCAGTAAGAAATGGAAAAATGACAGTATTTAATTGGCGCACCTAATTCTTTCAAATATTCAATATAGTTTTGAGCGGTGCGTTTACATACACCTAATTTTTCTGCTAATTGTTCAGGGCTCCCTGTGCTTTTGTGCTTGATAAGGTAATGCAAATAAGATAAAGTTTTTAATTTATCGTTAGCTTTCATAGGTTTGGTAGTTTAAAGCAGGCTAATGCTAATAAGGGGTAATAAATCTTTATGAAAAGAATTACTCTCCTTTTAGCATTTAAGACAAATATAGCAAAGCTTGCTGATATAAATAAAAAAAATGATGGTTTCTTGTGAGAGAAAACTTATAATTTTACTCCAAACTTTAAATTAAAACCAACCAAAATATCTGTATTACTATATGGTTGCATAATAGCTTTCATACCCAATAAATATCGAGTTCCTACGCTGATTTCATGCTCAACGATGATACTAAATCCCGTAGTTCTACGAACTTCAGTTGTGATATTTTCTATAACAGTAAAAGTGTTTAAATCACTGTCATAGATGGAGCGTCTTCCTTGTGAGGCGGTGATATTGGCATAAATACCTGTTAGCCCTGTACCTATTTTAAAGTTGTGTGTACGATGATTTCCAAAAGGCGACAAAAACACGTTCAAATCTGTTCCTACCGCATTGACCTGTCGCAAAAAAAGTGTATTGTCATAGCCTACTCCTATATAAATGGCTACAGATGCACTTACCCACTGAGTTATCTTTTTAGTAAGCTCACTTTCAAAGCGATACATCTGGTAATCTCCAGTTCCTAAGACAGCACGCCCTACCCCTAATTTGAGGTCAGTCGTTAAGACTTTTTCTTGGGCAAAAGCAAAATTGCTTAATAGCAACAAATATAAAATAAATAATTTTTTCATGGTGTTAAAAAAAAAGTAGTAATCAAGATATGAGGTTAAAGTACATACATAGAGATTACATTTTCTATATATGTACTTTGAGTATTAAAAGAATATTCTAAAAGAAAAGATAGAACCGCCTCCATATTCTGTATTTGAGGCTTCGCCTCTCCAAACTGTACTTTGATTTGCGTGTTCGTCCCAAGTACTTCTATTTATTGTTCTTGATATAGTCGAGGTAATCCCACTATTAGGAGGCGCATATGATACGGAAAAAGTTAATGTATCTAATCCTCCTCCATCATATTCTATCCAAGTATAGGTAATTGTTTGCCCATAGCTTGGAAGCCATGTAAACAAAAAGTTTCCAAAATAACAACCATGTTGCCCATTAGAGTGTTGTTCTGAGATACAAGTTCTTGATGCGTTGTATATGGCATCAATCACACTTGTAGGAGTACCTCCATTAGGACGTACAGAAACTACAAGTCTCATTTCCAGATTACTATCCCACCATGCCTCAAGTGCGCTTGGATTGGGTGCATATATTCTGCCAAGATACTCTGCACTATTTTCTAAACGTCCGTTTGATAGATTCCTATTTGTTGATAAAACTAAGTTTTCAAGTAAATTTCCGTTTTCATCAGTACGTTCACTTTCATTCAATACAACTACAGGCTCATTAGGTACTTTTTTAGCATCTAAAAAATGTATATTACCTTTATAGTCAATTGCTTTTAGTCGTGATATTTCTTTATCACTTTTTCCTTGTGGTATGATGACTACAAGTGGGATATGATTTTCTGTATCCCAACTTTCGCAGTTTATAGGTACAGAAAGTTGAAATTTAGGTATTTTAGTAGCTTGTGCATGAATATTTTTGTTCTTAAGCATCAATTTTTCTCCTATTGATTTTCCATCTTTGGTTTTTATGTTTTTTAAATGATTGTAAAGAATATCATAATCTCCATCAAATTGCTTTAATGCTTCATCTTTAATAATTTTACGAATCTCAGGGTCATTCATTTGTGCCGCAAGCGAGAAAGCTACCTTTTCAAGATTCTGATTAATTTCATCATAATCAAAACTTTTGTACTCAAGCCTCATATTAGTATTTATTAGACTATTATCACTTTCAGGAGAAATATTTACCCCTTTATTACACGCAGAGAAAAAAGCAATGCAAAATATTGATACAAAAATTTGCAACTTTCGCAAAAAAACTTTGCCAGAAAATTTGGAAATTTGGAAATTTGGAAATTTGGAAATTTGGAAATTTTCCTTTTAATTCATTCAACATAAAATTTCAAGTTTTAGATTAATAAATAAGTCAAATGAGTATTAATGTAGCTACATGATTATATTAGGCAAACAAGCAATAATTATTACTTATATGTCTGATTTCACGCAAAGGAAAATAAAGAGGATGCAAAAAACTTGCATCGGTAGTTAAAAAATGTTAAATATTGTTTAGAAAATTTGATATTAATTTCTCCTTCTACCCTACTACATTTCCAATTTAATCTTTTCCCAAAACAAATTTTAAATCTAATTTTTACCCCCCTACAAAAAAATACCAAACTTCCCTACTTCTCACTGATAATTCGCTTACTTTGTTTTTCTAATTTCATCTTATTCTTTAACTTAAACTTATGAGAAAAACGTTATTTTTCATTACTTGGCTTTGTTGCCACTGTCTTTTTGCCCAAACTAACCCCAATTGGTTTAGGTATGCGGCTATTTCGCCTGACGGCACTAAAATCGCTTTCACTTTCAAGGGGGACTTGTATGTAGTGCCTACGGCAGGGGGAACAGCACAGCCACTGACTTTTCATGAGGCGCATGACTTTATGCCTGTTTGGAGCAAGGACGGCACGAAGATAGCCTTTGCCTCTGACCGCTTTGGCAATTTTGATGTCTTTGTGATAGATGCTTTAGGCGGAGAACCTACTCGCCTCACCTATCATTCCAATTCTGAGTATCCTTATACTTTTAGTGCTGATGACAAATTTGTACTTTTGGGAGGACAGCGATTAGATGCGGTTAGTCATCGTCAGTACCCTACTGCCTCTCAACCAGAGCTTTATCAAGTAGCTGTTAATGGGAGCAGGGTGCAACAGGTTTGGACTGTACCAGCCGAGGACGTACAGGTGAGCAAGAATGGGCAATTTTACATTTACCACGACAAGAAAGGGGGAGAAAATGCTTGGCGAAAGCATCACCTCTCTGCTATTGCCCGAGACATTTGGATTTTTGACAAAAATACGGGCAAGCATCAAATGCTGACTTCTTTTGCAGGAGAAGACCGCAACCCCGTTTTTTCTCCCGATGGGAAAAGCATTTATTACCTCAGCGAGGAGAGTGGAAACTTCAATGTTCATTCATTGAATATTCAGAATCCTTCTCAAAAACAGCAAATTACTTCTTTTAAACCGCACCCTGTTCGCTTTTTGAGCATAGCTAATGAGGGTACACTTTGCTTTACCTACGATGGAGAAATTTACACCCTCAAAGCAGGGGGAAAACCTACAAAAGTAAATATCACGATTCGTACCGAAGGGAAAAAAAACAATCAGCAAATCATCCCTATCAGTGGGAATATCAGCGAGATGTCCGTTTCTCCTAATGGAAAAGAAATAGCCTATATCGTCAGGGGGGAGGTTTTTGCCTCTTCAGTAGAAGGAGGAGTAACCAAACGCATTACCAATACGCCTGAGCAAGAACGCTTTGTGAGTTTTTCTCCTGATGGCAATGCCATTATGTATGCCAGCGAACGCAACGGCTTGTGGAGCATTTATGAAACTAAAAAAGTAAAAAGCGATGAGCCATATTTTTATGCTTCTACTTTGCTGAAGGAGGAGGCACTGATTAAAAATCAGAATGAAAACTACCAGCCCCAATATTCTCCTGACGGAAAGGAAGTTGCCTTCATAGAAAACAGAACTTCGCTCAAAATCCTCAACCTCGCTTCTAAGCAGGTACGTACCTTGCTTACTCCCAACGAGTTATACTATATGTCAGACGGCGACCAATATTTTAGCTGGAGTCCTGACGGAAAGTGGATATTGGCAGAGTACAATCCCGTCATGGCTAACTCGGAAATTGTGCTAATACCAAGTGACGGCAAGGGCAAAATGGTAAACTTGACCGAGAGCGGCTATTCCGATTTTCGCCCTAAGTGGGTAAGTGAGGGCAAGCAAATGCTTTGGTTTAGCGACAGAGATGGCTTGCGTAGCTATGCCAACAGTGGTGCGCGCCAGTCAGACGTATATGCTACATTTTTTACCCAAGACAGTTGGGATAGGTTCAGAATGAGCAAAGAGGACTATGCCTTGCTTAAGGAAATAGAGGAAAAAGCTAAGAAAGACAAGGAAAAAGAAAGCAAAGACAAGAAAACAGAAGTAAAAAAAGATAGTTCTTTAGTCATTGATTTAGAGGGAATTAAAGATAGAAAAGCCCGCTTGACTATCCACTCCTCTGCTTTGAGCGATGCAGTTTTGTCCAAAGATGGAGAAACGCTCTATTATTTAGCAAGATTTGAAAAAGGCTTAAATCTTTGGAGTACCAAATTGCGAACCAAAGAAACCAAAATGGAAATAGAATTAGGAGCAAACTTTGGCAGGCTGACTTGGGACAAGGAAATGAAAAACTTGTTCTTATTAGCTGATGGGAGCATATCCAAAATCAATCCTGAGTCCAAAAAGAGAGAATCGGTAAGTATCAGAAGCGAACTAAACCTCAATGCCGCTGCGGAACGCCAATATATGTTTGACCATGTGTGGAGGCGTACTAAATCCATGTTTTACATTTCCAATTTTCATGGAGCAAACTGGGACGAGCTGAAGAAAGTCTATGAAGCCAAGTTGCCTGCGATAGGTACAGGTTACGAGTTTGCGGAGTTGCTTTCTGAGATGTTAGGAGAGCTAAATGTTTCGCACTCAGGGGCAAGCTATCGCTCTTTTTCTCCCAATGAGGACAATACGGCTTCTTTGGGCATTTTGATAGATTATGACTATACAGGAGAAGGCGTAAAGATAGCAGAAATTCTTAAAGGTAGTCCCTTGGATAAAGAGAACATCAAGGTTCGCAGTGGAATGATTATAGAGCAAATAGACGGCGAAGCCCTCACTGCCAACATAGATTATGCTGCCTTCCTCAATCGCAAAGCAGGGAATTTTACTGCCTTGCAAGTCTATGACCCCGATACTAAGACTCGCCAGCAAATTACCGTCAAACCTATTTCGCTTGGAGAGGAAAATGCTTTGCTTTACATGCGTTGGGTTCGCAAAAACCAAGAAGAAGTAGAAAAACTCAGCAAGGGGCAGTTGGGTTACGTACATATACCCGGCATGAGCGATGCACCCTATCGCACTGTCTATGAGGAAGTCATGGGAAAGTACCACGATAAAAAAGGCATCATCGTAGATACACGCTTCAATGGCGGTGGCGACCTTGTTTCTGACTTAGCCATGTTTTTCACAGGGAAAAAATTTTTAGACTACGCCATAGAAAGCCGCTCAGTGGGCTACGAACCAACTTTCCGTTGGACAAAACCAAGTTTGGCAATGTTCAACGAATCCAATTACAGTGATGGACATTGCTTTGCTTGTGGTTACAAGGACTTAGGTATTGGCAAAACCGTAGGAATGCCCGTCCCAGGTACGTGTAGCTTTGCAGGTTGGGAACTCTTGCAAGACGGTTTTACGCGCTGGGGTGCGGTGCCTGTCAGTGCCAAAAACAGCAAGGGCGAATGGTTAGAAAACAACCAAACAGTACCTGATTTTCAAGTAAAAAATGAGCCTGAGCAGATTAGCAAAGGCAAAGACCAGCAGTTGGAAAAAGCAGTAGAGGAGTTGTTGAAGGTGGTGAAGTAAGAAAAACATTGGCAAGCAAAGATTACCTGTTAGTACCGCGAACCTACTGACAGGTAATTTTATTTTTAGTTGGCACTTTTAATTCTCAACTGATAAGACGCAAAGGCTTGGGGAAAGTTGAAAGTAGGAGAACGACAGTAATTGACCTCAGAAAATATCAGTCTTTCATTAGGCATAAATGGCTCGTGTTTCAGGCTAATCAAAGGAATATCCTTAGAGGAAATGACTTTTCCCTCTAAATCAAGCCAATCCAACTGTACTATCAGTTCCCTGCAAGGTGCTGTGCCTGTATGAGTAATTTCTACATTAAGCAGGTGAATAGTAGTTGCATCGTCTTGTTCTTCTATGCTTCTATTTTGTCTTTCTTTTGCTTCAAATGTGAGATAGTCTGGTGGTACTGAAATCCATGAAAGCGGAATAGTAGGATAAACAGGATAGCTTGCTGGAGGCATATAACGTTGAATGACATCTACTAACAGGCGCATTTTTTTGATTTCGGTAGGTGGTTGATTGTCTTTGAAATAAATCATTCCAAAACCTTCACCAAGCGACAAGGAAAGACGGTCTTGGGGGTGAATGGTAAATCCATCTTGATAGCGATTCATTGCATTGTTGGCATTGACTATCCACACATAGTCATCAGTCGCAACTACTTGTTGTTTTTCATTTAAAAATTCTGCTTTTAGGCGAAGTGTTTGTATTTCAAACTTTTGCGAAGTAATTTTTCCTAAGCAAGTATAGTCTATGGAGTTGCTTCCTGTATATTCACTATGCCTAATTTCGCAATAGTTCATAGCTATATTTACGCCTTCTGCCTCCGCATGAGGGACAAACTCTACGGGAATCTGATAAGTACGCCCCTCAAAACCTGTGGGCGTAGGGTCAAAAATACCTATTTCATTCAAAAAAAATAGTGTCGTTACTGCCAAAAAAGGTAGAATAACTACCGCTAAGGCAATTTTGATTTTCCTGTTTCTTTGTTTTCTACGTTTTTCTGTGTCTAAATCCTTTAAAAGTTGGGTAGCAATGGCATGTCTTGGGGAGAGCGATAAGCATTTCTCAATGTGTATTTCCATAGCTTGGAAATCTTCTGAGCGATGAAATTTTTTCCATTTCTCGAGGTAAAAACTCGCCAATAAAGATTCAATATTTGCATCAAAGGGCTGGAGGTCTGCCGCTAACTGTAATTCTTTTTCTGCTTCTTTCCACCTTCCTGCTTCTTGGTAGGTTTGGCTACGTTGGATAGCATCTTTGACCGTTTGTGTGGCTTCTGCTAAGTCCTGCTCTGTCAAGCCAATTTCTTTAGCTATCTCCTGTATTTCTGCTTGGGTGAGCTGCTCGGCAGAACGTTGTTGCAAGTCCAACAAACGAGTGATGTACTTCTCTAACAATGGATTACTGCTCTCTTTCATGACTTTCTTGATGAATAGGTACAATCTATCAAACTTACAAAACTTTTGGCTTTAAAGCAAAAAATCATTCTTTTTCGTCTAAAATCCAAGCTCTATATATTCATTAAGTCATTCACTTGGAGTATTTTTGCTTTTGGGCTATTTTTATTCTATAACTTAACACAAAAATAAGCTAAGCAAGTAGTTTAAATTTCTTAAAATTTGCATATCTCTCACAAAAAAATCTATTTTATTTGAGTACAAAAATAATTTGATATTTTATTCTTTCCACCTTAGAATTTATACGTTTGCAAATACAATGGAAAATGACAGACAACTTTGGCAGGCATTTAAGCAGGGGGACAGGCACGCTTACGAGCAGATTTACCGTCTGCACGTGAGGGTGCTTTATGAATATGCTTATCGCTTTGTAGTTGATAAACAGTTTATTAGCGACTGCCTGCAAGATGTCTTTGTAGATATTTGGGAAAAAAGAGAAAAACTTGCTGAGACAGACCGCATACAATTCTACTTGATAAAAGCACTCCGCAATCGTATTTTGCGTAGTTTGGAAAAGCATAAAAAATGGATAAATGCAGACGGTCAAGAAGAAAATTTACCCTTCCAACTCATTGCTTCTGTAGAAACCCTGCTCATAGAGGAGCAGCAAAGCCAAGAATTACAGCAGCGTCTGCAACAGGCAATCCAACAACTTTCTGAACGCCAAAAGGAAGCTATTTACTTGCGCTTCTACCAAAATATGAGCTACGAAGACATTGCTGCAATTTTGGGAGTAGAACAGCAATCCGCTTACAATCTTATTTTCAGGGCATTAGAAGTGTTGAGAAAAAAAATGAACCTCTCTATTTTAGCAATTCTTGTACTTTTGCATTTCAGATTTTAGGTGAAACAATGCCTAAAAATCATATTCATTTGATTTAAAAAAAACTTTAAAAAATTTTTCTTGACAAGTGAGTAAGCACACCGACCTTCTGTACTTTATGGTTAGATAGAGGGCAAATTGGTAGTTGCAGTACACTTGTCTTCACAACAAAACAAACTAAGAAAATGAAAGTCGACCCAAAAAACCTCGATGATTTTTTAGTAGCAAACGATTTTGCCTCATGGGTAAAAAATCCAACGCCTGAGCGAAATGCTTTTTGGCAAAATTGGCTTGCCGAGAATCCTGAACACCAACAGAGAGTAGAGCAAGTACGTTTGATGATTTTGATGATGAAAATAGAGATAACTGACTTTGATGCTACCTCCGAAGAGGCATTGTGGCAAAAAATCCAACAGAATACAAATAAGTTGCAGGTAAGTCATAGAAAAACAGCAAAAAAAGAGACAAAAGTATTCAACATTTTTTCCAAAAGACATTTACAAATAGCCGCAGCAATTACTGCACTGCTTTTAGTAAGTATTTTGGGCTTGCTTTATTTGCAAAATCCACAGCTAAAACATATCACCGCTTTTGGAGAAACAAAAACTATTACCTTGCCCGATGGCTCAAAAGTAATTCTCAATTCCAATTCTCAAATAGAGTATGCGCAGGTGTGGGAAGAGGGGACAGATAGGGAGGTTTTCCTAAAAGGAGAAGCGTTTTTTCAAGTCAATAAAAGAGGAACAGTACGAAAAGATAAGTTCATTGTTCATACCGAAGGGCTTGATGTAGAGGTATTAGGCACAGAGTTCAATGTGAATAGCTACCGCAAAAAGACCAAAGTTGTCTTACAATCAGGGAAAATCAAACTCATACAAACTGCAAGCTCACAGCCTAAAGAGGTCATCATGGCACCGGGAGAAATTGCCCAATACGATATAGTTACTAAGACGCTGAAGGTCAGAGAGGTAAAAACAGAACTTCATACTTCTTGGAAAGATAGAAAACTCATCTTTGATGGAACATCGCTACGGGACATTGCTCAGATTTTGGAGGATACTTATGGCATTAAGGTAGTATTGGTAAACAAGGAATTGGCAGAAAGGCAGGTAACAGGGGAAATACCTATCAAGGATAAAGAGCTGCTTTTCAAAGCCTTAGCTGCTATGTATAACTTACAAATAGAGGTTAAAAAAGACTCTTTGATAATTTCAAATAAATAAAGGTATTATTTAAACACAAACCACTTATGTAGATTATGAAAATGAAAACTAACAAAACGATTAAACAATTGCTTATGGCAATTTGTGCATGGCTGGTCTTTTCTCCTACGTTTGCCCAAGACTACCCTGCAGTCTTGGTAAAAAATAGTGGGAAAAGCCTTACACAGGTGTATGCTCCTGCTTCTAAGATTTATTTGAATGAGGCTTTAGAAAAGTTGAAAAGTCGCTTTAAGATAAGTTTTTTCTACAATCCTCAATTGGTCAATCACCAAATCGTCAAGTTTATGGAAACCGATGAGGACTTAGATAAGCAGTTAGAAGCACTCTTAACTCCCTTAGACCTGACTTTCCAAAAAATTGACCAATCAGTGTATGTCATTACCCAAAAAAACTCACGTGGTACAAAGGCAAATCAGAAAAAGGAGGGAGAAATAGGACAGCAAAGGACACATGTTACTGACGACTTGATAGAAATGTTTACTCCCAAATCCGTGAAGTTTGGCATGAGAATGTCCAAACTGATTACAGGACGTGTAATAGATGAGGAAACAAACTTGCCTATGCCGGGGGTAAACGTAGTAGTGAAAAATACAACCGTAGGAACTACTACGGACAGCGATGGGAAGTTTAGCATTTCCGTTCCAGATGATGCCAAAGTATTATTATTCTCCTCCATAGGGTACAAAACCTTAGAAGTGCCTATAGGTTCGCAAGTAGTAATGAACGTAAAACTCAGCCCTGACATTACGGCTTTGAAAGAAATCATAGTGGTAGGCTACGGCGAGCAGAAAAGAGAAGATGTAACAGGGTCTATTTCTTCTATCAAAGCACAGGAGTTGAAAACTGTACCTATGGCAGGTATTGACCAACTCATGCAGGGCAGGGCTTCAGGGGTAATGGTTACACAAAATACAGGGCAACCCGGAGGCGGTGTATCAGTGCGTATTCGTGGGATTACCTCGCTTACAGGTAGCAATGAGCCTTTGTATGTAATTGATGGTGTGCCTTTTACAGGTGATGGGGTGCAGTCGCAGGCTTTTTCTGCCTTTGGTGGTGGCGGCGGGCAAACTTCCCAAAGTATTCTTTCTTCTATCAATCCTGCCGACATTGTTTCGGTAGATATTCTCAAAGATGCCTCTGCCACAGCTATTTATGGTTCAAGGGCATCTAATGGAGTGGTGCTTATCACCACCAAAAGAGGCAAGGCGAATGATTCTAAAATCAACTACGATACTTATTACGGCTTCCAACAAGTGCCTAAATACCTTCCTGTAATGAATTTGCAGGAGTACGCTTCCTTTATCAATCAAATACGTGCAGAAAATAGCCAACAACCCCAAGAGGAGTTCAGAGATGTAAGTCTGCTTGGAAAAGGTACAGATTGGCAACGTCAAATTTTCCGCACTGCTCCTATCGTAAATCACCAAATTGGGCTTTCTGGCGGGAAAGACAAGATTCAATATTATGTGTCAGGTGGATACTTCCAACAAGACGGCATCATTGTAGGCTCAAATTTTGACCGCTACACTATTAGGGTAAACTTAGACAACCAAGCCAAAGATTGGTTAAAAATAGGAACAAGTATTACTGCAAGCCGTACCAACCAAAGAGTTACGCTCACAGACGACGACAACGGGGTAGTGAGTGCCGCTCTCTTGCAAGCCCCCAATATTCCTGTAAGCTATCCTGACGGTTCTTGGGGAGGTCCTGAGGACATTAACTCTGGACTGCAAACGAATCCGGTAGCAATGGCATTGCTTAGAGATGTAAGAAGAATGCAAAATCGCTTTTTAGGAAACTTTTATGCAGACGTAAACTTGTATAAAGGCTTGACCTTCAGGAGTTCCTTTGGTGGGGACATTACCTACTCTGAAAATACTGCCTATAATCCTACTTACCAGTGGGGAGCGGTTATCAATACGCAAAACAAATACATCAGAGGAAACAATCAGTCCTTTTTCTGGATGTGGCAAAATTATTTGACTTACAACAAAAGTATAGGCGAAGACCACAAGCTAACGGGAATGATTGGGCATGAGGCAATGAAATCCCAGTATGAATGGTTAAGTGGCACACGTACAGGGTTTTACTCTAACGATGTGCAAGCCCTTAATGCAGGTACAGCCATAAGTGCTACCAATGAAAACGGCAAGGGTGCATCTACCTTGGAATCTGTTTTTGGTCGTGTAAACTATGGATTCAGAGATAAATATAACTTGACGGTTACTTACCGAATAGACGGCTCATCTAAATTCGGACCCAGTAATCGTTGGGGGGCATTCCCTTCTGTGGCTGGTGCTTGGACTATTTCCAATGAAAGTTTCATGAAAGATATTAAATCTATCAGCAATTTGAAGTTAAGAGCAGGATACGGCGTAGTAGGAAATCAGAACATCAATAACTACGCATTTGGTGCAGCACTCAAACCTATCATTACTGCTTACGGCACAGGATTTTTCGTGGACAAAATCCCTAATTCAAGTGTGCGTTGGGAATCTGCCACTCAAACTAACTTAGGTTTAGACGTAGGTTTGTTCAACGACAGGATTACTTTCTCGGTAGATGTGTATGATAAAACTTCCAAAGACTTTCTTTATATTCTGCCTTTACCCGCCTATACAGGGGCAGGAAGTAATTGGGACGATATTCAAGCCCCTTATGTAAACTTAGGGAAAATGCAGAATAAAGGGATTGACCTAACCGTTAATACTGAAAACATTAACGCTAATGGTTTTTCTTGGAGAAGCACACTGATTTTGTCTGCCTACAGAAATAAAGTATTGGAATTAGTAGATGATAAATCAGCCATATTCCGCAACGTGCAGTGGTTCAATACAGTAACTAAATCTGCGGTAGGGCAACCCGTAGGGCAATTTTATGGATTTGTAACCGATGGGATTTTCCAAACCTTAGACGAGGTAAATAGCGCACCAGCTCAAGCGGATAAAGTAGCACAAGGCAATGGGACTTGGGTAGGCGATATTCGCTTCAAAAACTTAGATGAAACCCCTGTAAATGGCAAGCAAGTTATTGACGGAAATGACCGTACCTACATTGGTAGCCCACATCCTAAGTTTACTTTTGGATTTACTAATAGCTTGACGTACAAAAACTTTGATATTTCTATCTTCTTGCAAGGTTCGTATGGTAACAAGATTTTTAACTTTACTCGCCGCCATACAGAAGGCATGAATGGGGTAGCCATGAATCAGTTGAGAAGTGTTACCAACCGCTGGACAACTGACAATCCAAGCAATACGATGCCAAGAATGGTCTTAGGCGACCCTAACGGCAACAACAGGGTATCTGACCGCTTTGTAGAGGATGGCTCTTACTTGCGAATCCAAAACATCGCTTTTGGCTATGTATTACCTAATAACTTCCTTAATAGATTTAGACTAAGCAAGTTAAGATTATATGGTGCTATTCAAAACTTGTGGACATTTACCAAATACACAGGGTATGACCCTGAACTTGGGGCTTATAACCAAGATGCCTTGCTAATGAATGTGGACAACGGACACTATCCTAATCCACGCACCTATACACTTGGGCTTAATATTGAATTTTAATGATGAATTATCAATAATGAATTATAAATGTTTTCAAAAGATTTAAAAAGCAGTGTTCTTTGTTTAACTAAATCATAGTCAAATGTTTATAATTCATAAACTTTAATAACAAGATAGTTCACTCGACTCATAATTTTATCATTCATTATTCATAATTAGTAAAATATGAAAACAACAATATTAAAATACTTTACTGCTATTTTCCTTTGCTTGGCAGTAATGGCTTGTAACAAAGATTTCTTGGAACAGCCTCCATTAGACCAAATTACAGTAGATAACTTTTACCAAACTCCAGAGCAAATCAATGCTTTTACGGCTTCTTTGTATGGTTTCCCTTGGTTCAATCTCAATGATAAAACTGTCTATGCCATAGGCGACCTCATGGGAGGCAACTTGCATACTTACGATGGGCAATACGACCCCTTTATGAAGTTTAGTGTACGCCAAGACAACCCAAGACTAAACGAGGCATGGAGTTCTCTTTTCAAAGTAATAGGAATGTCCAATAGCGTGATTAATATTTTGCCTCAAAAAGCCCCTGCAAGTATAGACCAAAACTTGGTGAAAAGAGCAGTAGGCGAGGGGAGATTTATGCGTGCTTTGGCTTACTTCTACTTGGTGCGTACTTGGGGGGCAGTGCCTATTATTGCCAACTCTGAGGCACTCGCAACAGGAGATTACCGTATTCCACGCCATAATGTCGAGGACATTTATAAGTTTATCATCATGGATTTGGAATATGCAGAGCAAAACTGCCCGCTTAGATACGATGCCACTAATGCTGGCAGGGTAACAAGCGGGGCGGCAAAGGCTTTATTGGCAAAAGTGTATTTGTATCAAAAAAATTATGCAAAAGCACGCCAAAAGGCAGAGGAAGTTATCAACTCTGGCGTATATGATTTATTGCCAGACTACGCAGACATTTTTAGAACCAAAAATAATAACAACAGAGAGTCTATTTTTGCGTGGCAATGGGTTGCCTGCCCTGACTGCTGGGGACAGCAAAACACCAATCAGGCTTATTTTGCTCCTTTTGGGCAAGGCATCACCGAAACAGGCGATGGCTGGGGGTCGCTTACGCCTTCTATTGATTTCATTAGAGCCTACGAACCTAATGATAAACGCAGAAAGCCCTCTATCATGACCCCAGGAGAGTTCTACCCTGAGCTAACCTCTAAAACAAATCCTAATGGCTATACCTATCCAAAGGACAATTTTATTTCGCCAACTCATGCCAACATTCGTAAATACATAGTTGGCTCGCCTACTTCTCCTGATGGTCCCGTTTACTTTATGCGTACAGGCATCAATACCAATATTTTACGTTTTGCAGAGGTTTTACTCATTCATGCAGAAGCTATTTTAGCAGGTGGCACAAGTACCACTGATGCCCAAGCACTTGCCTCATTTAACCGAGTAAGAGCAAGGGCAGGACTACCGCCTAAAGTATTACTTACCTTTGACGATATTTTACACGAAAGACGTATAGAACTGTTCTTAGAGCATGACTATTGGTACGATTTAGGGCGAATAGATAGAGCAAAAGCAATCTCTATCATTTCAAATCAGGAAAGAGGGGCTTATTATAACGATACAGAAATTGGTTCGGTAAGAGTAACACCAACAAATAATGACTTCCTCTTGCCGATGCCTCAGTCAGAAACAGACCAGAATCCTAAACTATTAGAACCGCCTGTACCTTATGACTTCAAGTAAAAAGGTAGGCAGAGTACAGTTCATAGTTCCTTGTTTGTGATTTATTTTTTTTTTTTAGAACTAAAAACAAGGAACTAAACTAACAACAAATATCTAAAGACCGACATCTAACATTTAAAATTGAAGAAACAAATGAAAATGAAATATATAAAACAAATTATAGGAGTGATTTTGGTAGCATTCGGGCTAAGCTCTTGCCAAAAAGACAATGTTGCTCCTACGCCCAATATCACCGAAGTTTTCCCTGCAGAGGGTTTACCCGGTACTTTGGTTACTATCAAAGGAAATGGTTTGGCAGATATGCAAAAAGTGTATTTTGGAGAAACTAACGCACGCTTCAACCCGGTCTATAATACCAACGATGTGCTGATGGTACGCGTACCTCCTGAAGTAAGATATGGTATGCAAAAACTCGTATTGATTAACTCTGGTGGCGATGCTACGAAAAAAGAAACCAATTTTAAAGTTTTACAACCACCACCTGTAATAGATGCTTTCGAGCCTACTGAAGGCGCAGCAGGAGATATAATCACCCTCAAAGGGAAAATTTTTATGAATGTGATAGAAGTAAGGTTCGGTGGGAAGCGTGCAGAGATAGTATCTAAAAGCGAAACAGAAATCAAAGTAAAAGTGCCTGAAGGGGTGGAAAAAGCTCCCATAGAGGTCGTTACAGAAGGAGGAGCAGGGCTTTCCAAGATAGATTTCTCGCCTAAGGGAGCAGGCTATTTTCTCTACGACGACCAACTCCAAAATGGCTACCAGAACTGGTCTTGGGCAAGAGTAACTCTGGGAGACCAGACCAAAGTAAAATCTGGTAGAAATTCTATAAAGGTAGTGTTCTCTGCTTGGGGCGCACTTTGGCTGAATAATCCTAACTCTGTAAAAGCCTCAGATTTTAAAACCTTGAAATTCTGGGTCTATGGTGGCGAAGATAACGACAAGAAAATCAAAGTTTTCTACAGGGCTAAAGATGATGGAACCCCATCTGGTAACACAGGTGTTACCCTTACCATCAAAGCAAAAGTATGGACAGAAGTGGTGTTGAACGTAAGCGACTTAGGCAATGAAGCAGACCTCAAAGGCATTATTTTCCAAGAATTTGGCAATGAAGGCGACCAAATAGACCCTGTTTATTTTGATGATATTAGGTTACAGTAAAATCAGTAAATTAGTACATAGAGTTGTATTTTATTTTTTTATATTTGCATACATTTAACTGAATACTCAAGCATCTGGTAATCTTTGATTGCCAGATGTTTTTTTATAAATACATATTGCTAATAAAAAACCCTCCGTTCTTATGGAGGGTTTTAAAGTTTATCCTAAATATGTTTTCAATGCTTTGCTACGCGAGGTATGACGCAATCTGCGAATAGCTTTTTCTTTGATTTGCCTTACACGCTCGCGGGTAAGATTGAACCTTTCTCCTATCTCTTCCAAAGTCATGGCATGCTCACCGTTCAATCCAAAGTACAAAGCCACTACATCGGCTTCTCTTTGAGTCAGTGTGGATAAAGCACGCTGAACCTCGCGCCTGAGCGAGTCAGTCATCAGACCTGTGTCTGGCTTTTCTTCCCCATCATTTTCCAATACGTCCAGAAGGTTATTTTCTTCCCCTTGAGCAAAAGGTGCGTCCATAGAAACGTGCCTACCTGAAATCTTCATAGTATCTACTACTTCGGAAGTAGGGAGGTCAAGCACTTCTGCCAATTCGTCAGGAGAAGGCTCTCTTTCAAATCTTTGCTCCAATTCAGAGAAAGTTTTAGAAATTTTGTTCAGAGAACCCACTCTGTTCAGAGGCAGACGCACAATGCGAGATTGCTCAGCCAATGCCTGTAAGATAGATTGCCTAATCCACCAAACAGCATAAGAGATAAACTTAAAGCCTCTGGTTTCATCAAAGCGTTGCGCCGCTTTAATCAAACCTAAGTTACCTTCATTAATCAAATCACCCAGCGAAAGTCCTTGGTTTTGATATTGTTTAGCCACAGAAACCACAAAGCGCAAGTTAGCCTTGGTAAGTCTTTCCAAAGCCAGTTGATCGCCCTCGCGAATCCTTTTTGCTAATTCCACTTCCTCATCTGGAGAGAGTAAGTCCACCTTACCAATTTCCTGCAAGTACTTGTCAAGAGATTGGCTCTCCCTGTTGGTAATTTGTTTACTGATTTTAAGCTGTCTCATCTATTTTACTACCTATAATTTTGTTACCCAGTGAAAAATATATCAAATAAATAAAATTTACTAACTCCAAAAAGCAGTTTAAATAACAGAAATATGCGGTTTAAACTTAGTTTGACGTATAATAAGAGTTAGATTTCAATACTAAACATAAACAGAACGAGTTAAGTTCTATTTTCGTCTTTTATCATAATCTTTTTTTTGATTATTTTTATTATCCAATTTCCCTCTATTTCCCCCGCCATTACTGCCCCCACTATTGCTGCTCATGCCTTCAGGTTTGGGTAATAAAACCTTGCGAGAAAGGCGATACTTGCCTGTTTTTTTATCTATTTCTATGAGTTTTACTTTGACTTCTTCCCCTACCTCAAGCACGCCGTCCATATTTTCTAAGCGTTCCCATTTGATTTCTGAGATGTGCAACAGTCCTTCTTTGCCTTTCAAAAACTCTACGAAAGCCCCAAAAGGCTGGATAGACTTTACAACTCCGTCATAGACTTCACCTACTTCAGGCTCGGTTACTATGGCTTTTACTCTGGTGTAGGCTTTTTCCATAGCCTCTTTGTTCACTGCAAAAATACTTACCAGACCGTGATTGGGTTTTTCCTCAATGATAACGGTAGCTCCTGATTCTTTCTGAATCTCTTGAACTACTTTCCCTCCCGGTCCGATGACAGCCCCTATGAGTTCCGTTGGGATTTGAATACTTACTGAGCGTGGTGCGTGAGGTTTGTAATCTTCTCTTGGTGCAGAAATAGTTTTCGCCATTTCGTTGAGAATGTGTAGCCTTCCCCTTTTGGCTTGGGCTAAGGCTTGGGCTAATACTTCGTAAGAAAGTCCATCTATTTTGATGTCCATTTGGCAGGCAGTAATGCCGTTGACTGTGCCTGTAACCTTGAAGTCCATATCTCCCAAATGGTCTTCGTCTCCTAAAATATCAGATAAGATGGCATATTTACCGGTGGAAGGGTCTGAAATCATACCCATCGCAATCCCTGAGGCAGGCGACTTGATGCGTATGCCTGCGTCCATCATCGCCAAAGTACCTGCACAGACGGTTGCCATAGAAGACGAACCATTGGACTCCAAAATATCAGAAACTATGCGTATAGTATAAGGATTTTCAGATTCAGGCGGTAAAATTCTTTTCAAAGCTCGCATAGCTAAGTTCCCGTGACCAACTTCACGACGACCGGGACCTCGGTTTGGTTTTACCTCGCCTGTGGAGAAAGCAGGGAAATTGTAGTGTAAAATAAACTTACTATAACCTGCTATGACCGCACCGTCTATCATCTGCTCATCTAACTTAGTCCCTAAGGTTGCCGTAGTGAGCGACTGGGTTTCTCCTCTGGTGAAAATAGCAGAGCCATGAGGCATAGGCAAGTAATCTACCTCGCACCAAATAGGTCTGATGTCTTCTGTTCTCCTCCCGTCTAATCTCAAACCTTCGTTCAAAGCCAAATCTCTAGCCGCTTTCTTGTGAATATCGTGGAAATAACGCTTAGCAATGTTTTTATCTACCGTAGTATCCTCAGGCAATCCTGCAAAATATTCTTCTTCTATAGCTTTAAAAGATTCACTACGAACTTGTTTGTTGGCAATGCAAGACTTAGCCACTGCATAATATCTATCATAATAAGTATCAAATAAATATTTTTTTAGCTCCTCATCTTCTTTTACGTGGCTGTACTGACGTTTTTGGGTCTTTCCTAAAAACTCGCTCAGTTCTATTTGTGCTTGGCACTGGATTTTGATAGCCTCGTGAGCGACTTTGAGTGCTTCTAACATCTCCTCCTCAGAAACCTCGTTGCACTCTCCCTCTACCATCAAGATATTGTCCATAGAGGCGGCTACTACCAAGTCCAAGTCTGCTTTTTCTATTTTTTCTTTGGTAGGATTAACAAAATACTCTCCTTCAAACTTAACGACGCGTACCTCAGAAATAGGTCCTCCAAACGGAATATCAGAAACGGCAAGCGCCGCAGAGGCCGCAAGGGCAGCGAGAGCGTCAGGCATATCCTTGTCATCGGCGGAAAGCAAGATTACATTGATTTGGGTTTCTGCCAAGTAATCATCTGGGAAAAGCGGGCGAATAGCTCTATCTATCAAACGACTAATCAAGATTTCATAATCAGACAATTTGCCTTCTCTTTTCAAAAAGCCGCCGGGAATCCTTCCCGTAGCTGCATATTTTTCTTGGTAATCCACAGAGAGAGGAAAAAAATCAGCATCTTCTTTGGCTTCCTTGGCTGACACTGCTGTTGCCAATAACATCGTATTGTTCATTCGCACTACTACCGCACCATCAGCTTGGCGGGCTAATCTGCCTGTTTCTATCGTAATTTGCCTTCCGTCAGGCATCTCAATAGTCTTGATAATCGCTTGTGATTGCATCTATATTTTCAATATTTTAATTTTGATTGCTTTGATTCAAACAGCAAAAGGGGAATCTCTGAAAGAGACCCCCTGAAACTATTTTATTGAATTACTTTCTAAGTTCTAACTCAGCAATGATTGCTCTGTATCTGTTAATGTCTCTTTTGTAAAGATAGTTTAACAAACTTTTTCTTTTCCCTACCAATTTAAGTAAGCCTAAACGAGAAGAGTGGTCTTTGGGGTTGTTTTTTAGATGCTCGGTAACGTGGTTAATCCTTTGAGTAAAGAGTGCAATCTGAGCCTCTGGCGAACCTGTGTCGGTCTTAGACTTTTCAAAACCGTGTTTTTCAAAAATTTCTTGCTTTTTTTCCTTTGGTAAATAACGTAAGTAACGCATGATGAATATTAATTTTTTACGATAAAGTATCAGTAAGTATGCCGTCCTTAGACTTTACATGCGCTCACCAACACTTATCAATTTGTGAAAAATAAAACAAATGCTTGTAAACTTTAATAATTAATATGAAAGTTTCTCAAACTGAATCTCTCACGCCTAGCTGCTTGCAGTGAAGCATTCAATTTTGAACTGCAAAATTATAAAGTATTTACTTAACAAGCAAAATTTTTTGTTAATATCTTAGGCTTCGTTATGCTTCTTCTATTAGACTTCTTGCGAAAGTAGGTCTGTACCGCATAGAAATCCTTAGAAATTTCATTTTCATAGCATAATTCAATAATTGTGCTTAAAAATACACCATAGGTGTTATATATTGGTAGAACACATCACCCTTCAAAACACTTCCAACCCCGTTAGGAGTTGCATACAACGAAGAATATTAAACTCCCAATGGAGTTTTTGATTAAAATTAATAGCATCACTACCAATATTGAAATCCTAACGGATTAAAAACACTTTCGCAAGAACTCTATTATAATGATTATGACTTTCTCTTTTGAGCGAGGCAGCAAATCTAATTTTTAACATTTCCAATAAAAAGTTTAACTTTTTCATAAAAAAATTAACACGGGCTTGCAACCTTTTTTTGCTGACTTGGGTCTTGGTGGTAGCAGTTATTAGAAAAATGGCAAACCTCTACCAGAGGGCAATTCTTAAAAAATTGTATAGAATTGTTTGCAAACATGATTTTTTTAATAACTTTGCCGTGAAAATTAATAAACTTAATTACAATTAATTAATTTAAAAACGCTAATCTATGAACAAAAACTTCATGAAATCCTCAGTAAAGGCGTTGGCAGTAGCTCTCTCTGCAGCTGCTATCTTGTCGTCTTGCTCTAAGGACCAGTTCACAGAGAGAGACGCTTTGAATCTTGAACTACAAAGATTGAGAGCGCAAAGAACCATCGACTCTATCAAGACCGCACAGGATAGACTTGATAGAAATGCTTTATTGCGTTATCAAAGAGCATTAGACTCTCTTGACAGAGAAAACGCAGGTGGTAGAGTATTCTATACTGTAAACGTAGTTTCTGCTACTGCTTCTGCTGTTTCTAATGGTAGAGTAGAAGAAGCTGAAGGTGTTACTGGTGCTTCTGTTACTACTTCTCAGTATGGTCAAACAAGAACAGTACAAACTACTAACGGTATCGCTACTTTCGAGTTGAGAAGTGGTGAAGCTACAGTAGCGATTACTGCTCCTAACCACACTTCTGCTGACTACACTGTAAACTTGACAGGTCCTTTCTCTGGCGGTCAAACTTCTTTGGTAGGAAGTGGAAATACTGTAGTACAAGCTCCTAAGAACGGTACTACTGTGTATGTAGGTAACGTAATCCCATTGTTTGAAATCTCTACTGATGGAGCTAAGATGGCGAGAATCCGCGGTCGTGCCTTCATCGAAACTGATTTGACAAACGATGTAGAAGAGTTAGCTAATACTCAAAATGCCGCTATCCAAGCAGCTGGTGCAGTAGATAACATCTTCGTAACTGCGGGTATCAACACTCAAGGTACTTTCTTTAACCGTTACTTAGCTAAGCAAGGTGCTTTTGGTACTGCTGGTGCTAACTTAGGGGGTACTTCTACTACTGCTGGTTTAGGTGCTATCACTAAGATATTCTACGGTCCTGCTACTCCAGCGACTGGTTCTGGAGCTGCTGGTGCGCCTGTAACAAGAGTAGCGGTAGGTGCTACTGGTGATTATACCTTGTTAGTTCCTGCTACAGTTTCTGGTCTTCCTATCAACATGAAGTCTGACGAAATCGTAGCTAACAGGACTTACTTCCGTGCAGGTGGTCTATTGACTACTCAACGTCACTTGTATGGTCCTAACGTAACTGCTGACGCTGTGCCAGTGAATGCTTCTGTACCTACAGTGAGTTTCCAAGCTTTCACTACTCCAGCAGTAGTAACAGTTTCTTATCAGCCACAAGTTATTGGTTCTTCATTCGCAACAGGTCTTAGAACTGGCGGTGGTGGCTTCTATGCAGTAGCTCCTACTGTAACGCTTTCAGGTACAGGCGGTACTGGTTTGGCGGGTTCTATAGGTGCTACAGGTACAGTAGGTGATGCTTTTGCTGACACTCCTGCTGGTACTACTGTGGTAGGTAAGACTATTACTGCGGTAAACGTAACCGCAGGAGGCTCTGGTTATACTGCGGTGTCAGGAGCTAACAACGATGGAGTGGCTTCTTTCACAAGAAATGACGTAGTAGGTGTTGGTTCTGGTTTCAGAGTAGCTGGCTCTACTGGTTCTCAAATCAGCAACTTTATCCAAGTAACTGACGGTGGTTTTGGGTTTAGATATCCAGATCCTGTTACTTTTGATGTTACAGCAATAGGAACAACAGCTGGAACCATCAATGGTTTCGGTACTACTACTACGGTAACTTCTGGTTTCACTGGTGCTTTGCCAGTAGTTAGCTTTGGCAGCATTCTGCCTCCAGCTACTACTCCTGTAGCAGTGGTAATACCTGAGCCTTCTATTGGTACTATTACTGCCATCACAGTAACTGACCAAGGTAGCGGTTTATCTTCCATTCCTCAACCTGTATTTACTTATGGTAACCCCGGTTCTATTCCGTCTCAAGATGCTGTTACTAATAATTTATTTGAGAAAAATGGTTCAGGAGGTATTCAATTTAACTTTGATGCTACTGGTGGACCTGCTTATGTATTCCCTCCTTCTTGGGGAACAGCAGGTACAGACTATACAGTAAGTGCTACGTCAATTATATTGACTCCAGCTACGCAAGCAGCGGCAGCAGGTCAAAGAAGTACCTTAGGAAGTGGATATGTATTTGTGCCTACCGCAGTGGCTGCTGCACAAGGTAATGGTTCTTTCCCAAGTATTACACCTGCTTCTTTTACACTTACTTTAAATACTTCTGCTAACGCTAATAACTCTAATACACCTCCAGGTTCTATAGCTCGTATAGAAATTACTAATGGAGGAGTTTATAGTGGCATTACTGGTTATGGTGGAAATGGAGCAGCAGCTGATGTTATTCCTTTCCCACTGACAGGCGTAGGTGGGAATATAGATGGTATTTCTTTACGAATCGTAGTTGCTACAGTGCCTCCTGGTTCTTCAAGAACTACTAACTCTTTGGCGGCTTTGTCATTTGCAGGTGGTTCTGGTTTGGCTTTGGACAACTACGTAATTACTACACCAACACCTACAGTAGGTACTACTAACATCTTCTCCGCAGCTACTGCATTTGGTTATCCTTCAAATACTACTTTGGTAACTTCTACTTTGTTAAATCCTAACTCTCCTATTACTGTAGATTTAGGTACTAATTTATTAGGTGGAAGCCCATGGATAGTGGTATTTGATCCTCCAGCAGGTGGTGGAGTACAAGCATGGGGTATTCCTTTCATAAACTTAGTTAATGGAGTATCTACCATTGCAGGTGTGAGGATTATTAATGCTGGTGCTGGTTATGCTGCTTCTACTACCGCAGTGCCAATGACTTTGATGCCTAATCCATTTAGAAGAACTGGTGCAGCAGTAGGCAACTCTGCAATCGCATTAGCCGATTTTGGTCCTGCAAATGCTACTAATTGGTTCACTTTGGGCACAGATATTACTAATGTACTTCCTGTACAAGCAGGTAAAGACCTGAGAAATGCACTTTCAAATGCGTTGAGCATCGGTTTTGAATTGCCTGCTCAATCAGCCTTCTTACAGTTCACTGTAACTAATGGTGGTTCTGGTTATGCACAAACTCCTTCTGTAGCTATTGCTGATGGTGGTTTGACTTTCAATGAGATTGCTGGTTTGTTAAGTACACCTAACTCTACCCTTGTAGGTCCTGTATCTATGTCTAATGGTTCTGTAACAAGAGTAGGTAATAACTTTACAGGCGCACAAGCTAACCAAGGTAGAATCACCTTACCTGCTACTCCTCAATTCGTGAGCGCACCTGCGGTGTTTGTATCTGATGCCTTGAGTACTTCACTGACCAATGCTTTTGCGGCTGGTTTAGGCTCTGCTGCGCCTGTTGATGGTACAAGAATCAGCATCGGGGCTAACGGTGCAGTTACTGGTATCTCTTTAGGTGCTAACTTCGTGAATGGAACAAGTGCAGAAAGTGCAGGTTGGAATGCAGTGAGCTATCACCAACCTCCATTAGTAACCATTTCTGCTCCTGCTACTGGTACACAAGCTACTGCGGTAATCGACCCAGCTCCTGTAGGTATCAGAATAGAAAGTGGTGCTCCTAACTTAGGTAAAATCCAAGCCATCAGAATTACTAACGGTGGTTCTGGCTACGGCAGAGGTAACTTGTATCAAAGATTCTTTACCTCCGGTCCATCTGGTCAAGACTACGTAATCGTAGGTAGCAATGGTTCTGGTACAGCTACTCAAACAGGTGCTAACTCTCCAGGTTCAGCATTTGACGTAGTAACTGGTGTTACTTATGTAAGAGATATTCACTACGGTACTGGTCGCTTGTTAGACTAATCTGTTAGTTAGTATCTTTGTATAGATAAATAAAAAAGGGTTGGGTTTAAGCTCAACCCTTTTTTGTTTTGTATTTTTGTGGGAACTTGTATATATTTGAAGAAAAAAGCATGGGCAAGAAAACAAGTAAAAAAGAAGTAAGGTACTCAGAGGCAGAACTCATTGCTTTGTTTGGCTTGGACAAGACTAAGATAGCTACGCCTCTGATGCAAGAATGGCTAATGAGTCAGACTACGCTCTTGGATTACGAGCAGAAACTCTTTGATAGCATTTTGCATCATGCCTTGGAAAACATAGAGGCATGGTCAGAGGAAGACCTGAAGATGAATTTTATTGCTTTTGTTTTAGAATTATCTCATTTAAAATCATCTAAGCATATACGTACTTTTTTTGATAAAACCATAGAAGCAGAGATAGAGGGACATTTTTTAAAGGTCAAATCTGATTTTATGATAGCCAAAGGCATTCTGGACTTGGTGCAGAAGCCTTATTTTCACTTTCAAGAGTACAAAAAAGAACGAGACCCTCACGGAGACCCTTTGGCGCAGCTGATAGAGGCTTTTCTGATAGCGCAGGCTATCAATCAGGACGATAAGCCAATCTATGGAGGATACGTGGTAGGGAGGTTTTGGAACTTTGTCATTATAGAAGGAAAGCAATACTGTGTTTCGGAGGCTTACGATAGTACAAAACAAAAAGAACTCATGCAAATTATTGCAATTTTGCGAAAATTCAGAGAAATCTTAGAAACAAGGTTGTTAGATTAGTTTAGACTTCCACAAGCAGTTTTTGTTTTCTTCTGCCGCAGCAATGGTCGCCCTCCCCCCAAAGGAGAGGGCTATATTGCAAAAAATGATTTTGCTTGAGTTATGGCTTGTAACAAGTAAGTTTACTAATACATGGTGCCATGTCCTATTCCTCATAAGGTCTGGAGCGCAAGCCTCGCATCAAGTCCTCCTCAAAGCGACTAATCAAAAATCTCTCGCTTTCGTCTATGCCGTTGCTTGCTTGGGCTACTTCGTTGAGAATGCGTATGAGTTCGGGGTAGCCAAGATAGGGACCGTATTCTATCATTACGCTCAGGGCTTTTTCGTAGGCATCTTTGACGCTGTTGTTTTTCTTGGTTTCATAGTTAAAAGACCACACTATCTCCTCGCCCCCTTGCTTGTACTGAAAGAGAGCCTTTAACTTTTCTACCTCTTCGGGTTGGACTCTGCCGTCGATTTTGGCTACTGCATAAATCAGTTCCCCGAAGGCTTCCAATAGTTTTTCTTTGTTTACCATACTCATTTATTTTTTACACCAATTTTTTATAACGAATGCGTTTAGGTTCTACATAGCCTTCTTGTTTTTTCTTAAATTCCTCATACTCGCTGAAGTTCCCCTCAAAAAAGCGAACTTGCGAATCTCCCTCAAAGGCAATGATGTGTGTGGCTATCCTATCTAAAAACCAACGGTCGTGCGAAATGACTACTGCACAGCCCGCAAAGTTTTCTAAGCCCTCCTCTAAAGCCCGCAAAGTATTTACGTCTAAGTCGTTAGTAGGTTCGTCTAAGAGCAAGAGATTTGCTCCTTGTTTGAGGGTCATTGCTAAGTGGACTCGGTTTCTCTCCCCGCCCGAGAGTTGTCCTACTTTCTTTTGCTGGTCGTTGCCACTAAAATTGAACTTGCTCACATAGGCGCGGGAATTTACCTCTCTCTCACCTACCTTCATGAGTTCATTGCCACCAGAGATGACTTCCCATACCGTTTTATTAGGGTCTAAGTCATCATGTTCTTGGTCGACATAAGCATACTTGACGGTTGCCCCTACTTCAAAAGTGCCTTGGTCTGGTTTGACAGCTCCTGTAATCATCTTGAAAAGAGTAGTTTTCCCTGCGCCATTGGGACCTATTACCCCTACGATTCCCGCAGGGGGCAGAGAAAAACTAAAATTTTCTATAAGCAATTTATCTCCATACGCTTTGGAGATATTGTGTGCTTCGATGACTTTGTTGCCGAGTCTGGGACCGGGCGGAATATACAGTTCTAATTTTTCTTCTTTTTGCTTGACCTCCTCATTCAAAAGTTTTTCATACGAACTCAAGCGAGCTTTTTGCTTTGCCTGCCGAGCCTTAGGCGACATGTTTACCCATTCCAATTCTCTTTGCAGGGTTTTTTGTCGCTTAGATTCTTGCTTTTCCTCCACTGCCAAGCGTTTTTGCTTTTGCTCGAGCCAAGAGGAGTAATTGCCCTTCCAAGGGATACCTTCGCCTCTGTCCAACTCCAAAATCCACCCAGCTACATTGTCCAAGAAATAGCGGTCGTGGGTAACGGCAATGACCGTTCCCTTGTACTGCTGTAAGTGTTGTTCTAACCAGTGAACCGACTCAGCGTCTAAGTGGTTAGTAGGCTCATCAAGCAATAGTACGTCTGGCTCTTGTAACAACAAACGACACAGAGCTACTCTACGTTTCTCCCCACCAGAGAGATTGCCAATGATGGCATCTTCGGGAGGAGTGCGAAGTGCGTCCATGGCTTTCTCCAAGCGGTTGTCCAATTCCCAAGCCCCCACTTGGTCTAATTTGTCTTGAATGTCTGCCTGCCTTGCCATGAGTTTGTCAAAATCTGCCTCAGGGTCAGCAAACTTCTCATTGATTTCCTCAAATTCTTTGAGCAAGTCTATGATAGGTTGTACGCCTTCCTGTACTACCTGTTTGACGGTCTTGGTAGGGTCTAACTGCGGTTCCTGCTCCAAGTACCCCACAGAATAGTTAGGGGAGAAGACCACTTCGCCTTGGTAGCTTTTGTCTAAACCAGCAATGATTTTAAGCAAAGTAGATTTGCCTGAGCCGTTCAAACCCAGTACGCCTATTTTTGCTCCGTAGAAAAAAGAGAGATAGATATTTTTAAGTACCTGTTTTTGGGGGGGGTAGATTTTGCTTACTCCCGCCATAGAAAAAATAATTTTTTCGTTATTATCGCTCATACTGTTTGTTTTGAATCAAAAGTTGGGATTTTGGTGATGATTCCAATTGTATGATGGTATTTTATCTACTGTTATCAATTTGATGAGAAAAGTGTTTTTTTGAATAAAAATCTGTGCTTATTCAGCCCAATCCGTATTATCGTTGTTCTATTTTGGAACACTGATGACACAGATTGTACCGATGAGAACGGATTTTTTTAAACACATAAAATTATCATACATTTGAAAGCACCACCGGTATTTTGTTAGCTGATACAAATATGCTAAAATTATTGGAAAGAAAGAAAATTTGTAAGGTATGCCAAAATTTTGTCCGTACTTCCTAAGTTTTCCTTGACAAAAGTAATGCAGTCAGTATCGGTTTTTTTCTTTGCTTGTGGATTTTCTACAAAAAAAATAAGTTTGTTTTTTAAATCCTCTGCCTTTTTGATAGGAAAAGCCACGCCCAATTTTTCTAATTGAGTAGCTTCGCTGAACTTTTGATATGCCAAATTACCAAAAAATATAGGCATTCCAAAAACGGCAGGTTCTAAAATATTGTGCAATCCTTGTGCATATCCGCCACCAACAAAAGCATACTCTCCATAGCGGTAGAGGGCAGACAGCATACCTACATTATCTATAAGCAAAAGGTCAAAGCTGGCTAATTCCTGTGCATTAGTGAGCGATTTGGCTTGGGAAAAGCGAATCACTTTTCGGTAAAAAAATTGATTTTCAATGTATTGCAAAGTATTTTCATTAATTTCATGAGGGGCGATGATGAGTTTGATTGGGTAAGGGAAATGTTGCAAAGCCCTGCTGATAACACTAATGTCTTCTTTCCAGCTACTCCCAATCACTATGAGTTTTTCGTTATTTTTAAAAATGTTAGCAATAGGAATCTCTCTATTGGCTTCTTTGATAGCCCAAACCCTGTCGAAGCGAGTATCTCCACTAAGGCTTACTTGCTGGATGCCAATGCTTTGTAATAAATTTAAAGAGCTTTGGTTCTGTACGAAAATATGAGTAAACTTTTTTAAAAGACTGCGAAAAAGCGCACCATGAGGCTTAAAAAAAATCTGCTCTTTCCTAAAAATTGCTGAAAAAGAAACAAGTGGAATATTTCTTTGGGAAGTTTGATAAATAAAATGATACCAAAACTCGTACTTCACAAAAAATGCTATCTTGGGCTGAGTAATTTGCAAAAATCTCTCTGCATTCTTGGCAGTATCCATAGGCAAATAGCAAATAATGTCTGCTATGGCATCATTTTTTTTCACTTCATAACCACTTGGGGAGAAAAAAGTAAGCAAAATCTGATAAGTAGGAAATTGGGCTTTGAAAGCCTCTATCACGGGTCTGCCCTGCTCAAACTCGCCCAAAGAAGCACAGTGAAACCATGCCAAAGGAACTTGCTTAGGTTGGAAGCGTGAGGACAAATCTTTGAAAATAGTTTCCCTTCCTCTGACAAATAATTTTGCCTTTGCATTGAAAAATGAAAAAAGATAAATTAGAGAGTAATAAAGTTGTATAAAAATGTTGTATAAAAAAAGTTGCATGGGTATATTGTTTTTACTCTACCATTATCTTTTTCAGTGCATTTCCTTTTTGTGTTTCTATCTGCAAGAGGTACATTCCCTTGGGTAGTCGACTTACATCTATGGTATCACTAAACTCATCGAACTTATCAAAGATGACTTTTTGACCTTGTAGATTATAGATTTGGTATGATTTAAGCCTAATATCTGCTGCTGATGCTGCGATACGTACTTGATTACTTGCAGGATTGGGATAAACTATGATTTGACTGCTCAAAACTCGGTCTATGAAGCCTGTAACAGATTGAGTAAGTGCAATCCTGCGTGGACTGGTTTGGAGTACGGTTCTCATACGCCTGATTTGGTCTTTGGTAAACAAAGTCATGCAAGTATCCCTGCCGTAGTCCATAAAGTTTTGTACCATAGCGATTCCATTGCACCTTGTTTGGTTTAAATCGCATTGTGAACTCACTAATCTTGCACTAACAGGGCTGGAAGTCAAAGGAGTATCAGGGCAGTAATCTCCATCAAAGGAGCAGTTTCCTGACTCAAAAGGATGCAACAAGCCTAAAAAATGTCCAATTTCATGCGTAGTGGTTCTTCCGTAAGTATAAGTTCCTGTTTTGTCCAACTGAGGAACATCAATTTTTCCCGCAGAGCCAAAGCGATTGTAGCGAATTACTACCCCGTCTGTGATGTTTAAATCTCCTGTGGGAGGTAGTCCTTCCAGTCCTGTCAAATCGGGCAAAGAAGAATAGCCAATGCCCACCTCATTCCCTATTCTCAAACTATCTACCGTCCAAATATTCAAGTACTTAGTGGGGTCCCAAATAGTCGTAGGCTTGACTTCTCTGTCAAACTCGTCAGGAGTCCATACTCGCTTGCCGTTGGGAGAGCGCAAGCGGCGAATCCCTCTTTCCGAGAGTAATCTGCCGTTTACATCATAGCTTGCTAAGACGAAACGAATCCCAGTATCGTCGGCTAAATTTCTGAATTGGGGTAAAGTACGGCTCTTGTAAGGGTTGTTATTGGAAAAATCTTCATTCAAAACATCAATTTGTGTTTGAATTTGTGCCGCAGAGATATTCGTTCCCGTGCCTATGGGTTCGCCGTTGTGAATCACGTGAACAATGACAGGAATAACAAAAATATCATTTTCGGTACGTGCAGAAGTTTCTTGGCTTTTGCGTTTTTCTACTTCTTGGTGGAGTCTTTCCTGATAATCAAAGAAGTAATTGTGCCGGGCTTTCTCTTGTGCAGAGATAGGGAAGCCGCATCTCCTTTCCTCTTGGGCGAGAGCAAAGGAATACAAAAGTGTAGGCAATAGTAAAGTAAATAAAATAGACTTCATGGGTAATGACTTTTTTAAGTATATTTTTTCATATACAAAAGTACGAAATTTTATAGGTGTAACGATGCAGTGAAACCTTGCTAATTTTGTAAAAATGCGACTGATTTAGAATAAACAGTTCTTAGTGTATCAAATCTGTGGATTTATGCTCAAAATAAAATGATTTTTCAATTCCTTTCTCTTGCTGAGAAAGGGACTCGGGTTCTCTGACACTTTTTCCAATGAACAATACTACATCTAACTTTAAGCCCGTAGGGCTGTCATCTTGGTAGAAAAGAGTAAGCCCAACCCACCTACAGCAAGGGACGTAGGCGTGAAATATGCCACCGCTACGCGGTTTTATTCATTATTTTCTACAAAAATAGCACACCTACTGTGTTAGTCTGAAAGTCCAATGTTTACATAAGTTTTACACAGGAAGTGTCAGAGAACAGGGATTTTGGAGTAAATAAAATTTCAAAACCACTTTTGATGGAGTATATCAATTCATTTTCAAACCAATCTTATTTAACTTTTCATTAACAATTTACAGGTTAAGAAAATTTAGGAAAATACAAGTTTTCCCGCTAATTTTGCAAATAAAACACGCACATACCTATAATTCCTTCACAATTGCCCTGCTCATTAGGGAATCAAATTTCATTTTATACAAACTTAAACTTTAAAAACCAAATCAAAATGAGGCTATTTTTATCCTTACCTGTACTTTTTATTGTTTTTTATGCAAAGTCTGCTTATAGTCAAGATATTTTTCTGCCTGATTCTATCAAAAGAGAAGTCCATGCGGTAGCTATTCAGACTAACCTACGCATAGATGGTAAGTTAGATGAGGCAGAGTGGCAGTTGGCAAAATCTACCAGCGATTTTGTGCAGGTAGAGCCTTTGCAAGGCGAAAAAGCGAACCACGACACAGAAGTCAGGATACTTTATAACAAACATTTTCTCTACATCGCCGCTTTTTGTAGGGATTCTTTGGGGAAGTCTGCTATTCGTACTCCTGACATGAGGAGAGATTTTAACTTCCAAGAGCATGATTTTTTCGGTATTGCCATAGATGCTTTTAACGATAAGCGCAATGCTATGACCTTCATGACCAATGCTTATGGCACGCAAAGAGATTTGCTTTCTTTTGATGACCGCCTTTTCGATACCGATTGGGATGGGCTGTGGAGGGTGCGTACACAACGCACTGAGGAGGGCTGGATAGCAGAAATAGCCATTCCTTGGCAAACCTTGCGCTATCCTGCCAGCATAGAAAAAACACAATCTTGGGGCATCAACTTTTTCCGCAATCGCCGTAAAACCAATGAGCTAACAGGTTGGTCGCCATATCCAAGGGCATTTAGCGTTTTGCGAATGGAGTATGCAGGGATTTTAAAAGACATACAGCCACCACCCCCTTCGCCCAATGTGCGAGTACAGCCTTATATTTTGGGGGTAGCTGACAAGTACAAAGGTAGTGAAGTAGGCTATGAGGAAAAAGCAAGCACCAAAGTAGGGGGCGAGGTAAAATGGGCTGTCAATCCTAATACAGTCTTAGACTTGACTTTCAACACAGATTTTGCTCAGGCTGATGTAGATAGACAGGTGAATAACATTACTCGTTTTTCTGTTTTTTTCCCTGAACGCCGCCAATTTTTCTTAGAAAATGCCAGCCTTTTTGCCGCAGGTTTAGCCCCTAACGACAACTTAGTAGGCGGTTCTATGCGTATCCAGCCTTTTTTTAGTCGTAGAATAGGCTTAGACGATAGCGGAAATCCTATTCCTTTAGACGCAGGAGCGAGGATAGTAAGCCGCTCATTAAAAAGAAATTACGGCGGTATGCTCATGCGACAAAGAGGCAACGAAACAGAAGGGGCGGTAAACTTTGGCGTAGCCCGCTATTCTCACAATATCGGTAAGCAAGACCGCATAGGAGGCATTATGACAGTAAAAAATAAGGAAGCCACCGATAAAACACAAGGCTATACCAATTGGACAGGGGCAGTAGATGGATTTTTCAGACTGAGCCAAAAATTTTCCTTGAATGTCATGGCGATAGGTACGCAATCAAGCAACAATGGAGTCGGTGGCTTGGCTGGCTATGCCCAATTTTCTTACAACAGCAATCAGTTTGTAGGTTGGAGTACCAGCACCTTAGTTACCAAAGACTTCAATCCTGAGATGGGCTTTGTATCTCGCTACGATGTCATTTCCAACTCTACAGGAGGTTATGCCGTTTGGCGACCTGATTGGAAGCCACAATGGATTCGTGGCTTAGAACCGGGCTTCTTTGCAGAAACTTATTTCCAAGCCTCTACAGGAAAGCTACAAGAAAGAGTGCTGAATTTCAATCCGATATGGTTAGCTTTGAATAATGGAGGCTTTTTCGGCATTTTTGTTACGCCTACTTACCAGCGATTGGACGAGGTTTTTAGTCCATTGGGAATCAATATAGGGGTAGGGGAGTATAACTATTTGCGTTACACTGCTTTGGCACTGAGCGACCCTTCCAAAAAGATTTCCTACCGCTTAAATTATGAAATTGGTGGCTACTACAATGGACGCTTAGACTATTTCTCGATACGGGTACGTACCTCACCTGTGCCTCATTTTTCTTTGACTTTGACTTACGATAGCAACAAATTCAGCGAACTCGGCATAGAAAAAGTAAATGAATCGGTCAAATTGGTGGGGGTAGAAAGTCGCCTTGCTATCAATCCCCGCTTGCAGTTAATCGGCTTTTACCAATACAATACTTCCCAGAGTAGAGAAATTTGGAATATGCGATTAGCTTGGGAGTTCCAGCCACTTTCTTTTGTCTATTTGGTGTTTAATCAGCGTGGCTACGAAACTACGGAAAGGCAACAAAGTCAGCACTTGATTGGCAAGCTTACTTATTTGAAGCAGTTTTAACTTCGCAAAGGTTAAAGCAAAATTTTGCTGTTTTCGCTAACAACTTCTAACTTCGCAAGTATGAAAAAATTAGACCTCATTCTTAGCGACTTAGAAAAGTTAAACCACAAAGAATCAATCAGTTTAGCTCAGATAGATGAATTGATTGATTCTTTGTCCTATACGCCTCTGAAGCAATACTTGCTCTGCCTCAAAGTAGGTGTAAAGCCTGATGATGCGACTTCTATTTTGCTAAAACGTTTGACTGAGGATTTTTTCGGAAAAATGCCTCTGACAGAGGTGCGATTAAAGAGCAGCATTGCTGAGAATGCTATCCAAGAACTTGTAAATCAGGCTGTTTTACTCATTGCGAAACCTTTTTATAAAGTAAACAAAAATGAAAAAGGAGAAGTAATTTCCCTCAAAGCAGAAAACTTGTCTATAGAAAATTACGAGCAGAGTATTATCAATTATTTGTCTGATAATGAAGTTATTATCTTTACTAATTTTAGGAAGGTTTTTATTTTTGACAAAGAGGCGATAGAGGAATTCCAAGCTATTCAACAGCTTGATTTTGCCCAATTTCTCTGTTTGAGTGCAGAGAAAAACTCTTTGGCAGGTTTAGTGCAGTCTTGGCAGAAGGAGTATGAAAATACATACATTAGCAGACAGTTAGATAAAACGTTTAAAAAATTTTTACAAGAAGAAAGCCAATCTGACTTAGCTCAAAGGTTTATCTTTATCAAACACTTAGAAAACTGCAATTTATTACCTACTCATTTTTTGAAAAACTTATATGCCGCCAATCTTCAGCTTTGGGATACTTTAGGGGAAGAAGCGGTGGGCAAGCATTTTTTACAGACCATTAATGATTTTATTGCATCTTACTATACCTTTGAAAATGAAGAATTTACTACCTTTCAGAAAAGTTGGACAGAGCAAGCATTGGGCATACAGCAAAATGAAAAAGTAAAATCTCTTTCCGACTATAACTACCTCAAAATCAATGAATACGCTTTAGGTAAAGCCTTTGAAAATTTGTATGGCATGAATAATGGCTTTTCAGAGGAAGTTTATGATTTCTTTTGTGAAAACACCTTATTTTATTTGTTTGAAAATCAAATAGATAAAATTTTAGAAAATATAGACAAGAGTAACCTTAAAAAAGCCAAACAACTATTTGAGGAGGTGCAGAAAAACAGCATCTTCAATCCGTTTTTTGAAAGTGGTATTGTACTTGCTAAAATGCTAAAACTCATTTTCAAGCAATATCAACGTATTGGAAATCACATAGATAAAATCTTAGATGAAAGTACCTCTCTTTTGGACAAAGACGAGCATTGGAAAAAATTGGCAAGTTTTAAAGAAGAATTGGGTTTGAACGATTTGCGAAAACTTATTGCTAATATTATTCTCCACCAACTATTTATTTCTCCACTTAACCAAGAACCAGAAACAGCCAAGCAAGAACAAGAAACAATAAACCAAAAACTCTTAAACACCTTAAAACTAAATGTTTATCTTTCTGCTATCAAACTCGCTCCTTCGGCTTTTCACTTCAAGAAACTAATGCCCGAAGAAGAAAAAAAGGCATTGGCTAAGTTTGGGAATAACTTTGTCCTTCCTTCATATTTCTCAGCGGTAGCTTGTTTGCTTCCTTATGAAAAATGGAAAGATAAAACTTATAAAGAACTCATAAGCCAATACATGGCACAAGTGAATGAAAATGAATTTTTGACTCTTTTCATTCCTTCCCAACTCCTTTTTAATGAAGTAGATACGAACCTTCGCCAACTATTATTCATAGAGAATAGCTTGCTGAAGGTGAAACTTTTTGAGCAAGAAAAAACGGAATGGTGTTTCCTTCAAGTGCAAAAGAAAAAACCAAGTAAAAATCACACTTTTAGCTTTACTTTATCTAATTATGAAAGTTTTAGTTATAAAAATGAACTCATCGCAGGTTTTTCTCCTCTTTCTTTTCATCTGATAAAATTTGAGCAACAAATTGACTATCAGATATGTAGCAAGATAAAAGGACAAAATCCTACTTTGGAGGAGATGGGCTATACTTTCAAAAAAGAGTTCAAACTTTCTAATGATGCTCATTTCTTTTTTCGCACTCAGGAGGAGCAGACTTTACCTTTTTGCGAAGGGCGAATGATAGAGGCTTATGCTTGCGAAGATACTTTTAAGTATTTCATTCCCAAAGAGAAAGCACATACCCAACTACTTTCCCAAGAAGTTAATGCACTGAAAAAGCGATTTAATCTAAGTCAAAAAAACTATGAAATCATAGGCATTTTTAATGAAAAGGGTTTCCTGCTCGACTACGAAAGTGAAAGATTGGTCATAAAACTCAATGCTACTGCTCAGGATAGGTCTATGATAGCGGCTATACTGCCTGCTAAGGTTTTTGCAGAAAACAATTTGCTTTACCTCAGTAATTTTTCGTATAGTAGAGGTGAAAAAGATTTATTACAAGAGTTTCTTAATCAGGAAGATTTACTATTTTTACTTGCCTTATTCAACTCTTTTGCGTTCAATTTTTATGTCCAGAAAATTGGCTTGGCAGACCTTAGCCTTTTGCCTTTTCCTAAACTCATACATCGCAAAGATAAGCAAACGCTCAAAAGCCAGATTATTGCAAAGGCTTTTGCCATACTCTCAAACCAAAATGAAGGCATTTTCAAAGACTTAGGAAAAAAAATCGGCATAGAAAGCGTGCCTACGATTACCAATCCACTTTATTCTGACTTGCGTCTGGACCTGGAAAGCCTCATTGCAAAAGAAGTGTTTGAACTCAGTGAGGAGGAGTTTGAGTATGTAAAAGAAAATTTTTAGAAGAAAATAATAATAAAAAACCCTAAGAATTTTGATTATTCTTAGGGGAGCATACAATTTTATATTTAGCCTTATTGCAATTTCATTTCTACTTTCTTGATTTTGACCTTGAAGTAGCCGTCTTCTACTTTGATAATTCTTCCACCTGCATTGCGCACCTCACCAAAGAAATTGCCTTCTATTTCATCATCGCTAAATGCAGTGATAGAGCAGGTAAAATTATCAGTGTTATTATAAGAGATAAAAATGCTTGACTTTTGAATATTCAGGTCTAACTTGGCTTGCTTGCCTTCTTGCTTACCCGGCATAATTTGGTAAGGAATATTGTCTGCGGTAATGTTGTGATTGATAAGCATGATGCCTATTTTCTCTCTTAACTTCTCATCAGAGCCAAGTTCAAAGGAAAAACTGGTAAATCTACCGTCTTTGCTTTGAGTAAACGGAATGACATTTTCTATGGTCAAAGCAGCATCTATGTATTTGAATTCCACTTTTCTACCGTTGATAACGGCACGGGCAAGGTTATCCGTTTTTCTGCCTTGGTGATAGCTTAGGCTGTCTGCTTCTCCGTACACATCGGTATTTTTATCGCTACGTCCACTATCGCTACCACTTCCACAAGAGAATAGTAAATAAGCACTAACAAGTATGAATAAGAATGAATAATACTTTTTCATGGTTTATTAAAATTGGTTTTTATTAATCTTTCAAAAAAGCGTGCAAAATTACAAATAAAAAAAGCACATTAGAGAAAAGTGCGTTTAAAAAGTGTTAAATGTAACCTCAAAGAACTTTTACTTTGTCTAAAAACCATTAGTTTTGCAGAGTTTTTTTATAATTTATACATATCACTATGTGGCGTAGTCCTTATATTTTTCTGATAGGTATTCTAATTTTGATTTGCACGGTTTATTATCCTTCTTTGGATAGGGATATTATTTATTGGTCAGGTGGGAGAAACTTGAGCAATCTGGCGACTATTCCTTGGTTGAATTTAGCTTTTCACTTAGTCAATACCTTAGTAGTTTACTTTTTTGTTTCCACCCTGTTACGCAATTTTTGGGTAGGACTTGCAGTAACTCTTTTTTGGGGGATACACCCACTACACGCTGATATATTGTCAGCTACAGCAAGGCAGGGTAATTTACTGTTTTATGGATTTTATTTGTTGTCTTTGTTATTTTATTTGTTGTACCTGCGTTTCATAGGAACGAGGTGGTTGTTGTATGGCATAAGCCTATTGTGCTTTGGGATAGCCGCTTATTTACAGCCTTTGGCGTGGATTACTCCCTTGGTATTTTTCCTATTAGACTATTTTGAACATAGAAAGTGGGAAAGGCAAAGCTACATAGACAAGCTACCATTTGTAGGACTATTGATACTAAGTTTATTCATAGGCATTAACACTGCTCCTTCGTATTTTACTAACCTTGTTCCCTCTACTTTCCAAAAATTGTGGTTAGGGGGGTATGCTTTGGGAGTATATGTGAGCAAGTTTTTTGTCCCTTTGTATTGGAATATTATCAACCCATTGACTTTGGATAAATCTATTTTGCTTATAGGGGCTTTAGTAGTTGCTTCATGTGTGGGCTTGATAGCATTTTTATTTATTCGTAGAAGGACTTTATTAGTTCATAGGAATACTGTTTTTGCTTTGCTGTTTTTTTTATTGCATATACTACCTACCTTAGTAGTGCCTGTGGACGGATACCTTATGTGGGTAGCTTATAAAAGTTATGTTTCTTATGTAGGTTTGTCTTTGTTCGTAGTAGCCTTATATCAGCTATTATTCCGTCAAGCAGACAAGAAAATGTCCCTTGCCTTAGTAATCATTCCTTGTTTGGTGTTAGCTTACGTATCCTATCAAAGAACAATAGAGTGGCAAAGCACAAAAAAACTATTGACAGATGTAATTGAGGAGTATCCCAATGATGAATTGGCTTATTATCTGAGAGGCAATATTTTTCTTTCAGAAAAAAACTACGAGGAGGCTTTCAAAGATTTAGACAAAGCAAATTTGCTTCGACCAGATGCCCTCACCACTTTCCAGTTAGCCCACGTACTTAATAAGCTCAACGACTTTGAAACCTCTATTAAGGGTTATGAGATGGCAGTAAAGATGCAGCCCAGTTTGGAAAATACTTTTCGGTACTATTTAGACATGGCATTTAACAATGCTTACATCTATAATGCTCCCAAAGCCAGAGAATTATTTGCTAAGGCAGAACCCTTAGCTACTACCAATGAACTGAAAGCAGAATGGTATTTGTACTATGCTATGTACTATATCAGGTATTTAGAGTTTGATAAGGCGATTGAGCATTGTGAAAAAGCACTTTCTTTGAATCCAGTTTTAGCAGATGCTTACACCAATCTTGGTACAGTAAAACTATATCAAGGAAAATTAGATGAAGCGGTGGCTTATCTGAAAAAGGCAGATGCGCTCAAACCTAACGACAAAATTATTTTGGGTAACTTAGCAGTATGTTATAGGGACAAAAAAGATACTCTCATGGCAAACTATTATGCTCAAAAGTATCAACTTCTTACAGGGAAGGATAAGTAGAAAGACTTAGATTATGAATAAAATTAAATGGTATTGGCAAGTAGCGGTGATATGGTTAGACTTAGGAGCTACTTTACTCCAATTCAAACAACCCCAAGAAGCTATCAAATATCTTTCTCAGTTTTGCCAATTAGCCCCTAATAGCTATGATTGTAGTAACAATATGGGGGTTGCCTATTTCCAATTAGGGGACTATGAAAAAGCAAGTCAGTTCTTTGAACAAGCCTTTCAAATGATGCCAAGTAAGCAAATCATTAATAACTTATTAGCTGCGTATTCGCAAACAGGTAATCAGGAAAAGTTAGCTTATTACAAGAAAATGTTACAATCGGCACAAAATCCAAAGCAGTAAAAAATTGCTTTTTGCTAATATTAAGTTTCAATTTAATCACTACCTTTGCACCTCGAAATTCAAATATACTTAAACCATGAAAGCGAAAGTATTTGTTATACAGCTATTTATTTTTTCCTTTGTCTTATATGCCTGCTCCTCTGACGGCGAAAAACAATCACAAGAATCAGAAATTACTGCCAAGAAAGAGTTGGTAGATTGGAATGATGCTAAGGTAAGGGACAGAGTAATGCGAACTATAGATAAACATTTCGTAGATAATTCTATTAAAAAAGGATTGTTGCATTACTACTTTCAAGATATGATAACCAATAAACGTCTTGCTTTTGTACTGAGCAAAATAGAAACAGACAGCATCTATCCGCTTAGTGAGAAGCGTGTTTTTATGAAGGTAAGAACTGTTACTGATAAAGGCGATAGCTTAGTCTTTGACTATGAAGTAAGTGTGAAACAGGCAGAGTTAAAGCCAGATTCGCTTATCTACGAAGTTCAAAGCCTTAACCTTCGTAAAGTAAACCAAGAGCAACGCTACCTTTTGAAAAAAGAAGGAAATTTTTGGGCAAAGGAAATTTTGGCAGTAGCACAAGTAAAATAACCTTAAATAGCAAGCAAAGTAATCAAATTCCTGCTTTGCTTGCTATCCCCTCCTCCTCAAATTTGTCATCTTTCTGACATTTCTATCCTCCAATAGGCATTAACTTTGAAGAAAATCATTACGATTTATGAAAAATTTATTAGTTTTATGCCTGTTTTTTTTATTCTTTCATTCTCTCTTTGCTCAGGATAAAGACACTACAAAAAGGTTCAAATACAACAATTACTATGACTTGGCAATTAGTGTAGGAAAGGGGATTGCCATTGCTCCGTCGTGGTCGCATTTCCATAAAATTGGGAAAAGAGGAAAGTTTCAGGTGGGTTATGGCATACGTTTAACCTCTTTTTTTGGGAGTAAAGTAGAGCATATTACTGCTCCTGCTAAGTTCACTACGGCAAATACGGGACTTGGGGTAATATTTCAAGAAACTATTGAAGCAAACTTAGATACACTGACATTAGAAAAGATACAAGTAAATGCTATAAATATCAATATCAACCTCCAATATGCTTTTTCTAAGCAATGGGAAATAGGGTTCAACATTGATGCTTTGGGCGTTAGTTTTGGTGGAACGCAAAAAGGAACTTTTGTTGCCCTTAGCCAAGGACGTAACCCTTCACAAGAAACTGCTAAACCCACTACCTTGAATTTGTTGCTGACAAGCGATAATGACATAGGTAGTTTAAACTCAGAACTTTATCTTCGCTATTGGTTTCATACTCAATGGGCTGTTAGAGGGGGCTTGACCTTTGCTTTTAGTGAGTACACAAGTTCTGGCAAACTTGTTTTTGACAACGATAGGTTTAGAGCAAAGATTTTGATGCTTATGTTAGGAATTACTTTTTCTCCATATAGATAAACTAATTGTTTTAAAATACGTAAAATAAAAATGAACTTGCATATCCACCATGTCTTTATAATTTTCTTTCTTTCATTTCTTTATATTTTTGAAGGTCAGTTACTTGCTCAAAAGCAATGGCAGGTCAAAAGCTCATCAGTAACTTTTAAAATCAAGAATGCGGGCTTCACTGTCGATGGCAAGTTTGGGGCGATAGAGGCAACTATCTTTCTGGACAAGGATAAGATAGAAAATACTCAAATAGAGGCAAGCATAGAAGCCAAAACCATAGATACAGGCATAGAAAGTCGCGATAATCATCTTAGGAAGCAAGAGTATTTTGATGTAGCAAGATTCCCAAAAATCATAATGAAATCAAAAAGAATGACTAAATTAGGACTTGGTACTTACGAAGGTGTATTTGACCTTTATTTGAAAGGAATTATCAAAGAAATTAAATTTCCTTTTACCTATACAGAAGTAGGAGATGCAGTAAAACTAAACGCAGAATTTACACTTAATCGCCTTGATTTTGGTATAGGAGGCAGCAGTTGGATAATGAGTGATAGGGTAACTATTATGATAATGCTTACTATTGATTAAAACAAGTAAATATCACTAAACGACTAATTTTTTCTTAGACTCAAAAATTTTATCACGTAAAATTGTTAATTATGAGCTTATTACAAACAAACAAAGCAATGCTTTATCAACTGTCTGCATTTATAGACTCAATTGAAGATTATCAGTTCTCGGCACATCTTTCTATTCTTTCAGGTAATACGATAGGTAAGCATCTAAGACACATCATAGAGTTTTATCAACACCTACTCCAAAGCTATCTAAATAATCAAATCGTGGTGAACTATGATGCACGCATCCGAAACCATTTCATAGAAACCGATAAAAACTATGCAAAACAAGAAATTGGGCAGTTAGTCTTTTTTTTAGAACAAACTAATAAGGATAAAGAAATGATGCTCTGCTTTAGCCTAAATGAAAAAGGAGATACTCAACATATTCCTACAACTTTTTACAGAGAATTGGCTTATAACTTAGAGCATGCCATTCATCACTTAGCCATAGTGAAGATGGCTGTGATTCAGCACTTTCCTGAAATTCAGTTAGATACAAACTTCGGAATCGCTTATGCTACTATACAATATCACAACGAAAAATTAAAGACTGAGCAGTCGTGAAAATTCGCACACCACTTTTTCTGATAAAACTTTTTAAGTACGAGTATTGGTCTTGGTGGGTATTTTACCTTCCTTTACTCCCTTATTTTCTTCGTATTGTCTTCAAAGAACGTTCTTTCAAGTTTTTTTCCTTAGTCAATCCAAGCATAGAAACAGGAGGACTGATAGGAGAGTCCAAGATAGATATTCTTAACAAAATCCCTCTCGAGTTTAAGCCTAAGACTTTGTTTTTCAAATCCGAAGAACTCCTCAGTGCCGAGATTGTGCTTGCTTATTTGGCAAAAAATAAGATGCACTTCCCTATTATCGTTAAACCTAATGTGGGAGAACGAGGAAACAAGGTAGAGAAAATCAATGACTCATTAGAACTTATTGCTTACTTAAAGAAACATAAACAAGACCTCATAGTCCAAGAGTACATAGACTATCCCATAGAGTTAGGTGTAATGTATTATCGACTGCCTAATGAAAACACTGGTAGAGTTAGCTCAATTACTATGAAAAAATTTTTAACAGTGAAAGGCGACGGGAAGTCCACAATTTATACTCTTTTAAAAAACAATGAGAGAGCAAGATTCCAACTTGAGAGGCTAAAAAAAAAGATGCCCGAACTACTGCAAGAAATCCCTGAGCAAAACCAAGAAATCCTCGTAGAACCCATAGGCAACCATTGTAGAGGAACGGAGTTTATCAACCGCAACGACCTCATCAAAGAGGAGATTCATTCAGTTTTTGACAAAATTAGCCGACCCATCGAGGGCTTTTATTATGGTAGATTTGATTTGAAAGTACAAAATTTTGATGACCTTTATACAGGGAACAGTATCAAAATCATGGAGTTAAATGGCATTTCTTCTGAGCCTGCTCATATCTATGATGCCAACTATTCCCTTATCCAAGCCTATAGAGATGTTTTGCATCATTGGCGAATCATGAATGAAATATACCAGCAAAATAAGCTGAGGTATATGTCTTAATCTGTCGTACCATCTGTCAATTTTTCTATGCTTATCAAAGGTAAATTGACGATTTCTAATACTCCCTCTTTGAACTTAGTAATAGCAACGCACTGATTATCATTGCTATCCTTGAAGTCAAAGCCTATCATCATTTTGCCCTTGTCATAATCAACTTGCCTGATAGCATTTTGGAAATTTATACCGTGCTTAGATAATATTTTACCAAAGTAGTACATCATTTCGTAACCTAAGTAGGCAAAATCAGAGGGCATCATATTGGAGCGAGCAATGTATTCTTTTTGAAAGTTTTTAGCATCTCTGTTAGTACGGACATAATTTGATGCAAAGAAATGTACCTCTGCTTGTTGATACTTTTCATAGGGAATCTGCTCAAAGTTAAGCCATGTTTCTGGAGCAATGATAGGTAGTATCTTGCGTCCAGTTTGCGTAGCACTAATAAGATTGAGTGCTACTGCCTCCTCGCTGCTGCTGATAAAAATATGTGCCGAGTCTGTTTTTGAAATATTGTTAATATCGCTTGTAAAACGCTGATAGATAGTGCGACTATCAATCGCTCGTAGAAATACCTGATAATTAGCCTTTTCTAAAGTTTCTTTGTGAGCAAAAGCACTCAAAGAGTCTTCTAAGTTGCGTCCATAATATACATAGGCTTTTTTCCCGATAAAATTTTGCACAGCAAATTCTGCCGTTTTTTTGCCTTGTGTTTGATAAGAAGATTCTGCAAAAAATATGTAGGGATTGGACTGATAGATACCAATATCATTGGCAAAAGGATTGACAATATTGATTTTCTTTGTTTCTGCCAAAGGGAGCAGGCTATGAATGTTGTTGGGATAAATAGGTCCCATAATCAAATCTATTTCACTTTTGGCTTGTTTTTGCACTAACTGTGCAATTACGTTGTCATTCCTTTCCGTATCAAAAGTAAAAAGTTTAATTTTCACTCCTTCCTTTTCTAAATGTTCTTGGGCTATTCTCATGCCCTCATACATATCATAGACAAATTGGTAGCGTCTATTAGGGCTATATGGGGAAGTTTCTTTAAGTAAAAAAGGAAAAAAGAGAGCGATCTTGTATTCAGACTTCAAAATAGGTGGTTCTAAGGTTTTATTAGTTTGAATTAGCGAAGTACTTTTAAGGTTATATTTGACCAATAAAGTTTCGAGCAGTAATTTGTCGTCCGTGGAGATACGCTCATTGACTAATTTTTGGGCAAGTACTCTGCCTACACTTTCATCTTGGGTGGTTTCGTAAAGTTTTTTAAGTTGCTCAGTAGTCAAAGTAGATAAAAAATATCTTTTCTGCGCATTGATGTCCTCTTTGATTGTACTTTGCTTAATGGAGTTGAGTAAGTCCAAACCTTGCTTTACTTCTCCTGCTTCCAACAAAATTGCACCAAGTAAGTATTTTGCCTCATCTATTTGGGCAAAAGCAGGGGAGGAGTCCACCAATTTTTGCAAGTAAGTCCTTGCCGTTTTTTTATCGCCTGTTTTGTAAAGAGCCAAGCCATAGAAGTAATGTGCATACTTTTCATAGATATTATTCGGCAGAGGCTGAGTAAGTTTGTAGAAAATATCTTTTGCCAAACTAAATTTTCTCTCTGCAATAAGCTGTTTACCATATTGATAAGAGTTTTTGAGTTCTTGGTCGGACTGAGCAAACACAGAGAAAACCGCTAAAATAAACACCGCAAAAAGGGTAGTATAAATCAGAAAAAACCTTATTTGAAATGGTTTGTGATGTAGAAAGGTATTCATCGCTATCTGTCATTTACAGGTTATTGTCTATTCAAGGCAAAACGCAAAAATATATACTTTCCTACTAAATTTCAGAAGTTTGTAAGGTTTTGTTTAGATAAAAGTACGAAAGTAAACCTTTATCAGGGTTTTTACTCACTTACAATCAGCAAACTAAATAGATAGTTTTTCTAATAATAATTTTGGAACACTCATTAACAAAGGCAAAATTACAAACGCAAAATAAAACTTGAGTTACAACTACATTGGAACAGCCCAACTTTAAGCAAGTCCGAATTATAAATTTGCACTCGATTAGGATAAGGAACAGCACATTAGTCTATGCGTCTTGCTTGAATATTTAATGTGAAAAACCCTTTATCAGAAAAATTTGATGAGAATAATTTGAAATAAAAAAAATCAATAATTTTAAACTTTTTGAACTAACTTGCAAAAAAATTTTTTTGTACTAAGCCAATATCGTATAAACTATTAATAATGAACTTAAAACTTAGAAATCCACTTGCCTTTTTTGATTTGGAAACCACAGGCGTAAACATTGCTACAGATAGGATTGTAGAAATTGCCGTACTGAAAGTTATGCCTAATGGCGACCAAACCAAATATGTCAAGCGAATTAATCCTACGATTCCTATTCCTATCGAGTCCAGCCTGATTCATGGTATTTATGATGAAGATGTGAAAGATAAACCTACTTTCAAACAAATCGCTAAGGAGTTAGCCAAACTCTTGGAAGGTGCTGATTTAGCGGGGTTTAATATCATTCGTTTTGATGTTCCTCTGCTTGTAGAGGAGTTTTTGAGGGCAGGCGTGGACTTCGATGTAAGCAAGCGGAAATTTATTGATGCCCAACGCATTTATCACCTTATGGAGCCTCGTAACCTCTCTGCCGCTTATAAGTTTTATTGTGGAAAAAATCTGGAAGATGCCCACAGTGCTGAGGCTGATACTCTTGCCACTTTTGAAGTTTTAGATACCCAAGTAGCTATGTATGAGAATGTTCCCTTAAAAGATAAAAACGGAAAAGAGTATTTTCCTGTTCAGAATGACATGAAAGTATTGCACGAATTGACAGCCTCCTCTATTGTGGACTTTGCAGGACGCATGATTTATAACGATAAAGGCATTGCAGTATTCAATTTTGGAAAATACAAAGACCAATCCGTATTGGAGGTACTGAAAAAAGACCCATCATATTACGATTGGATGATGAAAGGAGATTTTCCTCTGAATACCAAACAAAAGCTGACCGAAATCAAACTTAGTCAATTTAACCAAAAATAAGGAAGCTGAATGCTCGAAAACTTAGATAAAATAGATAAAGCTATTTTTCTCTTTCTCAATAGCTTACACCAAGATTGGCTCGACTCTATCATGCAGTTAGTTACAAGTACTACTGCATGGATTCCATTTTATGTCTTAATTGTATTTTTTTTATTTTGGAAGTTTAAAAAATATGCTTTGAGTATTCTAATAGCTATTGGGCTGAGTATTACTTTGGCAGACCAATTTACTTCGTCTTTGATGAAACCTATTTTCCAAAGACCTCGCCCTTGCTATGATGAAGAAATTGAAAATCAGGTGTATAACTATGTAGGTTGCGGTGGACGGTACGGCTTTGCTTCTTCTCATGCTGCTAATACTTTTGCTTTGGCGACCCTGTTTTGGGCAGTAGGTAGGAGTTTGGAAGAGAGAAAAAAAATAGCATGGACGATGTTTTTATGGGCAAGTTTGGTTTCCTACAGCCGTATTTATGTGGGGGTACATTACTTGGGAGATATTTTAGCAGGTGCATTAGTGGGGGCAGGAGGGGCGTATTTGATATATTGGGTATTTAAAAAGTTAAAAATCAAACCTTTTTGATAAGCTAAGCCTGACTTTTTAAGTCGAGTATTCAGCTATTTGGAAAATCAAACGCTACAAAATAATATTTATTACTTGCATATCAATTATTTACAAAATTCATCACTATAACTAAATCAATATGAACAAATTTAGCAAAAAATTTACCCAAGATGAGAGCCTCCCTGCAGCGCAGGCAATGCTTTACGGCATAGGATTGAAGGAAGAGGATATGCAGAAAGCCCAAGTAGGCATTGCCAGCATGGGCTACGAGGGCAATACTTGCAATATGCACCTCAACGCTTTGGCAACAAGGGTAAAAGCAAGCATTAATGCCAATCAACTCATTGGCTTGATTTTTAATACCATAGGCGTTTCCGACGGCATGACCAATGGCACAGACGAAATGCGTTATTCTTTGGTTTCCAGAGAGGTGATTGCGGATTCCATAGAAACCATCGTTGGGGGGCAGAACTATGATGGGATTGTAGCTTTGGTGGGTTGTGATAAAAATATGCCAGGTGCAATGATGGCGATAGAAAGGCTAAATAGACCTGCTATTGTAGTATATGGGGGAACTATCAACTCAGGTAGGTACGACTATGGACAGTACAAAGGGAAAAAATTGGACATTATCTCTGCTTTTGAGGCGTATGGCAAAAAGGTAACGGGAAATATCACCGAAGAAGAATACAAAGGTGTCATCAAAAACTCTATCCCAGGCGCAGGGGCTTGCGGCGGAATGTACACTGCTAATACCATGGCAACTGCGATTGAGGCTTTGGGCATGAGCTTGCCCAATAGCTCGTCTTTCCCTGCGGTCAGTCCTTTGAAACACGCTGAGTGTGATATAGTTGGTCAGTACATTTACAACTTATTAGAAAAAGACATCAAGCCCAAAGACATCATGACTTTTGAGGCTTTCGAAAATGCCTTGACTATGGTCATGGTCTTAGGAGGCTCTACCAATGCAGTTTTACACCTCTTGGCAATGGCAAAAACTATAGGTATTCCTTTGACTATCAAAGATTTTCAACGCATTTCTGATAAAACTCCTTTTTTGGCAGACCTCAAGCCAAGCGGAAAGTACCTTATGGAAGACCTTTGCAATGTGGGTGGGGTTCAGGCAGTAATGAAGATGATGTACGAAGCAGGATTTATTCATGGAGATTGCCTGACCGTTACAGGAAAAACGGTAAAAGAAAACTTAGCGAATACCCAACCTCTCATAGAAGGACAAGATGTCATCAGACCTTTGGACAATCCGATTAAGAAAACAGGGCATATACAGATTCTCTACGGAAACCTTGCTACCGAAGGAGCGGTTGCGAAAATTACAGGCAAGGAAGGCGAAAGGTTTGAAGGGATAGCCAAAGTATTTGATTCTGAAGCAGAAGCCAATGCCGCTATCGCTAATCATCAGATTCAAGCAGGGGACGTTGTTGTGATTCGCTACAACGGTCCCAAAGGTGCGCCGGGAATGCCTGAAATGCTTAAACCTACCTCTGCCATCATGGGGGCTGGCTTAGGAGGAAGTGTAGCCTTGATAACCGATGGTAGATTTTCTGGCGGCACACATGGTTTTGTGGTAGGGCATATCACTCCCGAAGCACAAGTAGGCGGGGGCATAGCCTTAGTAAAAACAGGTGATAAAATAGTGATAGATGCAGTAAACCACACTATTGACATGATAGTCAGCGATGAGGAGATAGAAAAAAGAAAAAAAGAGTGGAAACAGCCTCCTTTGAAAGTCAATTCAGGAGTCTTATATAAATACGCCAAATCTGTTGGCTCTGCATCAGAAGGCTGTTTGACGGATTTGTAAAATACATTAAAGTTGTCTAAGTAGGTCTGACTTTCCAAGTCAGAAATTTCTATACTAAAAATAAAACGGTTTTTCTTAACCTCAATCCCTTTCTCCTGCTGAGAAAGGGACTTTTTTAGTAAAAAATTTCAAAAACACTTTTGATTGAGGATAGATAGCTCTAATTTTTTACTCAAACACGATTTCGTAGTAAATTGCTTGGTATTTTTCTCCGTCTAATACCAAAGTATGCTTGCTTATTGGGATTTCTTGTAAGCGTCTATTTCCCACATGGTCAAGGGGATATACTTTATATTTAGCTTTTTTATTGATTTTTAGGTTTACCTTGACAGGCTCTATCAATATAGGCGAAGTCCCTACTTTAAGTAGGCTTTTCTTTTCTGCATCGTATTCCATACCTGTATTTTTGGCTCTTGCAACTGTCGTAATAAGCCACCTTTTGGCTTTGTCTAAACCTTCTTGTTTGTCTAAACTATTTACCAAAATTACAGCAAACTCATTGCTTGTACTAAAATCTACTTCGCCAAGTCGGTGTAGCTTATCTTTGGCAAAACCTACTAAACCCTTTGTTCCAGAGGTATTGATAGTGAAGAATCCTTTGACGGAATAGTCCCAAAAAAGTTGTTGGGTATTAGAAGAAACAGTTTTACCTTTGCAAAATTTTTGAATTTCCCCAATTTCGTTTTCTTTTAACTTGTCTGTAAAAGAGATACTTACTTTTCCAATAGCCATAGCCTCTAAGGGAAAATCTCCCGTAAAACTTTTTCTATCATGGTCTTGAACGGTTTTTTCATTTAAAAATTGCTTGTTTTCCAGCATAGACGGCAGATGCACATTTCTATTGGCAATCGTTTCTCCTTCTTTGACATCATTGCGGTAAATCATCATGGCTAAGGCAGGATACAGAGCAAGTTGCGTAGGGGAGCAGGCATTGTAAATTCCTCCCCAAGGTGGCGTTTGGATGGTTTCTGTAAAATGTGGATAGTCAGTAGCAAAAGTATAAGAAGCGTCCCAGCCTTGTAATCCCATGCCATAAACTGCTAATAGAGGCGCACTTTCTGCCGTCCACTCGTTAGGAATAAGACTCATCCATTCTGAAATAGCAAAAGGTCTATCGCTCACTTGCTGTAAACCTGTCCCCAACAATCCTGAACCTACTTGCGAAAGCATAGAACTGTTGTCAAACTTTCCTGCTTTGAGGTCATGTCCCTGTCCACCACCAAAATAGTTATGGCGGTCTATGATGCCTACTTGGTAATCTGCATATAAATTGTATAAATGTGAGATTCCCGTTCCTGCCTGCCAACAACTCCCCACTATTGTTCCTTTGTATCCTGTGGCTCTGATAGCGGCAACAAACTTGTTGTAAAACTTTATCTGCTCCTCGTATAGAAAAGCAATTTTATCTAAAATATGCTGTTTTACAGGCTGTTTGTTTTTAATAGCCTGCTCGTATTCCCAGCTAAAAAGTCCATGATTGGGCGTAGGGTAAATATTTTCTTTGCCTAAATGCTCTCCTTCTTTGATACCTTCTCTGTTCCACGCCTTTTCTAAATTTTCTTGGGAATAGTACTTTTTCAAGAGCCACTGAGAAAATTTTTTGCACAACAAAGCCCTATAAGTAGGAGTTTGCTTAAGTGTTTCTTCTATCGCACTCCAAAAGATGTTATCCTCATTTTGCAACTCTATGAAACTAAGTGCTGGGTCATCTGCATAGCGTAGGCCTGTCAGAGGGTTTTTATGATTCAACATATTGACGGTCAGCTCTATATTGAGATTTTGTAAGTCCTCTGCGAAGTTTACCAACGAGGCAGTAGTGGCGTTAAGATGCGACCAAGGGAATTTGGTGTCGGCAAGTTCTTTGTAGGCGAGCAGGCGGGTACTATCGCCTGAGCGTATCCTATGCCCATAGATGTGCGACCAACCGTAGTAAATCCCTGTTTTTCGGAGTTCTTGGCAGAGAAAATCAAAATTTTTCCAATTTTCCTCTGTAATAAGGGTAGAATATTTGCCGTCAGTAGCGTCCCAAGTAAATTTGTGGAAACGCACAGCATTGAAACCATATTTAGCCAAAAATTTTGCCCACACTTGAGCCTGTTCCTTTGGCATAAAAGGCAGATGGCTTGCGATATTTGTCCCCCAAAACTTGATAGGAGTGCCGTCCTGAAAAATCAAATCTTTTCCTTTCATCTGGACAAAACCATGCTTACCCGCAGGAGCATCTAACCAATGACTCAAGTCTAAGGTCTGAGTAGCAAAATAGTCTTGGGGAGAAAAGACAAACCATCGCTCTTGGGCAAAAACAGATTCGTAGGTAAAACAGAAAAAAAAACTACAAATACATAAATAATGCACTACTAAGTTTGATTTCATAAAAGTATTTTCTCACTAAGAGATACCTTTTAGAAATTTCTAACCATAAAATAGTAAGACTATTTGAAATACCTGAAATCGTGTCCTGCCTCTAATTGTACCAAAAACTCATACATCAGTTTGATAACATTTTCTATATCGTCTTTATGCACCATTTCAACAGTGGTGTGCATGTATTTGAGTGGTAAAGAAATCAGAGCAGAGGGCACCCCTGTACTCGAGAAAGCAAAAGAGTCTGTATCTGTGCCTGTGCTTCGCTCTGAGGCAGCTCTTTGGAAAGGAATTTCCTTTTCTTTGGCTACTTTGATAAGCATTTTTAATACATTATTTTGTACAGCAGGGGCATAGGTCAGTACAGGACCTAAGCCACAAGCCTGTTCTCCGTCTAAAATCTTGTCATACATAGGCGATTTGGTATCGTGGCATACATCAGTACAAATCGCTAAATCAGGTTTGAGATAGCGAGAAATCATCTCGGCACCTCTTAGTCCTATCTCCTCTTGGACGGAATTCACTACATACAATCCAAACGGAAGTCGTACTTTGTTCTCAGCCAGTCGGCGAGTAACCTCTGCTATCATAAAACCTCCTATTCTATTGTCTAAGGCTCTGCCAACCAAGTATTTATTGTTGAGTTCCATTAAGCCATCCTCGAAAGTAACTACACAGCCCACATGCACGCCTAACTCCTCTACTTCTGCTTTTGAAGAACAGCCACAGTCCAAGAAAATATTTTGCATGGTAGGTTTTAAGTCTGCTTTATCTCCTTTGCGGGTGTGAATAGCAGGAAAACCAAAGACTGCTTTGACGATGCCTTTTTCTGTGTGGATATTTACTCGCTTTGAGGGAGCAATCACATGGTCAGAACCTCCGTTGCGAATGACATAGATATAGCCTTCTGGTGTGATGTAATTGACAAACCACGAAATTTCGTCTGCATGTGCCTCAATGACTACTTTGTAAGAGGCAGTAGGATTGACTATGCCCACCACTGAGCCATAGTTATCTACATGATAATCGCTGATATATGGTTTGAGGTAATCCAACCAAATTTTTTGCCCTGATTCTTCAAATCCTGTAGGCGAGGCATTGTTTAGATAATCGTATAAAAACTTTTTACTTTTGTCGTCCATAATTTATTTTTTAACTTTCAAAAACATTCAAAATCATACTCTATGCTTTACTGCTTCATACAAAATTACCCCTGTTGCCACAGAAACATTCAAAGAACCTATCTTCCCGTACATAGGGATTTTTACCTGCTCGTCGCACATTCGTAGGCATTCAGGCGAGATGCCGTCTTCCTCTGAACCCATCACCACAGCCAAGGGCTTTTCATAGTCTATATCATACATCAATTTTTCGGTTTTTTCTGTACAACCCACTATTGTCAAGCCATTGTTTTTCAAGAACTGTAAAGTGCCTTTCAGATTTCTCTCTCGGCAGATAGGTACTCTGCTCAATGCCCCTGCTGAAGTTTTAAAAGCATCGCTTCCCAATCTTGCTGTATTTTTATCAGGAATAACGATAGCATCTATGCCTACACACTCTGCCGTTCTAACGATTGCTCCTAAGTTACGTACATCAGTAATGCGGTCTAAGACTAAGATAAAAGGATTTTTCCCCTGTTCGTACGCAGAGGAAATAATATTGTCCAAAGAGGCATAAGTAATCGCAGAGATAAAGGCAAGTACACCTTGATGATTTTTCTTGGTAATGCGATTAATTTTTTCAATAGGAACTTTGACGATAGGTATTTTGAGGCGATTGCATAGGTGAGCAAGAGCAACAATATTTTGCCCTTTCAAGTCTTTTTGAATCAATACTTTATCAATCTCTTTGCCTGCCTCTATAGTTTCCATTACAGGGTGAATACCAAAGATAATCTCCTGCTCGGAAGCATTCTCTTTATTCATAAATAATGGTTTAATAAGAAAAAAGCATCACACAATTTTACTTGTAATGTTTTACTTTTACATTTCTTTTACTGCAATGCAAGAAATTTCTACTCTGGCATCTTTGGGCAAGCGGCTCACTTCTACGGTTTCTCTTGCAGGGTGATGATGCGAAAAGTACTGCCCGTAAACATTATTTACCACTTGAAAATCGTTCATGTCTTTTAAAAATATAGTACACTTCACTACACTTTTGAATGCCAAGCCAGCCTCGTGCAGGATATATTCTAAGTTTCGCATGACTTGGTGCGCCTCCGTAGCTATGTCCTCATTTGCCATATTGCCTGTTTCTCTGTCTATTGCTATTTGTCCTGAAACATACAAAGTATTATTGACCAAGATGGCTTGACTATAGGGTCCTATAGGTTCTGGTGCTTTATGGCTGTTGATAACTTTTCGGTTCATGGTTTTCAGTTTGGATTAGAATGAGTGATTGCTTTATGAACTGATAAAATTCATCTTTAAAACTTTATCAGTCTTATATGATACAAAAATATAAAGATAAATGTAAAGAAATCAGATTTTTTAAAACCCTATCTTAACGTTTTAATCATTTTTTGCAAGATATAAAAAAAATAAAAATCTTAGTATAGTCCATTACTTTTTTATTCTTTTTCACTTAAACAAGAATTTTTAGTACTAAAAAAAGGATAGGTAAAAATTCTTAGAGGCTTTTGAAAAAGGGCTTAGAGTTTGCTAAAAGGAAGAGTGTAAATATTAAATTTGTATAAAACCTATAGCATGAAAAAGTTTACCTTTCTTGCCTTACTTATCACTTTTATTTTTCATGTATCTATTTCTTTTGCCCAAAAGAAATACAGTAAGTTTTTTACTCTTATCGAGCATGCCCATCAAGACGGAAATTATGAAGAAGCCCTCAAGCATAGTCAGCAAGCAATCACCCTCATAAAAAAAGACTTAGATAGCCTCTCAGAAAGTAAAGACCAAAGCGTGTACTTGGAAACGCTGATGAATCTGGTACATAACCGAGGAGTGATTTTATTGGATATAGGAAACTATGAGGAAGCTATACACCATATCCAACAAGCGATAGATATTCATAAGGATATTTTTAACGTAGAAAATCCCGATTTAGCGACTTTTTTGGACAATTTGGGAGTAGCCAAACAGAACTTAGGAGAGTACAGCGAAGCAGAAAAACTTTATACAAAAAGTAGGGACATTAGGCTTAAACTCTTAGGAGATAGAGATGTAGATTATGCTATGTCTATCAATCATTTAGCCTCCCTATTGCATGAAATGGGAGATTATGAAAAAGCCCTCAATGGCTATATCAAAAGCATTAATATTATTAAGAAACGTGACGGCAAAAATAATATGTACTTTGCTACTTTTCAAAGTGCCTGTGCCTCACTTTATCAAGAAATAGGTTGCCTCGACCAAGCTGAGATTATGCTGAAGAATAGCTTGAATATCATCAAAAAGGAAAAATCAGAACAACATCCTGAATATGGTCTTGCCTTGTTCAGTTTGGCAACCCTCTACCAAGCTATGCACCAACCCACCAAAGCTTTACCTTTGTTAGAAGAAAGTATAGCAATCATTGCAGAAAAGTTAGGTAAAAAACACCTCATCTATGCCAACGCTTTGCATCAGTTAGGGAAAGCACAACAGGCAATAGGCAATTACTCCAAAGCAGAAAGTTTTTACCTCGAGGCACTGCGACTACGCCAAAGCATCGTAGGCACTAACCACCCTGATTATATCTCTTCGCTTGTTCAGTTAGCTTTGTACTATCAGCTTATCAAACAATACGAAAAAGCGGAAAGTTGGTATCTCCAACATTTGAAAGCCTCAGTCCATCAGATTTATGCCTATTTCCCTTTTTTGTCTGAAAAACAAAAGGAAAAGTTTTATGCAGGTATAAGTGATAATTTTGAAAAGTTCAACGCATTTGCCTTCCAGAGAAGTACACAAAATCCATATTTGCTCAGCGAAGTTTTTAATTATCGCCTCACTACCAAAGCTATACTCTTCCAATCTGCCAATAAGATGCGAAAACAAATTCTTGATAGCGGTGATAAAGAACTCATAGCCACCTATAAAAAGTGGACAAAATTGAAAGACAAATTAGCAAAAATCTATAAGCCAGCCAAAGCAACAAGGATAAAGATATTTGCTGAGGATATTATTGGGCTGGAAACAGAAGTGGAAAAGTTAGAAAAGCAATTGTATGAAAAATCAGAAACTTTCAAACAGTTCGCCGATAAGCAAACCGTGAGTTGGGGCAGCATCAAACAAAAACTTCAGCAGGGGGAGGCTCTAATAGAAGTAATTAGATTTAGATATTTTGATATTTACAAAGATAAATGGACAGATTCGGTAAACTATGCGGGCTTAATAGCCCTGCCTCATGAGCAAACCTATCCTATGGTTAGCCTTATTACCTATGGGAAAGACTTGGAAAACAAACACTTTAAGGCGTATCGCTTTGCTCTCAAAGAAAAGCAAACAGATGTAGATTCTTACCAACTTTTTTGGACGCCTTTTAAGGAAAAAATAGGACAAGTAAAGAAAATATTTTTCGCTCCTGATGGTGTATATAATCAGTTGAATATAAATGTATTGCTCAATCCCGAAACAGGAAATTATCTCATAGACGAAACAGACGTTCACTTGCTTGCCAATGCCAAAGAAATACTGGAGATAGAGCCTGCTTCATCTGCCGTTTTACAAAACACCTTACCTAAGGCAGTATTGATAGGTCGACCTAAATATGATTCAGAGCATTTGCAGGAAAAATTATCAGACTTGGAAGGTACAGAAAAAGAAGTCAAACACATCGCCCAACTCCTCAATAAAGAGCAGTGGCATACGGAAGTTTACTTAGGTGAAAAAGCCTCCGAATCTATCCTAAAGCAAAGCGACAGCCCTACAGTACTGCATATTGCCTCGCATGGATTTTTTGCTGCTAATAGCTACGAGGACCCAATGTTTTCCTCTGGCTTGATGCTAACCTCTTATCGCAACGATAATCAAATAGATGAAGATGACGGAAGATTGACAGGCTACGAAGCCATGAACCTTTCTTTGGAAACTACGGACTTGGTTGTGCTTTCTGCCTGTGAAACGGGCGTAGGGAATGTCAAAGTAGGAGAGGGAGTCTATGGCTTGCAAAGAGCATTCAAGATAGCAGGTGCGAAAAATATTATCATAAGTCTTTGGTTAGCTGATGACTGGGCTACTCAAAGCCTAATGAAAGAGTTTTATCAACTATGGTTGGCTGAGGGCAACCGTCGCCAAGCCTTCCGTTTAGCCCAACAAAAAATGAAAGATAAATATGCACACCCATACTATTGGGGGGCTTTTGTTATATGGGGTGGGTAAGCTATATCCTTGATAATCAAGCTACTTTGTCCAGTTGCTTATTGGAAAATCCTTCAAATACTGTTGGAGTACTTTCTCAAATCTATCTTTCTCTGATTGTTTTACCGCAATATAGTTCCCCCAGCCTCTTGCATCTTCTAATTTAGTAGGGTAAGGGCGTATATTTCTCCATCGGTGTTGCGAACCGTATTTGATAATTGGATACCACTCTGAAAGGTAAACCGCATACCCTTTTTCTAATAAAAAATCTCCTAAATCCTTATAGGTATAGCCGACAGGAACGGTTTTATAGTCTTCAAATTCACACAAAATTATCTCAGGAACGCATTTTTCAAAGGGGAAGCCTTTAAGAGCAAATAAATCATGCCCTTCTATGTCTATTTTTAGGAAATCTACTTTTTGTATTCCTTCTTTTTCTATAGCAGTGCTAAGAGAAATGGTCTTGACCTGAGCCACAGGACGATGCGAAGCATGAAACGAGGAGAGAGAGGAAATTCCAGAGGACTCATCACTTGCGTAAAACGTAAGTACCTCGCCGTCTTTATTAGAAACAGCTTCTTGGTAAAGTTTCAAACCTTGAATCATAGGAATTTTTTTCTGATTATAAGGGTCGGGTTCAAAGCCTATAATACTCCACCCTAACTCGCTGTAAGGCAGACAACTTTCTCCAAAATGCACCCCTACGTCTATCATCAATCCTTGGCGTTGGTAGGTATAAAAATAGTCTATGATAATTTCTGCTTCTGAAAAATAGAGCTTTTTACGGGTAAGAGTATAATACAGCCGCTTGCTTGTTCTTCTCCCTAAAATAGTGAAAATTAGCTTTTTTAACATTTCTTGATGCTATTTTTTTCTCAAAGTGCAAAGATATAATTGTTTCTTTGATAACTCTGACAGCAATAGGATATGTTAGAAAAGTTTTGTTTTTTTGATTGAGGGTAAGTACAAAGACAAAGTATTTCTACGCGTAGATGTTAGTAATAAGATGAGTTATTGAGGTAATAAACTAAAGGTCAATTTTTAAGATAAAAAAGCTCGATATAAAAATAGTATGTTTGAAATACCTAAATAGCTACAAAATATTTTTGAGGAAAATAAAGCAGGGATAGTAAGGGAAAATACTCAGACCTCCCTGAAAAGTGAGTAGGTCTGAGTAGGGCATTTTAAGCATCAGGCACTACCTTCTCATAAGCCACCAACATAATCTCTACTGCTTTTCTGATAGCTTCTTTGTTAGAAAACTCCTTAGAGGCATCTCTCTCCAACAGTTTAGTTTTATCAACATTGGGCAAAAGACATGTTTCCATTTTGCCTACTGCCTTTTCTATGACTGTACTATTATTTTTGCTGTAAACCACTTCTAAGTAATCTTTGGGAGAGAATCTCCACTTCATGCCGTCCCCCGTGGCATAGTGCAGGTGAACTACTATGTCCTCTTTGCTTGCTCCTTCGGTTACAAAAACATAGGAAGTATAAACTACGCTTATCATTTCATTTTCATCTAACCTTTTCACCACAAGGTCGTATCTGTTGCCTTTGGAGTCCTTGACTACCTCATAGTAATAAGTATAGGTAGGTTTTTTGACTTCTCCTCTGAAAGCATT
>NZ_FONY01000122.1 GCF_900113045.1 Thermoflexibacter ruber
GAAAAGAACTATTTGGACTTCACAGCCTCTTTGGAAACTTCGTTTAATGAAGGAAAAATTGAAGGGAAAATTGAAGGGAAAGTGGAAGAAAAAATAGAAATAGCCAAGAACATGATAAGTGAAGGCTTTGATAATAAAACGATTACAAGGATAACAGGCTTATCTATTGAGCAGATAGAAGCATTGAGGAAGGAGGTGAGGTAGGAGAAGTTGTAAACTTTTATTTCTACCCTGTCTTTCGGCTTGGGCATGAAGAGCTTGGATTATGTACAAACTCCTGCGAAGGAAGATAAGTGGCTGTTCAACGGCAAAGAAAAGCAAACCGAGCTTGAGCTGCACCACTACGATTTCAGTGCCAGAAGCTATGACTATCAGACAGGTAGGACTACTACCCTTGACCCTCATGGGGATAGGTACGTAAGTGTTTCACCTTATTCTTTCTTGAATAACAATCTGCTGAGGTACATAGACCCTACGGGCATGGACGGGGAAAGCATACTACCACAAGGGACAGCCTACGACCAGCAAAAAGAAAGAGATAGGAAACAAATGGAAAATCTATCTCGTAATTATCGTACAATCAGCTATCTTTGGAAAAGTACACCGCAAAACGTCACGCTACAAGCCTCTAACAATGGCGATGGTACGCTCAATTTCTACGCTATAGAGTGGCTTGCTTCCCCAGAAGCAGGGAACACAAACCTAATGAATGATTGGCATAGTAAAATGGGATTGTGGCACGTAGGTACGCTCAAACTATCTTCTTACTACAATCCAATAGCCAATGCTGTAAGAGGGGGGAGAGATGGGTATTCAAGTGATAGTTTTCATGAGGGAGTAAGTTTATTTGGCTTCGTGCCAATAGTAGGGGATTTGGCAGATTTGTTAGATGCAGCAGTTTATGCTATGGAGGGCAATTACAGACAGGCTGCGATAAGTTCTGTAGCTGCCGTTCCTGTCATAGGTTCTGTAATTGCCATTCCTCTTAAAACTTCTTCCAAACTTTTAAATCCAAGCAGAACTTATACGCTTTATAATAAAGCTGGTGATTTATACTAAAAAGTAAAAGGTTTTGAAATTTGGATTAGGAAAATTACGAAAAAAGTACAATATTTGGTAATCAAATTAGTAAAAATGTTATCA
>NZ_FONY01000005.1 GCF_900113045.1 Thermoflexibacter ruber
GCTATCGTCAGAGAAACTACCGTCAATGTCAGCGATGGTACGCTCAACATGAGTTTTATCCCTTCGGCAGATAGACCTTCGGTGGCAGCGATTGAGATTATCCAAGAACCTACCTCAAGTACAGCAAGAGTAGAAGAAAGCAGTGTAGCATGGAAAGAGGCTATTACAGCCCCTCTCATAAGTCCCGAGATAAAGGTGTATCCTAATCCGTTTAATGAGCAGTTTACTATTGAATTTCAAGATTTTATCTCTGGGAAGGCAAGGATAAGGCTGTATAACAGTTTGGGGCAGACCATAGAGGAAAAAGAGGAATGGGTAGGCATCAGTGGTAAACAGGAAATCTCTGTACCTAAACTTTCGGAAGGAGTGTATTTCTTAGAAGTGCAGACGGAAAAATGCTATAAGATAATAAAAGTGATAAAATTATAAGATTTACTTTACCTAATAAAATCATTCCTCTGATATTCAAATACATATCAGAGGAATTTTACTATTAAGCTACTTATAAAATAAACTTTTGGGGAAATATGAACTCTAAAACTCAAATATTTTTACTATTTTGTGCTAAGTTTCACAATAGTATTAACTCATTATAGCAACAATCTTATGAAACCTATCTTCAGAAGCACCTCCTATTGTCTTAGACAAATACGCTTATTTGCAAAATATATCTTGTTATGTATTTTATTACTTTTTCCCTATCTCTCTCACGCCCAACTCGTTACTTATTCCTTTACAGGGGCAGCGGGCAATGAAGTTACTTTCCCACCTGATAATCAGCCTACCAGTGGAACAGCAAGTAATATGAGTAGAGGCTCAGGTTTGACTGCCTCTGCCTCAGCAAATACTTTTTCCGCAAGTGCATTTTCTACTATGGGAATAGATTTAAATGATTATTTTACTTTTAGTATTCAGCCTAATACAAGTTTTCAACTCATTATCAATCGGATAGAGTTTGATGAACGCCGTAGCCTGACAGGGATTCGCACCTTAGCAGTCAGGTCAAGCAAAGATGCTTATGCAACGGACTTGGCAGTTTTCAATGTCCCTGATGATGACCTTACTCGCACTCAAACTATTAATTTAGTGTGCTTTACAAGAATTACAGCCAATACTACCTTCCGAATTTATGGTTATGCCTCCGAAGCCGCAGGAGGAACTTGGCGAATTGATAACGTAAAAGTTTTTGGAAGTATCATTCCTCTGACTCCTCCCCACCCTATTATTACTAATTTAGAAGTTATTGACAATCAGAATCTTGAACTGACTTTTAGTGAAGAAGTAGAACAAATCTCTGCCCAAACCCCCACTAACTATTACCTCAACGGAAATACAGCCAAAAATCCCAACTTAGCAGAGAGAAATGTTAGTAATTTCAAAAAAGTAAAATTGACCTTTGCTACTCCCTTTCCTGACAACATAATGCAAACACTGTCAGTGATTAACGTCAAAGATTTATGCAATTTTGCAATTCCTTTGGCTACCCCTCAAACGCAAAACTTTACTTTCGTACCTGATACTTCTCCCCCAGCTATTACAGGAGTTACTGTATTGAATTTGAATCAGATACGAGTTAAATTTTCTGAAAATGTAAACTTGACTACCGCTCAAAATGCAGCCAATTATTTTTTGAATGGAGGCATTGGCTCACCTACTTCTGCAGTTCGCAATCCATTGGATAACAGTGAAGTAACGCTTACTTTTGCTAATAGTATGACCATTCTGCAAAACTATATCCTTACCGTTACCAATGTGCAAGATAACGCTGGAAACGCTATTATTTCCGAAACTTTTAACTTTGTCCACCCTGACATTTACCCTCCTCTTTTAGTGCAATTGAAAGTTATTTCCCAAAACTCTATTGATTTGATTTTCAATGAAAACTTAGACCAACCTTCTGCCCAAACCTTAGCCAATTACAATATTGCAGGTAATCCACTTTTGACTGCTTTATTGGATAATATACAGAAAAATATTGTACATTTGTTTTTTTCTACCAACTTCCCTGAAAACTCCAATAGGACTTTAAACATCAACAATATCAAAGACTTAGCAGGAAATACAATTAGCCCAATCGCCCAAGTTTTCCAATACGACACCCGCAGACCTACTTTGGATTTAGTAGAGTTTTTAGGCACAAACCAACTCATTTTGACTTTTTCCGAACCCTTAGACCCTATTTCTGCTCTTGTTTTTAACAACTATCAGTTTACAACTCCTTCAAATTCAGTGCTTTTACCCACTGCTACAGCTTTTGTTAGTTCTTCCCAAGTTCGCTTGACTTTTCCCTACACTTTTCAGCAAGGAGAAACTTACAACCTCAGAGTTGCCCAAATCAAAGATTTGGCAGGAAACATTATGACAACAAGAAATGTCAGCCTTTCTTTTGATGTGCAAGCACCTAACCTGCTTAATTTAATAGTTTGGAAAAACTTGAAAATGATAGAGTTGCGCTTTTCAGAACCTTTGGAAAAAATCAGTGCAGAAACAGCAAGCAACTTCTCTATCAGTAATTTAACAGATATGACTGCGCCTTCTCAGCCTACTTCTGCCTTGATTTGTGTAGATAATCCTACTATTCTCTACCTCAACTTTGCTACTGCTTTGACCAATGACAAAGATTTTTCACTGACTATCAGCAATTTAAAAGACTTGTTAGACAATACTATCATGCCTATTTCTTCTAATTTCAATACTATAAAACCACGATTGGCAAAAATCAAAGTTTTGGACAAAGACAAGATAGATTTGTATTTTTCTGAGTCCGTACTCCCTGCTTTAGCAGAGGAAGAGAATAACTATCTCATCAATAACATTCCTCCTTCCTTAGCTAATCTTGATGCCACAGATTTATCCTTAGTGCATTTGACCTTATCACAAAATATGGTCTTAGGAAATAGCAATACCTTACAAATCAAAAATATAGAAGATATAAATAGCAATATTATTGATTTGAGCAATACGAGTTTTACGTATCAAAATTTCGTCAGCCAAGTCGTAGTAAGGTCTGCCAATTTGCTTGATGTCATCTTTTCTCAAATCGTTCCTGATGTGCTTTCCGCCAATACAAATTTGTACTTTTTAAATAATGACCCAATGCGAAAAGCGGCGGGTGCGGTCTTAGACCAAAGCGACAAACACATAGTCAAATTGATTTTTGCAGAAAATTTTGCCCCTAATACTACTTATCAACTTACATTGGGAGGTTTTGCCTTGAACTGCGGAAATTACTTACCTGTCCAGACTCACACTTTTAGCTTAGATACAAGTATTCCAAGAGTAATTAGCGTTTTGTTCAATTCTCCTACAGAAATAGAGGTAACTTTCTCAAAACCAATAGAAAAGAACTCCGCAGAAGCGATTAATCACTATACGATTTCCAATAGCATTGGCTTGCCTGCAAGCGTCAGTTTGAAAAGTAGCGATACTAAAACGGTAGTGCTAAGATTAGCTAACCCTTTGCAAATCAATGTAAACTATACGCTTACTGTGCAAAGCATCAGGGACTTATTGGGCAATGTGCTTATTTCTCAAAACTTTTTTTTTGCTCGCCCTGCTGTACCTAAATACGGGGAACTCATTATTTCTGAGATATTTGCAGACCCTACCCCCAAAGTTGGCTTGCCAGAAGTGGAGTATTTGGAACTGTATAACAACTCACAAATTCCTTTTGAACTCAACGGAATCAAGTTGGAAGATAGCGGCGTGCAAAGACCCATAAGTAAAGAGCAAATCCTTCCAAATGAGTTTGTTATACTCTGCGCCGCAAGTCAAAAAGCTATTTTTGAACCTTTTGGAAAAGTTGTTACGGTTTCTTCCATGAGTTTGACCAACTCAGGAGAAGAACTCAAACTCATAGACCCCGATAATAACTTGATTTATAAGGTAAACTACTCAGATACTTGGTACAAAGACAATCAAAAAAAAGAAGGAGGTTGGTCTTTGGAAATCATTAATCCTAACTCAACCTGCGATGAGTCAAGCAATTGGATAGCTTCCCAAGACGAAAAGGGGGGAACGCCTGCCAAAGAAAATTCTGTTTGGAAAGAAAATCCTGATAAAACTACTCTCGAAATCAGCAAGTTGGAAATCATAGATTTGAAAACACTAAAATTGACTTTTTCTCAGAATTTGGATAGCTTGACTTTGGTGAATAAAAACAATTATCAAGTTTCCAACATCAACCTCTCTAATCTTATTTTTCAAGCAAAAAATGCTGTAAACTTGCAATTTTTCAATAACTTAGATAGTGCTACTTTGTATCAATTAGAAATCAAAAATGTGAAAGATTGTGCAGGAAATGTGCTAAACACAGTCGTAGGGTTTGGCATTGGGAAAAGAGCAAAATTGCACGATTTGGTGATTTCAGAAATCATGGCAAATGAAATCTTGCCTACGCCCACTACTGAGCCAAGAGTACCACAAGCGGAGTATTTGGAAATTTACAACCGAACTAACTCGTTGATTATGTTAGGCAATCTGATTTTGAAAGATGCCACTGCCGAAATCAAAATGCCCAATACTTTCATCAAGCCCAAAAGCTACTTGGTGCTTACAAGTACCACAAAAGCAAGCCTTTTCAATGATAAAAATGTGATTGGAGTTACTTCTTTTATCACCTTGAACAATACGGGCGAGGAGTTAATCATCAAAGATAGTAGTGCTAACAACGTAATTCACAGCATAAACTACACAGATGCCTGGTACAAAGACGAGGAGAAGAAAAAAGGTGGTTGGTCTTTGGAAATGATTGATACAGAAAACTTTTGCGTTGAATCTGCGAATTGGAGAGCAAGCACTGCCCCCCAAGGAGGTACACCTGCCAAGTCTAATTCTGTTCTTGGAAAAGTGCAAGATAATACTCCTCCACAAGTTACTTCTTTTGCTATTCAAAATGATAATCAAATTGTGCTAACTTTTAGCGAGTTGATAGAAGAAAGTAGTTTGAGAAATTTACAAAACTATGTCATTAACAATGGCTTATCGGTCAGCACTATTACCATAGAAAGTCGCCAAAAAGTAATTTTAAATCTCCATCAGAAAATTAATGCCAATATGATTTATGAGTTGAAAATCAATGGCTTAAAAGATTGTGGAGATAATAACTTGACTTACAGCACTTCTTTTGGTTTAGGTCGCTTGCCTTTGAAAAATGAAATTCTCATCACAGAAATTTTTGCAGATGAAACCCCACAAGTAGGCTTGCCTTTGGTAGAATACTTGGAAATCTTCAATAATTCCAATAGCGCGCTGACTTTGAATGGTTTACAATTGAGTGATGCTACAAGCACTGCTCGCTTGCCTAATGTAATTTTGCAACCACAAGAATATGCTGTTTTGTGCAGTAATACTCGGATTGATAGCTTTTTACGCATCATTCCAAAACCCAAAGTGATAGGAGTAAGCAGTTTTCCAAGTTTGAACAATACAGGAGAACTGCTTACTATCAGCAGAATAGATAATAGAGAGGTTATTCATTTTGTTAATTATTCAGATACTTGGTACAAAGACGCAGTAAAAAAGCAGGGTGGTTGGTCTTTGGAAATGATTGATATTCACAATATTTGTGGAGAAGAAGAAAATTGGACTGCCTCTATAGACCCTTTGGGAGGCACACCAAGTCGACAAAATTCTGTATTTGCTTCTAATCCTGACATTACGCCTCCCCAAGTAAGCAATCTTAGTTTAATACAAAATCCAGACGAGCAGTTGCAAGTTATTTTTTCTGAAAAAATGGATACGCTTACTTTAAAGCAATTAGAAAATTACCAAGTAAGTAATTCATTATCAATTAAAAAGTTGGAGTTGGTTGATGAGAAAACAGTGAGATTTACGATTGATAAGAAAATAGAGGACAATTTGCTTTATACGTTGAGTGTTAAAAATGTGAAAGATTGTAGCGGGAATTTGATAGAAGAAAGTAATTTGACCTTTGGCAAAGGGAAAGCACCCAATTTTCACGAGTTGCTGATAACGGAAATCATGGCAGACCCTACGCCTGTGGTAAAACTCCCTGAAAGAGAATACGTTGAGATTTATAATAATACAGAGGCGGTTTTAAATCTTGCTGATGTCTATTTTCATGACGAAAGCGCAAGAATCAGATTATCAGGTATTTTACGCCCAAGAGAATACGTAGTGTTATGTGCTAATTCGGTGTTGAAAGAGTTTGCTATACTTTTCCCAGACAGGCGTTTCATTGGTTTGTCATCTTTGCCTTCTTTGACCAATGCAGGGGAAAAATTAGAGTTAAGAAACGGGAATGGAAATATTTTATTTTCAGTAACTTACAACGATACTTGGTACAGAGATGAGGTAAAAAAACAAGGTGGCTGGGCTTTGGAAATGATAGATACGAACAATCCTTGCGGGGAGGCAGAAAATTGGACGGCTTCGGAAAATCCTTTGGGAGGAACACCCGCCTTGCAAAACTCTGTCAAAGGTTCTAACCCTGACCTTACACCTCCTATGGTAAGTGAATTGATAGTACAAAATAGTACAATTTTGACCTTGCGGTTGAGCGAAAAAATAGATAGCCTTTATTTGACTAAAATTGAGAATTTTGACTTTGCCCCTACTTTGAAAATTAAGCAGATTGATGTGCAGAGTGAAAAAGAAATCAATTTGATTTTAGAAACTCCTTTACAAGTAGAAGTACAGTATAGCTTACAAATCAAAGAATTAAAAGATTGCAGTGGGAATACACTTACTAATTTATCTTTGTCTTTTGGTTTAGGAAGTGTACCTGCTTTTCAAGAAATTATCATTACTGAGTTTATGCCTGACCCAAGTCCTGTGGTCAATTTGCCAGAAAGTGAATACTTGGAAATATACAATTCTACTACAAAAGTATTGAGTTTAGGAGGCATGGCTTTGACTAACCAAACGACCTCTACAAAATTGCCTTTTCAAGTGCTTTTTCCCAAAGAATATGCAGTTTTAGTTCCCAATAGTGCGGTTGCAGAGTTTAAAAGGCGATTTCCTTCTGCAAAGGTCATAGGGCTTTCGCCTTGGGTGAGTTTGCCCAATAACAGTGGGCGACTGACCTTGCGGAATAGTCGTGGGCAAATGGTTTTTGACCTTGCTTATTCCAGCGATTGGTACAAGGATATAGAGAAAAAAGATGGTGGTTGGAGCTTGGAAATGAGGGACTTAGCTTCTCCTTGTTTGGAAAGTGTAAACTGGGAGGCAAGCAAAGACCTAAATGGAGGCACTCCTGCCAAAGCAAACTCTGTAAGCACCACAGTATCAGACAATACCCCACCTGCTTTGCTAAGGGTAGAGGCTGTGAACAACTCTCAAATTCGCTTAATTTTTAATGAAAAGTTGGACAGTTTGAGTGCTGTAAATGCTCAATACCAAGCAGATAATAATTTGAAAATAAGCAAAATACAATTTGATTATTTACTACCTTACCAAGTAAACTTGACTTTTGAGCAAAATTTTGAACGAAACAAACTTTATACGATTGCTGTGAGAAGCATCAGGGATTGTAGTGGTAATGCTTTGATAAACAGCACGCAAGCCCAATTTGTTTTGCCAGAGCAAGGGCAAAAAGGAGATGTGCTGATAAACGAAATTTTGTTTAATCCCCCTACTTATGGGGTAGATTTTGTAGAAATTTACAATATTTCTGACAAGTACCTCAATCTGCAAAATTGGCGTTTGGGCAATGCAAGCACTAATCACGTGATTTCCAGAGAGATTTATATTTTCCCACCTAAGACTTATTTGGCTTTGACGAAGGATAAAAAGCAACTCAAATCACAATATCCACAAGGAGTTGATAGCTTGTTTTTAGAAATGTCCTCTTTCCCAACTTACAATGATGATAGCGGCACGGCAATTTTATACAATGACTTAGTCGAGGAGTTGGATAGATTTGATTATCATAAAGACTTTCATTTCAGGTTATTAGACGATAAAAATGGTGTTTCTTTGGAACGCATTAGCTTTTCTGCCCCTACGAATGACCGCCAAAATTGGCACTCAGCTGGCTCGCCTACCTTTGGTACTCCTGCGTATAAAAACTCGCAAGCAAGACCTGATAATGCACCCCGCAGTTTGGCAAACGAATGCTTTACGCTTGAAAATAAGGTGTTTACGCCTGACGGGGACGGCTTTCAAGATTTGCTGTTCATCTATTATACTTGCAATGCCACCAATGTAACCGCCAATATCTTCATTTTTGATGCACAGGGACGCAGAATCAAGACCTTAGCCCAAAATCAGCTTATTTCGGCAAGTGGTTTTGTCCAATGGGATGGAACTGATGATAGCTACCAAAAAGCAAGGGTGGGGCAGTATGCTATTTTTATAGAACTCTTTGATTTGCAAGGGAATGTGCAGAGGATACAGCTAAATGCAGTGGTAGGAGCTAAGTTTTAGCCACGAATTGCTCTCGATACGAAGTATAAATTTGCACAAAGAGGGTTGTAGCCACAAATTGCTTGCGATGCGAAGTATGAATTTGCACCAAGAGGATTTTAAAGCCACGAATTACACGAATTTGCACGAAGGAGAAAAATAGTATCTGCAAATAAATGATAGTGAAAAGAAGTACCTGAAATCATGTTTGTCAAATAAAAATGCTAACTTTGTGAGGTGTTTAGTAAATTTTTTACACTTATAAGTAATACATTATGTATCAAACAGTTACCTCAAGCCAAGAAGCAATCGCATTAGAACATCAATATGGTGCTTTCAATTATCATCCTCTACCTGTAGTACTTTCCAGAGGCAAAGGAGTTTATCTTTGGGACATAGAAGGGAAAAGATATTTTGACTTTTTATCAGCATATAGTGCTGTGAACCAAGGACATTGTCACCCACGCATTATCAACGCTTTAACTGAGCAAGCCCAAAGACTTACTTTAACTTCGCGTGCTTTTCACAATGATGTATTGGGCAGGTATGAGCAGTTCATTTGCGAATACTTTGGCTATCAGCGTGTTTTACCTATGAATACTGGGGTGGAAGGTGGAGAAACGGCGGTCAAACTTTGTCGCAAATGGGCTTATGAAGTAAAAGGTATTCCTGCTAACCAAGCAAAAATAATTTTTGCAGAACGCAACTTTTGGGGAAGAACCTTAGCGGCGATTTCCTCCTCTACAGACCCATTAAGCAGGCGTAATTTCGGTCCTTTTATGACAGGTTTTGAGGTGATTCCTTACAACGATTTGAGTGCTTTGGAAAAAGCTTTAGAGGATAAAAACATAGCAGGCTTCATGTTAGAGCCTATTCAGGGAGAAGCGGGGGTAGTAGTACCAGACGAAGGATATTTGAGAAAAGCATACGAACTCTGCAAGGCTAATGATGTATTGTTTATAGCTGATGAGGTTCAAACAGGGATTGCACGCACAGGAAAGTTGCTCGCTTGTGATTATGAGGAAGTTAAGCCAGATATTTTAATTTTAGGAAAAGCACTTTCAGGGGGAGTTATGCCTGTATCTGCGGTCTTAGCCAATGATGAGATTATGCTGACCCTACGTCCGGGAGAGCATGGTTCTACTTTTGGGGGTAATCCTTTGGCTTGCGAGGTAGCTATGGCGGCTTTGAATGTAGTAAAAGATGAAAAATTGGCAGAAAATGCTTCCTATCTTGGTGAAATTTTCAGGACAAGAATGAATAAGTTGGTAGAAAAATCTGATTTAGTTGTTTTAGTACGTGGAAAAGGCTTGCTTAATGCTATTGTTATCAATGACTTACCTACCAGTCAAACCGCATGGAATCTGTGTTTGAAAATGAAAGATTACGGCTTATTGGCTAAACCTACACACGGTAACATCATTCGCTTTGCTCCACCCTTAGTCATGACAGAGGAAGAACTGCATGAGTGTTGTGATATTATAGAAAAAGCTGTATTGGAAATGGAAAAAGAAATGTAAAAATACTTGATTTTCAATGTATTTTAGCGATTGTTTTCTTTTTCTGAAACAATCGCTATTTTTCTTAGGGTATTTTTATGTAGAAGAGAACAAATCCTTTTAAGTAATAGTTTGTTATTTATAATCATTCCAAAGACATCATATATGTTAGACATACATCAAATTCGCAAACAATTTCCTATTTTACATCAAGAAGTCAATGGCAAACCCTTAGTGTATTTTGATAACGCCGCTACTTCTCAAAAACCTGCTCACGTAATTGAGGCTTTGACCAACTATTATCAAGGATACAATTCCAATGTGCATCGTGGCGTACATCATTTGGCAGAAAAGGCTACCCATGCTTTCGAGGAAAGCAGGGAAGCGGCGCGCAGATTTATTAATGCAGGTTCTTTGGAGGAAGTAATTATCACCAAAGGGACAACCGAAGGAATAAACTTGGTAGCTAATGCTTATGGTCGGGCTTTTATTGATGAAGGAGATGAGATTATTATTAGCACTATGGAGCATCACTCTAACATCGTGCCTTGGCAGATGCTCTGCGAAGAAAAAGGAGCAAAATTAAAAGTCATACCTATCAATGATGCAGGAGAGTTGGACATGGAAGCCTACGAAAAGATGCTCAATGAACGTACTAAAATTGTAGCTGTTGTTTACATTTCTAATGCCTTAGGTACGATTAATCCTGTCAAAGAAATTATCAGATTGGCGCACAAAGCAAAGGCAGTAGCCCTCATAGACGGGGCGCAAGCAAGTCCGCACCTGAACGTAGATGTGCAAGACCTTGATGCAGACTTTTTTGTATTTTCTGCTCATAAGGTTTACGGTCCAACGGGGATTGGTATTTTATACGGCAAAAAGGCAATTTTGGAAAAAATGCCTCCCTATCTGGGTGGTGGAGAGATGATTAAAGAAGTTACTTTTGAAAAAACCACTTACAACGACTTACCTTATAAGTTTGAGGCTGGTACGCCCAATATTGGAGATGCCGTTGCCTTGAAATATGCTTTAGAGTTTGTAGAAAATGTTGGTAAAGACAATATTGCAAGGCATGAATACGAACTGCTTACCTATGCTACCGAACAGATGCAAGATATTCCTAAAATCAAAATCATAGGTACAGCTAAAGAAAAAGCAGGAGTTATTTCCTTTGTTGCTGAGGGCATTCATCATTTTGACTTGGGCATGATGCTCGATGCCAATGGGATTGCGGTTCGTACAGGCAATCATTGCACCATGCCTTTGATGAGTAGATTTGGCATTAGCGGTACAGCCAGAGCTTCTTTTGCCGTTTATAATACCAAAGAAGAAGTAGATATTTTTGCCAAAGAGCTTAAAAAAGCCATAGAAGTAATGAGTTAGTAAGGAAGAAATCTTAACCTGATTTCTTCGCCTATGTCTTTGGCTTTCAAGAGAAAGTGTACCCTTAGCCCGATAGTAGGTGTTAAAATGTTAAGTTTTCTATCGGGTTTTATTTGCTTACCATCTTTATCAAACTGTGCCAAAGCAAAAAAATAGTCTGTTTCATGGATAAAAAATAAGCCCACACTCCACTTAGGGTTCAAGAAATACGCTACCTCTGCCTTGAGGCGAGTTTGGTCTATGCGGCGTTTGTTTTGAGGAACAGAAGGATTGCGCCAGTCAAACCAAGTCATGAGTTCGTAGGTCAAAGACGGTCTAAGTATATTGCCATTTCCTAAGACAAAATTATGTGCTAAGCCAGCTAAACCAGAGAATCTACCTTGATTTTCAAGGGTTTTTGATAGATAGCTAACTTGTTCTACTCCAAATTGTTTGAAAAACTCTACTTCACCAATTTTTCCAGAGTGATTCAAATAGATTTTGGAAAAAAAAGTATCAAAGCGTTTTTCCATGACATATCTACCTGAAACTCCTAAGTTCCATTGATTAGAAAAGCGAAACTCGTAGCCCAAAGTATGTTGCATTAAGTATAGAGGAGCAACACTTAAATTTTCTACTAAGGGCGAAGTGCTGTATTTGAGGTTACTTTCTGCAAAAAGCATACTTCCATTTTTAGAAAAGTACTCAAAATTAAAATTAAACCAATAGGAAGTGGCTTGGATAGAACGCTCAGTTGGCATGACTTGAGCAAATGAATAAAGGACAAGAAGATTAAAAATCAGAAAGATAGGGAATTGTCTTATGAGTTTAGCCATATATTTTCAAATTTCTTTTCCATTTATTTACGAGATTTTTTTAATTGTGGTTGTGTAAGACAAGATACAAAACTACAATTAACATCTTTGCTCAGCATGTTCTTTCTTTTTATTGGTTTGCTTCGTGCCACTGCTCTGAAATACTTTCCCAAGAAAACTCTCCTTTTAAGGCTTTTTCTTTCAAATCCTCCATTCCTGTCAATAATTCCTTAACTTGCGCATGACTGCTTTCCAAGCATACCAACACTAAGGCTTGTCTTTGCAAAATATCATTGCTTTCTTTGAGTTTTTCTAAGTCTTTTAAGATGGTATCATTGATAAAATGTACCACAGGCATCCATAGCTCGGGGGTAACTTTGCGACCTGCTGCCCATCTCTCATGAGCAAAATCGGAGCAGATTTGGGCTAAAGTCGCATTGGCTCTTTGCTTGATGCCTTGGATTTGATAGATTTTTTTCCCTGTAAAAATGGCTTTTAAAAATAGTTGATTCCAAGCATTTTCATCTAAAAACTCCGCAGGGAAGGGATTATTAAGGGCTACCGCCTCAAACACGGGAGCCATATTGGTTCTGATGCCTTCCGTGCATTGATAAATATATTTTTCTGGGAAAGGTAAAAGTGGCAAAGCGGCGTAAAGAGCTACCAGCTCATTTACTTCGGCAGTTTGGAATACTTTGCTTAGGATAGATACGTGATTTTCTGCATTTTCTGTCGGTAAGTATAATACAAAAAGTATTCTTGTTGTTCTGTCTATTGTCCAATTTTTGAGAGTAAAGCCTTTGCGGATAGCGTTTGCTTCTGACTCTTCCATAGGACTAAGATGTAAATTTTGCTTTCCTACAAACCGCGGTGCAGAGGTAAAGGCAATATAGAAGTTTTGGGTAGAAAAACTATTAGCAAGTAGATGGATTTTCTGTTCTATCCAATTTTTAGCTTTTTCATCTACTTGTCTTACAAGAAGTTGATACAAAAAATTTCTTGCTTCAATTATGTCAGTTTGAAAAGTAGGCATCATTGTTTTTTAAAATGTAAGTGTATTTTATACAAAATTAGCTGTTTTCAAACATACCTACAAGTTTGGAATATCCTATTAGCTAATTAATTCTGTTAATTAGCTGATAGGATTGACTGACTTACTTATGCCTCTTACCATACCATTTCCATTTTTTTTCCTGCTTTCAAGGCAATAGTCTTTTTTTGGCTGCCATAAATGAGGGTAGTCGTTCCGTCTCTTTTAGCATAGACTGTTGTTTTTTTAAGTTTACTATTTTCCCAATCCATGCTTACCTCAAAACCTCCTCTGGCACAAATTCCTTTGACTGAACCACTTTCCCAAGCATCTGGCAGTGCAGGAAGCAAGCGAATCTCGCTTTCGCTGGATTGCACTAACATTTCTGCCACTGCCGCCGCACCTCCAAAATTGCCATCTATTTGGAAGGGAGGGTGAGCATCAAAAAGATTAGGATATGTTCCCCCTCCACCTGAATACTTCGGTCTTATGCCGTCAGGTTCTACGTAGTTGAGTAATTCTCGGTACATTTTGTAGGCACGATTTCCGTCCCAAAGTCTTGCCCACAGGTTGATGCGCCAGCCTTTTGACCAGCCTGTGGTTTCATCTCCTTTGATTTCTAAGGTTTTGCGACAAGCGGCGGCTAATTCAGGCGTTTTCTCTGGGTTGATATGGTGAGCAGGGTAAAGCCCAAATAAGTGCGATTGGTGGCGGTGTTTGGGTTCGGGGTCTTCCCAATCATGATACCATTCTTGCAAGTTTCCTTTTTTCCCAATTTGGTAAGGATAAAGGCGAGCAAGGGCTTGCTCCAATTTTTGACGAAAATCGGCATCTGTGTTCAGAATTTTGGCAGCCTTGATAGTCTGGTCAAAAAGTTCTCTAATCATTGCCAAGTCAGAAGTAGCCCCATACAAGGTTGCTCCCTCGTAGCCGTCATGGGTGCGGTAGCGGTTTTCAGGCGAAGTTGATGGCGAGGTAATCAAATTTCCATTTTTATCTTCTACTAACCACTCTAAGCAGAATTGTGATGCTCCTTTCATGAGGTCGTAGGCTTCATTTTTTAAGAAATTTTCATCTTTGGTAAAAATATAATGCTCCCACAAGTGCGTACTGAGCCATGCGCCTCCCATGTTCCAATTTGCCCAAACGGGGTCGCCTTTCCCAAAATCACCTACGGGATTGCTCATCGCCCATATATCCGAATTGTGGCAAGCCGCCCAACCGCCTACTCCATAAAAAGTTTTCGCTGTAATTTTTCCTGTTTGGGCTATATTTTTGATAAAACTTAAAAATGGAGCGTGCATTTCAGAAAGATTGGTATTCTCAGCCAGCCAATAGTTTTCTTCTGCATTGATGTTAGTGGTGTAGTTACTGCTCCAAGGAGGGCGAATGTAGGGATTCCAAATTCCTTGCAGGTTGGCAGGCACGCCAAGAGTACGAGAACTGCTAATTAACAAATAGCGACCATACTGAAAGTACAATATCTCTAAATTCTTGTCTTCCTTGCCTGTTGCATAGCGTTTGAGGCGTTCGTCAGTAGGCAAATCAGGGGCTTCAGTCCTGCCCAAATCTAAACTCACTCTTTTATAAAACTGCTGATAATCTTGTAGATGCGACTTTTTGATTTGTTTAAATGATTTTTTCAAAGCTTTTGCCATTTTTTCGCTTGCTAATGCCTCATCATTTACTCCTTCGGTGGCTGGATTTTTGTCAAAACCATTAAAACTTGTGGCGATAGAAATAAAAACGAGTGCTTCCGTTCCGTCTTTGAGTCCCAAAGTGCTATCAGTGCTAACGATTGCACCGTCTGTAGGTTGGATTTTGATTAAGGTAGTAAATCGAGTACCTCTACCTTCTTCGAAAACTACGGCATTGGGTATATTTCCTCTATAATTGGGTTCGGCTTTGATAGGAGCGTAGCCCTTAGCTTTCAAGATTTTATCAGTTACAATAACTTTATTTCTAAGCAAGCTATTAAACTTCACCTCAAAATTTAATGTGCCTTTTTTGCTACTTGTGAGCCTAATAAGCATGATTTGGTCGGGATAAGAAATGAAGTATTCACGAGCAAACTGAACGCCATTTACCTGGTAATTTACTTTTGAAATTGCCTCTCCCAAATTGAGTTCCCGATAATAATTGCTGGCGTTGCCTTCATGTTTAAAATCTATAAACATAGTCCCAAGTGGGGCGTAAGATTCTGAGAACTTACCTTGTAGCTTTTTATTGAGTTCGTCAGCTAATTTGTAATCCTCATTTCTAAGTGCCTCCCTAATGGCAGGAACGTTTTTGTATGCCTCTGGATTCATGTTAGGATTGACAGGTTCGCCAGACCAAAGCGTGATGTCATTTAGGAAGATTTTGTCAGAAGCCACACCACCGAAAACCGAAGCCCCCATTTTTCCATTGCCTAAGACCAAAGTTTCCTCAAAATACTGTGCTGCTTGTTTATACCAAAGCGTTTGGGCAGACTGGGAATAGCAAATGAAGCAAGTGAAAAAAAATGGAACGAATAGATAAAGTGTTTTTTTCATATTTGTAGATAGGAATAAGCTAATTTGGGTACTAATTAATCAATATTTTTAATTCTTCCAAATTAATTTTATTTTCATAAAGGGCTTTGCCTACTATCGCTCCTTTCATGCCTATATTTTTGAGGTCTATGAGGTCTTGCAAGTTACTTACTCCCCCGCTTGCTATCAAAGAAGCATGAGGTAGGTTTTGTCTAAGGTGTTTGTAAAGTTCTATAGAAGTGCCTGCTAACATGCCGTCTTTGCTTACATCTGTGCAAATAACATATTTTACTCCTTTTTGCAAATACCCTTTAATAAATGAAGTAACAGTGATGTCTGAGGTTTCCTGCCAGCCACTTATCGCTATTTTGTCTTCTTTGACATCTGCCCCTAAGATAATACGCTCAGCTCCATATAGTTGTAACCACTTTTCAAACAAGGCAGGCTGGCGTATAGCAATGCTTCCCCCTGTAACCTGAGCCGCTCCACTATCAAAAGCCAATTTGATGTCGTCATCTGACTGCACCCCCCCTCCAAAATCAATTTTTAGTTTAGTATTTTTCGCAATATTTTCTAAAACTTTATGATTGACTATTTTTTTTTGCCTTGCGCCGTCTAAATCAACTAAGTGTAAGCGTCTTAAGCCCGCACTCTCAAACTGCTGAGCTACTTCCAGTGGATTTTCATTGTATTGTTTTTGTTGGTTAAAATCTCCTTGTGAGAGTCTTACACACTTCCCATTGATGATGTCTATGGCAGGAATGATGTCCATGATAGTTTTTTGATTAGGTTTTATAGAAATTTAAATAAAATTAATTTTTACGTGGAATAGGAATCACAATTACTTGGTCAGCCCAAAGTTGTTTAGGATTCTTGATTTTGTTCGCTTCAATGACTTGCAGGCTTTGTAATCCATATTGCTTAGCTATTTTTTCTATAGTTTCGCCTTGTTTTACTCTATGCAATGCTCTAATACGCACTTTCAATTTTTGGTTTTCAATAATTTTATCGTCGTCAAGTTGATTGAGTACTTTTATTGAGTCTATACTCATATTAAATTTTTCTGCAATTTTACTCAAGACTTCATTTTTACTTACACGATAAGAATAAACGATAGAATCTTTGAAATCAGCAAGATAAAGAGAATCAATAGGGTTGTTGTTTTGAGTTGAATCTACGGGAATAAGCTTTTTTCTTTTCCAAGGGGGATTGGTCTGTAACATGATGTCAATAGTAAAGTATGCCACCAAAGCAACAAAAGCCACAGTGATAAATAGTAGTGTTTTCTGTTTTTTGGGTTGAGGAGTATTTACTGTTTCCAAGATAGATTATTGTTTAAACTTTTGGATTTACTGATTTTTTTCACAAATTTACAATAACAAATCTAAATCATACAAATATACCATGATTGTAGTTACAGGAGGTACCAAAGGAATAGGTAAGGCTATCGTAGAGAAGTTTGCTTCTCAGGGTATCAATGTGGCAACTTGCTCACGCACTAAAAGCCAACTTATAGCACTACATAGCGAAATAGAAACCAAATACAATGTCAATCTGCACTACTTAGAAGTAGATATGTCAGAAAGACGCGACATAGATATGTTTGTCAATTATCTTCGCAGTTTTGACGAACCTATAGACGCAATCATCAATAATACAGGGTTTTATATAGCTGGTCAGTTGCATACAGAAGACGAAGGCATCTTAGAATCCATGATGCGCACCAATGTATATAGTGCCTATCACCTTACACGTGGTTTGGTAGAAAGCATGATAGAAAGACAGCAAGGACATATTTTTAATGTTTGCTCTGTGGCAAGCATTAAAATTTTTCCTAACGGGGGTAGTTATAGCGTGTCTAAGTTTGCCTTGTATGGCATGACCAAACTCTTTCGCGAAGAGCTTAAAGAATATGGTATCAAAGTTACAGCTGTACTTCCGGGTGCAACGCTTACTTCCAGTTGGGACGAGAACCAAGTCAGTCCTGAGCGATTGGTAAAGCCTGAAGATGTGGCAGAGGCTATCTTTACTGCTTATGCGATGTCAGCTTCCTCAGTAGTAGAGGAAATTATTATTAGACCTCAGTTAGGGGATTTGTAAAAGAATAACAGTTACCTAATAAAGATAACTGCTATCTAACAAACAAAATTGAATGAAAACTAACGTAGATATGATTAGAGATGAAAGAATTAATAGCCTGGATTCTGCTTTACATTAGGATTTAAGTCTATTTCGTTCAATGGAATAGGGTAAAGCAAATTTTTGCTTACATCAAATCTGGCATCAGCCCGAGCAGAGCTAAAGTCCCAATTTGCTAAATTGATTTTTCCTGCGGCGTGCCAACGCTTCAAGTCAAGCCAACGATGCCCTTCTTCCCCTGCTAACTCTATAAATCGCTCGTCCATAATCCATTGCATAATTCTATTTCGGTCTGCTTCGCCTGTATTCCTATTGGCAGGGACGGTGCCAGAAGGGTTCATATTTCTCGCTCTGGTGCGTACTTGGTTGATTAAACCAATAGCTTCAGCCGTAGAGCCTCCAGACTCCAAAATTGCCTCTGCTTTGAGCAAAAGCACATCAGCATAGCGTAAAATACGCGGATTGTTTACTGAAGCTACCCCAGACTGAGAGTATTGGTTACGTGCTACATATTTTCTAATGTCATTGCCTTGTAGAGTAATTGCCCTACGCGGGTCGTCTGTTTCAAAAGCATTTCTCAATTTTTGCGTAGAATAATGGTAGGGTTGTCCAAACAAACTCCAATGGTTTTCATAATAGCCCCAATACGCCGAGGTAGAACCCACATTATTATCAAAGTCATTGGAAAGCCATACATTGTCAAAAGAAGGCTGGCTGGCTTGAAATTCAAATAAGGACTCTTCATTGTTTTCTTTGTCAAAGGCAAAGTTGTCCCCAAAGTTTGCCACCAATGACAAACCTGAAATCTTATTGAAAGCAGCAACCGCAGCAGTAAAATCAGCTGTTGATTTCTTGTAAGAGCCTCTGAATACTAAGGCTTTTCCTAAAAATCCATTAGCTGAGTTTTTGGTAACACGTCCTCTATTTGCAACGTCCCAACGGTCAGGAAGTAAGTTAGCTGCCTCTGTAAAATCTTTGATGGCTTGGTCTAAGAGTTCTGTATCTTTGGAACTTGGGTTAGTAGTTTTGTCAGTAGATTGGACACGCTCAGTGATGACAGGCGAAGTACCATAGTAGTTAAACAACAAAAAGAAAGCATAACCTCTTAAAAACAAGGCTTCGCCGCGATGTATTTCTTTCAATCCTGGTGTTCTATATACTCCATCTTTTACTGTATTGATTTTGTCCAATAAAGTATTGGCTCTATTTACTATTTGATAAGCTACCCTGTAGAAAGTATTTAACCTTCCCTCAGCAGGTTGCAAGTTAAAAAATACTTCATAGGCATCTGTTCCTGTGGTAGTAATATCGTCCCCGGGTAGTTGCCAAAAGCCATGAATAGGATTGTTATTATTAAACCAGTAAAAGTCCGTAAGTTTGGCATAAACGCCCAAAGAAGTGCGGTCAAAATCAATTTCTTCCGTAAAGAAGGAAGCCTCTGTAGGATTGAGAGGTTGCAAGTCCAAACGGCTTTCATTGCAGGCAGTATAAACGCCAAAAGAAAGCACAAAAACCAAAAAGAGAGTGATTCTGTAATTTTTCATACGTTTTTATTTTTAAAATCTTGTAGTAGGAATCTGGAATTAGCATAACAACATTCCAAACTCCTAAGAAATAATTTGTATAATTAAAATGTTGCAGATAAACCAAGCATAAATGTTCGTGCAGGTGGTAGTATATCATTTTCTGGGTCCGGACCTGTCCATCTGGTAAAGGTAAATACGTTTGTTCCACTAATAAATACCCTACATCTGTCTATTACTCCTGTTTTACTCATTAGACTTCTGGGTAAGCTATACCCCAATTGGAAGTTCTTTAATCGCATAAATCCTGCATTTTCTACCCAACGACTTGAGAATCTGTTATTTCCTGCGGGGTCGTTGCGTACTGCTCTTGGCATAGTGGTAGAAGGATTTTGCGGAGTCCAACGGTTCAACACTGTAGTCCATTGGTTTACTCCCGTGCTGCTCATGCTTTCTCCTCCCCAACGTTCTCCATTGATTTTCTGCACATCGCCAATACCTTGGAAGAATATAGACAAATCAAAATTTTTCCAATTTGCACTTAGATTGATACCATAGAAATAACCAGCTATGGTTTTTCCTATATAAGTTCTATCAAAAGCATTTACCACATTGTCTGGCTCATCGCTGTATGTTTTCCCGGGTTCGGTGGGTGCGCTACGCACATCCTCGAAGTACATATCACCAGGCTTAAAGTTATTTCCGTTATTGGCATCACGCTTCGTTGCTGTCCAAGCATTAATTTCTTCTTGGCTTTGGAAGATACCCCCTACTTTATACCCCCATAAGAAAAACAGTGGATAGCCTACTTCTATCCTTCCGCCTTCACCACCAAAGGGCTGGTCTCTAAATACGCTAATAGTTCTGTTCCTTACCGTAGTTAAGTTACCACCTATGTTAAAGGTAAAATCTTCACCAATTTTTCCATTGTATCCTAATTGTAACTCTACCCCGCTATTTCTTACAGAAGCAATATTAAGAATAGGTTGATTTTCATTTCCTACGCTTGCAGGAAGTTGTGAGCCTTGCAAGATACCTGAGGTCAATCTACTGTAATATTCAACGGTTGCTGTAATCTTATTATTTAAGAAAACACCGTCAAACCCTACATTGGTGGTGCTTGCCACCTCCCAAGATAAATCTACTACAGGAAAATCAGGCAATCTTACCCCAAATCGCAAATTTCCTACTGCATTACCAGCCCCAGAGCCTGTAGCATAGTCAGGCGTAGTGGAAACACTGGACAAGAAAGCAAATGAAGCCGTTTCTTGATTTCCTAACTGCCCCCAACCCCCTCTTAGTTTTAAGTCATTGATGAAAGTCAGGTCTTTCATAAAGTCTTCTCGGCTAATTCTCCATGCCAAAGCAAAGGAAGGGAAAGTACCCCACTTGTACCCTGGTGCAAAGCGAGAGCTTCCGTCCCTACGTACAGTAACATCTGCATAGTATTTGTCGGCATATTTGTAGCTAACTCTACCCATGTAACCTTGTAGCCTATTGATGTTGCGGAAAGAGCCTGCATTAGAGAAAGGAGGAAGGTTATTGATGTTTCTGAACAGAGGGTCAGAAAATGGTATCTGTCCAGAAGAAGCCTGCAAAAAGTCATACTTATATTCTTGGTCCATGGCATTCAAAATCACATCAAAGCTATGGTCTCCAAAAGATTTGTTGTAAGAAACACTAAACTCTTTCACAAAATTAGTATTTCTTGTATGTCTTTCTCCATATCCTCCTTTTGATGTACCGTCATTACCAGAGTAGGGATTGCCTGGCGTTTGCGAGAACAAATAATTGTTAAAGTCATTCCAATCGTTTCTTTTATTGTAATACCAGTCAGCACTGAATGTACCTCTAAATTTCAATCCTTTTACAGGCTCCATTTGCAAATAGGCTGTTCCCATATTCCTCAACATATTATAGCGGGTATCATTGAGTGCTTGTTGAGCGAAAACATTATTGTTCGTTTCTACACCCCAAAGTAGTGTAGGGTCACCATCAAAGACTTGGGCAGGAATAGGGAGTAAGAACAAAGGTCTTTGTGTATTTTGCCCTAACTCAGGATTAGGTCTAAACCTTGCGCTAATGGAGGGAGCGAAACCTGTGGGGTGAGTAGGGTCAAAAATTTGCTGCCAAGGCGAAGTTCTTGACACATATCCTAAATCGGTACGCGTATTGTCTAAAGCATTAATGTAACCTAAGCGGTAGGTAGCTCCTACTTCAAATATTTTAGAAATATTGCTTTTCACATTGGTTGCAAAAGAATAACGCTCCATGTCGTTCTGAACTAAGGTGCTTTGGGTTCTTCCATAACCAGCAGATACATAGTAAGTCGTCGCATCATTGCCTCCATATACTTTGGCACTATAGTCTTCTGTGATGGCATTTCTTTGGATAAGTGGTGTCTGCCAATCTACTGTAGGTCTATTGCCTAAAAATGCTGGACTTTGAGGGTTAAACTCTGGCGGAAGGTTCTTAGCTTCATCAGGGTTATTGGCATAAGCCTCTTGATATAGGCGAGTATATTGGTTCACATCAAGCATATCAAATTTCTTTGGAATATTCTGCACCCCACGAGAAGCGTTAAATTCTACTTTAGGTCTGCCTGATTTTCCTCGCTTTGTAGTGATTAAAATTACTCCATTGGAAGCACGAACTCCGTAGATAGCGGCAGCAGAAGCATCTTTCAATACAGAAATAGATTCAATATCGTTAGGATTTATCAAGTTTAGTACGTTCACATTGCCGCGAATATCTCCTATTAAGCCACCGCTTACGCCATCACCAAACTCAGTAAGAGGAATTCCATCAACTACATACAAGGGTTCTGCATAGCCAAAGGTACTTACTCCACGAATACGCACTTGTGGACGTGCATTAGGGTTGCCGCCGGGTGTAGATACAAACACCCCTGCCATTCTCCCTTGCATAGATAACTCTGGCTGCATCGCTACACTTTTAGCTATATCTTCTGCCCCAACCACAGATACTGCTCCCGTCAAATCCTTTTTATCTCGTTCCCCATACCCAATGACTACTATATCCTGCAAGGTTTTCACATCTAAAGCCATTTTGACATCAATAGTAGTGCGATTTCCAATTTCTACCTCTTGAGTAGCAAAACCCACATAAGAGAAAACCAAAGTAGTCGTGTTATCAGGTACAGAGAGGGAATATTTACCTTCGGAATCAGTAATAGTACCTACATTTGTTCCTTTGGCAACAATGTTTACTCCGGGAATAGGGCTATTGTCTTCCGCTGACGTTACTGTACCCGTAATACGTTTTTCTATTCTCAATAACTCCCTCTTTATACCTGCATTTAGCAAAGGCAAGGTGCTTATTTCCAAAGGAGTAAAAACCGAAGAGGCTGTATTAGGAATTTCCTTTATGTTCTCTTTGGGTTTTTCGGGCGTAATAATAAAGAGTTGGCTTTCCATCTGTTGATAACGCAAGCCCAAAGGCACAAGCAGGTTTTCTAATACTTGCTCTATTTTATCGCTTTGCGGAATAGTCGTTACAGTAAGTTTATCTGCTTTTACCGTCCCTGCATAAACAAAGCGAACATTGTACTTGCTTTCTAAATTTTTAAGTACATTTTTCAGACTTTGTACGTTTTCTTTTTTCAAATCTCCTACTTGATAGCGGAGAGAAAGGTCATCTTGGCGACGTGCCAAGGTTTGTGCTTGCAAACTCGTCTGCAATAGGAGTGCAAACGCCGTGATAAAATAATAAAATCTCCAATTGGTTTTGTAAAGTAATTTCGTTTTCATATTTACACACTGTTTAGTTTATAATTAAAAAATCATGTGATAGTCAGAAAAAGGACTTCAACAGCTATCTTTTCCGAGAAAAAATAACTTCTTTGTCCCTTTTTTCTATTTTTATATCCAAAGCGGTAGATAGCACTTCAAAAAATAGGGTTTCGTTCTTGCAAGGAATAACCCCTGTTAAGGTTTCTTTCGCCATTTTCTTATCTTGGAACCTGACCTTTAAGCCATAAACTTCCTCTATCTTCAGAGCAATCTCCGCAAGAGGGGTATTCTCAAAAACAAACTCCTGAGCTTTCCAAGAAGTATAAAGTTCGGTTTTCACTTTTTTCTTAGTGAAGGTTTGCTTATCAGCAAACACTTCTACGATTTCATTAGGGAGCATTTCTACGGTTTGCGTTGGCTTGTTCTCTCCTTTGATATTGAGTTTTACTTTTCCCTCGTTGAGAACAACTGCTACTTGATTCTGGCGATTCCATACGTTAAATTGCGTTCCTACTACCTCTACGTCCACATTGGCAGAGTGAACCGTAAACTTTACCAAACCCTTGTTTACCTCATTTGCTTGTTTCTCTACTTCGAAAAAAGCTTCTCCATTAAGCCAAACCTCTCTACTTTTTCCCTGTTCCCAATTTTTAGCAAAGGTCAAAGTAGAATTACTGTTTAGCGTAACTTTTGAGCCATCTGGCAGGGTAATGCTTTGCGTTTCTCCGTAAGCAGTCTGATAGGTTACATTTCCTAAATAATTGGAAATGAAGAAATAAGCTAAGGCACTCAGCGTAAATAATACAAGTAATCCCGCCGCTATTCTTCTCGCTTGCGAGGATAAGGCAAAGACTTTGCGTTTTTCGGTATTTCTTGTAATTGTAAGTATAGGTTGCTTTTGTTTGCGAAGGCTCATCTGCAGCCTTGCAATCGCCTCTTGGGTTTCTTGAGCATATTTCTCAGCATTCTTATTGGGTAAAAGTGAACGCAATAAAGCAGTAGCTTCCTCAATTTGGGTTTGTTTTTCAGGGTATTTTTCTAAAAAATTTTCCCAAAATATGTCTGCGTCTTTACTTTCTTTGAAAACCCATCGCTGAAAAGACTCATCTGCGGCGAAATCTTCCGTCAGGTATGTAAGGTATTTCTCCATTGGCTTTCCTCTTATAAATTTTAATTTTGTAACTAAGAGGAAAGCAAGGAAATTTTCTAACCAAAAATTTTAAACTTTTTTTACAAATTTTACCACTTCTCTATCTTTTTGACATATATCCCTTTCTCAGTCATAATGCTTAAAATATAAACCCCTGAAGACAAGGCAGATAGGCTGAGTTTTTCTGTAAATTGAGAACTGTCTTGTATGGCAATGCTTCTTTGTATTACCGTTTGACCTGCCAAATTAGTGAGTTGTAAGGTAATTGCTTTCCCTAAATTTTCATCTTCTAAGGCAAGGGTAATTTCATCTTTAGTAGGATTGGGGAAAATCAATAATTTTTTGTTAAATTCTTCATTATCAACTCCTAAAATCACAGAAGGTCTGGCAGTTACGGTATTGCTTCTTGGGCTATTGCCAAAGTCGCTGATAGCTACTACGTAGAAATAATAAGTAGTTCCATTCTTCAGGTTACTGACAAGAGCGGAATTATATTGCGTAGTACCTATGAGTTCAGCAGGTTTGTCAGCCGTAAAAGCATAGATTTCATACGCAAAACTCAAAGGTTCTTTATTGCTTTGCCATAAGAGTAAGACTTCCTTGTTTCCCGCTTGTGCAAAAACGAAAGGAGCATTAATAGGGCAGGCTTGTAAGCTATAAGCCCCTATGTCTATTTTTTGGCGTTTTCTACCCAAAATGTCTATATCGGGTGCATTGTTCCCTTTTACCCCCTTGCCTACTGCAGGATTCGCTCCACTGCCATCATAGCAAAGCAGTTCAAAATTATTGGCTTCCGCATTGATAAAGAGCGGCTTGCTTTGATTTTGGTCAGTATTTTCTTTCAAAAAATCTATAGTTGTGCGGTCGCTACTAAGGTTGCCCCCACGACTTGTAAAAAGTAAACTTGTTGCCACAGAAAGATTCCCACCTGCTAAATCTGGATTCGCTAAAATTGTATTCTGCAAAGTTGTATTAGAATTAATCGCCAAATTCAAGGCAGAGGCATTGTTATTCTCCTCACCCTGAGAAGGTTGAGGATTAGTTTTATTATTAGCAAGAGTTACATTCGTCAAACTTAGCGTTCCTGCATTGTAGATTCCTGCTCCTGCATTAGAGGCTAAATTGTTCGCTACCACCGTATTAATTAGATTAGTATTCCCATTTCCCTCTATCCAAAGTCCGCCTCCTATTTGCCCAAAGCGCGTTGTATTATCATTGTTAGCATTAGATTTATTATTGATAATGAATGAATTGTTTATTTCTAATTGGGTATTAGCGGCTACAGCGATTCCACCACCTAAAGGAGCTTGATTTTGTTGGATACGCACATTTTCTAAAGTCAGTCTGCCTTTTGAAAGCCTAATGCCACCTCCACTCGAGTTAGAAGTAGAGTTTGCCAGAGGAGAGAGTGAACCGTTGGAAATTGTTAAGCCACTGATTTTAACAGGGTTGATACTACTGTTTTCTATATTAAAAATCCTAAAATCTCTCTCAGCTTCTCTTTGGATACTTACCTGACCTAAACCTGAGATATTTACACTCCTACGAACAGGTAGCTCAGCGGTATTGAGCATGACCTTACTGACTGTAGAAGCAAAAGTGATATTAGCATTTTCGGGAGCGCAAGTAATAGCCTCTCTTAGCGAACCTGCCCCAGTGTCGTTGCCGTTTTGCACAATAAAATTTTGTGTAGCAGGTGCTTGCCCTGTAAACTCAACCGCACCTCTGTCGCCTATGCCTATTCTACTACTGCCCAAGGCATCTGTGGCAGGAAAAACTCCGACCCCTGTATTAATCGCAGGGCTACAATAAGCAGGTATAAAAAGTAGTAAACGAGGGTCAGTATTTTGTAAATCAGAGGCTTGCATAGTAAAAGGGCTATTTCCCAAAGTGATATTTCCACCTTGCGAAGTAATTACTCCACCAAAAACATTACTAATACTTCCTTCGTGATTGATAATGGTGTTTTGCAGAGTCAGATTACTTGCTAAGTTTCTAATACCAACCCTATCGCTTGCGGCAGTATTATCAGTAATTGTGCAGTTTTGCAGGATAAGATTAGCGGCAACAAAAAAGCCATTTTGGATAGTAGCCCCGTTCTCAGGATTGGAGGTATTAAAAGCTAATACACAATTAATCAAGGTCATAGTCCCACCTCGAGTTTCAAAGCCATTTTGGATAGCTCCCCCCGTACCTCCTGAGATATTATTCAGAATAAAACAGTTTCTTAAAGTTAGCGTTCCTGTATTCAAAATAGCTCCTCCAAAATCTGCCACCCCTCCATTTTGGAGGGTTAAATTATTCATATTCACTACTATATTATTGATAGCAAGGTTTTGCGTACCTTTGGTAACTCTAAACAATCTGAAAGGTTCTGTGCTATTTCTTTTGATAACAACGGTATTGCTGCCTGAGCCACCATCAATCGTTAAGTCTTTTTCTATCCATAAAGAAGAATTTAACAAAACCTCCTTGACATGAGGAGCAAAAGTAATAGTAGAAGCAGGACAAGCCCTTGCAATCGCCTCTCTAAGAGAACCTTGCCCACTGTCATTGCCATTGGTAACTATTTGGTTGGTGTTTTGTGTAACTGTATAGTTCAAAGCAATCGCCTGCTCGCCAACGATTGACCCTGAGCGTGTTCTGACTGTGTACCAATACGTTTTCCCAACTTGTAGATTTCGCGTGTCAGTAATAAAAGTACTGCTTGTAGGGGAGTTTGGTAAAGGAATCAAATTCCCGTTGTTACTATCTATTTCAAAAACATCATAAGCAGTGGCACCTGGTACTGCCGCCCAAGAAAGCTGAACATTTCCACAACCCGTAATATTAAAAGTGGCAGGTGTGCGTACAATCTTAAAATTCCCTGTTTCAGCTACAATATTAGGTGAAAAAGCCCCACTTACTCGTAAGCGAACTTGGTCGTTAGGGTTGATGTTTGGAGTGAGCCAGTTAATAGCTGTAGCAGGAGTATTTACTGTTCCAATAGCCGTCCAAGTTCCCCCACCATCTAAGGAGTATTCCACTAACTGCGCCCCGCTTGCTCCCGCTTGTTGCCAATACACTGTTTGTGTGATATTTGGGCGGAGAATATCACCCGCTTGCGGATAGGTAATTTCTCTATAAAAAGGATTGACTGTCCAAGTAATTGCATAGTTTTGCGCTCCCAATGGTACAGCTGCCCCTATGACCGTAATGGTATAATTTCCTGCTGTAGGGTTGGTAATAGTTACTTGTTCTATATTATTGACATTATCTATCTGCCTTGTAGCCAAAGCATTAGGATTGTTAGGGTTTAATACCCAAGGGTGAAAAACTGTTCCGTCAGGGGCTATTACTTGTAAGTTCAGGTTATTAACCAAAGCAATAGGGGTATTATGCAAGGCTTCGGGGTCTATCCAAGTAAGCATGATTTTCAATTCTGCCGTATTAGGTGCCACAGTGATAGTACGGCTAATGCTTTGTCCCTGCGTAATTGCTCTCTGTTCAAAACGATTTTCCTCTAAGGCTTTTATGGCATTGATGCCGTTGAGTCTGCCAAAACCTGTTTTGTAGTCAGGGAGAGCATTGCCTATGTCGTCTGCATTATTGCAAAGCAAGGCTTTCACAAGGTCTGAAGTAGGATTGGTATTACTATGCAACTGCCTGTACCTTTCATAGAGCAAAGCAGCTACGCCCGATACACTTGGTGTTGCCATAGAAGTCCCACTTTTGTTAGAATACTGATTTTCAAAACTTAAAGAAGTTACATTTTCTCCAATGGCGGCAATGTCAGGCTTAATTCTTCCGTCCCTTGCAGGTCCGAAGCTACTTGTAGCGGAAATATTGTCTAAAGCATCTACATTGCCTACAATAATGGCATTTTTGGTAACATCAGTAATCGTAGTAAAGCCACCTGCACAAGCCGATTGAGAATTTCCTGCGGAAACGCACTGAGTAAGAAAGGGATAGGCTCTTGCTAACATATCTCTCCTCCTTGCTCTGGCAGGATAATTGGACAGTCCTTCGCAAGCACTAATAGAGGGTCCGAAAGAGTTTTGTGTAATAACTACACCGTTAGAAGGGTTAAATTCATCTATTGCGTTCAAAACCTCAGTTTCTACCGTCCTATTAGAGTTGATTCTATTGGGGTTATTGTCGCCAAAGCTATAAGAATATAAAGTAGCTTTGGGTGCAATGCCTTGATTGGCAGGATTGATAAAACCTGAGCCAGCCAATGTTCCAGCTACGTGATTGCCATGGTCAGTTTCGTTGGGGTCAGTGAGGTCAGTATAAATTTCTTTATTGACCACTCTATTTCCCAAGTCCACATGAGGTCTTAAAATTCCGTCCCAAATCCCTACAATTACGCCATTGCCCAAGAGATTTCTCGGAGCATTGCCTAAAATATTGGCAGTGTGTCGGTTGCGGCTTACCCTATTGTTATGAATTTCTAAGGGACTTTCTGTCATGCTAATAAACTGCACCCAAGGTGATTGGGCAAGGTTATACAATTGACTTTGAGGCAAATAAGCAGTAATGAGTTTAAAAAATCCACTTTTTTCTCGAACTACTCCTTTGAGTTTTTTAATTTCCTCGGCTACTTCATCTATCCCCTCAGCAGAAAGCAGAGAAATATCTACGCTTACTAAATCTTTCCCCATTTTAGCATACTCAGGAATAAATTTACCTATGAGTTCGGGGGCAACTTTTGCATTAAGAGGTAGCTCTACAAAAGCCCTGATTTGTAATTCTTGCTTTTGCTTTTCAGAAAGTTGGGTAGGAACAAGGGCAGTAAAGGCATAATCAGGCAGGTAGTCTATCAACTCAACGCCACTTGCTTTGATTTTTTTCCTTTGTGCCTCTGTCGGCAGTTTTTCAAACTGAACTACAAGTGGATATTTTTTTTCCAAAGACTTGCTTTTCAGTTGTTTATCTTTGATTGCTTTGCTTTTCAAAAACTCTATAGAGTTAGCTTTGATGCTCCACTCCCCTGTTTGGAGGCGCAGTTTGTAATCATTTTGCGCAAAAGTTGGTGAAAAGCAAGTAGATAGTAGAATAACAACAAAAAAAATATATAAGATTTGTCGTAACATAAGGCATTGAAGGATTTTAGGTTTATCGGTCAAAGATAAGCGAAACTACCTAAAAATTAGATGAAGTACCTAAAATTTTATTGATAAAATGTATAGTATATTTTGAGTAAAATGTAATGATTCATCTCTGATTAAACCTATGAATACATTTCATAGATGAAAAACCTAAGAACTTATCACTTTTCAAATAATTTAACAAGTTCAAAAGAATGATTGCTATTTGAAGTTTTTTAACTTTGACGCACATTTTTCATTTAAAACAACACTGAATATGAAAAAAAATTTATTCTTTCTTGTATTAGCTTGTTGCTTTGCGTCTGTTGCCTTGGCACAAAGCAAATTAGTAGAAAAAGTAAGCAAAAAAGGCAATGAAATTGTCATTCCTTATGAAAAGTATGAACTATCTAATGGCTTGACGGTAGTGATTCACGAAGACCACTCTGACCCCATCGTACACGTGGACGTAACCTATCACGTAGGCTCGGCGAGAGAAGAGATTAAAAAATCTGGCTTTGCCCACTTTTTTGAACACATGATGTTTCAAGGCTCTGACAATGTGGCTGATGAAGAACATTTCAAAATTGTTACCGAGTCTGGAGGCACGCTAAACGGAACAACTAACCGCGACAGAACCAATTACTTTGAAACGCTGCCAGCTAACCAATTAGAAGTAGCTTTGTGGTTAGAAGCCGATAGAATGGGTTTTTTATTAGATGCTGTTACCCAAAAGAAGTTTGAAATACAGCGTGCCACAGTAAAAAATGAGAGAGGACAAAACTATGACAATCGTCCTTATGGATTAGCAGGAGAATACTCTGCAAAAAATTTATATCCTTATGGACATCCTTATTCTTGGCTAACTATTGGCTATGTGGAGGACTTAGACAGAGTAGATGTAAATGATTTGAAAAATTTTTTCTTGCGTTGGTATGGACCTAACAACGCCGTACTGACCGTAGGGGGCGATGTAAACCCCAAAGAAGTAATTAAATTGGTAGAAAAATACTTTGGCTCTATCCCAAGAGGTCCTGAGGTACAAGACATGAAATTACCTTGGGTAACTTTGGATAAAGACCGCTATGTTTCTTATCAAGACAACTACATTCGCTTTCCTATGCTGAGAGTAGTTTTCCCTACCGTGCCTTCTACTCACCCTGACGCTACTGCACTAAGTTGCTTAGCTGAAATTATTGGGCAAGGACGCAACTCTATTTTCTTTGAAAAATTTACTAAAACACAAAAAGCGGCACAAGCAAATCTTTTTAATAGCACTTCTGAATTAGCAGGAGAGTTTACAGCAATGTTTGTACCTTTCCCCGGACAAAAGTTGGCAGATCTGGAAAAAATAATGCGTGAGTCTTTTGAAGAATTTGAGAAAAGAGGTGTTTCTGATGAGGCATTACAGCGATTCAAGGCAAGCGAAGAGTCTTCAATTATCAATGGCTTGCAAAGTGTATCGGGTAAAGTTTCTCAGTTGGCTTATTTCCAAACTTTCTTCAAATCTCCGAACCAAATAGGAAAAAGATTGGCAGAAGTGCAAAACTTGCAAAAAGAAGATGTCTTGCGCGTGTATAACCAATATATTAAAGGCAAGGGAGCGGTGATTTTGAGCATTTATCCCAAAGATGCCCGAGATGTGGCCGCAGAGGACAACTACACCATAGATACTTCTATCTACAAAGCCCCTAATTATGGCTATGAAGGGTTGAGATACAACAAACCTAAAGATGATTTTGACAGAAGCAAAAGACCTGCAAGCGGTACTAATCCTGTAGTCAAAGTACCAGATATGTGGAAAAAAGACTTTGCTAATGGTATGAAGTTAATAGGCACCCAAAACGATGAGATTCCTACTGTTACCCTAAGAATGAGCATCAAAGGAGGTCATCTGCACTCCATTAATGACATGACTAAAGCAGGAGTAGCTAACATGACAGCTCAGATGCTCAATGAAAGTACACAAAACTATTCTTCTGAAGCCATTAGTTCAGAGTTGGATAAGTTAGGCAGCAATATTTCCTTCGGAGCTGGCGAGGACGAAATCAGTGTACAAGTCTTTACTCTGAAGAAAAACTTAGAAAAGACCTTGACTTTATTGGAAGAAAAACTGTTCAGACCTAAGTTTGACCAAGCAGATTTTGAAAGATTGAAAAAGCAAGCCATAGCAGGCATTAAAAATCAGCAGACCCAGCCTACCTTCATTGCCAATACGGTGTATTCCAAGCTATTATACGGCAAAGACCATATCAAAGCGATGCCTCTATCAGGAACGGAACAGACTGTTGGACAAATTACTTTAGATGATGTAAAGAGTTTTTATACTAACTATTTCTCTCCTTCGGTGAGCAATGTAGTAATCGTAGGCGACATTACTCAACAAGAAATTTTGCCTAAACTTTCTTTCTTAGAAAAATGGGCTAAAAAAGAGATAAAAATGCCAACTATTCCTGCGGCAAAAGCCATAGAAAAAACTAAAATCTACTTAGTACACAAGGAGAAAGCCGCTCAGTCAGAAATTAGAATTGGTTATGTAAATAATACGCTGAAGTACGATGCTACAGGAGAATATTACAAAACAGTATTGACCAACTATGTCTTAGGCGGGGCATTTAACAGCCGCATCAACCTCAACTTGCGCGAAGACAAAGGCTGGACGTATGGAGCAAGAAGTGGTTTCTCAGGAGATAAAATGGACACACGCTTTACTGCCTCAGGGGGTATCAAGGTTACAGCAAGCGACAGTGCAGTAGTAGAGTTTATGAAAGAAATTAAAAACTACGCCGAGAAAGGAATTACCGATGCTGAGTTGGAGTTCATGCGTAAATCTATAGGGCAGTCAGAAGCTCGCAACTTTGAAACAGGTTTCCAAAAAGCTGCTTTCTTAGGTAGAATTATCGAGTACGATTTAGCTAACAACTACACTGAAAAACAAAATGCTATTGTCAAGTCGATTACCAAAGAGGAAATCAACACTTTGGCTAAAAAACATTTGCCTTTTGACAAAATGGTAATTGTGATTGTGGGAGATAAAAATGTATTTGGTGAAAGACTTGGTACTTTGGGGTACGATGTGGTAGAACTCAATAGCGAAGGAGAACCCGCTAAGTAATGATATGAGAAAAAGAGGCTGTCTTTTTTGGACAGCCTCTTTATTTTGGTAAAAATATTTTTCATATTCCTAATTATCTCCCTTAGGTGCGCCAGATTCCAATTCCAAACGGTCTTTCATACTTGCCCTTTCATTATCCTTGTAGATAACCGTCCATATTTCTCGGTCTTCTTCTTTCCTTTTGTCCAAGCCCATGATAGTGCGAAGGGCTTTTTTAAACTCATCTGCTTCCCAATAATCTTTGAAATGCCCTAAGGTATATTTGTAAATATTATCGCTATCCTTTTCTATGATAAGATTTTTGGCATCTCCCCCTACTTCGGAAATATCAATCCTATTTTTTACACCTACTTGCACTCTGTACCACGTCCCTTTGGCATACTCAGGGTTTGTACCATTGTTTGCCTCATTTTTCTTGGCTTGGTTTATGGCATTACTGATAGAATCATACTCATTTTGCAATTTAGCTATTTCTGTATCTTTGTCGGTCATATCCTTACCTACGGTTCTAAGTTTACCCTTCAAACCTGCATTTTCTCCGCGCAATCTATTTAGTTCATTCACCAAGTCCCTGTATTGCAAGGGGTCAAGGTCTTTGAGCTTTCTTTTCCACTCTTTCTCTGCGGCTTTTTCTTCTGCGCTTGGCTTTTTCTTTTGAGCAAACGCACCCAAGTCGATGCAAAAAATAAAGATTAATATTAAAAATATTTTTGTTTTCATGTTTCTTAAATAGTTAAATGGTTTTGATAGTTGGAATAGCTTGATAGTTAAATAGCTGAATAGTTAGTTCAAACAACTCATTACTTATAACTCAAACGCCTATTCTTTAAACAAATCTGTTTCCAAGTCGGCATCGGTAATCCCTACACTTTTCAGAATGGTGCGAATATCCTCAGTCATGCGTTGTCCGTCTTTGTAAGCTACTACCCAAGGACTTGGCACGCCTATTTTCATCAAGTACTTTTTAAAAGCATAAGCCTCTTTGGGATTGTTAAAAGAGCCTAACTCGTATTTTAAAATATCGCCATCTTGTAAGATACCAAAATTGCGGTTATTGTCTTTGAAGCGAGAAAGGTCTATTTTGCGGTATGCTCCTACTTGTACTCTGAAAATCACTCCTTTAGATTTGAAAGAAGCATCTACTTCGTTGGGTTCTGTTTTTACTGTCGTATTTGCTCCTCCTTTTTTCAATTCGTCTATTTGCTTTTGTAGGCTTGCTTTCAGTGCTTCTTTGTCATCAAAACCAGCCTGCATACTTGCATTCTGTCGTTTCAAGGCTTCATTTTCCGCCTTGAGTTCATCTATTTCTTTGAGCATATCTCTGTACTGCAAAGGTTCTACCTTGCTCTTTTTTTCCTTCCACTTTTTACGCTCTTCTTTTTCCTTCTTGGCATCAGTTTTTTGAGCAAAAATGTTAGCCGCCAAGCAAAAAATAAATAAGAGCAACAGCGCGTAACGTAATAGTTTCATAGTTTTATCTACCTTGTTAAAGTGATTAATAGAAAACTCGTAAAAATACGGACTAATTTACTGTTTAAAAGCATATTTTGAGCCAATATTTTCAAAATTTCTTACAAACAGGTTGCAAGTTTTATGAAGTGGAAAATATAATTTTGCATAAATAAGGAACTATGAAAAAAACAGTTGTTATCAATGTCGTAGGGCTTACTCCTTCGCTGATTGGGGAAAATACTCCCTTCCTCCATCAATGGGCAAAACAAGGCTCTCTTTCCTCTATCAACCCTGTACTTCCTGCGGTAACTTGCTCTTTACAAGCTACTTATCTCACGGGCAAATACCCTAATGAGCATGGTATTGTGGGTAATGGCTGGTATTTTGAGGAGGAGTGTGAAATCAAGTTTTGGCGACAATCTAATAAGTTAGTTCAAGCAGAAAAAATTTGGGAAAAGGCAAAAAAAATAGATAGGTCATTTACCTGTGCTAACCTATTTTGGTGGTACAATATGTACTCTACGGTAGATTATAGCGTTACCCCCCGTCCGCAATACTTGGCAGACGGACGAAAAATGCCAGATTGTTATTCTTTTCCCGCAGATTTGAGAGATAAATTACAAGAAAAATTGGGTATATTCCCTTTATTTGATTTTTGGGGTCCCAGAACGTCTATCAAATCAAGCCAATGGATAGCAGAAGCCTCCAAATTGGTAGAAGAATGGCATAGCCCTACTTTGACTTTGATTTACCTCCCTCACTTAGATTATAATTTCCAAAGACATGGTACTCAGCACCCTTCTATCCCAAAAGATTTGAGAGAAATAGACCAAGTTTGCCAAGATTTGATTACTTTTTACGAAAAAAGAGCGACACAGGTCGTAGTGCTTTCAGAATACGGCATTACTGATGTGAACCACCCTATTCACTTGAATAGAATTTTAAGACAGCATAATTATTTGGCTATCAGACAGGAAAGAGGTTTAGAACTCTTAGATGCAGGAGCAAGCAAAGCCTTTGCCGTAGCCGACCACCAAATAGCCCATGTTTACGTCAATGATAAAAACGAACTAAATAAGGTCAGAGCCATTTTAGAAAATACTGTAGGGATAGAACTGATTTTAGGCGAAAAGAGCAAGGCAGAATTTGGCTTAAATCATTCTCGTTCAGGCGATTTTGTAGTAGTCGCTGACAAGGATTCATGGTTTACTTACTATTATTGGTTAGATGATAAAAAAGCCCCTGATTTTGCTCGCATCGTAGATATTCACAAAAAACCGGGCTATGACCCCGTAGAAATGTTTGCTAACCCTAAAATCAAACTTCTGCCTTTGGTAGTAGCAGGGAAATTGCTAAAAAAGAAGTTAGGGTTCAGAATGTTGATGGACATTATCCCCTTAGACGCTACTTTGGTCAAGGGTTCGCACGGCAGAATTCCTGAAAATGAGGGAGATAGACCACTCTTAATTTCTAAAAGAAATGACTTGTTATCAGAGCGGCATATAAATTCCTCGACAGTGTTTGATATTTTGTGGAAACACTTAATCAGTTAATCTTTTCATAAAAAGTAAAGATGAACTTAGGCAAGCATTTCTAAAATTCTATTCAAATCTTCCTCAGAAACAAAAGGAATTTTGATTTCGCCTTTATTATCCGCGCCTTTTTTAATTTGTACCTTTGTACCAAAGCGACTTGACAACTTAGATTGGAGTTGCAAAAGGGCATAGTCCGCAGGCTTTTTTTGTGAATTGGGCTTTTTCTCCTCTCTATCTGCTAATTCCCTAACCAAATCTTCCACCTTTCTTACAGAGAGGTCTTCCTCTATAATTCGCTTATAAATAGAGAGTTGGATATCCACACTGTCTATGTTGATAAGCGCGCGAGCGTGTCCCATGCTTACTTTGCCGTCCCGAAGACCTGCTTGAATATCGGGAGGGAGTTTGAGCAAGCGCAGGTAATTATTCACCGTAGTACGCTTCTTCCCTACCCTATCGCCTAACTCCTCTTGTTTCAAGTTGCATTCTGCTATAAGTCTTTGATAACTCAGAGCTACTTCCACAGGGTTGAGTTCTTCGCGTTGGATATTTTCAATCAGTGCCATTTCCAACATTTGTTGGTCGTTGCCTGTGCGAATATAAGCAGGAATTTCCGTCAAACCTGCCATCTTGGAGGCTTTCAGGCGACGCTCCCCAGAGATGAGTTGGTAGGTGTCTTCGTCTAATTGCCTAACTGTAATGGGTTGGATAATGCCTTGTACCTTAATAGATTCAGAAAGTTCTTTTAAGGCTTCTATATCGAAGTTAGTACGAGGCTGAAAAGGATTAACCTCTATTTTGTCCACAGGAATTAGGCTAAACTGCGTAGCTAAGTGCCTCAATTCTTCTAACTCTTTGGAAACGCCTTCCTCTGTAAGTACTGTCCTGTTATCGCTTAGAAGTGCATCTAAGCCTCTGCCCATAGCACGTTTCTTCAACTGTGGTGTTTTTTTCTCGTCAGCCATTTTTATTTTTTACTTATTTTGCAATTCCGTTTTTGTCCAAAATCTCTTGGGCTAAGTTCAAGTAACTTTGCGTACCCTTGCTTTCTGCATCATGAGCAATGGCAGGAAGTCCGAAACTTGGAGATTCACTTAGACGAATATTTCTTGGGATAATAGTCTTGAATACCAAGTCTTTAAAGTGTGTATTTACTTCCTCTACTACTTGGTTTGCCAACCTAAGCCTTGCATCGTACATGGTTAGTAAAATTCCCTCTATTTCCAACTCTGTATTCAGTCTGCTTTGAATAATCTTAATGGTATTCAATAACTTACCCAAACCTTCCAAAGCAAAATATTCGCACTGCACAGGTACTATTACCGAATCGGAAGCAGTCAAAGCATTGACCGTAACCAAACCCAAAGAGGGCGAGCAGTCCACTAAGATAAAATCGTATTCGTTTTTGACTGTACCAAGGGCTTCCCTCATGCGTTCCTCGCGGTTTTTAATGTTAATCATCTCTATCTCAGCTCCTACCAAATCTATATGCGAAGGAATAATATCTAAGTAATCAAAAGAGCTTGGTACAATGACCTCCTTGACATTGGTCTGATTAATCATGCAGTCATAAATACTTTTACGTACTTCTTTGGGGTTCATGCCCAAGCCAGAAGTAGAATTTGCTTGTGGGTCAGCATCTACCACTAAGGTTTTATATTCTAAGGCGGCTAAACTTGCGCCCAAGTTGATTGCAGTTGTTGTTTTTCCTACTCCACCCTTTTGGTTGGCAATAGCGATAATTTTACCCATGATGTTGTTTTTTTCAATGCTACATGAACTGTTTAGCAAATATGCACGATTTTGGCGTTGCAAATATAAATTTTTACCAGATTTTTAATGCAATTAGGCAGAAAGATTTTTCTCTGATGGGCTTATAAAGCATACTGACTAAGGAAACAAGTTTTAATATTTTGATTAGCAAAGTTTTATAAGAATATTTTTTGTAAATCAATTTTTATCTCAGTATAATCCTCTGGCAAATAATATTGTTACCCTTTGTAAAGCATATTTTTTTAAGTAGATTTGCACCCAAATTTTTTGAGCATCTTTAAACTGCATCTAAATCGTGGCTAATACTAAATATATTTTCGTTACAGGAGGAGTTACCTCTTCCTTGGGCAAAGGCATTGTTTCTGCTTCTTTGGCAAAATTGTTGCAAGCAAGAGGTTTCTCTGTAACTATCCAAAAGTTTGACCCCTATATCAATGTCGACCCCGGCACCTTGAACCCCTACGAGCATGGAGAGTGCTATGTAACCGATGATGGTGCAGAAACTGATTTAGACTTAGGGCATTACGAGCGTTTTCTCAATATTCCTACTTCCCAAGCCAACAACGTAACCACAGGGAGAATCTATTACAACGTGATTATGAAGGAAAGAGAAGGTGCATATTTGGGAAAGACAGTGCAGGTTATCCCTCATATTACTGATGAGATTAAACGCAACTTTTTTGCTCTTGGGCAAACAGGAAAATATGACATCATCATTACAGAAATAGGTGGTTGCGTGGGCGATATAGAATCTTTGCCTTTCATAGAAGCAGTACGTCAGGCTCGTTGGGACTTAGGTCCTGAAAATGTCATTGTGATTCACCTCACTTTGATTCCTTACCTAAAAAAAGCAGGAGAACTAAAAACTAAACCTACTCAGCACTCTGTAAAAAAACTCTTGGAAGAGGGAATCCAACCTCAAATTTTAGTTTGCCGCACTGAGTATCCGCTACCTTATGATATTCGCAGAAAATTAGCTCTATTTTGTAATGTGGACATCAATTCAGTAATTGAGTCTATTGATGCAGAAAGCATTTATGATGTCCCTTTGCTAATGCGTAGGGAAAGGCTGGACGAGATAGTATTAGAAAAACTGCAACTCCCTAAGAATCAAACGTTAAATATAGAGGATTGGAAGCAATTTTTAGGGAAACTAAAAAACCCTACTAATGAGGTAAATATTGCCTTAGTGGGCAAGTATGTAGAACTTCCCGACGCATATAAGTCTATTTCTGAGGCATTTGTTCATGCAGGAGCAGAAAACGAATGTAAAGTAAACCTTAGTTTTATTCGTTCCGAAGAACTGATTAGCATAGACGAAGTGGATAGCAGATTGGGGGACATGGACGGCATACTGGTCGCTCCCGGTTTTGGCGATAGAGGAATTGAAGGAAAAATTAGAGCAGTAGGTTTCGCAAGGGAAAAAAATATTCCATTTTTTGGCATCTGCTTAGGAATGCAATGTGCAGTGATAGATTTTGCAAGGAATGTCCTTCACTTAGAAGGGGCAAACTCTACGGAAATGAACAAAGAAGCACCGCACCCTGTAATAGACATGATGGAAGACCAAAAGAAAATCACAATGAAGGGTGGAACGATGCGTCTGGGTGCGTACCCTTGTGAGTTAAAAAAAGATTCTTTGGCATGGAGCATTTACAAGAAAAAAGAAATCCAAGAACGCCACAGACACCGTTACGAGTTCAATAACAATTATTTAACTCAATTTGAGCAGGCAGGTATGATTGCCTCTGGTATCAACCCCACTACCCAATTGGTGGAGATTATGGAGTTAAAAAATCATCGATACTTTGTAGGGGTACAGTTTCACCCTGAATTAAAAAGTACAGTAGCCAACCCACACCCACTTTTTGTGCGTTTTGTCAAAGAAGCGATAGAGTACAGAAAGGAAAAATAGTTTACAAGCTATCGAAAAAAGAAGCCAAGTCTTGATTTTCTGAGATATTGATAGCACTTTGCTGTGCAAAGTGAGAGCCATTTACTCCATTTACATAGGCAGGAGGTTCAGAAAGCTCATTTATGTTGCTTTCTGTTTTCTTTTGAGAATTGGGATAGTTTTTATCTAAATTTTGTAGGGTTTGCTTGGTTTGCTCATTATTTCTTTGCATGAACTCATTGGCTTTCTTTATTTCTTCTTCGTAAAAAACGGTACGCTTGTAGGTATCTATTTGTGTAATTTTCCCAAGCGTATCTTTCAAGAAATCCGTCATCTGTGAAGTGAGTTTTTCTTTTTGCTTCTCTATCAGCCTGTAGCTGTAATCCAGTTTCCTCAATTCTTCTCTCATCTGAGCCAAAGAATTATAAGCCAACTGGTTGGCTTCGCGAGTTACTATTTTGGCTTGTGTTTTTGCTTCCTCTATAATCTGATTGGCTTTTACTTGACCCTCCTGAAGTATCAAATAGGCTTCCTTTTGGGCTTGTTCTCTTAAAACATGGTTGCTCTGCTCTAAATCTTTTAAAGTAGTGAGTAAAGAGGCTTCAATTTGGCGAAGGCGATTAAGTTCGTTGAGGGCTTCGGCTAATCTTCGCTCCAAATCTTCATTTTTGACAGTCATATTCTCCCATGCTACGGACATAGCTTGTAAAAAAGCATTTACGTCTTCTTTGTCGTAGCCGCCAAAGGTTACTTTGTCAAAAGACTTTTTGCGAATATCTAAAGGGGTTACTTTCATCACCGAATTCATATTAAACTATAGGGCAAACGCAAGATAAATAAAAAACGAGATTTATACAATATAAGTTTCTAAAAATTATGCCAATCTGTTAAAATCATACTTTTCTCCCTGCTATTAAGGCAGTTCCGACTAAGGCAAGCAAGAGCAAAACCCCCACTACTTCCAAAGCCAATACCTGATGAGTCATCAATTGCAGCCCTATTGGTTCTATGGTAGAGGCAGGGTGGTTATTTTTGTGTGTCTGATGCGTAATTTCTTGAATCCAAGCTAAACTTTGGAAATCAGTCTTGAAAATCAATGAGATAAGTAAAACAAAAACACCAACTCCCAGCAAGCCAGCTATCAAAGGATATTGGTGAGAGGTTAAGATTTTGCCATTTTGTAACTTATTGGTAAACATTACTCCAAAAATGAGCAAAATCAGTATGCCACCTACATAAACCATGACTTGTGTAACTGCTACTACATCAGCCATTAGAAAAACATAAATTCCTGCAATGCCAACAAAAGTAAGCAAGAGCGTAAAAGCTGCATAGATTACATTCTTGGTAAATAAAATAAAAATAGCAGAAAAAAAGACCAAAGCTGCAAATGAGTAAAATACAACTAACTCCATAAATTGCCAATGCTACAAAATTTCTAAACCGCAAATAAAGTAAAGTATTTTGAAATAAGAAAACTGTAAATCAATATTTTACTCATCAAGCCTAAAAGGTGCATCAACTCTTATGTATCCAAATGAATATTTTTTTTAAAAATAGTTTTGCGATTTCGTAAAAACTACTTACCTTTGCACCGCAATTAACGATTTTAACCAATCAACATACATCATAGAGGGATGGCTGAGCGGTTTAAAGCGGCGGTCTTGAAAACCGTTGACTGTAACAGGTCCGGGGGTTCGAATCCCTCTCCCTCTGCTAAAAATTCTGCCAAAGTGAATAGCTTTGGCAAAGTTTTTAAAAAGTAGCCTTACTTGGCGAGGTAGCTCAGCTGGCTAGAGCGCAGCACTCATAATGCTGAGGTCGGGGGTTCGAGCCCCCCCCTCGCTACTGCAAGTAGAAAAACCTTTGCAATTTTTTTGCAAAGGTTTTTATTTTGTTAGTATTCAAGAGTTAGCGAATATCTATTTTCTTATTAATAAAGTACCTGGTGGCTTGGAAAGCTAAACCCAAAGTTTAATTCACTTTCTTGATAGAGCCAGAGCCACTGCTTTTAAAGATTTGTTTTTGTGGATTACCCGCAAAACGAATATCCCCAGAGCCAGAAACTCTGGCATCGAGTTCTTCGCTTGCATGTACCTTAGCATTACCAGAACCAGAAATATTTATTTTAGTGAAAGAAGATTTCAAGTCTATTGCTTGCACATCGCCAGAACCAGAGATACTAATACTTTGTTCTTTGGTATTTCCTGTAATTTCTATATCTCCTGAACCACTCAAAGAAACGTTTAACCTTTGTGTTGCTAATGCGCCTTTAAACTTACCAGAACCCGAAAGGGCTAATTCAAAATCTTCACTTTTGATAGTGGATTTGGTGCTGATGCGAGAAGAACCACTCGAGTTTATTTTTTCTAAGTTCTTGTAAGTTAGTACTATATCTACTGTATAGTTATAATTATTCCTTGAATTCCATTTATCATTGCGAATACGAATGTTGAGTGTGCTACCTTCGTTTTCAGTAATAATGTCGTCTAAGTCAATTCCTGAAGCTGTAATTTTTACACTTTCAGTATTCCCTTCTTGGAGCGTTACATTGAAGCTACCTCCAATTTTTACAGTTTTGAAAGCTTCAAGTTTTCTTTCCTCAGTCTTTTGGGCAAAAACTGACTGACTAATTAATGCTATGCTAAGCACAATCATCAAATATAAGATTAAATGTTTTTTCATATTGAAATAATGTGTTTAAATTTTTGGTTGAAAGACACAAGAAAAAAAGAAGAGTTGCATTCTACACAAAAAACTTAAAAAAGAATTTACCTAATAAGAAATAACCAAGTTGAAAATTTTGTTATCTGTATCATTCGTTTTAAAAAAGAATTTTCATAAATTTGTTAATCAATTACTGTTCATCGCCCAACAAAAAAAGACTTTCTATCGTACCCACTAAAGCAATAATAATTACTCACTTACTTATGCGTATTTTTTTTAGATATAGCTTATTTTTTATCGTTGTATTACTTTCTCTAAATGTTCAGGCACAAACCTACAATGTAGCTAACGGAGATGTTGCAGGGCTAATTACAGCTATCAACTCAGCTAATACAGATGGAGGAAATAGTATTATCAACTTAGCAGTGGGGGGAACTTATACCTTGACAGTTGTAAACAATACTGGAGCCTCTGGGGACAATGGGCTTCCTATTATTTTACTCGATGGTACATTGACTATCAACGGCAATGGCGCAACTATTAGCAGAGGTGCAGGTCCCAATTTTCGTATTTTTGAGCTAGCAGCTAATGCCAACTTCACTGCCAATAATTTGAGAATTACCAATGGTTTTGCTACTGCTACAGGTGGTGGGGCTATTTTAGGCATACCGGGCAGTGCAGTTACGTTAAATACTTGCACTATTGAAAATAATCAATCAGCGGTGAATAGTAGTGCTATTTTGGTTACTAATACAGGAACTTCCCTTGTAATGAATAGATGCACTGTGAGAAACAATGCAGGAAGTGGAGTATTTGCTGTAGGTGGAGCAACTTTTACTATCAATAATAGTACAATCTCTGGCAATGGAGGCAATGGCATTAATACTACAGCCACAGATAACTGCTCGATTACAAATTCTACCATTAGTGGAAATGGAGTGAATGGAATATTGTGGGAAACAGGTACACTTAATTTAATAAACTGTACTATAGCTAATAATGCTACAGCAGGATTTACTTTTGGGATAGGTACTCCCGTCATGAACTATCAAAACTGTATATTTGCCAATGGGACAAATATTGCAGGTGCAGGTACGGCTACCAACCAAGGAGGGAGTGTTTTGGCAGGTTTTCCTGTGGTATGGCTCGCTGCTTTGGCTGATAATGGTAGTTTTGTCCAAACTCACGCCTTGCTTGGAGGGAGTCCAGCGATTAACGCAGGAGTAAATATGCCCAGTCTGCCTCCAGCTATCGACCAAAGAGGAGCATCTCGTATAGGGCAGTTAGATGCAGGGGCTTTTGAGTTTAATGGCGTTTTGCCTACCGTAGTTACTAATACTCAAGATGACGGCTTTGGCTCGCTTCGGCAAGCTATCCGAAGTGCAAACTTTAACGGAGGAGCGCAAACTATTAGTTTTAATATTCCTATTGCTGACCCCAACTATGTAGCCCCACATTGGACGATTACCTTAGCTTCTATTTTGCCAAGTTTTACTACTCCTATCAACTTAGACGGTACTTCGCAAACAGGTTATGTGGCTAATACTTCTACTACAGGAAACAATGCCGTTTTACCTATTATCTTGAATGCCAATGGGACAGGGCATGGGCTTATTTTAAATGATGCTACTGCGGCAAACTCAACTATTCAAGGTATCAGAATAACCAACTGGGGAACGGGAGTAGGTGATATTGGTATTTTGGTAGGGGATTTTGGCAATGCCACAGGCTCTACGATTCGGAGTTGCGTTATTGACAATGGTTATATTGGTATTAGTATCCCACAAACGACTAACACCACTATTGGGGGAATAGCTTTAGCGGATAGGTGTGAAATAACTAATTGTTTTACAAGTATTAGCTTAAACAACCCTGCCTCAATAGGAAATAGAATTCTTGGAAATTTAATTTATGCTAATACAGGAACAGGAATTGGCATTGATATAAATGCTGACGGGGTTACTACCAACGGACCCAACCCACGTATTTTACCTAATCAAGGACAAAACTTCCCCACACTTGCTTCTGCAATTGCAGGGGCGACCAATACTATAATTGCAGGCGTTCTCAATAGCCAAGCAACAAGAAATTATAGAATAGAGTTTTTTTCAAGTGTAACCCCCAATCTCTCTGGAAATGGAGGCGGTGAAAACTATTTAGGCTTTATCAATGTAACTACTGATGGTACAGGTTCAGTTAATTTTAATTATACGCACCCTGCTGTACTGCCCGCAGGATTATACATTTCCGCTACAGCTACCGACTTAACTGCTAATAATACCTCTGAATTTGCCATTAATGTTAATGTGGTACCTTCAGTTTTTGTTGTCAATAGCACAGGCGACCAAGGTGATGTAGCACTTGGAGGTGTTTTGGGCGATGGTATTTGTGGAAATGGAATTACTTGTACGCTTCGAGCTGCTATTGAGGAAGCCAATGCCTTCGCAGGAACACAGACCATTGCTTTTGGCATTCCTATTGTCGACCCTAATTATTTTGCTGCACCTACCCCCTATTGGTCTATCCGACCACTTTCTTTTTTGCCTGTGATTACGGAAACCCTTATTATAGACGGCTGGTCGCAAACAGGTTTCAGTGGTACTCCTCTCATAGAAATAAATGGGGTAAACTTAAGTAATAGTTTTGGTTTAAATATCCAAGCTACTGATTGTGAAATCAGAGGGTTAGTCATCAATAATTTTAATAGTGGCGGTGGGGGCAATGATGTAGGCATCGGTATTTTTGCCAGCGTGCCTACGAATATGAATAACTGGATTTATGGCTGTTATATAGGCACAGATATTACAGGAGCTATTTCCGTCCCTAATGACCAAATAGGTATTTGGATAAATACTAATGCCAACAGCAACTTAATAGGAACGAATGGAGATGGCATAAACGATATTCAAGAAAGAAATATCATCAGTGGGAATGGCGGCTATGGCACAAGTGCGGAAATACGCATACAAAGTACTGATAATATCATTAAAGGGAACTACATTGGTATCAATAGAAATGGAACAGCAGATATTAGCCCTGCCCAGCATGGGCTTTGGATAAGTAATGGAAATGGGAGCATTATTGGAGGGACATCAGCAGTAGAAAGAAACGTTATCGGAGGGGTAAATCAAAATGCCTTAGTCTTACAAAACTCCTCAAACTGCACAGTAAAGAATAACTATTTGGGAACAAATGCAAGCGGGACAGCCTCTATTCCCAACAACATAGGTATTTTAATTCAGCAAGGCTCAAGCAATAATGTCATTGGCGGAACCAGTGCAGCAGACAGAAACTTGATTTCAGGAAATTCCAATTCGGGTATTTTTATCCAAGATATTGCAACGCAACTCAATCAAATTCAAGGAAATTACATAGGTACAAATGCAAGTGGAACAGCAGCAATTGGTAACAATACAGGGATTTCTGTTTTTAGTCCTAACAATATCATTGGAGGTACTGTAGCTGGTGCAGGAAATCTCATTTCAGGCAATCCAAACGCCAACATAGGTATTTTTGCTGCTGATGCTACGAATAATTTAATTCAAGGAAATTACATAGGTACAAATGCAAGCGGAACGGCGGCTATCTCTGGTGCTACTGTAGGGATTTCCTTAAATGGATCTTCCAATACAACTGTAGGAGGTACAACAGCAGGGGCAGGAAACATCATTTCAGGGAGTAGTATCTGCGGTATTCGCATATTTACTTCCAATGATAATACTATTCAGGGCAACTACATTGGTACTAATGTAGTCGGTACAGCTGCAATCCCCAATTCATCAGGTATTTTGATAGAAAATGGAGCAAGTAATAACCTCATTGGTGGAACAGTAGCAAGCGCAAGGAATATTATTTCAGGAAATACACAGAATGGCATTAGTATCAGCAGTATAAGTACTTCTAACAATCAAATCGCAGGTAATTATATAGGTACAGATGCTACAGGAAGTAATGCTCTTGCTAACGGTTTCAATGGAATACTTTTGAATGGAGCGGGAACTAATAATACCATTGGCGGAACAGTGGCTGCGGCAGGAAATGTAATTTCTGGGAATACACAAAGAGGAATCTTTATTAACCAAACTTCTGCTACCCAAGTTAAAGGGAACTACATCGGAACGGTTGCTACAGGCACATCTACCTTAGGAAATGCTTTAGAAGGCATTTTTATTTCTAATAGCAGTAACAATATCATTGGCGGAAGTACCATCAATGAACGAAATATTATTTCTGGGAATCAATCAGCAGGTATAAGCATTATAGCCCTAAGTAGTGGAAACTCCAGCAATAATGCAATCAAAGGAAATTACATAGGCACTGATGTTTCAGGGAATCTGGCTTTACCCAATAATGGAAATGGTATAAGCATTAGTGATTTTAACCTTGCCAATACTATTGTCAATAATAGCATTGGGGGTATCGCTCCTAATGAAGGAAACGTGATTGCTTACAACTTAGGCGATGGGATTAATCTTTCTAAAAGAAATGCACTTAGCGTTTTTTCAGGAAATCTCATTGCTCAAAACAGTATTTTTGCTAACCAAAACTCTGGAATAGACTTAGCTGGAGATAGTGCAGACGGCATTACCCCTAACGACCCCCAAGACACCGATACAGGAGCAAATGCCCTACAAAACTATCCAAACCTCTCTGCTTCTTTCGCCCCTATAGGCACTTTCGACACTCAAATTCAAGGCACTTTCAATAGTACACCTTCTTCTACTTTTGCGGTGGAGTTTTTTGCTAACCCTGTAAATGAAAGGCAAGGCAAAATTTATTTAGGAACAGCTACTTTTTCTACCGATGCCAATGGAGATACTATTTTTGATATTACTATTCCCAACAAAATTGTCCCTAATGGCTACTATATCACTGCTACTGCAACCAATCTTTCTACTAACAATACCTCAGAGTTTGCCGCACAAATTCAGCACGTCAATACTAACACACCACAAAATATCGTTACTAACACCAATGATTCTGGGGCTGGCTCTTTGCGAAATGCTATGGAGTTTGCCAACTTCAATGTAGGTTTAGATACTATCAAGTTCGACATTCCTAATACTGATGCGGGCTATGTAGTCAGTGGAGATTATTTTTCTATTAAACCTATCTCTCCCTTGCCTACTCTCACCGACCAAGTAGTAATTGACGGTTACTCACAAGTAGGTTCTACTTCTAATAATTTGGCAGTAGGAAATAATGCAAAGTTGAGAATAGAAGTGGACTTCTCAAATTCAAGTGCTTTCTTTGGTTTTGCTTTAAATGCACCTAATAGTGTTATCAAAGGCTTAGTAATTAATAATTTAGCAAACGGCTATGGTATCATATTCAATAGTCCAAATTGTGCGGTGCAAGGCTGTTTTATTGGCACAGATGTAAGCGGTTTAGCCAGCAAGCCCAATAGCTACGGAATGGCACTGGGTAACAATACTATTGTAGGCGGGTTTGCTCCTGAGTTTCGCAACCTAATTTCTGGGAATGGTGGAGCAGTCGTCTGTCTTGTTGGTGCTGGAGTATCAGGAAGCATCATTCAAGGCAATTATATTGGAACGAATAGAAACGGAACAGCAAGTCTGCCTAATGGTTTGGGAATTGATTTATATGATGCTAATAGCAATACAATAGGAGGAACAAGTGTAGGGGCAGGAAACCTAATTTCTGGGAATGGTTCTTCTGGCATACTTATTAGAGGTTCTTTCCCACTCAATAACAATATCATTCAAGGAAATTTAATAGGCACAAATGCAAGTGGGACTGCTGCTCTTGCTAATGGAGGGGCAGGCATATACATTGAAGGCACAACTGCAAGCAATAACATCATAGGAGGCAATACTGCGGGCGCAAGAAATATTATTTCAGGGAATTTTAATTTTGGGATTCGTCTTGTTTCTGGTGCAAGTAATAACATCATACAAGGCAACTATATCGGTACAAATAGCAGTGGCTCGGCAGGTATCGCCAACCAAGCAGGAGGGATATACATAGATAGTCCGAATAACCTGATTGGAGGAACGTTGGCAAGTGCAAGAAATGTGATTTCTTCCAACTTTTTTAATGGTATTTTACTGCAAGGAACAAATGCAAATGGAAATAGCATACAAGGCAACTATATTGGTATTGCTGCCAATGGGACAACCGCCTTGGGAAATAGCTTAGGAGCGGTCAGAATAGATGGAGGCGCAAGCAACAACACCATAGGGGGAACTGTAGCAGGGGCAGGAAATATTTTAGCCAATAGCACTGACCCAAGTGGTTATGGAGTAGCGATTACGGGAGCAGGAAGTGCCAATAACCCTATTTTAGGCAATCGTATTTTTAACAATGGACAGTTAGGCATAGACCTTGGGGCAGATGGCGTAACTTTTAACGATACCAACGACTTAGACGTAGGGGAAAACGATTTGCAAAACTTCCCCACTTTTGTTGAAGTTTTCCCCATAGGAAGCAATCTGCGATTTATAAATTTTGGCTTAAATACCACAGACGGCAACTATCGCTTAGAATTTTTCTCTAATACTGTCGCAGACCCAAGTGGCTACGGCGAAGGGCAAAACTACTTAGGTTTTACCAATGTTACAGTTACAGGCAATAATTTCACAAGCCCTAATTTTGATGTGCCTATTACTGCACCTTTGGGAAGTTTGATTACTGTTACAGCTACTAACTTAGCCACTAATAATACCTCTGAATTTTCTCAAGCAGTAGGTAACTGCAAACCTGTCATTACTTCAGTAACCGATGTAAGCTATGCCACTTGTACAGGTTTAAGGGCTTTTGTCCGTTTCACTGCCTCCAATGCACCTGACGGCACTTATTCTGTGGACTTAGGTGGAGGATTTACCACCTCTGGCACAATGACAAGTGGCATCATGACCTTAGAAGTGCCGCCCGGCACCTTGGTTGATGACCCTACTATTACGCACACTTCTGGCTGTACCTCCGATTACTTCTTGACTACTTTCAATTTACCTACTACGGGTATTTACATTCCTCCTGATATTCAAAGTGTTACTTTGGTGAACCCCACACGTTGCGACAAACCTGATGGCAAAATCATTATTGCAGTTTCTGCAGGCAGTGCAGGACAAGCCGCCAATGTAGATATAAATAATGATGGTACTTTTGACTTCGCGCTTGTCCCCATCAATGCCAATAACCAAATCATCATTGACGGTTTGGAAGGAGGTATTGCTGTTGGAAATGCAGTGAGGATTTCTCTACCTTTGCTAAGTTGTGTTTCTCCGCCTTTTAGCTTTTCAGGTGTATTAGAAAAATTGCCTTTGCCCGACAATACGCTTTCACTTTCTATCAATTTGCCTGAGATTTCTCCTAATACCTCAGCAAGTATAGGTATTATCAACTCACAGCCTAATATAAGCTATCAATTAAGAAATGTAAGCTCTCAACTTTTAATCAAAGAACCTATCGTTTCGTCTGGCGGAACACTTACTCTTACTACCGAAGTACTTGACAGAGATGCTACTTATGAAATCATCGCACAAAATACAACAAGTAAATGCACAAGTATTTTTACCCAAAAAGTGAAAATCAAGGTAGTTTATGGCTTGCACCCAGACGACTCTTTGGCTCTGGCAGAGGTGTATAGAGAAGTAACAGGCATACCTTGGGACCCAAGCAAACCTTTGAGCAAATGGGAGAGAGTTACCGTCAAAGGCGGGAGAGTTACCGTACTCAATTTGAGTAGGTTAAATTTGAAAGGTAGGATTCCTGAAAGCATTTTGAAACTCAAATTTTTAACACTCTTACTCATTCAAGACAATTTTTATCAGTTTACATCTTTTGAGCGTTTCTTCTCTCTTGGGGTCTTTTTTGCCGTTAATTATTCTCCCCAGTTTGATGTATTGGAAACTAAAGACACAACTGCACTTGAAAGAAGCAATGTAAATTTTGATAGTAAAATAGAAGGGGCAAACAATCGCTACCAATGGTACAAAGACGGTGTACCTATTGGCAACAACCCCACAGCAAGCACCTCGTATTTGCGACTTTCTAAAATTGGTTTAGAAGCAGAAGGAGCATATACTTGCTTGATAACTAACCCTCAAGCCCCTCTACTAACGCTTAGGCGTGGAACTGTCAATCTTACAGTACGTCCCTTAGCGGTCAATCCTACCGACTCTTTAATTTTAGTGAAATTTGCACAAGGTTTAGGGATAGAAAATTGGACAAAAAAATGGGATTTTACCAAGCAAGTAGCTACTTGGGAAGGATTAGTATTTGAAAAAGGGAATGTTGTGGGTATTAACTTGATAAACAATAACTTGAAAGGTAGTATCCCTGACGTTTTTGTAGTAGGAAATAACATCATATCTAAACTTAGAATTTTGAATCTTTCCCAAAACCAGATTTCGGGCTTGTTGCCTCCTTCTTTGGCTTTGCTTACTGAGTTAGAATACTTGGACTTGAGCAGCAATCAATTAGAAGGTACGCTCAATCCCAATATTTTTAATATCAAAAGTTTAGTTACTTTGTGGCTCTCTTACAACAAGTTAAATAAAATAGAGAAAGGAATAGGTAATTTAACAAATCTGAAAAACTTATTTTTAAATGACAATGAACTCACAGAACTACCTGAGGAGATAAACAATTTGACAAACTTGGAAATCCTGAACTTGCAAAACAATAATTTAAAAAGTTTACCAAATGGGTTTGCTAATTTACAGAAATTAAAATTTTTGGATATTTCCAATAATGAATTAAGTGCAATGCCTTTGGGAATCAGTAGCTTAAAAGCCTTAGAAATCTTGCTTGCTCATAATAACTTTATTAAGACACTTTCTGTGGATTTACTGAACTTAGACGCACTTCGCCAATTCAGTATTTATAATAATCTGCTCGAGTTTGGCAGTTTAGAACCCTTGCGTATATGGTGGACAAGCAAGCCTATTAAGATTGCCTATGCTCCACAAGGCAAAATAGGCACATTTCAGGAAATTTTGACACAGATAGGTCAAAATGTTATTTTCACTCTACAAACCTCTGGTACAGCTAATCGCTATCAATGGTTTAAAAACGATAATTCTATAGCCAATGCGGTCAATGTCAATTTTTCTATTCAAGGCATAAGAGCAACTGATGCAGGGATTTACACAGTACAAGTCCGCAATAACTTAGTGCCTGATTTGATTCTACAAAGTGAAAACTATGTATTATTAGCAGATTGCAGTGCTTTAAACGCAGGCAACAAGCCCAAAATACAAATAGAAGGAGCAACCCTATTTTGTGGAAGGGAATCTATTAATACTCGGCTTTTGGCTTCTACCACTGAGGCTAATGTAACTTTCCAATGGTTACTCAACGGCATTAAAATTGGCAATGCCAACCAAGCAAGCCTTGCCGTCAAAGATGAAGGAAGATACAGGGTGCAAAGCATTAGTCCTGACGGATGTACCTATACCTCTGATGAAGTGATAGTTACCGTTTCCCCTGAGTACGTCGTCAATATCAGCAAAAATGGAGATGTATTAGAAGCAATTTCTGATAGACTTCTAAACAGTTTCGAGTGGTTTTTAAATGGCAACTTATTGCCCAATGAAATTAGCAAAAGTATTATTGCCAAAGAATCAGGTACTTACTTTGTAAGAGTAACTGATAGACAAGGTTGTGTCAGTATTTCCAGAAATGAGAGCATTACCATTACAGGTATAGAGGAAACGGATTTGCAAAATAGCATGGTACTCTTTCCTAATCCTTCGCAAGAGATTTTTTACCTGCAATCTAAAAAAGAAAAAATCCTTAGCATCAAAATCTATGATGCTCTTGGGCGAAGCATGAGCAATTCATACAGCATGATTTCGCCCAAAGAACTCAAAATCAACCTTAAAGGACAAGCTACGGGAATATACTGGGTAGAAATCCAAACAGAAAAGAACAGTTTGATTAAGAAAATAGTGAAAGAATAGGTAATCTCATATCTCTATCTCTGGAATTTCGCCTTTTACGATGAGTTTCCCTTCGGTAGAAGCAATGATTTCTTCTACGGAAACGCCTTTGGCTCTTTCCAAGAGTTTAAAACCTCCTTCGGGCAGTACGTCCAAAACTGCCATGTCTGTTACTATTTTTTTTACACAGTTCAAGCCTGTAATAGGCAAGGTACATTTTTTCAAGAGTTTGGACTGCCCATCTTTGCTTTTGTGTTGCATAGCCACGATAATATTTTTAGCAGAAGCAACCAAGTCCATTGCCCCACCCATGCCTTTGACCATTTTATTGGGAATCTTCCAATTGGCAATGTCCCCATTTTCAGATACTTCCATCGCTCCCAAAATAGTGAGGTCTATGTGTCCACCGCGAATCATGGCAAAACTGTCTGCCGAACTAAAAAGACTTGCTCCCTTCGTCATGGTAATTGTCTGCTTGCCCGCATTGATGAGGTCAGCATCTACCTCCTCCTCCGTAGGGAAAGGTCCCATACCGAGCAACCCATTCTCTGATTGTAACACTACATTCATGCCCTCAGGAATATAGTTAGCCACTAAGGTAGGAATACCTATACCTAAATTCACATAATAGCCGTCTTTGACTTCTTTGGCTATTCGCTTTGCAATACCGTTTTTATCTAACATTTTGTTTATTGGTTAAGTAAATTATGTTTTTTTCTTCTTTGTAATTCATGTGATAACAGCATGAATAACTGATATTCCTCTTTTCACGTGTTATCAGATGAATTGCAATTTATTCATTCCCAATGCATTTTTTATCTATAATAACGTCAATAAGCTTTGTACTCTTTGCCATTTATATTCCCCATCTTTAAAACAAGCCTGATTGTATAGATTTTGCAATTTTTTATTTGTCAATTTTGCTTTGAGTTGCCCCTCTTGACTGAGAAAATTGTATTCTTCAAATAAATACCATTTTTCTAACAAAATCAAGTAGTTTTGCCTTTGGGTAACTCTATTTTGAGGCTCACTTAAAAAGTCATATTCCTTCATAAAATTGGGGGAAGCAATCGTATTGATGATTTCTAAGATTACTTCCATAGTGCCTGTAACTCCTGAAAGAAAATCCCAAAATTCGCCTGACAATAAAATCTCTGCCTCGTCAAAATATTTGGTAAAACCCACACTGTATTCCATAAAACGTTTTTTGTCGTATCCACAAGGCGTATCACTCAAAGGGTCGAAGGGAAATGCTAAAAAGTATTTTATGGCTTTGCTTGGATATTTAAGTTTCAATGCAGCTTTTGCCTCTAAAATTTTTTGCTTTTCTACTTTGAAAACACCTTTGTTAGGCTTTACTGTTTTTATTTCTATGCACACTATCTCTATATTATTTTCAAAAAACACATCAGCCGTAAAGTCTGTGCCTTCTACTAAATTGCTAATAATTGGTTTCTGAAAAATTAAGTAATTTTCTCTTAGCAAAGATGGATTTTGATTGCCATTGCTTAAATCAGTGATGATTTGTGAAATAGCATCTTTTTGGCTTTGTTCAATGTGCAAATTATTTCTTTTACCAGTAGTAAATTCTTTTTTTTCGCCTCCACAAAGAATTTGAGCGGTGTTTTCAAAGAATGATTGCCCCAAACTTGTGTTTAAGCCGTGTAACCAACTGCTCAAACTAATAAGCGTAGGAATAGATGACACTTTGCCATCTAATTTGTCCGAAAAAGCATTTACAAATGCCTCGTGAAATGGAGCATTTCGGTTGCTACTAACATCTTCAGGAAATTTCTCAAACTGACTATATAAAGTTCTGATGACTTGTGTAGCAATTTGTTGTTTTGTTAGATTACTAAGTGCCATAATTTCATTTTGCTTTCAAATGAAAAATAATTTCCGAATACGCTCCTTTATCTTTTTCTGTTCTGTTCAGAACAGGACGTTTGTATTGATTGACAATTTGCATACCTGCCATTTCTGCAATTTGTGGATATAGATTATTTTTATCGTTTGCCACTAAAAAAATATCGTAATCATCAGCCAAAAATCTTTTGCAGTTATTTAGCACGTTGGCAATGCCTTTTGCGTAATCTTGTTGGGCTTGTTTCGTTTGTTTTTTTGCCATAGAGCCTATCTCTTGCTCGTCTTTTCTTTCAAAACCAAACAAATCATAGGCGTAGGCGTGCTGTTCGTGGTAGTCAATTAAACCGACATACGGCGGACTTGAAAAAATACCTTTTATTTTTTGTTTTTGGGCTAATTCGTAAAATGCAGGAAATTTGTTTTCTAATTCTGCAAAAATGTCTATTGTTTCCGAATTACCATTTAGGCAATATTGAAACGTATTAGTCCGCAATTTTAAAAATTCTGCAAATCGTTGAATAGTGTCTTTGCAATACCTTTCCCACCAAGAAACTATTGAAAACAAAGGTTTGCAAATTTTTCCGTGCTTGGCACAGTAGTAAGTAGTAGTTACGGGTTCTACCAAAGTCGCCAAATCTGCGTGAGTGGTTGCCCTGCAACTGCGAATAGTACGGCTCAAAATCACGGTAAGCACTTTTTTGGTATGTGGGTTTTGTACGTTTTTGATTTGTTCAAATACAAAATCAATTTCGTTACGAACCGTTTGCAAATACCACTTGCCTAAAAAAGTATGCTGTTGGTCTTGCTTAATCTTTATTTGATATTTGCCTACTAACTCATTAAATTTTTCCAACATAACCTTTTCGTGTATTTCGGTGTAGGCTTTTTCATCAATTTCTTTTTTTCTTACCTTAATCTTAAATTCGGGTGAGGGGAAATATTTTTTATCGTATTCCGTTAAAAAGTCGGAAAGTTCTTTTTCAAAGGCAAGGTGTGGCGAATTGGCTACAAATTTTTTTAGATTTTTGCTTATTTGTTCTATTTCTTGATAAAGGTTTGCCAAATCCACTTTTGAAACTTTTACGTTGCCTATCAAAGCATTAAAAGCCGAAACATCTACACCAATGGCGTGTATGCCCAACTCATTAGCTTGTACCAAGGTTGTACCACTGCCACAAAAGGGGTCAAGCACAATATCGCCTTTTTTGAAAAAAGTTTGGGTTTTAAATTCGTCTGTATGGTCGTCTAAAAAGTATTCTACTAACTGCGGAATATACTTGCCTTTGTAAGGGTGCAAGCGGTGTACGTGTTTGGTAGTTTCGGCTTCTTTCAGGTGTTCAAAACTCAAAGCCCAATTCAAATCACTGCCCAATTTATCTTTCCAATCCAACTCACGACTTCCGTAATAGCCTTCGTAATATTTAATAAGTTCTTGTTTGTCAATCAGAACTGTTCCATTATTTCCTGCTTTGGGTATTCTGCCATAATTTACCAAGTAGGAAATGTTGGAAGTAGTTACATTTTTGCTGATATATCGGCTTGCAAACTCTGCGGCTTCTTTGAGAGTGAGAAACTCCATTGGCTATTCATTTTTTTATTAATACGTAAAAACAACTTAACTCACCCACTTTTCTACCTCTTCTTTGCTTGGTAGCTTTACTTCTAACTTCATTTTCTTTCTCATGCCACCTAAGTCATTGAATAGTTTGTTGGCGTTAGCTTTTTTCAAGTCCTCTATGGTTAAAAAGCCTAATTTTTGAATAATAGGGATTATTTCCTCTGGTACACCTATGTTTACATAGTCCTGTACCTCAGCCAATTTCACCTTTTGTTCAGGTTTCATTTGAGGGAAGAAAAGCACTTCTTGGATAGACGAATTGTTAGTCATGAGCATTGTCAGGCGGTCTATTCCTATGCCAATACCCGCAGTGGGCGGCATACCGTACTCCAAAGCACGCAAGAAATCCTCGTCCATTGCCATCGCCTCCTCGTCCCCCCTTTCTGCCAATTTGAGTTGCTCCTCAAAGCGTTCTCTTTGGTCTATGGGGTCATTTAATTCCGAATAAGCATTGGCTACTTCTTTTCCATTCACAAAAAGCTCAAAGCGTTCTACAAAACCTGCTTTGCTTCTGTGTTTTTTCGTCAGAGGCGACATTTCCACAGGATAATCTATGATAAAAGTAGGCTGAATCAAGTTTGCTTCTACTTTTTCTCCAAAAATTTCGTCTATGAGTTTGCCCTTACCCATCGTTTCATCTACTTCTATTTTCCATTCTCTACAAAGTTGGCGCAAGGCTGTTTCATCATAGTTCTCTATGTCCACTCCTGTATATTTGGCGATTGCCTCTGTGATAGAAAGTTTGGCAAAAGGCGCATGGAAATTAATGATGTTTTCTCCTACTTTTATCTCCGTAGTTCCGTGTACTGCTAAAGCTACTTTTTCAAAAATTTCCTCTGTAATGCCCATCATCCAATGGTAATCCTTGTACGCCACATAAAACTCCAAAGCAGTAAACTCAGGGTTGTGTGTTCTATCCATGCCTTCGTTGCGGAACATCTTGCCAAATTCATAGACTCCATCAAAACCACCTACAATTAATCGCTTCAAATACAGCTCATTAGCAATACGCATATACAAAGGCATATCCAAGGTATTGTGGTGCGTTTTGAAAGGACGCGCCGCCGCCCCTCCATGAATAGGTTGCAAAATGGGAGTTTCTACCTCGAGCCAGCCTTTTTCGTCAAATATTTTCCTCATGGTAGAAATAATTTTTGCCCGCTTGATAAAAATATCTTTGGTCTGTGGGTTAATAATCAAGTCAGCATAGCGTTGGCGATAGCGAAACTCTACATCAGTAACAGCATCATATACATTACCCTGCTCATCAGTCTTTACTATGGGCAAGGGTTTTAACGACTTAGTAAGTAGCTTAAATTCAGTTACATGAATAGTAATTTCTCCTGTTTGAGTAGTAAAAACAAAACCTTTTGCCCCGATAATATCTCCAATGTCCAAGAGCTTCTTGAAAACGGTATTGTAGAGTGTTTTGTCTTCAGTTGGGCAAAGGTCATCTCTACGAAAGTAGAGTTGGATACGCCCTGTCGCATCTTGCAACTCTGCAAAAGAAGCGTTACCCATGATGCGAAAACCCATCAATCGCCCTGCAATAGATACGTTTTTGTAGTCTATTTTTCGCCTCTCATAATTTTGGAGAATATCTCTGGCAGTTACGTTTACCTCGTACAGTTCAGCAGGATAAGGGTCAATGCCCAATTTCATTAGTTCCTCTCTCTTTTGTCTGCGCTGAATTTCTGGCTCACTTAGATTTTGCATTGTTTTATTTTTAATCTATAATCTATTAATTTGAAATCTGGAATGAAACATAAATCATTTTATTTCAGATTGGTTTTAAGCTATTGCTTGCAAAAATACGCAAAGAAGTGTTTTTTTAAAAAAAAACGATAGATATGACTAATTAATTATTTTAGATAAGTAATTCAACAAATTAAAATGTTCCTTTGCCTCTATCTAAATCTTTCCCTTGTGGGGGAAGACTTTGTGAGTATCAATATTTTGACTCCCTTCCCAAGAGAGAAGGGTTGGGATGGGGCAGTTATAAAACTATATTTATTCAGACCTAAGTGCTTGTAAAACAAAATATTATATATTCAATTTGTCTGATTACTTATCACTAAATCCATTTGAAAAATATAAAATCAAAAATATTTACATAAATTTAACAAAAAATAAATGTTATAACATTTGTTGTTTTGACATTTATTTATAACTTTGCGTCGTGATATATGTAAAAACATTAATCGTTAAAACAATAAATTTTTAAAATTATGGCAAAGTGGACAGTAGATACAAATCACTCGGAAGTACAGTTTAAAGTAAAGCACTTGGTTATCTCAACCGTTACAGGAACTTTTAATAAGTTTTCTGCGGAATTAGAAGCGGAGAAAGAAGATTTTACAGATGCTAAGATTTCTTTTTCTGCGGATATTGATAGCATAGATACTAACAATGAACAACGTGATGCACACTTAAAGTCTGATGACTTTTTTAATGCTGAGAAATTCCCTCAAATGACTTTCAAGTCTTCTTCTTTAGAAAAAAGCAACGGTAAATACATACTAAAAGGAGATTTGACCATACGTAATATTACGAAGCCTGTTGTATTAGACGTAGAGTTAGGAGGAGTAGCTACTGACCCTTACGGTCAAACAAAGGCTGGATTTGAAGCAGTAGGAAAAATCAATCGCAAAGAGTTTGGTTTGATGTGGTCAGCAGTTACCGAAGCAGGTGGAGTAGTAGTAAGTGATGAGGTAAAGATTTTGCTTAACATACAGTTTGTAAAGCAAAATTAATTCTCTCTGTCCAGACCTATGAGGTTTTACAAATCTTATAGGTCTAAGTTTCTGTAAAGTAGGTTATTGGATTGGTATTGGTTTCTGAAACATACAAAGTTAGATTCTCAAACTTCTTAGCCAATAGTTCAGCTAAAAGTTCTTTGGTAAACTGTTCACTTTCATAATGCCCTATGTCTGCAATAACGATTTGCCCGTCTGCATCAAAAAATTCGTGGTATTTGTAATCAGAAGTAATAAAAAAATCTGCCCCAGAGGCAATGGCATTGCGAAGCAAAAAACCTCCTGCACCTCCACAGACTGCTATTTTTTTTACTTTTTTGCCTAAAAGTTGGGTGTGTCTGATGCAAGTGAGCTGCATTTTTTCTTTCAAGTACTTCAAAAATTCTTGCTCACTCATAGATTCTGGCAGATTGCCTATCATTCCACTACCCACTTCCTGATTTTCATTTTCCAAAAGGTGAAGATAATAAGCTACTTCTTCGTAAGGGTGTGCCTTTCGCATAGCATTTAATACTTGACTTTCCAGATGAGCGGGTAAGATAACTTCTATTCTCATTTCTTGCACTTTTTCAAGTTTACCAGCTTCGCCTATGTGGGGCGAGGCTTTTTCATTAGGTTGGAATGTACCCTCGCCCACAACGGTAAAACTGCAATTTGAGTAATTACCTATATTACCTGCTCCAGCAGCAGAAAGCGCATTTAACACTTTGTCTGCATCATTTACAGGAACAAAGGTAGTCAGTTTTTTAAGCAAGTTTTTTTTAGGAAGAAGAACTTTGGTGTGAGTTAATCCTATTTTCTGAGCTATTTTGGCATTTACTCCGTTTAGCACATTGTCTAAATTGGTATGAATGGCATAAATAGCAATATCATTTTTAATTGCCTCAATCACTGTGCGTTCTACATAATTTTTACCTATCAATTTTTTTAAGCCACTAAAAATAATAGGGTGATGGGCTATGATAAAATTGCATTTTTTAGAGATGGCTTCATCTACAATACTTTTTATACAATCCAAAGTCAATAATACGCCTGTAATTTCTTGGCTTAGATTCCCTATGATTAGTCCTGAGTTATCATAGCTTTCTTGATAGGACACGGGAGCTGTCTGTTCTAAATACTGTACGATTTCTCTGATTGTCATTAATGCTATTAAGTTTTACTAATACAATAAGGGATTAACGAAAGGAATTAAAGCAAAGCAGACCGCAGGAGCATATAATCCAGCGCGGTCTATTTCACCGTGAGTCAGAATCCCTACTGAACCTAAGTGATGCTTAGAATTGACTTTACCAAAAACAATATCATCTGCTTCGCCAAGTTCTTTGCCTTGTTGGACAAGGGTGACTACTTGGTGGGGAAGTTGGAAGGAGGCTGTGCGAGATTCTCCTTTTTTATCTTTAGAAAGAATAATTATCCAAGCAAAAGCATACATTTCATTATCTTTTTTCTCTATTCCTCCTTCAATACCTACCCAAAAATCGGAGTTTTCCACTTTTTTTTGTGCATTTTTCACTCTGTTCAATGCCCCTTGGTAAGTTTCTATATCTGAAAAAGGCTGGTCGCTCACCATAGAAGGAACGTTTATCCCAATAATTTCAAATACATCATCTATTTTCATCTGTTCAAATCCTTCCCTTACTGCTCTGATTTTCGCTGGATTTTGAGAGGCTACCACTATCTTTTTCATTATCTTATCAAGAATGTAATCTGACGTACTACTTCTGGGTTTTTCAAATCTTTTACTTTAATGATGAGATTATGAGTATCTACTACTCGGCTATCAGGTACCCTAAAACGATTGACACTATTAGGATTAGCAAAGTCAAAAGGCAAAGTAATATCTTCTCCTTTGAGATTGACTATAGTAGCTTCCTGCCCCGGCGGTCCCCAGAGAATTTGGATATACTCCAACCCACTATCATCTTCTATTTTTCCTTCTATCTGCACCGTCTGCCCTCTCCCCACTATATTAGCTGATGTAGGACTAAGCACAAGTTCTTTACCATCTACATATACGTTAGCAATAAAGATTACAGGAGGCTCATCTCTGATGACGGTAATTAGTATGCGGATAGGAGTAGCAAGGTTGCCTGCAATATCTCTCACTGAGATAATTAACTCGTAAATAGACCCTGCTGGAGCATTAGCTGGTGGTTGGAAAAGATTTGGATTGGCACTTGCGAAGAGTTCTGCCAAGTTTACATTCGTTGCACCATTGAGATTTCTTTCAAAAACTACTCTTCGGGGTTGATTTACTTCATTAAAAGTAACTGTCAGTGTTCCTAACCCTCTGTTGTCAGTAGCCGTGCCTTCTAAAATTCTAAAATTACTTCCTTCTATTAGGTTTACTTCTCGGTTGGCATTAATTTGAGGACTGGTTCTGGTAATATTCAGCGAAGGGGCTTGGTCATCACAGTTAATAATGAAATTGAAACTTTGGGAGGCAGAGTTCCCCTCTCCGTCTAAGGCAGTAACGGTCAGCCTCAGTATTCTTCCATCTGGAATGTTACTTGGGATTCGTATGTCGCGGTCGAAAAGTCCTACAAGTCTTACCGTGTCGCTATTGACTACTCTTGCTGTATTGAGCAAATTAGCCGCTCCATCGTTCAAAGAAACTCTGACTTCCCTAATACGGATATTGTCAGTAATCAGACCTGCTAATTGGATAATAGACGAACGACAAGTAATAAAATTACCAGTAATATCTCTTTCTGGAGCTACCCCTACCCCTGTGCTTATAACTAATAAGTTATTGATTCTTGGAGGACGATTATCACCAAGTAGTTCAAAAATAGTATCTTTGGGGACAGATTGTAATTTTGAAAAGTCTTGTAATCTCACAGATAGGTTGTAAATTCCTAAAGGAGCATCTTTAGGAATAGGAATTTTCAAGGTATCTTCATAACGCCTACCTTTGATAGAACGGCGGCTAAAGTATCTCCATGGGTTATTTGCGGGAGGTACTTGCCGATTGATGCTGACAGTAACAGAGTCTAAGCGACTATTGTCCCGATAAGTTAAGAATATCTGAATAGTATCTTGTATGTGGTAAACAAGACGCAGGTTATTTACATCCTGAATAGTAGGCGCAATTTTGTCCACAATAGGAATACAAGACCATATCAAAGCAAGACATAAAAGTAAATACTGAGTGCGTTTCATGTTAGTAGCTTTCTCAAAAAATTTATGTGCTAATATACAAAATTTATTTCTAAAATTTAAACTTAGTTAAATTAAGTTCAAACTTCATGTTTTAAAGCCAAAACTTTTATATCATTCCTTCGATGCTTCCAAAAACAAAACCACTGATGACTTTAGGGTAAAAATACGTTGATTTTTGAGGCAGAGTATAACCACTTTGGCAAACTTGTTTGATTTGAGTAATGCTAACAGGATTGACGATGAAGGCAGCCTGTGCTTTGCCCTGCAATACTTCTGTTACACACTCTGTAAAATTGCGTTCATAATAGATATAAGGGCTACTTCTTTGCATTTTTCCTTCAATACCTAAGGCTTTTTGAAAAATGAAATAATGAAGCACTGTAAGGTCTAACTCTTTGATAATCTCTGGAAAATCCCATGAAATTTCTTTCAAACTGCTCTCATGTAAAGTAATTTTAAAAGCACTGTCTTTGAATATTACTCCAAAAGTCCATCTTTTCCCACTAATTATCTCGTTCAAATCAAATACCCTGTCGACAGATTTAACGGTAAAATATTTAGCTAAGTTTTCTAAGAACGTGCTTTTGTCAAAATTAGCAAAATTTTTAAGCAGTCGGTGGGTAGGCAAAACTTTCAAATCATCGGACTCGCTATTGGTAAGGAAAATTAAGTGAAAATGATAACCCTCTTCGCCTGTAGCTAAAGAATTTTTTTTCATTTGCTTGTGCTTAAGCAGTAGGGAACTTTCGTATCGGTGATGACCGTCTGCCAAAATAATTTGTTTGTTTTTCAAATGATTCATAAAGATTTGAATAGTCTGTTCATTTTCTATTCTGGCTAATACATCTCTAACTCCTTGATAATCTTCAGTTTGACAAATTGGATTTTCCATAGCCTTGTCCATGTATTTTTCTAAGAGATGCTGTTGGTCAGTATAGATGCCATGAGTCGGGCTGGTATGCAGTTGGGTTCTTTCTAAAAGTTCTACACGGTCATTCACAGCATGAGGAATAGTATTCTCGTGCCTGAGCAGTATGTTATCTTCCCATTCATAAACTCGTATCATACAAATGAAACCTTTGCGACAAAGAGTTTCTGTATGCTCTGGCAACGAAAAATACTGGTAATATACATAGATAGCAGGCTTTTCATCTTGTATAATGATACCCTCTTTTTTCCATTTTTCTAATGTTGTCAAAGCTACTTCACCTGCACTTTTTCCATTCTGTAGCAAAGGGACAGAAAGATGAATACTGTTGTAAGGTTGATGATACAATTTTTGCCTTTGGGCTTCAGAAACCACATCAAAAAGTGGTGCTGTTAGCTGGTTGATGTTAGGAATTAAAAAATCATTGTATCGCCATGCGCGAAAAGGGCGAATATCTGCCATACTTTAAAAGAGTATAAAATACTAAAAATAAATTACTTATGAATTTCCGCTTATATCCAACTGCTTGTCAGTCCGTCTATTTCTTTCATTAGTTCTATGGAATGAGCTAAAGCCTTGATAATCTGTTCTATTTGCTCTACTTCCAAGAGAATGTTTCTATCCTTTCGCTCTTTGAGTAACTTTTTCAAAACGGGGTAGCCACCAATGATAAAATTAAAAACTTCCTCTGAAACGTTATTAAAATACTGATTTTCATTGATGTATATTCTCCCTACTTGATTTTCCACTACATAATCTATTTTTTCCACTATGTTGTTGCCCTGCCCTATAAAATCACCAAGTGAGCCAAGTTGCTTCTTTTTGAGCAAATGACAGTCTATCAACTGTTTCCCTAAGTCAGAAAGTTGCTTGAAAATATGCTTATCTTCTGTAAATGGTATCTTGGGGAAGTCTATTTTCAACAATTCGGCATATCTCTGACGATACGAAGGGCTGTAAAGTACTGCATAGAGGTAGCCAAAAATTTCTTGGGGGGAAAAATAGCATTGATAATATTCGTCTATGTATTTTCTAAAATTGGCAGTGAAATTCTCCTCTTTCCTATAATTACCATTTTTTCCACTGTATTCTATCTGCGGCTCGCTCACTTGATTTCCAAAAAATATTTTCTCAATGCCATTTCGCAAGATATATAGGGGGAAAACCACAGCTCCGCCTCGATAAAACAAATTTGTATCAGAAATCTTATCTGTAACAAAACTTAAATTCCACTCATTCCCACCAACTACCCGCCCTGCCCTTCCAGAAACAAGTGCAATGTTGCTGTCTTGGATATTCAGCATGATTTCTTTTCTTGGTCTATCAATCAGAATTTCGTGAAAAAATAAAATCCTATTGTCAAAAGGTCTGTATTGGCAGACTTGATAAAACATATCCTCCTCTTTCAACTTCCTCAAATCTTCTCTTTTTTTGTTCAGGGAGAAAGTGGGAGAATTTTCTAATTGATATTTCTCCACTATTTTTTCATTAGAGATACCTGCATTTTTCAAATCAGCTATTCTCTTTTTTAGTTCTGTTTTGTCAAAAGCATACACAAAATGATCTCTGTGTGTGGTTATGCCAGATGATTTTATTTGAAAAATATCATTTATGCTCCAAAACTTATTGTAAGCATTCTTTAGAGTAGGACTAATTTCTTGAAATAAATAGAGTGGTGATTCGGGTACAAACTCTTGCCACTGTATAGCATTGATATTTTCTTTCAAACATTGTGCATACTTTGCCTTTCGCGTTCCATAAAAGTCAGTATAAAAAAACTTGGTAGGCAAACCTTTTTTCTTGATAAAGAGAGAAATCGCTACCCCTTGTTCTATGTCAAAAATGTTTTCATCTCGTCCTCCCTCAGGCGTTTTTTCCTTCATCTTAGCATTCCCATGTAAGTTGATGAAATACATCTGATTAAATGTATTCATCAGGCTTTGCCTCATACCCAAAAAAGTTGGATTAAACAAAAAAGTATGGTTAGTAATTATCCCCACTATTCCCTCCTCCACTGCATCTATCTTATCTTGTGCAAAACGGATAAACTTCACATAATCATCTTGTAAGCCTTTGGGATTTCTTTCCTTAATTTTTTCTCCATCAACAAAATAATACGTTTGCATTTTTTGCAGAATCCATTTTCCCTTGTTCTTGGAGTGATAAGCATACGGCGGATTCCCTGTAATAACTAAAATGGGTTTTTCTTTGATTTGTTGTGCTTCTCGGCTTTCTTCTGTCAGGGCAGGAAGAAAGGGGATTCTAATTTGGCTCGAGATAGGCTCAAGCGTATTGGTCAGATATACTTGCAGTCTTTCCTTGCTTTTCAGTTCGTAGCCATTGTCTTTCAAGAATTGCGAAAGTTTTAAGTGAGCAATAGTATAAGGAGCAATGAGGTACTCGAAGCCAAAAATATTTTTTAGGATATGTTCTTTGATAAGCAGTTCCTTTTTACCCGAATCTTTGGGCAACTTCTCAAAAATTTGTTGCAATATTTCTATTAAAAATGTACCTGTGCCTGTGGCAAAATCCAAAACGGTAACTTGCTTGCGGTCTGCCAAACCTTCCTGTATTTGAAAAGTATTGACAAGTACATCGTCAATGGCTCGAACAATAAAATTCACCACAGGAGAAGGAGTGTAATATACACCTTTTGCTTCGCGCAGTTTTTTGTCGTAAGCAGCTAAGAAGTCCTCATAAAAATAAATGTATGGGTCTTTGATAGTGATGTTATCCGCATCTTTTCTTTTTTGTGTAAAAGACAACGTTTCTTGGATAGCACGCAGGTCAAGGCGATTCATCATGGTCAAGACCTCCTCCACAATCCACTTCGTTTGGCGGTATTCTTCATTGTCCAACTCATCAAGGAAATTGACAAGTTCCCTAATCAGTTCAAAAGAGGTAGGAATAAATTTTTTTGCATTATATAGATTTACTGCCTGAGTATCAGCATTTAGTTTGGCAAGGAACAAGCCATAAGCCAAATTTTGAGCAAAAGTATCCGCAAATTCCTCTATGGAAAGTTCTTGGAAAATGTAGTCTTTGAAAGTTTCGTAGAGTTGATAAAGTCTGCCGTCTATGCGTTCGTTTTCCTGCCTTTGTAGCTCGTCATGCAGAAAGTCTTTCAGTATTCTTGCACGTATCGCCAAAGCCTCCGCCAATTTTTTTGCATCGCTGATTTCTTTGGGGGCTTGCGAAAAAAAAGAACTGATAAGCCCTCTTACCGCACTCACTTTGATAGGGTCAAGTCTTTTGCGTTTATCTGTTACTTCGGTCAGGAAACAGAGCGTTTCTCTTGCTTGTATTTTTCCCTCTTTTAACCAAATCCAATCTATATAGTTAGTAATGAGAATATTATCTGAAAGCGATTGGTATTTTTTTATCTGTTCGGTTTTAAGGATTTTATCTAAATTTTCCTCTATTTTTTTATTTTCTACATAGCCAATGATGCTTTCTGTGTGCGTAATTTTGAAATCTGGAGCACCAAACTTGCCTTCTCGCTTCGGTTCGTGTAAGATTTTGATGTTTTCTCCTGCTATGCCTTCCAACAACTGCTGGAGATGAGTGCGATGAGAATGTTCTGTAATTTCATCAATTCGATGCGCTTGCAGTGCCTCAAAATATTTTTCAAAATCAGTCATTAATAAATATATAATAAATATAAATACCCGTCAGGTGTTTTAAAAAGTTTAATTATTTTTCTTTTGAATATCCCTTATTAGTATAGGTCTGACTTTTCAAACCACTGTGGTACTGTCAGCTACTATCTTTGCCTATCATCAAGAAAACAAATTTAAAGAGAAAAATAAAAAAGGCTAATTTCTTTTGAATGAAATTAGCCTTTGGAGTATGAATTAGTACTATTTTACTTTACAGCATCTACTACTGCTTTGAACGCTTCTGGGTGGTTCATGGCTAAGTCAGCCAATACCTTGCGATTCAAACCGATACCAGACTTGATGACTTTGCCCATAAACTTAGAATAGGACATGCCGTGCTGTCTAACTGCGGCATTGATACGTTGAATCCACAGGGCGCGGAACTCTCTCTTTTTCAACTTACGCCCTACATAAGCGTGTAATAGACCTTTTTCAAGGGTGTTTTTGGCAACTGTCCATACATTTCTTCTGGCTAAGAAGTTGCCCTTTGTCAATTTTAAGATTTTCTTTCTTCTTGCTCTTGATGCTACTGAATTAACCGAACGTGGCATAATTTTTAATTTTTAATTTTTTAGTGATGGCGACCTCTCCCTGAGGTACTTTAAAAGCCAATTCCTTGGTTGTTTGATGAAATGTAGCTTAGGCGACTAACATTTCTTTGATTCTTGGTGTATCTACCTCAGAAACAAGTGTAGAGTGAACCAAACGACGTTTTCTGTCCTTGTGCTTTTTAGTCAAAATGTGATTTTTGAAAGCGTGCTTTCTTTTCACTTTGCCTGAAGCAGTCAGTTGGAAACGTTTTTTTGCACTTGATTTAGTTTTTAACTTAGGCATTGTAATAATTTTTAAAAACTATAAATTTTGATGTTTGAAATATATAAATAACTCATTGGGCTATCAGCTAAAAGCATTACACTCTATCAGTTGTGAGTGTAACATCTGTTATTTTCTAACCGCAATGAAGGCTATTTCTTTGGAGCTGCCGACTTAGGCGAAAGCATTAATATCATGCGTTTTCCTTCTAACTTAGGAAGTTGGTCGACCTTACCTACTTCCTCTAATTCCTGAGCAAACTTAAGCAAAATCAGCTCACCTCTTTCTTTGAAAACAATAGTACGCCCCACAAACTGTACATAGGCTTTTACTTTGTTGCCCTCTTTCAAAAAGTTTTCAGCATGTTTTAGCTTGAACTCGAAATCGTGTTCATCTATGTTAGGACCGAAACGAATTTCTTTAACTACTGTTTGATGTGTTTTCGCTTTGAGTTCTTTCTGCTTTTTTTTCTGCTCGTACTTAAACTTCGAGTAGTCAATAATCTTGCAAACAGGGGGATTGGCTTTGGCTGATATCTCTACTAAGTCCAATCCTTGTTCTTTTGCTAACTCTAATGCTTTCTTAAAAGGATAAATTCCTGTTTCTATGTTTTCTCCGACTAACCTAACTTCCTGCACACCACGAATTTGCTCGTTAATGCGGTGAGAGTCATCTTCCTGATTTGGATTTCTAAACTTATTTTTGTTGAAATCCTTGTTAAATGGTGGCTTATCTCCGCCCCCTTTATTGTTGCCTCCTTTAAAGTCTGGATTTGGCATTCACAAATCGAGTTTGATTAATAAAATATTATATTTTTATTGAAAATTTTGTTTGAACTAAAACAAGATTGATTTTGAAAAACTCTAATATTCCCTATGCTGAATAAACCAGTAACTGATTGTACTCAAAGCTATTAGAACTTTACTGTTTTTTTAGTAAAACTTGGTCTGCAATAAAAAAGCAAGTATATTTTATAAAGTCAAATACTTACCTTCCTTGATTTAGCTTGCAAAATTAGGAATATTTTTGAAAAATAGAAAGTTATCTATAAAATTTATTTAATACCAAAATCTAAGTCAGTAAATAATAAAAATTATCGAGTAATAAACTTACATTTATTCCCCGAATGTTTGTTTTATATCTAATTTTGCGCCCAAATTCATTTTGCATACAATATAAATTTTTATCACATCATGGCAAAGGGTGCAATTTCTCAATTTATAGAAAAAAATTATTTACATTTCAATGCTGCAGCTTTGGTTGATGCAGCAAAAGCATACGAAACTCACCTCGAGAATGGAGGCAAGATGTTCATGACCTTAGCAGGGGCAATGAGTACGGCAGAGTTGGGTATTTCTTTGGCAGAGATGATTCGCCAAGGGAAAGTTCACGCTATCTGTTGTACGGGTGCTAACTTAGAGGAAGACGTTTTTAACTTAGTAGCTCATGATTTCTACAAACGCATTCCTCGCTACAGGGATTTAACGCCTGACGATGAGTGGGACTTGTTGGAGAATGGCTTTAATAGAGTAACTGATACCTGTATCCCCGAGGGAGAGGCAATCAGACGCATAGAAAAACATATTTTGGAGATTTGGAAAGAAGCTGATGCTAAAGGAGAAAGATACCTTCCTCACGAGTTCTTTTATCAACTTTTGAATAGTGGAGTTTTAAAGCAATACTATCAAATTCCTCCAGAAAATAGCTGGCTGCTTGCCGCTTGTGAGAAAAATCTACCTATCATCGTTCCGGGCTGGGAAGATTCTACTTTAGGAAATATTTTTGCTTCTTATTGCTTTACTGGCGATTTGAAACCTTCTACGATGAAGTCAGGAATAGAGTACATGACCTACTTAGCCCAATGGTACTTAGATACTTACAAAAATACCAGTGGTATTGGCTTTTTCCAGATAGGCGGAGGTATTGCGGGCGATTTCCCCATTTGTGTAGTACCTATGCTCAAACAAGATTTAGAAATGGAAGAGGTAAGTTTTTGGGCATATTTCTGCCAAATTTCGGACTCTACCACCAGCTACGGTTCTTACTCTGGTGCTGTACCCAATGAAAAAATTTCATGGGGCAAGCTACACAAGACCTCTCCTTCTTTTGTGATAGAGTCAGATGCTACTATTGTGGCTCCTTTGATTTTTGCTTATGTGCTGGGACAGTAAATGATTTAATGAAGGGGGGTATAATAGTCATTTTTAAAGAAGCACTTTTGTAATAAGTTTACTTTCAATGCTAAACAAAACCCTAAGAATGTTGAAAATTCTTAGGGTTTTTGCTTGTTTACAATGAATCATAAATATCCAGGTATTGCTTAGCTTGTGCTATTGCATTAAATTTTTTAGCACTTTCTTGTGCTATTTTTTCCCTATCAAACCTATATTCTCCCTCATAAAATTTTATCAATTCATTAGCAAGTAATTGATAATCTGACTTTTCACAAATAATTCCATTTTTTGTATGTTGGATAGCTTCAGGAATCCCCCCCGTTGGGAAAGCAATGACAGGAGTACCGCAACAGATAGCTTCAATCATTGTATTGGGGAAATTGTCTGTCAGACTTGGCAAAACAAAGACATCTGCTGCGCTGTAAGCCAAAGCCATGAGGAGTTCGTCCTGAACAAATCCTAAGTATTTGACTTTTTGAAAGTGAGTTAGTATATTTTTCTCATCTCTCCCTAAAACGAGATATTGATAATCTGTTTTCGCCTCGATTAACTTTAATGCCTCAAATAAAATGTGAAAGCCTTTGTAAACATTGTCTATACCATCTGCAACAAACAGTAAAGTTTTTTTATTCTCCAAGCCTAATATACCTCTCGCCCACTCTGAGGGATATGGTTTAAAAACCTGCACATCTAAGCCGTTATGAATACAGTAGTTTTCATATTTGGAAAATAATAAACTCTCTGCTGACTGTTTTTGTAACCAATGGGATGGGCTAACAATTTTTAAGCGCTCTATTTGGTGGAGGCTCTGTAGCTTGATTTGCAGATTACGGTTGTGTGTTTTTTGTAGCGAATCAGAAGGATGGGGAATTTGCTGACCCATTTGTACTTCAGAGATAGAAGTTCCCCACGCATAGTGCAAGCCACCACTGAAAGGATTGAGGTCATGCAAAGTCCATACAATAGGCTTATCGCCAAATAGGGAATGATTTTTAGAAAAGAAAGAAGGATAGTCAAGCCAGCCTGCTACCCAGTGCAGATGAATAAGGTCTGCTTCTTGATATATTGGACTTTGGGTAATATCATCTAAGGTATTAGGAAAGCTAAAACCCATGCCTTTTTCTTCTCCTCCGAGCATGCTTTGCTGCTGATGATAAATATCATGTGGACTTTCTAAGCCTAATTTTACTTTGATGCTTTTTTTTAGTACTCTAAGTAAAGAAATAGGCTCTACCAAAGGTTCGTAAATATGCTTGTTGGGAATATTGCGGTTGCTTTTTCCTAAAGTAAGAAAATGGGAATCTATACCTAAGCTAAGTAGGGCTTTATGAAGGCGTATGGCGGCACTCGCGGCTCCACCTACATCTAAAGTACTGATATGAATAACTTTACCTTTCAAGTCTTAATTATTTATATTTTTACGAGCCAATTTTTCTAAAAATATAAAAAACCTTGCATAGACAATAGTACTACACAAGGTTTTAACGGATAAAATTTCAAAATTTGATTATGCCTTTGCTACTTTGCCTTTAGAAGTAGTTGTTTTAGCTGTTACCGCAGGTTTTACTGCTTTTTCCTCTTCCATTTTCTTGTATTCTGCTTCGCTAATTGTTTCTGCCAAAGTTGCCGTAGCAATGAAGATAGAAGAGTAAGTACCAAATATCAAACCTACAATCATAGCAAAAGAGAAGCCTCTGAGTACCTCGCCACCTGAGATAAACAGGATAAATACTACAATGAAGGTAGTGAAAGCAGTCATAAAGGTACGGCTTAGGGTACTTCCTACCGCTTCGTTCAGTGTTTCGGCAATAGTCGCTTTTTCAGTACGATTATTCAAGTATTCTCTTACGCGGTCAAATACTACCACTGTATCATTGATAGAGTAACCAATGATAGTTAAAATCGCCGCTACGAATACTTGGTCGACCTCATAGGAAAGTCCTAAGTTTCTCACGATCGCTGTCATAGCAATCGTAATCAATACGTCATGGAATAGGGCTACTACTGCTCCCAAGCCAAACTGCCACTTGCGGAAACGCAGCACAATATAAGCAAAAATAGCTAATAAAGAAGTTAAAACTGCCCAAAAAGCAGAATCCCTGATGTCAGAAGCTACAGTCGCTCCCACTTTAGAAGAACTCAGTACTTGTGGATTTAATTTTGCAAAATCTTTCAAGCCATTTTCCAAAGCAGCTAAAACTTTTGCATCGGCTTCATCAGAATCGTCGTCAATCAAGTATGCTGTAGTAACTTTTACTTTGTTAGTAGAGCTATAAGTTTTTACCTCTGTACCCTTGTTTTCAAAATCATCAATCAAAGCAGTACGAATATCGGAAGCAACTACTTTCTCGTTAAACTCTACCACGAAAGTACGACCTCCTTTGAAATCTACGCCAAAGTTCAAACCTTGTATGAAAGCTAACGCCAAGCCAATGACGATAATGCTACCAGAAAGGATATAAGCAATTTTTCTCTTTCCTACGTAGTCATAGCTTACATTGGTAAACAAATTTTTAGTGAACGGTGTTGCAAAAGAAAGTTTAGTGTCATTGCCTTTTTTCGCTACTATCCACTCTATCAAAACCCTTGTAACAAATACAGCAGTGAAGAATGAACAGAAAATACCTATCATCAAAGTAGTAGCAAAACCTTTGATAGGTCCTGTACCGAAAGAGAATAAGAAAAAGGCAGTCAATAAAGTAGTAACGTTGGAGTCAAAGATAGTCCAGAAAGCCCTATCAAAACCTAATTTTATTGCTTCTAATAAACTTCTACCGCTACGCATTTCTTCTTTGATACGTTCAAAAATCAATACGTTTGCATCTACCGCCATACCAATAGTCAATACGATACCTGCAATACCAGGCAAGGTGAGTGAAGCATTGAACTGAGCCAAGATACCAATGATGAAAAATACGTTTACCATCAAAGAAGCATTGGCGACCCAACCACTTACTGCGTAGTAAACTCCCATGAAAAGTACTACCAATAAGAAGCCTACCAAAGTAGAAGTCAATCCTTGTTGGATAGATTCCTTACCCAAAGAAGGTCCTACTACTGCTTCTTCCACTATCCTTGTTGGTGCAGGTAACTTGCCTGCTTTCAAGATATTAGCCAAGTCTTTAGCTTCCTCAATAGTAAAATTGCCAGTAATAGAGGACTGCCCACCTGCAATTTCATCTTGTACTACGGGAGCAGAATACACAAAATTATCCAAAACAATCGCGATACGACGGTTCACATTTGCTCCTGTGAGTTTTTTCCAAGCTCTTGCACCCTCTGCGTTCATGCTCATAGAAATATCAGGTCTGCCTCTGTCATCAAAACCTTGACGAGCATTGGTAATTACCTCACCACCAAGAGGAGCTTTCGCATTCTTGCCTTTTTTAATGGCATACAGCTGATAATATTGCTTTCCGCTTTTGTCATTTTTATCTGCTTGAATAGGCTTCACGTCCCACATAAACTTCATATTGGCAGGAAGTAAAGCCTTTACTCCATCATCGTTCAAGGTACGGTTTACCATTACGGTATCTGCCGCTTCGTAAACCAAATCAGGAATACCAGGCACCATGACCATTTTAGACAAGAATAATGAAACCCCCTCAGGCTGAGTAGGCGTTGAATCTTTCTTTGCTAAGTTGGCTGAGTCGTTAGCAGGAGTAACCGCATTATTTGCTGTTTTTGCACTGTCGCTGTCTGCCGATTTCAAAGTATCGTTAGAAGCGACCAAAGCAGAAAGGTCATTGGCTTTGGTAGTGCTATCTGTTTGATTATTGCTGACTTTTACTCCTGATGCCTTTTCCTTCTTTGCCATGTACTCATTTATTGCAATCAAGTACTGATTGTATTCATCTCTTTCCCATACTTCCCAAAATTCTAACTTTGCTACCCCTTGCAAAAGTTTTCTTACTCTTTCAGGATTGTCCACTCCCGGAAGTTCTACTTGGATACGTCCTGTACCCGGAATACGCTGTACATTAGGTTGTGTAACACCAAACTTGTCAATACGAGTTTTGATAATTTGATAGGAACGGTCTATTGCTCCCTCTACCTCATTGGTAATGATGCGTTTAATTTCTGCATCGCCAGTAGTTGGGTCTATTACGCCTTGATTGGCAGAATTGGCAAAGATTTTCCCTAACTGACCCTGCCCCGCTAATTTTTCGTATTCGTTGAAAAAGATAGAAGTAAAACTTTCTTGGCTACCTTTGGCATCTCTTGCCGCTTTGAGGGCTTTTCTGAAGTTTTCATCTTGGCTATTATTCGACATTGCCGTAATGATTTCCGAAGGAGAAACCTCTAATATTACGTGCATCCCCCCCTGCAAGTCAAGACCCAAGTGCAACTCATGGTCTTTTACTTCTTTGTAGGTATATTGGGCAAAACCCAAGTCATAGACAGGAAGATTCCATACAGAATCTATATATTTTTGCTTTTTATAAAAATCCACATTTCCTTTGGCATCTGTAGCATACTCAGTGGCATCACTTTGCACGCTTGAAGATACCAAAGAAAAAGATAAATAATACAAGCAAAGCAAAGTAACTATGATAGTTACGGCTGTGATAAAACTTTTGTTCATCATAAACTTAGTGAGTTATGAGTGTAAATGATAAGTTAATTTTTTGTGATTGATTAGATAGATTTAGATAAATTTTGATATTTTAATAACACATATTGCTTACTATTAATAACTTGCAATTGCTCGTTACTAATTCCTCTAAGGTGCATGGACACAAATAGAAGTATAAAAAAGCGTAACGAAATACGCCAAAGGAGTGATTTCTTGGTGATAAATGAGATTGATTTTCTCTGGAACGAAAAATTCAATCCAAGTAGGTAAGCAGTACCAAACTTTGGTAAAGTCCCACTGCAAACCAGCATTGACTACGGCATGAAAAGGTTTTTCAATGAATTTTTCTGTTTCATTACTTCCTTCTTCTCCTGAGTTATCCGTCTGATTAACAATTTCTTTCTTCTTAATTTGCTCTTTCTTCGTATAGGAATGTGCTACATTGCCTAACAGAGAAAAAACTGTTAAGAATAGAAATAAAAAGCTATAAATCTTGAATATCGTAGTCTTCGTAATCATTTCGGTTTGACTGTTCCCTACTTTTGGAAGTGCAAAAGTAAAAAGAAATTTTAATTATGCTCAATACTTCCTCAAATTTTTTGTCAAAGTATCTATCAAAAAAAATAAGCTATACGTTTGCAACTTGCGTAAATTTATACTTATTTCACATCGAATTGCTTAGTCAGACTGTTTTACTAAACTATCAAATTCATGAGAAAATTAAAATTCAGATGGATATTTTTTAGCCTCTTATTTTTAGTAGGTGTCAGTATTAGTGTAGGTTATAATTTTAAAACTCAACATAAAAAAAAGCAAATGACAGCACACATTGTTTACTTCTGGACAAATCCTAATCTTTCTGCTGCTGACAAAGAAAAATTTGAAGCAGGGCTTCGCAGTTTATTAAAGATTAAAAGTATCAAACAAGGATACGTAGGCAAACCCTCTACTACTGAGGCAAGAGATGTAGTAGATAACTCTTTTGCTTATACACTTATGCTATTTTTTGATGATGTTAAGGGACATGACGCTTATCAAATAGACCCTATTCACCTCAAATTTGTAGAAGAAAATAAACAGTATTGGACAAAGGTAGTTGTCTATGATGCAGATACGATGTAAACTTTGCCTTGCTTACACTATTCGCATACGTTAATAAAGTAAAAAAAATATCAGATTTCTAAAATACCCACTAATTTTGCCTTTCATTAAAAGTCAAAATTAGTCAATCAATTTTATTAAAAGTGCGGCATAGCTTCATATACGTATTTACTTTTATCTTATTTTTTTCTAATATCTATATTACACAGGCTCAAAATCCCAATCTGCCCCCACAAGGCTCACCTGCGGATACTGCCAAAAGTAAAAAGGATTCTATCCGATACGGACCTAATACGGTGAGTTACCTCTATGAATGGGAACTCTACTATAACCGCGATAAGATAAATCCGAAGATTTTAAAAGATACTACACTCAAAATGAAGGCACTGCATTATGCTGACACCTTCATCACCAATATTCATCGTTACAATGCTATTCAAAAGAATAACAATACTTTTCAAGACTTGGGCGTGTATGGTACTGCTGCACAGTCTATTTTTTATGTCGCTCCCAAGGAAATAGGCACGCGTTTAGGTTATAACGTATATGATGAATACCTGTGGCAACCTAACAAGGTCAAATATTACAGTTCTTTTTCTCCTTATACAGAACTCAATGTACTATTAGGCGGTATAGGACGCTCTTATGTCAATGTAACTTTGGCAAGGAATATTCGCTTCAATTGGAGTATGGGGCTGACGTACAGGCGAATAGATGCCAATAAAGTCTTTGGCAGAAATAGCAGACGTAATGATGCCTATGTTACCAACGAAACCTACGGAGCTTATAGCAAGTATTATAGCATCAATCAGCGTTATAAGATGATGGCACACTTTTCAGTGTATAACCATAATGTCAATGAAAATGGAGGGTATGCTTCGCAAGTCCAAGCCCTTCAAGAAGATACTATTAGAAATGACCTCAAAGAACTGCTTGACCTGAACATTGCCCAATGGAGATACCGAATCAATACCACAGGCGAGCCTATTCAAGCCACTCAAGGAAGAACGCTTTTCCGAATTTATCATCAATACGCTTTGTTTGATTCTACTCAACAAGACTACCTCCAAGTTTTTCATATAGGAGAATGGACACGTCAAAAAAACAACTATATAGACAGCAGATTCCGAGATAATTTGCGATACACTATCGGCAATCGTTCTATTTGGAGTGGGGTCTATCCTAAGCAGTTTTATTTTGATACTCTTGCCCTTTTCAATCCTCCTGCTGTCAGCGATGCAAATGTCAATGTTGTCAAAGACCCTTTTTATAAAACTACCTTTACCCAATTGGACAATCATTTTGGCATCAAAGGCAAGGCTAATCAATTTGATTATAGGGCTTATTTTAGAGTAAGAACTTATCAGTTACAACATGACTTCATCGCTACTTCACAGTACATCAATCCCGAAACAGGACAAACAAGCAAGATTAATCTCCCAACTTATGAAAGAGATACCCTGAGAAATCAATACTTTGTGGGAGGTAGCTTACATTACCAGTTTTCTGATTCTGCCTATTTAGATGTAGAGGCAGAATATTTGTTAGCCAAAGATTTTCGCTTGAAAGCAGAATTTACTAATAAATTCTGGACGGTGGGGCATGAGCAGGTGCTTTACTCCCCTACCCTATTGCAGAAACGAATGTACGGCACATTTTTTAGGTGGAATAATGATTTTCTCAATACATTTTCCGTGAGAACTTATGGAAATCTAAATATTAGGTTGCCGCATCTCCTTTTACAACCCACTGCCAACTTTACTAATCTCAGTAATTACGTGTATATCGACTCTACTGTTACCGCAAGACAAACCACAGAAAATATTAGTATTCTCCAAATAGGGCTAAACGCAACAGCCTCATGGAAAAATTGGAGAATGAATACTAACTTGTTGTATAGTAAAAACTTAGGGGCAGACTTTATCCGTATGCCTGAATATTTTGTCAATTTGCAACTCTATTATGAAAAAATGTTTTTTAGAGGTGCTTTATTTGGGCAAATCGGGACTGATATTCACTATAAATCAGCCTTTTATGCCAATGGATACTCTGCACCACTTCAGCAGTTTCATCTCCAAAATCGCTTTACTACCGATAACTATATTGTAGCTGATTTCTTTTTTAATTTCAAAGTAAGCAGAGCCATGCTATTCATCAAAGTGGTCAATCTTTTACAAGATGTAACCCGTCCGGGCTACTTCAATACACCTATATATTTGGCTCAGCCTCGTTCTTTTGAGATTGGCATTAATTGGTTGTTTTTTGATTAAATACAAAATGTAAGTATTTATAGCCGTTATTTTTGTTGGCTAATATTTTATAACAATGGAAGTTTTTTGGTATTGTTGTTTTAGCAAATATTTCACGCCTACGGCGTTTTTTCTATTTGGGGGCTAATTTTGCTACAAAGATACCAAACCTACGGCTTTGAAAATAAAATCTTTGTAGAAAAAACGGATACCATTGTAGCAAAAGTCCATCAGGGCTGTAATCTTTGTAGAAAAAAATAACAACCATCAACCACACCCTTTGCAAATGCCTTCCTGTGATGTATATTTTAAGGAATTTTGATATTTTTGCTCTAAAATTTGAACCACAAACGAACTAAAAATGGAAAATGAGAAAATTCTGATAGCCAAAGAGGTAAGTATTTCACACGGCACGCAAAGCGTGGTTCAGCATATACATTTTTCTATGGAGAAGGCAGAGTTTGTCTATCTTATTGGCAAAACAGGAAGTGGGAAAACTTCTTTGCTGAAGACTCTATACGCTGAACTTCCTTTACAAAAAGGGAATATACAACTACTTGGTTATGAGCTCAGTAAATTAGACAGAAAAGAAACGCCTTTTCTCAGAAGAAAAATGGGCATCGTTTTTCAAGACTTCCAACTTTTGACAGATAGAAACATAGAAGAAAATTTGTCCTTTGTGCTTAAAGCCACAGGTTGGGATAATCGGAATAAAATTAAACTACGCATTGGGCAGGTATTGGCTCAGGTAGGCTTGTTTGATGTAGAGAAAAAAATGCCTCATCAACTTTCCGGTGGCGAGCAGCAAAGGGTTTCTATCGCAAGGGCTTTGCTCAATGACCCTATTCTACTACTTGCCGACGAGCCTACCGGTAACTTAGACCCTGCCATAGCCAATGAAATTGTTGAATTGTTCATTAGGATTAATCAAGGAGGAACCGCAATTATTATGGCTACTCATAATCACTTCTTTCTAAAAAAATACCCTGCAAGAGTGCTTTGGTGCGAAAATGGGCAGGTCAAAGACATTAGCAAAGAAGAAGTAAAAATGAAGATGACAGAACCGTAAGAAATTGTAAAACTTGTGTCATTTTGTGTCCTTGTGGTAAGCAAATTTTAACTTCCCAATTCCAACTGATTCTTTACCAATTGGTAATATAGTCCTCTTTTATAAGTAAGTTCTTCATGTGTGCCTATCTCAGCGATTTCACCTTTGTTTAGCACTACGATTTGGTGGGCATTTCGCACCGTACTGAGGCGGTGAGCAATAACCACTACCGTTCTTCCTTCGCAATACCTGTCCAATTTTTCAGTAATTTCCTTCTCGTTATTGGCATCTAAGGCACTTGTTGCTTCATCTAAGAAAATAAAGTCAGGGTTTTTATACACTGCTCTGGCAATGAGAATTCTTTGCTTTTGCCCTTGGCTTAACCCTAAACCCTCGTTGCCTATTTTGGTGTTGTAATTCAAAGGTAAACTTTCTATGAAGCCTTTGATATTAGCTATTTCCGCAGCAAAAAATAGCTTAGTTTTGTCTATATTTTCATCAGAAAAAGCAATATTGCGAGCTACAGTATCTGAAAAAATAAAACCATCTTGCATCACTACCCCGCACTTACTTCGCCAAAGATGCGTATTGATTTGGTCTAAGGGCATACTACCCAAGCGAATCTCCCCTATTTCTGGTTGGTAAAACTTCAAAAGCATTTTAAGCAAGGTCGTTTTTCCGCTTCCGCTTGCCCCTACAATCGCTGTAGTCTTGCCATAAGGAATGGTCAAATCTATTTTGTTCAGGATATAATCAGAGTGCGGATTGCCATAGCGAAAATGCAAATTTTTAAATACAATATCCTTATTTTCTGGAAGTATAAAAGCCGTACCACTCAAATCTCCTTCTGCCTCTTCTTCTTTGTTGTGGATTTCCCCTGAGCGTTCTAAGCTAATTTTGGCATCTTGGGCTTCATCTGCAAAGTTGATAAAAAGTGCCAATACACTATTTAACTGTCCTAAAATAAAGGTTACAGACATCATCATACCCAAAGTCATAGAGCCATAAATGACCTCTCTGGCGGCAATAAATGAAATAATGATATTTTTTAACTCATTGATAAATGCAGCCCCAACGTTCTGATAATGACGTAGTTTTAGTCCTTGTGTATCTATTTTAAATAGCTGAATTTGTATTTTTTCCCATTCCCAACGCTTCTGCTTTTCAGAATTGTTGAGTTTGATTTCTTGCATACCTGTAATGAGTTGAACTTCATTGCTTTGGTTGGAAGAAAGTTGGTTAAAACGCTTGTAGTTGAGGTTTTTACGCTTTTCCAAGAAATTGAGAATCCAGATGACGTAAATGATACTGGAAACAAGAAAAACTACAAAGATAGTAGCACTGTAAAACAGCAAGATAGCCGCAAAAATAATAAGATTAAAAAGAGAAAAAGCAATGTCCAAAGAGGAAGAGGTCAGGAAGTTTTTTATCTTTTCATGGTCACGAATGCGCTGAAGAATGTCCCCCATGTTGCGTGCATCGAAAAATGAAATAGGTAACTTCATGAGTTTCATCAAAAAATCAGACACAATGTAAATATTTACTCTCGAAGTAACGTGCATGAGAATCCAACTCCGCAAAATCTCTAAGGAAGTTTTGCCCACAAAAAGCATTAACTGAGCTATCAAGATAGTATAAACAAAGCCCAAGTCTTGATGATTTATCCCAAAGTCGACCAATGCCTGCGTCAAGAAGGGAATAATCAAAGTAAGAATACTACCTGTAAATAAACCAATAAACAACTGAATGATGTAACGGCGAAAAGGAATTAAATATTTGAAAAAGAACTTATAATTAGCCTTATTTTCAACAGTTTGTATATCTTCCTTGTAAAAATCAGGGGTAGGTTCTAAGAGCAAAACAAAACCTTCTTGCTCATCAGTTTGCAGTCCTTTGAGCCAAAATTTGACAAACTCTTTATCAGTATAATTAATCAAACTTGTAGCTGGGTCGCCTACGATAACTTGGTCAGATTTATTTCCTTTTCCTTTGATAATGTCATAAATTACAACAAAGTGTTTTTGTTGCCAATACGCAATGCAAGGTAGTGGTGCTTCATCTCTAAGCAATTCATAAGACGCTTTGACTGCCATTGTCCTCATACCTATTTTTTCTGCCGCATCGCTTAGTCCACGAATAGAAACCCCCTGACGGTCAATGTAACAATTATCCCGCAAGTATTGTATAGGAAAGGTCTTTCCAAAATACTGAGCAACCATTTTCAGGCAAGTAGGACCGCAGTCCATTTGGTCTAACTGTTGGAAATAAGGTAGTTTCTTTTTCTTAAAAAACATTTTGCTGCATTTTTCTGTGTATATCTTGGAATCCAAGACAAAACTTTAGCCACAATGATACAAAAAATTATTACAAGTAATTTTGTCTTATCAAAAGTTGTTTTAAGGAATCCATTGTACTAAGATTGCTACTATAATTTAATGATTTTTGAATAATATGTAAAACTATTTACTAATTTGCAAAAACAATGGCTCTGTGTAGTTGGCAACTATTATTTTTTGTACTCAACTTGTTTTCCCAAAAATTTTTCGTGAGCTATTCTGATAAAACTTTTTTAAAAGATGTTTTCTTGATAACTATTAGTGCTTTTGGAGGTCCTCAGGCACATCTTGTTCTTTTTTTTGAATATTTAGTCAATAAAAGAAAGTATCTAAATGAGGAAGAACTAACCGAACTCATAGCACTTTGTCAAATGCTTCCCGGTCCTTCTTCTACTCAAACCCTGCTTGCGATTGCTTATAAAAGAGGTGGTTTCAAGTTAGCCATGCTTACTTTGCTCATCTGGATGTTCCCTGCTTTTACCATTATGACTGTCATTGCCCTATTCATTACCCAACTCAAAAACCTACCTGAAATGAGCAAAACCTTGCAGATTGCTCAATTTGTTCAGCCTATGGCAGTAGGTTTCGTTGGATATGGAGCAATCAAAATTACTCAAAAGTTAGTAAATACCAAAACAGGGTTTGCCCTTCTTATTTTCTCTGCCTTAGCCACCTATTTCTTGCGTAGTCCATGGGCTTTCCCAGTAGTAGTGGTTATTGGTGGTATGGTAACTGCCCTAAAATATGAAAAACAAGAGAAGATGGAAAAGAAAAAGTTTGTCATAAGTTGGCGATATTTCATCGTCTATGGAGGCGTTTTTATCATTGTTGCTTCTTTAGGTCTGATTACCAAGTCCATGCCAAACTCCGAAGCGATTTCTTTGCCAATACGTCTATTTGAAAATTTTTACAGAAATGGCAGTTTGATTTTTGGTGGAGGGCAGGTACTCGTTCCCGCTCTCTACAATGAGTTTGTGGAATTTAAAAAATATTTGAGTTCTGATGAGTTCTTATCAGGCTACGCCTTAGCCCAAGCTGTACCCGGTCCTGTATTTGCATTTAGCGGCTACATAGGAGGGCTTTCCATGCGAAATTTTGGAACTTGGGGCATCTTGATAGGCAGCTTTGTGGCTTCTGCTGGAATTTATTTGCCGGGAGCTTTTATTTTATTTTTCGTTCTTAAGTTTTGGGAGCAACTTAAACTTTATCGTCCTGTCAGAGCCTCCTTAGAAGGAATTAATGCGGTAAGTGCAGGCATGGTCATCGCCGCTATATTTACTATTTCGGAAAATATTACTCCCAATCTGACTAATATTGCTATTGTTGTACTTACTTTCTCTGCTCTTATGTTTACCAAATTAGCCCCTCCTATCATTATTTTAATTGGTATTGCTTGTGGAATAGGCTTTTCGCTTTTATAAAAATGTATATTCTCTTTACCTAAAATGTATGATTAATGTAAGTAAAATCACTTTTTGTAAAGAAAAAAAAACAATTAGTTAATTTTGAAAGGATATTTTATGGTATCTAAGCCTAAGTTTTCTTAAAATTGTAAAAAGATGAAAAACACTTATATAAGTATAAAAATATGATAAACAATATTTTATTAGATAAAAACCGCTATTTATCAAATTAAAAAATTACAATTTCTCTATTTTGATTTTTTCTAAGTTACTTATGTAGCATTATTGACTAAAACAGTTTTTATAATTGGCAAAATATGCTGACCTTTGTATCAGCATAATAATATAAAGTTTTTAGGTAGAAGCATTTAGGAGAGTACAGCGGCTCGTAAATGTAGAGATGGGACAGCCCCCGTAGTATCTACGCGGGCTGTTTAGCTTTTTTATAAGATACCTCTATCTGTCTTAATAACAAGAGGTTAAGAAGTCCTAATATTATGACTGCCAAACCTTTTTTAGCACTTCTGCAAAGACTTGCATCTCTTCCATTGTACCTATGCTTACCCTTCCCCACTTCTCTTCGTTTTCTGCAAACATTCTGACCATGACGTTATTTTTTGCCATATCTTTCACAAAATCAGAAGGATACTTTGCCAAAGAAAAATATAAGAAATTGGTATGCGACGGGATATAAGGAATGTTTAAGGCTTCTAATTGGGAGGCAGTAAACTCTCTTGCTGCTTTGTTTTTCTCCAATACCGTCTTGATAAACTCTTGGTCGTCTAAGGCGGCAGTAGCAGCGGCTATGGTAGTCATGCTAGTCGTAATACTTCCACCTTGTTGCATATCATCTAATTTCTTGATAGTCTGCGGGTGTGCGATTGCATAGCCAAAGCGCAAACCTGCCATGCCATAGACTTTGGAGAAGGTGCGTCCAATGATAATATTTTGATTAGAAGCTACTAAGCTCGCCATGGTAGGACGGTCAGGAAGAAAATCTATGTATGCCTCGTCTATGAATACCGCCGTTTTTTTACTTGCTTCTATGCAAAAATTTTTGATTTCCTCTGCACTAACTATCGTTCCTGTAGGATTGTTAGGGTTGCAAACTTGTACTAATTTCGTCTTGCGATTGATTTTGCCGAGCATGGCATTGAGGTCGTGTTTTTTGTCTTTGGTAAGGGGGACATTTACGATTTCTACGCCCAAGTTTTTAGCATATTCTCCTAAAAGCCAAAAGGTTGGGAAAGCAAAAATCATGTTGCCTTTGTCTTGACCATAATAGCACCCCAAAATCCCCAAAACTTCGCTGGAGCCTGCAGTCAGCAAAATATGCTCCTTGCTCAAACCTTCTATCTCGGCTAATTTTTGTTTTAGCTTATCTCTTTCCCCTGTGCTAAAGCCATAGCGGTTGCCATTCATCATTGCCTCTGTAATTGCTTTTTGTGCTTTGGGAGGGATACCGTAAGGATTCTCATTGGCATTCAGCCAAATGGGGCGATTGGTAACGTCGAGTAATTCAGGGCGTTGGTTGCTGGCAAAGCCCGTAGGCGTAGCAAAAATCTCTGGTGCGGCGGTGATGCCCGCTGCAAATACTGCAAACTGTTTTAAAAAGTTTTTCCTTGTAACTTTTTCCATGATAATCAGCAATTTAAGTAATAAATAAATCAGTCAGAGTAAGCTAAATTCAGGTTGGCAATATATTCTAATAATAAACAACTGTTACTTCATTGACAATGTTTAAAGCACTAAAACGAATCTGAACGTAGCGCGCTTTTTTATTTTTTCCACATTGTTCGCCTTCTTCTATATAATAGCGATAAAACTTTTGGTTGCGTTCTGCTAAGATAGCAAAATCTGCTTTCCCAAGCAAATTAGCCACCTGTATTTCGCGCAATCCTTCCAATTTTGGTTTGACTTTCTGCTCAAAATCGGCTAATAGATTGGCGCGTTTGCCTTCGCAACCTTTTTTATCACTTTTCCATGTTAGCAAATCAAAGCCTTGTGTATCTATCTCACTTTGATTGCATGAAATTAACAATAAGCAAGCAAGAATGTAAAAAAATTTCATAAATAGATAAAGGATACTGGGTTTAGTAAAACCTATTATTAGGCTACTACAAAGTTACTTGGTAAAATGCAGATAATACTATTTTTTACTAATAAAGTGAAAACTGTATTTGTAATTTTATGCAAAATGAAGTATTTTTGATTGATGAAAAAGAAAGGAAAAGCAAATAAAAATACTTCTCTGGTGCAAGAATTTGCGCTCACTCAAGAGCGTTACGTCAATCCATTTACTGACTTTGGATTCAAAAAACTATTTGGCTCTGAAATGAGTAAAGACCTCTTAATTAGCTTTTTGAATGAAATTTTACCCGACCAGAAAATAGCAACGCTTACCTACAAAAAAACAGAACACTTAGGAGCAGGCGACTTAGACAGAAAAGTGATTTATGACTTATATTGCGAGAACAACCGAGGCGAAAAATTCATAGTAGAGTTGCAAAAAGCAAAACAAACTTTCTTTAAAGACAGAAGTCTATTTTACTCTACTTTCCCTATCCAAGAGCAAGGGCAACAAGGCGATTGGGATTACGAACTCAAAGCTGTTTATACAGTAGCCATCTTAGATTTTTGCTTTGAAGACGAACATGCCAAAGATGTAAAAGTAATGGTTAAACTCATGGAAACCGAGAAAAAAACTGTTTTTTATGAGAAACTAACTTTTTTGTATTTACAAATGCCCAATTTTAATAAAAAGGAAGAAGAGTTGATAAGCATGGAAGATAAGTGGCTTTATTTGCTTAAAAATCTTCATAAACTCACCCAAAGACCTGCCAAGTTACAAGAAAAAGTATTTGAAAAGACATTCAAGTTGGCAGAAATAGCAAAGTTTACCCCCGAGGAGCGCAGTGCTTACAATGACAGTTTGAAGTATTACAGAGATTTGAAAAACTCCTTAGACACAAGTTTTGCAGAAGGGAAAGCAGAAGGGAAAATAGAAGAAAAAAGAGACGTTATAAAAAATGGGTATGAAAATGGGCTTCCTATCCCTGTTTTAGCCAAACTCACTCAGCTTTCAGAGAAAGAAGTTGCCCAAATTTTGAAAGAATTAGGCTATTAGCTATCATTGCGAGAGAAAATTCTCTAAAATTTTAGCCCCTACCTGTCCACTTTTCTCTGTATGGAATTGTAAAGCATAAAAATTATCTTTGTGCAGTGCAGCACTAAAATCGTGTATGTAGTTGGCTTTGGCGATAGTATAAGGGCTTAGTTCTGCATAATAACTATGAACAAAATAAACATAGCTTTCTGAGGGTAAACCTCTAAAAAGTACACCTTGCATCTCATGGAGTTGATTCCAGCCTATTTGTGGAACTTTGAGATGATTAGCTTGACCTTGGGGAACGAAACGCTTTACTTCCAAATCAAAAATACCCATGCACGGAGTATCATTCTCCTCAGAGTATTTGCATAATAATTGCATTCCAACACAAATACCCAGTACAGGTTGCTTTAGATTTTTTATTACCTCGTCGAGTCTTCTCTCTTTGAGGTAGTTCATAGCTGTACTTGCCTCCCCCACACCGGGGAAAATGACTTTGTCTGCTTTGATAATTTCCTCTGGAATATCTGTTATAAGTGGGGTAACTCCTAATCTTTCTAAAGCATAAGCAACAGATTGAGTATTGCCTGCATTATACTTGATAATGACGATGTTGGACATTTTTTAGTTGGGTTGTTTTGATAAAGTAACAAATCTTGCTAAAAAAAATATCGTTGCAGGCTTTTTACCTGCAACGCCATAGTCTAATTTCCTTTTATGCTATTTTATATCAGTTCCATGCCAAACCTATCTGCAATGATTTTTTCCGTAAACTCTCGTACAGGCTGGTATTTAATTCTTTCTAAAATATCATCAGCAAAGGCAAAAATAAGCATTGCCCTTGCCTGTTCGTGGGAAATGCCTCTTGAACGCAAATAGAACAAAGGCTCCTCGTCCAAAGCCCCTACTGTACAGCCATGAGAACATTTGACATCATTTGCCCAAATTTCTAATTGGGGCTTGGTATCCACATTGGCAGTAGGCGCAAGGAGAATATTTTTATTGGATTGGTAAGCGTTGGTTTGCTGTGCGTCCTGCCTAACAAAGATTTTTCCATTAAAAACTCCTGAAGATTTTTCATCTAACAAGCCTTTGTATAGCTGATTGCTCTGCGAATGGGGCATGGCGTGGTCGACAGCCGTATGATTGTCCACATGAGTATTTCCTGTAACAGCATATAAGCCATTCATATACGCTTCACAGTTTTCGCCATTTATCTTGATATTCAAATTATTGCGGACTATTTTCCCTGTCAGCGTAACCGTAGTATTGTTGAATCTCCCATCTCTTTCTACGTAAGCATACGTAGCCCCTATATGAGAAGCATTGCTTTCCTCTGTTTGGATTTTATAGTGTTCGCAGTAAGCATTCTGAGCTACATAAACCTCTGTTACTGCATTGGTTAAGGTTGAGAAAGGTGTAAGCGTACTGCTGAAGTGTTCTATCACTGTGGCACTGCTATTTTTACCTACAACGATGAGATTGCGCGGGTGGCAAATCACATCGTCAGCATTGGCATCGGCAATAAAGTGCAAAATAATAGGAACATTCACCTCTTTGTTATTGGGAACTTGGATAAAAACACCGTCCTGTGAAAGTGCGGTATTGAGTGCCACAAAAACTTCCTTTTCAAAAGAAGCGTACTTAGCAAAATGTTGCTCTACACTTGTTTCTCCTGATTTTTCTCTATAAACAGTCGCCAAATTACTGATCTTCAGCTCACTTTCAGGAGAAATAATATGAGAAAGAGCTTGGACATACACCCCATTAACAAAAACCAATATATTGGCTTCCTTTTCATCGTACTGATTGATAAAAGGAATATATTTGCTTGTATCTGAGATACTTGACTGTGGGAACTGATAGGTTTTATTGACCAAGTTTTTTAGATTGGTGTATTTCCATTCTTCGTGCTTAGTAGTAGGCACATCTAAATGAGTAAATTGATGTATGGCAGAAGTTTTGATTTCATCAATCGCCGTAGAAACCTTGCCTTCGCTCTTCAGTGCCTCAAAATGAGAAAGTATATTTTCTTTGAAATCCATGTTTTTCAATTAACAATAATTCAATTATCTTTATAAAAACCGCCATCTTTTTATTGATGTACTTGTCTTTGTGTTCCTTCAAGCTAAAGAACCAAATTATTATACATTTGTTTTGGCATTTGGCGGTAGTCTAAGTGGTCAACTTAGTCGCAAATTTCGCTCATTTATTCTAATTTCTCACAAACTTCTGTGTTTTCTTCTACTTTTTCTTTTACTAACTTTGTGTATTGGTGGGTAAGAGGTATGTTTTTGATTTTAGTATCACTTTGCCTATAGGTAAAGTTGGCATAAAAACAAGGCAAAAAATCAAATAACATACATTTACAAAATATGAAAACTCATCTAAACATAAAAAACACAAATATTTAATAATCAATATCATAATTCATAATTCATAATTCATAATTTTATTGTTAAAAAGTTTGTTTGTATAAAATTACTTACATAGTATTGTAGGGTACTTTGGTACTTAGCTAAGTTAAATTTGTAGTTTAGAATTTTCAATCTTAAAAATGAAAAAGTCTTAAATCAATGAAAATTAAATCTTTTTTAGTCGTAATTTGCCTTGTCTTAATAGCCAATTTCTCATTTGCTGGTACAAATGTAGAAAATTCAAAAATAGATTTATTAGCCAAATCTAATAAAACAGCAGAAACACCTAAAGCTGAAAAAAGTAAGCCCAAAAGATGTTTTAACGTTACTTTATCATGTGGTGTTGTAGTAACTGTTTGTGATCCAACTCTACAGCCAGGTGAGATAGCTGGTTTAATAATGGCTTTGGAAAGACTCAACTGTCGTGGCAGAGGTTAATAATAACACAATTTTTTAATTTTATTTAGTAGGATTGGTTTCTCTCAATCCTACTTCACTAAATCGAATAACCCAAAATCTAACATGAAAAAACTACTATTTGTTTTATTCATTTTTTGTACTTCTTTGACTTTTAGCCAGCCCATTTCTTTTGATTACGAGATAAAGTATGTTGTAAGTTGGCAACCCGATTCCTTGAATCCTGCCTCAAAACGAACTTTAGAAAAGTATTTACTTTATATCAATGACAGTGTGTCTATTTTTATCAGTGAGTATGAATTTGTTACTGATTCTGTAATAAATAATGCAGACCGAACAAGTATCCAATATATTACTACCTTGCCCTATGGTTATTTTGATAATAAAATACTAAAAACAAGGACTTCCTTATTGATAAATGAAAGAATAGGGTTAGACCAATACAGCTATGAAGATAAGCTAATAAATAGTTGGAAACTATCAAGCGATACCATGACCATCAAAGGGTACAGGTGTAACAAGGCTACCTTAGCCTTCAGAGGCAGAAACTATACGGCGTGGTACACTACCGAAATTCCCTTTAGTGATGGTCCCTATAAGTTCTCGGGCTTGCCAGGGCTAATAGTTAGTATTGCTGATGACAAAGACCATATAGCCTATACTATGGAGTCTTTTAGGAAACTGAAAGTGCCAAGAATTTATAAAGTAGCTTACCTAAAAAAATCAAGAAAAATTACAAGGAAAGAATATTTACAAGTATTTGATAATTACCAAGCTACCTTACTAACTGATATGGAAAGTAAGGGTGTGATTATGCAAGGACAAGACAAGGAAAAACTAAAGGAAAAACTCAAAAAACAACAAAAAGAAAATAATAACCGCATAGAACTGAGTAGTGAATAAACGTTATTTCTTTTTTCTTTTGTTTTTATTTCCTCTGAATGCACTTTCGCAAGTAATAATTTCAGGGGAAGTAAATAACAAAGATGGTATGCCCATTAGTGGAGCAAGTGTAACCATTACAGATACCACCACGCTCCGTATCCTAAACTATGCAATCACAGATGCAAAGGGCAAATACAGCATCAAAATAGTGAGTGAATTAGCTACTTTAAAAATTAATGTCAAAAAAATAGATTATGCTTTTGTTTCGGAAGAAATTGCGAACAAAACCCAGCAAATCAACTTCACACTCAATCCCCAAGTTACAGAACTCAAAGAAGTAACGGTAGTTGCCAGCCCTATCCGCAAAAGAGGCGATACCCTCAGCTACAATGTAGAGGCTTTTGCTGACCCTACAGACCGTAGTATTGCAGATGTATTGGCAAAAATGCCGGGAATAGAGGTAAAAGCAGATGGGACTGTATTTTATCAGGGCAATGCCATACAAAAATACTACATAGAGGGCTTAGATTTGCTTGAAGGCAAATACAATTTAGCCAATAATAACCTTCCTCATAACGCTGTCGCTTCTGTGCAAATCTTAGAAAATCACCAGCCTATCAAGCTATTAGATAGTTTGGTAAAAACGGAAAAGGCTTCACTGAATATAAAACTAAAAAAAGACATCACTACCACAGGCATAGCCAAGTTAGGGGCAGGACTTTCGCCCTTGCTTTGGGAAGTTAATACTACGCCTATGGTTTTTAATAAAAAACGACAGCTTATATTTTCTTACCAGACCAACAATGTCGGACATGATGTAAGTCAGGAAATAAAAACGCTTACTATTGAGAACCTTTTTGAGCAGTTGGACAACCCTACGCAAAAAACGGATTTATTAAGCATTATTCCGCTAAGATTACCGAATATTGCGAGTAATCGATATTTAGATAATCGAGTAAATATGCTTTCTGCTAACTTTTTGACCAGACTCAAAAAAGACATAGATATACGTCTAAATGTATCTTATCTAAACGATTACCAAAGACAGCAAGGAGAAAATACGACCGAATATTTTTTAACCACTGAAAATGTTTTGCTAAATGAAAAAATAAGTAACCGAACCTACACAAACGACCTACAAACAAATCTTACTATTGAGAAAAATACTAAGGAAACCTATCTAAAAAACAGTTTTAAAACCCAAATTAATTGGGATAGGCAACAAGGGAACATTGGTAACAATTTTGAAAATATAGAACAAAACTTAGCAAATCCTTATTACTTGCTTACCAACCAACTCAAACTTGTTAAAACCATTGGCAAGCAAGTTTTTACTATTTATTCTTTCCTTAATTACAACCAGTCCCCTCAAAGCCTCACAGTAACACCCGGACAGTTTGCTGAGGTGCTAAATAGCGGGCAGGGCTACCAAATAACAAAGCAAAGTATCAATAGAGAAATATTTCAAACTAACAACTACATAGAGTTTACTAGAGGGCTAAAAAGCTTTACCCTCACTTCCAAGATAGGTTTTAGTATTCAGCACTTAAATAAAGAAAGTCAAATCACTGTAAATGATACGATTAAAACAGGGATATTTGAAAATAGACAAGAAAATAACAGCGCAAAACTTTATTTTCAGCCTCATCTTAGTTATAAGAAAGAGGCTTGGTTAGTCAGTCTGCAATTCCCGATAGTTTATCATACAATCACAATTTCAGATAAAATTTTTAATCAAGACCAACGTAATGATGCTATTACTATCAATCCGAATTTTCGTGTGAGGTACGAGATAAATCCTTCTTGGAAAGTTGGGGCAGGTTTGGGCTATAACAATAGTTTTCAAAATACAGAGCAAATTCTAAGTGGGTATTTGCTAAATAATTACAGAAATCTACAACGCACCAATTACCCCGTAGCACAAAATAATAACTATACCTTTTCTACCAATATCAATTATGCAGACCCCGTAGAAGCCATATTCTTTAATTCATCATATCTTTTTTCTAAGATACAAAATCCATTTCTGCCTCAAAATGAAATCCAAGCTAATGGTACACAGGTTTTATCCTTTAAAGACATAACTAATAGGCTAAATTTCCATAGCTCAAACTCAAAAATTAGCAAATATTTTCGTAGCCTCAAAACTACACTTACACTGGGTTTAGAACTTAGCTATCAACAAGGCAATCAGCTTGTAAACAATGTGTTATTAAAAACAATAAATCAAAATATAAAACCAAATTTAAAAGTTAGCACACGTCTTACTGACAATCTCAGTATAGATTATCAACTTGAAACAAATTTTAATCAAAATAGAACGACAAATTCGAGTCGCCAAAGTGTTTTTATGTTCACTGAAAATCTAAAAATAAGCATTTATCCCAGCCCAAACCAATACATCGGCTTTATTTTTGAGCATTATTACAACGACTTTTTATCAGAAAAAAGGCATAATCTCTATACAGATTTGCTTTATAGATATACTTTTTCTACAAAAAAAATAGACTTGGAATTAGTTTGTACTAATTTGCTGAACGAAAACAAATATATTTCATCTTCTTTCACCAACTTTTATTTCTATCAAAGTGCTTTCCATATTCGCCCTCGTCAGTTTTTAGCAAGTGTCAAATTCAACTTCTAACCAATACAACACCTAAGAAAGAATTAGGTGTTGTATCAGCATTTGATTTTGTCGCTAATTATTTTAGTGTTTCTGTAGGCAGTTTTATTGGAGTATGCCTGTATTATCTTGGCGTATATTGGCAATTTTTATTGCGTGCATAGTCAAGCCAACACCTCATTCTCCGCTTTTATCCAATCATAACCCTTCTCTTCCAATTCTAAGGCAAGTTCTTTGCCTCCTGATTTTACTATTCTTCCTTTATAAAGTACGTGAACATAGTCTGGAACGATGTAATCGAGCAAACGCTGATAGTGCGTAACTACTATGGTCGCATTGTCTTTATTTCTCAAAGTATTCACCCCATTAGCGACTATTCGTAAGGCATCTATGTCCAAACCTGAGTCGGTTTCGTCCAAAATCGCCAGCTTGGGTTCGAGCATTGCCATTTGGAAAATTTCATTGCGCTTTTTCTCCCCACCAGAGAAGCCTTCGTTGAGGGAGCGACTGAGCAAAGCTTGGTCTATATTCACTAATTTGATTTTTTCCTTCATTTGCTTCAAGAAATTCACTGCATCGAGAGGGGCTTGTCCTCTGTACTTGCGAATAGCATTGACCGCCGCTTTCAAAAAGTTGGTATTGCTCACCCCAGGAATTTCCACAGGATATTGGAAAGCCAAAAACAAACCTTCTCCCGCTCTTTCTTCGGGCGAAAGCTCGAGCAGATTTTTACCAAAAAGTTCTACCTCTCCACCTAATACTTCGTAGTCCTCGCGTCCTGCCAATACAGAGGCTAAGGTACTCTTGCCTGAGCCATTGGGTCCCATAATCGCATGAACTTCTCCTGCTTTGACTTCCAGATTGATACCGTTCAATATTTTTTTCTCGCCTATGGCTACTTCTAAATTTCTGATGCTTAACATGACTAATTAAAATGATGAATTATAAGTTATGAATTATGAGTTGGTAAGCAATTGTTATTCAAATATTTTTGCGTATTACCAATTATTCTTCTCCTTTTTATTTTCAAAAAATTATGCAAATTTCGGAAATAGTTTAGACTTATTCTAAATATTTTGATATTTTAAAACAGGAAAAAATAAATAATGTTTTCGTTTGCAAAACTTTATTTTAGAAAATCTCCTAACAAATCATAAATTTTCCCTCTCTTTCATTTAACATCTTTTTATTAACAATTTTGGCATTATTTTTTAGATTGTTATAATATTGCCAAAAACTTTGAATCTAATACCGTGTTTCAAATCCTAATCCTTATTAGGATAAACAAACTGTAACTAATTAAAATATACTTACTCTATATTTTTGAACCCTTCACCTGTTAATATAAACAATGAATAGACTTATAGCTATCGTAATAATTGCATGGAGTTGTAGTGCTTGCGTAAGTACCAAAGATTATAAGGCACTCAAAGCAAAGTTAGCACAAGAAGCAGATAAAAACCAGAAGCTATCCGCAGAAAATCAAAGACTTAGAAAAAGTGTTTCTGAACAAGAAAACAGCGTTAGTTTTATGAAGTCAGAAAATCAGGTCTTGAAAGATGAGATTAAGAAATTAAAAACGGATATGGAATCTCTCCAACAGCGGGTGGATGAGAAAGTAAAAAATAACTTACAACAAAAAGAAAGCCTTTGGAATGACCCTAAGTACCAAGTCGCCAAAACTGCTGAAAAAGAAGACTATCTGAGCAGAGAGGAGAAAAACGTTTTTTATTATCTCAATCTGGCACGCATGAATCCCAGCCTTTTTGCTGAAACTTTCTTAGAACGCTTTATGCAAGAATCCCCTACGAATGACAATCCCAATAGTCGCTCTCTGTACAATGAACTTCGGAATACCCAGCCATTACCTGTCATTAAACCAAGTCGGAAGATGTGGGAAATCGCTCAATGCCATGCCGTAGAATCTGGAAAAACAGGATATACAGGACATGAAAGAGTTAAAGCTTGTGAGAAAGGGTACGCCGCAGAGTGCTGTTACTATGGAGAAGATGCTTATTCAGGATTAAAAATCGTATTGCAGTTACTCATAGATAGCGAAGATACCTCTTTGTCAAATAGAAAAGCTTTGTTAAGTGACTACAAAACTATGGGAGTATCTATCCAACTACACAAATCACATTCTTACGGAGTGGTTGTAGATTTACTCTAAAAAAGTATGCTTTTAAAGCAATAATTTCTACGAACCTACTAATTTTGCAGGTAATTTTTATCGCATTTATCAAGTTGTTCACCAATAAAAGTTTATAAGTATGAAAAAACTATTATTATCACTTCTTATATGTTTCTTTGCTACAGCCATTTTCGCTCAAGACGAGGACAAAGAAGTAACTAAGCAAGCCAAAGAAGCATTCAAAAACGCAGAAAAGGCATTGAAAAAAAATGACTTTAATACAGCAAAAACCGAAATAGAAAATGCACTCAAGTCGCAAAAAGTAAGTGCAGACCCTAAAACTTGGCTTACAAGAGGGCAAATCTACCAAGGATTGACCTTAGCGGCAGACTCGACTAACATGAGTGAAATTGAGAGTTTACTTGCAGAAATGATGTCTTCATATGACAAAGCAAAAAGTTTAGACAATAAGTATGATGTTTTGTATATACAACCACAACTGAATGTCATATGGGGTACTTTTTTTAATAGAGGGGTGAACGCTTATAATGCAGAAAATGCTCCTATGGCAATGCACTACTTTGAGAAAACAGACTTGATAATATCAAGAGACTCCTCTGCCTTGAATAATGCTTTCTTGGTAGGCATGGGTATCAAAGACAGAGATAATAAGAAATACAAAGAAATCTGTAATCGTATCATTGCTTCTCCTAACTTTAAGGATAAGAGCATGGCTTACTACATGTTGGCTGATATTGCCAATAGAGTAGAGGGAAATACGGAAGAAGCCTTAGAGATTGCTAAAAAAGGAGCCGCTTTGTATCCACAAAACAAAGATTTGATGCTTTTACAAGTGGATTTTTATCAAAAACTCAATAAAATCTCTGAAGCAGTAGCAAGTTTGGAGCAGGCTCTCGAGAAAGATTCTAAAAATGCTTATCTGCACTATGTTATGGGCTTTTTCCAACAAAAACTAAATAACACAGATAAAGCAATTGAAGCCTACAAAAAATCGCTGGAATTAGACCCAGAAAACTTTGATGTAGTTTATGAATTAGGAGCTGCCTATTATAACAAAGGAGGTTCTATCGGCAAGCAAATCAATAACTTGAGTTTAGAGGAACAGAAAGCTAAGGAAAAAGACGGCTCTTTAGGAAAAATGATGGAAGAAATGAAAAGTTATTACAAACAATCTCTCCCTTATTTTGAGAAAGCCGTAAAAATGAAGCCTACTGACCCTAATGCTATTGGTGCATTGATGAGTGCAGCGAATGGAACTGAAAGTTATGCCACTGCCCTTCCTTACATTGAAAGTGCAGTAAAGGCGGAGCCTAAAAATGCAGAGTTTTTACAACATTTAGCCACTGTCTACTACAAAATGGGTAAGCCAGAGGCAGCACTACCTTATTACGAAGCAGCAGTAAAAGAAGATGAGCTAAATGTAGAACTTTTGGACGGTTTATTCAACGCTTTCAAAAATGCTAAAAAATTCAAAGAAGCTATCCCGTATATCGAGAAGGCGGCAAATACATTGGCTACCGAAGTAAGTCTATGGGAAAATCTTTCTTACTTGTACTATTCTATCAAAGAAAACGCAAAAGCTGATGCGATAGAAAAGAAAATAGAAAAGTTGAATAAGAAAAATTAATTATATAACTCATAAAATTAAAAGAGGTTTCCCTATGTAGAGAAACCTCTTTTTTTATCAGTGAAACTTTTAGTTTCCTTTTTCTTTCATCTTAATCAAGTTCAGAGCAGAACCTGCTTTGAACCACTCAATCTGCGCTTCGTTATAAGTGTGTTTTACTTCAAATGTTTCCACACTTCCATCTTTATGAGTAAGACGAATCGTCAGATTTTTGTTAGGTGCAAACTCTGTCAGACCTAAGATGTCTATGGTATCGTCTTCTTGGATTTTGTCATAGTCTGCTTTATCCACAAAACGCAAAGCTAACATGCCTTGTTTTTTCAAGTTAGTTTCATGGATACGGGCAAAAGATTTTACCAAAATTGCCCTCACCCCCAAGAAGCGAGGCTCCATAGCAGCGTGTTCTCTTGATGAACCCTCTCCGTAGTTTTCATCACCCACTACGATTGAGCCAATACCCGCCGCCTTATAAGCGCGTTGGGTGAAAGGCACTTCGTTATACTCGCCTGTGAGCTGATTTTTTACCTTATTAGTTGCTTTATTGAAGGCATTTACAGCTCCTATGAGCATGTTGTTGGAAATATTATCTAAGTGTCCGCGATACTTCAGCCAAGGTCCCGCCATAGAAATATGGTCAGTGGTACACTTACCAAAGGCTTTAATGAGCAACTTTAAACCCAACAAGTCAGTGCCTTCCCAAGGTTTGAATTCCTCCAAGAGTTGCAAGCGGTCGGACTTAGGGTCTATAATTACCTGCACTTTGCTACCGTCTTTAGCGGGTTCTTGGTAGCCGGGGTCTTCTACGCCATAACCTTTAGGAGGAGCCTGCAAACCTGTAGGCTCATCAAGCATCACTTCCACACCATCTTCATTGACTAATTTGTCTTTCATTGGGTTGAAAGTCAAATCCCCTGCAATAGCAAAAGCAGTTACGATTTCAGGAGAAGCTACAAAGGCATGGGTTGCAGCCAAGCCGTCATTTCTTTTAGCAAAGTTTCTATTGAAAGAGGTAATGATAGAATTGGCTCTATTAGGGTCGTCTATGTGTCTTGACCATTGCCCTATGCAAGGACCGCAAGCGTTTGCTAATACTACTCCACCCATTTTGTCAAAAATTTCCAAAATGCCATCTCTTTCCGCAGTGTAACGCACTGTTTCTGAGCCGGGTGTAATGGTAAATTGTGCTTTGGCTTTCAATTTTTTATCTATTGCCTGTTTTGCCAAAGAAGCAGAACGAGTTAAGTCTTCGTAAGAGGAGTTGGTACAAGAACCTATCAAACCTACCTCGAGTTTTGCAGGGAAGTTATTTTTCTTTACTGCCTCTGCAAACTCAGAAAGTTTCCAAGCGCGGTCAGGCGTAAAAGGTCCGTTGATATATGGCTCTAATTCATCTAAATCAATCTCTATGAGATGGTCAAAATACTTGGCTGGGTTGGCATATACATCGTCGTCAGCTCTCAAATGCTCTTTGTATTGCTCTGCCAACTCGGCAACGTCAGGACGATTTGTAGAAATCAAATACTCTCGCATTTTTTCATCATAGCCAAAAAGCGAAGTAGTAGCCCCAATTTCTGCACCCATATTGCAGATAGTACCTTTGCCTGTGGCAGAGATGTTATCTGCACCAGGTCCGAAGTATTCTACAATCGCATCAGTACCGCCAGAAACCGTCAGAATACCAGCCACTTTCAAGATTACGTCTTTAGCAGAAGCCCAACCGCTCAACTTGCCTTTCAAATGTACTCCTATTAGTTTAGGGAATTTCAACTCCCAAGCCATGCCCGCCATTACGTCCACCGCATCAGCCCCACCAACGCCAATAGCTACCATACCTAAGCCACCTGCATTAGGCGTATGAGAGTCCGTACCTATCATCATTCCACCAGGGAAAGCATAGTTTTCCAAGACGACTTGGTGAATAATTCCCGCCCCCGCTCTCCAAAAGCCAATTCCGTATTTATTTGATACTGAGGCAAGAAAATCATATACTTCCTTGTTAGTATTGACAGCGACTTCCAAATCTTTTTTTGCTCCTTCTTTCGCCAAAATCAAGTGGTCGCAGTGAACGGTGCTGGGTACAGCTACTTTTGCTTTTCCTGCTTGCATGAATTGCAGCAGTGCCATTTGAGCTGTTGCATCTTGCATGGCTACTCGGTCAGGCGCAAAGTCCACGTAAGACTCACCCCTCGTGAAAGGCGTAGAAGGCATAGCATCGTATAAATGTGAGTATAATATCTTCTCTGCCAAGGTCATTGGTCTGCCTAAGACCTTCCTAGCTTGGGCTATCCTATCCCCCATTCTGGCATAGACAGCCTTAATCATGTCAATATCAAAAGCCATATTTTTTAGTGATGAGTTATAAGTTATGAATGATAATACAAAAAATTGATAATGTGCTTATTAGCATTTAATAAATCAATTGGAGAAGTAAAAATACGCTTAAAATGCAATATTTTCACAATATAAGGCATTTATTTTGTTTAAGAGCCATTTACAATTTCAAATAAGACAAATTTCAGTCAATCAGAAAAATACAGGTCATCAGTTAAGCCATTGACTACCAATAACTAAAGTAGATTAGCAAAAAATAAAAGTAGGCATAAGCAATTCAATAAAAATAAATGTAAATTTGTACTTATATGAATAATTACTTTTCAAACAATTAGAATCACACAAATACAATTTTATATTTGTATTTATACATTACTTAACTTCTATCTTTTCTATGAATCCATTTGGAGGCGAATCCCCAGAAAATTATGAGCAAAAATGCCTGTGCGTTTTAGTTTTAGATGTTTCTGCTTCTATGCAAGGCGCACCTATTGCCAGTCTGAATCAAGGTTTGATAGATTTTCAGTATGAGGTCATTAAAGATTACACCGCATCTAATCGCTTAGAAGTCAGCATCATTATTTTTGGGAGCGAAGTTTGGGCGATTCAACCTCCTGCTTTAGTAAGTACTTTTGATATGCCCCAACTTACTACAAGAGGTTCTACCAAGTTAGTAGATGCTGTTCGCTTAGCTATCAAGCAGATAGAAGACCGCAAGCAGTGGTACAAAGCCACAGGGCAGAACTACTATCGTCCTATGATAATCCTGATGACCGACGGAGAACCAGACAACGACCAAGACGTAAAAGGTTTGGCAATGGAAATTTATCACGGGGTACAGAACAAAAAATTCTTGTTTTATGCTATCGGGGTGCAAAATTACAACCATGCCAAATTAGCGCAAATCTGCCACCCAGCCACTCCCCCTATGCCCTTAGACAGATTGCAGTTCTCTGCTTTCTTTAAGTGGTTGAGTAATAGCATCGGGGTAATTACCAAGTCTAAAGAAGGTGAAAAAATTAGTATGCCACCCGTTAGTGGTTGGACGCAAATGGAACTGTAAATGAGCGAAGAAATAGACTGGATAGTAGTATGGGCTTCTGCCATAGGTGGATTACACGCAAAAGAAAACTTGCCTTGCCAAGATGCCTGCTTAGTGAAAAACTTAGGCAAAGGTTGGGGTATTGCTACTTTGGCTGACGGGGCAGGCTCTTGCGAAAACTCTCATAAAGGAGCAGAGCAATGTGTACAGTTGGCGATTCAGCATTTTGCTAATTTAATTCACCAAAAAGAGTGGATAGAAAAAAACTTTTTGCCTTATGAAACAGAGTGGAAAAAATTGGCTTCGGAGCAGCTTTTATTGGTCAAACAAGATTTACAAATCTTTGCCCAACAAAACGCTATTACTCTCGAGAGCCTTTCTTGTACACTTATTGTGTTGGTTTACAGTCCATTGGGCTTATTACTTACGCACATCGGCGATGGTAGGGCAGGCTATTTCAATACCAAAGCAGAATGGCACAGCTTAATGACTCCTTTTAGAGGTGAGGAAGCCAATCAAACCATTTTTATCACTTCAGAGTTTGCAGAAAATATTGGTATTAAGTTAATTAAAGAAGAAATCCAAGCCTTTTGCCTGCTTTCTGATGGCTGTGAGAAAGCTGCCTTTGAGTGCAATCTATACGATAAGGAAAAAAATATTTACTACGACCCCAATCGACCATTTCCTAAGTTTTTTAATCCCAATATTTTAGCATTAAAAGGCTTAGAAAAACAACAAAAAAGCCAAAATGAGATGAACCAACTCTGGCAAAACTTCCTACAGAATGGTAATCCCCAACTCCAACACGAACCTGATGACAAAACTTTGATTTTAGGGGTAAGAAAGTAAGATTTCTCTTACTCGATTTTCCTTAAAGTATCTTTTCATAATGTTAAGTTTTAAAGAACAAATGTTATATTTGTGTAAAATGTCCATTAAGACAACTACAGCAAGCAAACCAAATTAAGACCTAATAATATGATAGCCAAAGTATTACTCTATAAGTTAATCCTTTTATTTTACTTCACTCATTCCTTAGCCCAGCAGAATTATATTTTTAAAGTATTGGCAATTCAAGGCAAGATTACTGTAGATGACCAAACGCTGACCATAGGCAGTGAAGTTAAATCCACTCAGAATATTATACTACATCACGATAGTAGTTATATCGCCCTGTACTATGCAGGCAAAAAAGAAGTATTAGAACTTAGCAAAAAAGGCGTGTACCAAGGACAAGACTTAGCAAAGCAGTTAAATGCTTTAAAAGGCTGGGAAAGCGATTTTTTTTATTATGCTCTCAAAGAACTTTCCCAAGAAAAAACTTTTATTAAGAATCCTGAAAGGCGACCTGTTTCTCCTGTAATAGCGTTACTGCCCATAGAGGAAGAAAAAATATACGGTAATAGATTGTTTTTCAGGTGGTTTGTACTTGACCAACTCCCTACCAAAAAAGACATTGTTGAGTATAATGTTTTCATCAATGATGCAAAAGAAAACATGCTTTATTACATCAACACTAAAAAAAACTACGCATCATTAGAGCTTGCCAGCCAAAAATTTATCAATCACCCTGTATTGTATATCCATGTTGTGCCAGTAGATAGTAAAGGCAATGACCTAACAAAAGGCTATAAATCACAAATCTATAAGGTGGGCAGATTAGACACACAAAAGGCAAAACTTATTACTGAAGAATTAGAGCAAATTTTTAAAGATAGAAGTAGAGATACAGCTTTTAGCAAGCTGGCAGAAGCCCGTTTTTTTGAAGACAAAAGATTGCCCTTAGACGCCATGTACGCCTTCGAGCAGGCAATTAGTTTATCCTTCAACTCGGAAGCCTACAAGCAAACCTATCGCTATTTTTTAGAAAGAAATGGCTATCCCTCAGGCATAATAGATAAATAAGTTTTCTTGACTTTTCTCCTATTCTATTATCATCAACTTAGCAAAACTCAGCAATAGCGTTTTTTCTCCTGCATTGTCAAAAAGGATAGTGGCGCGCTTGTCAGTACCTTGATTATCTATTTTCAATACTCGACCAAAGCCAAATTTTTGATGCTCTACCTTCATGCCTTCTCGGAGCTTAGCAGGGTTAGAAGCCACAAAATTCGCAGAAGGGGTATGTTCTCTCTGAGGATTTTTTTGATTTTGGAGGGGATAGGTCTTTATACTTGGCTTACTTGGGCTAAAATCATCTGCTTTTCGTACCAAAGGTTTACCAAAATTGGTAAGCGTATCTTCTCCTTTGAGTGTAGAAAAACGATTATTTTTAGTAGTAAGATATTGCACATCTATTTCATCTATAAAGCGACTGGGTTCACACATTCGCAAGTTGCCAAAACGGTAGCGTTGGAGGGCATAGGAAATAAATAACTTTTTTTCTGCTCTCGTAATAGCTACATAAAATAACCTTCTCTCCTCTTCCAAATCGGCTCGGCTCGAGAGCATCATTTGAGAAGGAAACAAATCTTCCTCTAAACCAACGATATAGACCACCTTAAACTCTAAGCCTTTGGCAGAATGAATGGTCATCAAAGAAACATAATCGTCATCTCCGTCTTTGCTTTCGTTCTCATCTGCCGTAGTAATCAGGGCAACTTCTTGCAAGAAAGCTATTAAACTCTTATCTTCTTTTTCAGGATTATCGACAAATTCCTTGACAGCATTGAGCAACTCTTGCACGTTTTCATACCTTGCTCGTCCCTCAACTGTCTTATCCTCAAAGAGTTCCCTTAACAATCCTGAGCCTTTGGCAATGTGCGAGGTTGCCTCGAAAGCATCTTTTTTCTCTACAACTATCTGAAATTCTTTAATCATCAAAGCAAAGTCTTCTATCGGACTGATGCTACGCCCCTTACCCAAATATTTGCTTGCCTCGCTGACTACTTCCCAAAGTGAAAGATTATTCTCATGTGCCGCTATCACAATTTTTTGTACTGTCGTATCTCCTATTCCTCTTTTAGGTAAGTTAATAATCCTGCGAAAAGCCTCCTCATCTTTGGGATTAATCACAAAACGGAGGTACGCCAAGAGGTCTTTGATTTCTTTTCTTTGGTAAAAAGACAAGCCACCATAGACCTTATACTTGATACCTTGCCTTCGCAAAGCCTCCTCGAAAGCCCTTGATTGGTAGTTGGTTCGGTAAAGAATTGCAAAGTCCTTATTGTGGTAGTGGTTTTGCATTTTTTCCTCAAAAAGAGAATAAGCCACTTGCTGTCCTTCGTCATTATCGGTTGCCGCTTTTAGTACTACTATATGCGTGCCTTGCTCATTATCAGTCCAAACTAATTTTTTCAGTTGGTCTTTATTATTTTCAATGACCTTATTAGCTACATGAACTATGGTCTTAGTAGAGCGATAGTTTTGTTCTAACTTTACTGTTTTGAGGTCAGGATAATCTTTGGCAAAGTTCAAGATATTTTGAATATCTGCCCCACGAAAGGCGTAAATACTTTGAGCATCATCACCTACCACACAAATATTTTGATTGACTGCCGCTAACTTCTTGGTAATAAGGTACTGAGAAAGGTTTGTATCCTGAAACTCATCTATGAGTACATAGCGAAACTTGTGCTGATACTTGTGCAGTACGTCTATATGGTCGCGAAAAAGCACATTGGTATTGAACAGCAAATCATCAAAATCCATGGCATTTGCCTGAAAACATCTTTCGCAATAAGTTTTGTAAATCCTACCCATTTCAGGCTTCATTTCTGCGGCATCTTCTGCATAAAAAATGGGATTGTTTAGGTATGCTTGCCAAGAAATAAGTCTATTTTTTGCTCCAGAGATTCGATTTAGCACTACGGAAGGCTTGTAAATTTTGTCATCGAGATTCAACTCCTTTAAAATCTGCTTAATCAAGGACTTGGAGTCATCGGTATCATAAATCGTAAAATTGCTGGTATAGCCCAATTTTTCTGCTTCTATTCGCAAAATCTTAGAAAAAACAGAGTGAAATGTACCCATCCAAAGGTTACGCGCCTCATTGCCCACTACCTTTTCTATTCTTTGCCTCATTTCTCGAGCCGCTTTATTGGTAAAAGTGAGTGCCAAGATATGAAATGGCTCTACCCCTAATTGCATAAGGTAAGCAATGCGGTAAGTAAGCACGCGTGTCTTGCCCGAGCCTGCTCCTGCAATAATCATCAGGGGACCTTCAGTATAAGTAACTGCCTCTCTTTGAGGCTCATTGAGTGAGTCTAAGTAATCCAACTTTGTCAGCGAATATGGTAATGGAGATAATAAAACTTATTTGATACAAAGGTAGGAAAGTTTTAGGTAAGTTTCAACAAATAAGAGTACTTCACTAACTTATAGCTTATACACTACTCTCAACTGATAGTCAGCTAAGGCAGTACGGATAGAGTTAAAATGAGGAGTAAAACCCAAAATAAAGCCACCACCACCTGCTCCACAAAGTTTGAGGTAGTATTTATCACTTTCTAAGCCATATTGCCAAATTTGGCGGTATAGAGGCGGAATCATAGGTTGGAAATGCTCAAATTGGAATTTGGACACTTTTTTAAGCTCGATAAGCAAATTTTTAAAATCACCTGAAAGAAAATAATGGATACAGTTATTGTTATATACCATTAACTCATTCTTGCAGAGATTTTTAAAATCTTCTTGCTTGCATTTTTCTAAAAAAAGATTGACCAAAGGCTCCGTTTTACGCGGGCGATTTGTATTGAGTAAAAAGATAGCTCCCATTTCTTTTTCGTATTTTACTCCATTAAACTCAGGGATTTTTACTGCTTCTATGCTCGTTTTAGACTTGATGAGCAAGGGCTGATTCAAGTAACAAATCAAAGGGTCGACTCCTGAGCTTGAGCCATGAAAATGCGATTCCATTTGCCCAAAAATGAGTTTTAGTTTTAAAATATCTTCGTTGGTCAGGATACCGCTTCTATCTATTTTATCATATACATAGCGTTCGTAAAGTGCAGCGGTCAATGCACCAGAACTCCCTACCCCAAAGCCTTGCGGGATATTGGACTGAAAATAAAGCCCTTGTGCAATATCAAATTCCAAAGAGGTAAAATCAAAATCTACATCTATTTGATTTTGTTGGGTCTTATACTCTATATATTCACAAAATGCTTTTAACTCTCTGTTAGACTGTTGGATACGTCGGGAGCTATCGGTGATGTGCTTCAGCACCAAACGACCACCAAAAAGATGATAAGGCACTGCTAAGCCCATAGAATGGAGAATGATGCTGTATTCGCCAAAAAGTAGGATTTTTGAGTAAAAAAAAGGTGATTCTATCATGGTTTAAAATTTCTTTCTAAGTTAGTTATACTTTTATTTGTTCCGCCCCTTTGCCTACTTGGTCGTGGATATAATAACGATTTTCGCAAAAAGCAGAAAGTTCGTATTCAATCCACTGCCTTATTCGCCATTCTTCTTTTTGAGGGTAGAGCAGATGCACGTTGGGTCCTGCATCTAAGGTAAAGCAAACGGATAAACCCGTAATTTGTCTAAACTCTCTGATTTTCTCTATGATTTTCAGGGTATTAGGGTGCATTAAGATAAAAGAAGGCTCTGAGTTCATCATTAAGCCATGCAAAGTCAAAGCCTCATTTTCTACAATTTTGATAAAGTTTTCCATATCGCCTACTTTCAAAGCATCAATCAAAGCGGCAAGGTTGGTATTTGCTTGCTGATAGCGCACCTCTGCAAAGGGGTGATGGTTCATGAGTGCGTGTCCTGCTCTGCTCGATACGCTTTTTTCAGAAGAACTTACTATCAAAATGCTATCTCTAAAATCTTGAAAAACAGGGTGCAAGTCAAAGGGAAACGGTATGGCATACTCATCAGAAGCATCGGTTAAAATAGGCGTTTCTCCCCATACTGTTACCCCGCCATAAACCGACCTGCACGCGCTTCCCGAAGCCAAACGAGCCAAAAAGGAGGCTTGTCGAAAAAAAGAAGCAGAGTCAAAGGTTAATCCTTTGATTTCCTGCTCAATACTACACAAGCACAAAGCTAAAGCACTCATGCTTGAGGCAGAGGAGGCAATACCTACTGAGTGAGGGAAAGAATTAGTAGAATCTATTTTTAAGTAAATATTTTTGAGAAACTCATACTTGTTACTATCTTGATTTTCAAGAGATTTTATAAAATTGACTATTTTTTGTTTAAATTTTTCGTTTTCCTTTCCTTCAAAATGAAAATCTATTTGCAAACCTTTGGCTTCGGCAAAAGCAATTTGCGTTTCGGTAAAAGAGGACTGCAAGGTAAAACTCAAAGAAGGATTTTGAGGAAGTTGAACTCCATGCTTGCCCCAGTATTTGATTAAGGCTATATTGGAAGGGCTACGCCAAGCTACTTTTTTCACAAATTAGGTAATTTTTAGTTTAAAAAGTTGAATTTGGTCATTCAAATAACTTATACAACTCTGATATAAAAAAAATGTTAGGAGTTTTTAAAAGAATTTAACACCTTGTGCTTTAAACTTTTGATTTTTGATGTAGTCAAATAGGCAAAATTAAATAGTAAAAACAAATTTAAAATCATTAAATACTATGAAAAAATCAATGTTAGTAAAAAATCTTATTGGTTGTGCCTTATTTTTATTCATAAGTTTAGGGTCATTTGCACAAGATACCGACATGAAAGGTAAGAGAGAGCGAGGCGAAATTAAAGAGGCTCAAATTCAAAAATGGAAAACTGAACTGAATCTCTCTGAGGAGCAGGTAGCCAAAATCCAAGAAGCAAACAAAAAAAGAAAAGAACAGATGGACAAACTCAGAGCAGAAAAGCAAAGTGAACGCAAAGAAAACATAGAAAAAGCAAAGGGAATCACCGAGGAGTTTGACAAAGACATGAAGGCAATTCTTACCCCCGAGCAGTACACTAAGTTTGACGAAATGCGCGATGATAAGAGAGAACAATTCAGGGAGAAAATGAAAGAAAGAAGAAAAGACAAAAAAGGACGCAGAGGCGAAGGTAGAAAATAGCTTTAGTAAAATGGAGAGAAATCAATATTTCTCTCTTTTTTATTGATTATTCCCCATCACTTTCATTTTGCAAAACGACCATTTCCACAAGTTTGCTCACTGTTTTCTGGATTCCTTTATACACTTCTACAATAGAAACGTCCATCATGTAACAAGGCGAAGTAACGATATTGTTAATATCATCTTCTATTACATCTTCATTATCACACATCAAGACTTTTGCTCCTATGGATTCCATAGCTTTAGAGATACCTGCTATATCATAATGGGAAGCCTTATCTGTATTCCCTACGGTAAGAACAGCCTTGATACCTGTACCTTCCAATGCCTTTGCCAGCGTAGTGGGCGACATACAAACCGCCGCAATGGGCTTATTTTCATGTATCATTTCTCTGATAAGTTGCTTTACGCCTTCATGAATCTGGCTTTCTGCCCCCTTAAACGCCCAATTTGTAAAGTTTTTAGCCGTTCCAAATCCACCGGGCATAGCTAAAGCATCTAACTCCTCTATATTAACTTGGTCTAAAGGAGTAATTTTCCCTCTCGCAATCCGAGCCGATTCTACCAATACGTTTCTTTTCTCAGGCATTTCTTCTCCCGTCAAGTGATTGACTACGTGATATTGGTCTATATCAGGAGCTATACAAATAGTTTCTGCCCCTGCTTTTTCCAAAGCAAGCAAGGTAAGTACTGCTTCGTGGATTTCTGTGCCATCATACACTCCACACCCTGATAGTAATACGCCTACTTTCATATTTTACTAAAAAAATAAGGTTTTAAAGCAAATAAAAAACTTATCGTTGCTAAGTTAAAAATTTGCTTTTGAAAAATACATAAATAAAAAAATTAATTATATACTCTACCTGAAGTTTTTTTAGATAAAACAAAAGGCTGAACTTTGTCACTTAAAACCATACACAAATAAAACAAGATAAATGCTTGAGCAGTGATGACTATAAGAAAAAGAAAATAACTGCCGTCTTACCCAAACAAGTAGGCAAGCCACAAGTGGTTCCATACGGTTTACAATGAGTTAGGGTGTTGTATTTTTGTGCATCAAAAAAGAGGGAAAAAGACATTAGCAAGTGAAGTGTCTTTATTACCTTTCTTGGGGGGCTATGTGGTTCGTCATTGCTGGTCAAGCTATTTTAGCTTTGATACTTGTCAACACGCTCTTTGTAATGCACATCTGCTACGGGAGTTAAAAGCAGTCAGCGAACAAGGAAGCCAGTGGACGAAGAAGATGAGCGATTTTTTACCAAGCCTCTTCCAAGCCAGCAGGGAAAGGGAGTAGTAGAGGATTTTCAGGCTTGAAAACAGCAATATGAGGGGATTTGTCAGCAAGCAGACCGAGAAGAACCGTCTGCTGAAAAAAGAGCAAGGGGCAAACCCAAAGACAGCAAAGATAGAAGTCTTTTGAACTGTTTGCAAACTTACCAAACGAAAGTACTTTGCTTTTGCTTGTGTGAAAGAAGCCTCCTTTACCAACAATATGGCTGAGCAGGCTGTTCAAAATCAAGCAAAAGGGGCGATGTGTTTAAAAACCCTGCACGGGGCAGAAGTATCTGCTGGCTTGCAAGGGGTGATGACTACGCTCAGAAAACAAAGGCTAAACCTATTTCAAGCTTTGCTTAATATCAATGCCAAAATCAATGTACAATTAAGTACTACCTAAATAGTTGCTTACTTTTTATTGATTTCAAAAACAACTGCTACTGCATTTTTGCCTTCACTTTTAGCACTAAAATAGATTTTATCGCCACCATTGAACCTAACGTTTTGTACGGCTGTATTACCTAAAGCATCTGCTATTTTAGCTTGGTAGGTGCTAGCTTTACTCTGGCTAATTTTCTGATTTAGTGCTTGGTAATCTATCTTTTCTTTTGTAAAAATTACTGCCATTACATCTTTTGTCCCTACATTGTCCAGTTGCAAAGAATAGTCTTTGGGAAATAGCCTCGCTCCTACTATGCCCATGAAAGCAGAGTGTTTTTCTGTATAGGGAAAAAGCACATAACTTGTGCCATTGGTTTCTTGTCCAAATACATAGGTATAACACTCTACCCCATTTTTGACTGCAATCTTGAATTTGGTGCTTTGTGGAATAACTTTGGTAGTTTCAAAAACATTGCCACCTTTAGACTTGAAAGGGAAATAGGTCTGGGTTTGATTTTCTAATAAACCAATCGCACACTCAAAATCAAACTCTTTATTTTTCTTTGGCAGTGGATACATTCCGTAAGCCTCTCCATAGAAAGCATTGGTAAAATACTCAAAATCTGCATATTTCATCCAAAAGACACCTTTATCTCCCCAGTTCTCACCCCAAGAGTTCATAATTTGAAAAGCTCCCCCTTGGTAATTGTCATCATAACCCACTATACACATCGCATGACCGCCAAAACTATCGCTTCCGCCGTCATCTACTATGCTTCCGTCTAAGCTACGCTTCAAGGCGGCGCGGTCTCTTTGTGTAGGAATCCAAGTATCTGTGCCTACCACATCATAAAAAGTTCCCCCTACTGCCATGCCCACTACTACAGGTGCGCCTTGGGCAATATTCTGTTTGATGGCATTAATATCTACCTTATAATCATCATGTTTGAGTGTCAGACGATTGTAACCCCGTAGCTTGTAGTTTACGGCTCTTTGCATTTGTTGTCTATCCGGCGTAGTACTGCAAGACCTATCTGTATAAGGAAACTCTGCCAAAGTAAGAGTACCTTCTTTGCTTAACTTGTCTAAGGTCTGCCCTATATGCGTACCCGTACAGTTTCCTCTGGTAATTTGGTTATAGACGAAAGAAGGACTGAAGGCAATCTTATTGGGGTCTTCGCCAGAGGCAGCAGCGTGCAAGATAGTAGCGGCAGCATAGGCACTTGCCCAAGCAGTACAAGAGCCTTGCCTACCCTGACTCATTCTTTTAGGGGCATATTGCAAAAGGCTTACTCTACCTGATTGCTGATTTTCTGGCAGACTTGATGCCAAAGGCTCAAAGACTTCTGCTTTGTCAAACTCTGCCTTGTCTAAATTGCAACCTTGTGCAAAACTTGCTTTCTGAACCTCTGTATTGGTATCTGTACTTTCGCTTTGAGAGCTATTTCCTCCACAAGAAAATAAGGAAAAAATACAAAAAATAACAAGTAAATATTTTTGTAATGATTTCATAATAAGCTAATTATATTTTGTTTTGATTTTTCAGAAATATATAATTTTTACGAAAAAAAGAAAAATAAGACTTTTTAATCTGTAGCAAGTACATAAGTAACATCTATATTTACTACTCCAAGTATAGTAAGTATGGATTCTTGGAAGACCACACGATTAGGAGAAGACTCCAATACAGCCCAGTTTACTTCTCTATTACTACTTCTCAAAGTCAGCACTGTCCCTGCCTCGTTGAATCTCCAAGTCCCACGCTCTACAATGGCTGGCTCATCTGCTCGACATTTTACTCCCCTACCCTCTATTGCATAAGTACCTCCTTTATAAAAGATTAATAAGTTATCGTAGGTACACCTAAAAACAGGTTCTAATTGCTCTACAGGCGTAGTTTTACCCAATTGGAACAAGGAAATCGCTCTCCACCTTCTGCCATTGGCTTGGGCTACATCGCCAGACCTGCTCTCTTTGACAATGATAAACTCTGTATTGACATAAAAGGCACCAATAGACTGCACCGTAGTTTCTATTTTCCCTTCCCAGTTATTTTGTGTCCTGCTTTGTACATCTATGTAATAAGCCCCTTCTTCTAAATTTACAAAGCGAACCAGCCCCGTGGTAGTGGTAACTTCTTCTGGTTTGAGGGCATTTTGTTCTTTTTCCCAATCTTCTTTGAACTTATAAATATTTACTTTAGCATTTTCTACCCTATTACCAAGTACATCAAGCACATACACTTCTAATACTGCGGTAGGTTGCCCTTCTTTGCACGCATGGCAAGTTAATAAAATGAAACACAGAAAAGCAAAAAGAAATTTTTTATTTGACATAGCTATACACGGATAGAAAGTAGTTTAACAAATTTAGAAAAAAGTTTCAAAAGCTATTCCACTTTTTATAGAAAATAAAGGTGTTAAATTTGCAAACATTTTGCCAAAGAAAATATAATGTTTGTATGAAATTTTAAGTTGATGCGCATGATAGAACAAACAAAAGAAAATAAGCTACGTAACCTCATTATTATAGGCGATAGAGTATTAATTAAACCTAAGTCACCTTCAGAAACTACTAAGAGTGGGCTTTTTTTGCCACCAAGCGTGCAAGACCAAGAGAAAATACAGAGCGGTTATGTCATGAAAGTAGGTCCGGGATACGCTTTGCCGTCTGATAGCCTTGATGAGCCTTGGAAGTCAGAGGAAGAAAAAGTAAAATACATACCCCTCCAAGTCCGAGAAGGAGATTTAGCTATTTTTCTACAAAAAGCAGTACATGAGGTTATCTATAAAGATGAGAAATACTATATCGTTCCTCAGCAGGCAATTTTGATGTTGGAAAGAGACCCAGATTTATTTAATTAAAATATGGAAAATCCCTAAGAATTATCAAAAATTCTTAGGGATTTAGATATAAAATTAATTAAGAAGCAGGTGGTGGTGGTACATCATCATTAGTGGTCGTGGTTTCCCCTGAGCCAAGCAATCCCATTTTAGCTTTGAGTGCCAACAAAGCATCTGAAGAAGTGGTAGAGCCAAGAACAGCCTCTACTTCCTCATTTACACTTTTACTTTCCAAAGCAATTGCTCCGTAAGACTCTGCCAAAGCCTCGTCTTGGGCTACTTTTTCTTTCATACGCTCTAACATAGAGATAGTACTACTTGAATCCACTTGGGCTAACTGCTTGTTTATCTTCTTAGTAGCTTCGCTTACTTTAGCTCTTGCTTTCAGTGTACGGAGTTCATTTTCATAAGTAGTAATCTTGGATTTCAACTTATTGATGTTCTGCTCCATAGTAGCTACTGCATTTTCATGCTGCACCATTTCTTTGGCAGTACGTTGTGCCTCTGCATCAGCGTTCTCTTTCATCTTCAGCATCTCCCCTGCCAAACGGTCAGCCTCCTGAGGTGAAAGTTGCCCTGCTTGTGCTTTTTGCAATAACATAATAGCTTTCTGCTCGTATTGTTTGGCATCATTAGAAAACTTAGCATTATCATTTTTTGCACGAATCGCTAAGGCTTTGATTTCTGCTAATCCTTGCAAACTCTTATTCAGGTCAGTTTTCAAGTCGCGAATCCCTTGTTCTGTCATCTTGATAGGGTCTTCCAACTTATCTAAGGCACTGTGTACTTCTGATTTGCCTATATTGAATATTCGATTAAAGATTCCCATAAGTATATTTGGTGTTGTTGAATGATAATTTTGATTTACTATGTCTTAACACTGGAAACACTTTATTTTACATAAAGTTTATCTTGCAAATTCCAAGAGTGTACCTGAATATTCTGCTACCAGTAATTTAAGAGAGTTAAGCGAACCTTCTAACTCGTTGAGGTCTAAGTTTTCCAGTTGGAGCGTATCTCTGAATACCACTTTCGTTCCAGAGTCGTCAAGAGCAAAAGCACCATGTACGATTTCTCTATTTTTTTGCAAGAGATTTTTAAAAATTTCTGGATTGTCTTTATTCAAAGAAAATAAAAACTGCTCGATAATAAGAATAGGAGGCTCGCAATCTATGACTAAGTTTTGTACTCCATCTTCTGGTGCGTTGATTACAAAAACTTCATCTGCTTGGTCTTCTGTAGTTATATCGTAGCCGAGTTCTTGCAGGTAAAACTTTACTTTTTGAAAATTGCTCATATTCATTCTTGTTGTTTAGTGTGTCTATTTTAAATAGGTTTAAAGATAAATTATTGACTAAGGGGTAGAAAAATTACCCAATTAATTCAGGACTTTAAATAAGTGAAAAAAAACAATTAATTCAAATCTTTGGAAAAAAGTTTTATAGTTTTTTGCTTTCTTACCTACTTTCCCCCAAAATCGCCGCTTTTTCCTGTAACAAAGTGGTTTTTTCCAACATATCTAAGCTATGCACTTCCAAAGTAAGTTCCTCTAATTGTTTAAGCGTTTCCACTTGAAAGTTATATTCATCACTTGCCTCTTTTTGAACGTTATTTTGGTCTTGAAGGTTGTCTAACTTGGCTGTAATTTTGTTCATTTTCATCCTTGCTTCGTAGGCGGATTTCATCTGTTGAAGTTTACCAGAAATTTGCTTGTAATAAGCAATACGTGTATTTACGACTTCCATATTTTTTTGTGCATTTTGAATTAAAATCTTACCTCCCTCTATATCAGCTATTTGTAAGCCTTCTTTATAATCATTGTCCAAGAAATAAATGCCCATGTCATTCTGATTTTTACGGTATTCATATAACACTTTGGCTTGAGGATTACTTTTTACATACATTTCCCCTCTTTCGTTGTAAAGGGCTTTGTAGGCTTCCATAAGAGTTTTGTCCAATTCTTCTTTGAGTTTGTAGTCTTGTTTGAGGTAATTGTCATTCTGACTTATCAGGGAATCGTAGCTGTGATGTGTAACTAATCTACTTTGCTTACCTTCCACCTTAAAAACATCTAAAAAGGAAATAAAATCACTCAGATTATAATGCTCTGCCCTTACTTCTACGCGTTTATTATCTGTATCTACAATAGATAGCATACTTTTTTCATCTGCCGAGAAGGTGTCTGCCTCAAAAATATTGACTTTTTTCATTCTACCATTTTCGGTGTAGTTCAGTTCTGCTTTGATAATTTCAGAAAGGAAAACCGATTTTTCCCCTGCTTTGGTCTTGCTGATGATTTTATCTCTCGTCAGAATAGTAATAGGGCTATCACTTGAGAAGTAGTTGGCAGCGAAAATCCCCACAGAGAGTAACGCCAAGCCCCACATGCCCATAGCAATTAGCCCTGAGAATACAAAGCCCAATACAGCAAAAACACCCGCCGCAATGAGGTACACCTTGCCCTTGCTCATCGGTGAGCGAGAGTCCTCCAACTTATATATTACGTCCAAGTCATCTATGTTTGTCATGGTTTTAAAAAATGGTTTAGGTTATTTTTGAATAGTATTTAGAATAATTCACTTTGTTTGATTAATTTAGCAAGATTCAACTCATAGTTATCAAAAAGGGAAATAGTACTTTCCCAACCGTAAGTAAGCCAAGGCTTTACCTGAGTAGCCCCTTCATGTAGCACTTTCTTGTAGTTTTTGTCATAAATAGGTTTCCCATTTATGACTTCATAGATAAGTGCTTGAGGTATTTCTACTAAAGTTTCCATTTCTATCAATTTTTTAACTTAAAAATAATTGGAATAATCATTCTTTGCCTTACTATTTTCCCTCTGATTTCGGCAGGTGTCCAACTTCCATAGGCTTGGATTAGTCTGATAGCTTCTTCTTCACAGCCCGCTCCTATTGTTCTGATAGCGTATAAGTTAGATAGCACTCCATCTTTTTCCACAATAAACTCGATGTAAACTCTGCCAGCTATGCCCTCCTCTTTGGCTTGCTCAGGATAATGCAGATTAGCTTTAAAAAATTGGTACATCTCTTTCAAACCACCTATTGGCTCGGCATTTTTACTGACGATAGTAAAAATAGCCTCAGGATTTCTTTCTAATTCCTGTTCTTGACTATCAAGCCACTTTTCTCTGCGATAACGAGCAAAAAAGAACAAAAAAATAAGAGTAATGAATGCCCCAAAGAAAATATAAGCAATCATAAGTATATATAATTTTGATAGAATATAAAATTAGGATTTTCTTTTGATTTTCTCTAAAAAATAAGAAAAACATTAAGGGAAACCAGCAAGTTTCTCTTGATGCTGTTTTAAATGTAAGAGTATAACATCTCATTACAAGCCGTGCTTTTCTAATCTTCTGTACAAGGAAGCACGAGTAAGTCCTAATTCTTTGGCGGCTTTGGAAATATTACCTGCGTGTTTGCTAATAGCTTTTTGAATCACTAATTTTTCTACATTTTCCAAGTTGAAGTCTTGAATGTCCATTTCGGCACTTTCTTCTTTTTGTAGTAGGAACAGAAAATCTCCGGGTTGGAGTACGGTGTCATCGCTCATGATGATGGCTCTTTCTATGGCGTGTTGGAGTTCGCGAATATTTCCGGGCCAATGATACTTTTGTAGTTTTTTGATGGTGCTTGGTGAAAGTGTCTTTTGAGGGACTTTGTACTTTTCACAATACACATTAATATAGTAGTTGGCAAGCGTAGGAATATCATCTTCTCTTTCTCGCAATGGAGGCAGTCTAAGTTCCACAGTATTAATACGATAAAGCAAATCTTGGCGAAACTCTCCGTCCTCTACCATATCGTAAAGTGGCATATTAGTAGCACAAATCAAGCGAATATCTATGGGAATAGCCTGATTAGCCCCTACGCGTGTGATTTCTCTGCGTTGGAGTACAGTAAGCAACTTGGATTGCAAAGACATGGATAAGTTCCCTATTTCATCTAAAAACAAAGTACCTCCATTAGCTACTTCAAAGCGACCAGCACGGTCTTCTTTTGCGTCTGTAAATGCTCCTTTTTTATGACCAAAAAGTTCACTTTCAAAAAGCGTTTCTGTAACTGCTCCCATGTCCACGCTTACAAAGACTTTATCTTTGCGATGCGAAGCGGCGTGTATCGCTCTGGCTATCACTTCTTTACCTGTCCCATTTTCCCCAAGAATGAGAATGTTAGCGTCAGTAGTGGCGACCTTGCCAATGATAGTAAAAAGATTTCTCATGGATTCACTCTCCCCTATAATTCCTGCAAAAGGATTGCTTGCATTTTTAGTATCTTTTTTACTTTCTTTGGGAGGTGTTTGCCCACTTTTGGTTGCTTTCTTAGATTGTACGGCATTTTCTATGGTGGCAAGTAGTTTTTCATTTTGCCATGGTTTGAGTACAAAGTCAGTTGCTCCTTCCTTCAAAGCACGCACCGCCATTTCCACATCGCCATAAGCCGTAATCATAATCACTGCGGCGGTAGGGTCTCTTTCCAAAATCTGCTCTAACCAGTAAAAACCCTCTTTGCCTGTGGTAATATCTTTGGTAAAATTCATGTCTAACAGAATAGCGTCGTACTTTTCCTGATTAAGCAAAAAAGGAATTTTTTGAGGGTTCTTTTCTATTTGTACAAAGTGGGCATGTTTTTTCAGTAAAAGTTTTGCAGCGAGCAAGATGTCCTCATTATCATCAATGATTAGTATTTTACCAAGTTCTTTATTCATATCTATAAGGCTTTTACAGGCAGTAAGTTTTTATTTTATACTTTTTCAGAATCAAATTTTAAAGTTACATATTTTTTGGAATGGTAAAATATAAAAGGCAAAAAATCTTGCTTGTAGTCCGATATTTTCACAAATTGCACTTTCATCAGAATCAAAATTGAATGGTTTGATTTATAATCTATAGTTTCTAATCATATCTACATCATGCTTTCTTGTCAAAAACATCTATTTACGCTCAGTCCTGACATTTGCTATTTGAACTGTGCCTATATGTCGCCCCTGCTGAAGAGTGTAGAAGAGGCAGGTATTCAAGGGATTCAAAAAAGAAGAACTCCTACTGAGATTAAGCCCGAAGATTTTTTTGTCCATAGCAATCAACTAAAAAAGTTATTTGCCCAACTAATCCATGCAGATAACTCGCAGCGCATCGCTATCCAGCCAGCAGTGTCCTATGGCATGGCTGTCGTCGCAAAAAATCTTGACTGTAAAGCAGGGCAAAATATTGTGGTAGCCGCAGAGCAGTTCCCGAGCAATGTTTATCCTTGGAGAGCCTTAGCTAAAGAAAAAGGCTTGAAAATCAAGACTATCGCTCCCAATAATGAATCCAAAACGAGAGGAAAAGAATGGAATCAGCATCTGCTCGAGGCGATTGATAAAGATACAGTTATGGTAGCTTTGCCCAACGTTCACTGGGCAGACGGCACGCGTTTTGACCTCTTAGCTATTCGCCAAAGAAGCAGAGAAGTAGGTGCAATTCTTGTCATAGACGGCACACAAAGCGTGGGCGCTTATCCTTTTGATATTCAGGCTATCCAAGCAGATGCTTTGGTATGTGCTGGGTACAAGTGGCTGATGAGTGGTTATACCTCTTGTTTGTCTTACTATGGAGAGTATTTTGACGGGAAAAAACCTCTGGAAGAGGTCTGGTTAGCTCGCAAAGGTAGTGAAGACTTCAGCAGATTGGTAGAGTACGAAGATGAATACGAGGGTTTTGCAGCTCGCTATGATATGGGAGGACGAAGTAACCCTTTCCTCGTGCCTATGATGATAGCAGGAGTAAGTCAAGTGATTGATTGGCGACCCACTGAAATACAAGCCTATTGCAAAAATCTTACTTTACCTCTTTTTACTGAATTAGAAAAGTTAGGCTATATATTTGAGCAAGAGGATTATAGGGTAGCACACTTGTTTGGCATACGCTTGCCTCAAAATATTGCAATGGAAAAAGTAAAAGAAGTTTTTTCCAAACATCGCATTTCTGTATCATTCAGAGGCTCAGCTATTAGGATTTCGCCGCATCTATACAATGATGAGAAAGACATAGAGATTTTAATAAATGCTTTGAAAGAGGCAGACAAATAATCAAGTTAGATGAAAGACCTTTTTTCCAGAAACGCTAAGCAGTATGCTCAATTTCGCCCTACTTATCCGGAGGAACTCTACAGTTTTATCTTCCAATACGTTGGGAATAAACAAAATGCGTGGGATGTAGGAACGGGAAATGGGCAAGTCGCACAGGCATTGGCAAGTTTTTTTGAGCAAGTATATGCCACTGACATCAGCCAAAAACAGTTAGACGAAGCTGTACGATTGCCTAATATCCAATATCTTTGCTGTAATGAGTATAAAACTCCTTTTGCTAAGCATACTTTTGACCTCATCACCGTAGGGCAAGCGATTCATTGGTTCAATTTTGATTTATTTTACAAAGAAATACAGCGAGTTGCAAAAAAAGGTGCAATTATTGCTGTATGGGGTTACAACTTACTTCAGATTTCCCCCCAAATAGACCAACTCATACGAGAGTTTTACAAAGAAAAAGTAGGTAGTTTTTGGGACTTAGAACGCAAGTATGTAGAAGAAGCCTATCAAACTATCCCTTTTCCCTTTCAAACTATTGCAAACCCTGATTTTCAAATGGAATTTTTTTGGGACTTAGCTATGTTAGAAGGGTATCTAAATACTTGGTCAAGTGTAGGAAAATTTATAAAAACCAATGGCTATAATCCTATCAATGAGTTGATAGTTTCTTTAAGTCCTTTTTGGAAAGAAAATGAGCAAAAGAAAATAATTTTTCCTATTTTTGTGAAGTTAGGTATTATTTGAAAACATTTCAAAAATTTTCCCCCTTTGGCAATCATACACTAATTTTTAAAAATTGCCGTTTTTATAAAAGGCATTTATGAAGTTGTTTTTAATGAAGAAAATACTTTCTTTCTTCTTGATTTTTATTTGTTTGGCATCTTTTGCCCAAGAAAGGCAAAAAGAGGATAGTTTGTTTCATTTATTGAACCAAGCACAAGCTGATAACGCCAAAACCGATGTGCTTATTAAATTGGCTTCTTTTTACTATGAATTAGAACAACCTCAAAAAGTCATAGATTACGCCCAACAAGCCTACGCATTGGCAGAAAAAAATAGCGACCAAAAAAGCATGGCAGAAGCACTTAGCCGCCAGTCCTCAGCCTATTTCTTGTACGGTGATGAAATAAAAAACTTAGAATATGCCTCAAAAGCATTGCTACTGTATGAGAAACTCAAAGATAAAAAAAATATTGCCTATCACTTGGGTTATGTAGGCTATGCACATCGCAAATTGGGCAACTATGTATCTGCTTTGGATTATTCCCTGAGATGCTTACATGCTTTTGAGGAACTTAACGATGAGGTGGGTGTTGCCAAAGTAACAAGTTCTATTGGCATGATTTACTTTGAGCAAGGAAATTTTGAGCAGGCTTATCATTTCAAAATCAAGTCCTTAGAATTTTTTGAAAAACTGAAAAACAAAGATGGGCAAACAGAAAATCTCAAAGATTTAGGTAATATCTTTACCGCAGTAGGCGAATACGAGCAGGCAATGAACTACCTAAGTAGGGCAATGAAACTGGCAGAGGAGCAGGACAACAAGCGAGAGTATGCCATGTGTCTGAGCGACATAGGCAGAGTATATGCCAAGCAAGCCATGTTTAGCGAAGCACTTAATTTTTATAATAGGGCATTAGAAACATTCAAACTTATTGATAATAAAGGAGATAATATTGCTACCTTGTGTAACATTGGGGAGGTGTACAACGAGCAGACCGAATACTTAAAAGCACTCTCTTACTATCAGCAAGCAGTACAGCAAGCAGAAGCCTACAAACGCCTTCCTGATTTGAAAAATGCGTACCAAGGTTTGGCAAATACCTATGCTAAATTGCAAAATTTTGAGCAAGCCTTTGAGTATCAGCAGAAATTTATGACTTTGAAAGATTCTATTTTTAACCAAGAAAGTCATTATAAGATGATTAGTTTGCAAAATGCTTCGGAAAATGAAAAAAGAGAAGCCGTAATGCAAATGCAGTTTGCTAAGGAACGTCAAAATCGTTTTGTACTGGTTGGCTTACTTTCTATTTTAGTTCTAATGTCTATTTTTGCCATTATTTTTTACTACAACAACTTTAAAAACAAGGAAATCAACATCGTATTACAAAAACAAAATCAAGAAATTGTAAAGCAAAAAGAGGAAATCGAGGAGCAGTCTAATGAACTCAAAAATGCTAATGAAAAGATTTTGGAAAAAAATGTTATCATAGAGAAGAAAAATGAAGACATCACGGCAAGTATTAATTATGCCAAACGTATCCAAATGTCTATGCTTCCCTCTACTGAAATGATAGCGGCCGCTTTGCCTGAGAGTTTCGTATTTTTCAGACCAAGAGAAATTATTAGTGGAGATTTTTATTGGTTTGCAGAGGTGGAGGAAACGAATGCAAACAAAATTGTACTGGTGGCGGCAGATTGCACAGGGCATGGCGTACCTGGGGCTTTGATGAGTATGTTGGGCGATTCCTTGCTCAATCAGATAGTTTTTGATAAAGAAATCTACTCACCTGACATAATTCTGGCTGAGTTGCACAAAGGCATACAAAAAGTGCTGCACCAGGGAGCAACGGAAAACAAAGACGGTATGGACGTTTCTATTTGTACCATTGACTTGAAAAACAGAATTTTAGAGTTTGCGGGTGCAAGCAATCCTTTGGTATATATTCAGCCTGACATAGCAGATATTCCTCAACTACACTACATCAAAGGCGACCGTATGCACATAGGCGGAAGGATAAAGGGGAACAGGAATTTTCAATTCAATAAACACAGTGTCAAAATAGACAAACCAACTACTTTTTACATCTTTACTGATGGCTATCAAGACCAGTTTGGGCAAGAAGAAGGAAGCAATAAGCCTCGAAAATTCCTACCCAAACATTTTAGGGATTTGCTATTTTGTATTCATCACTTAGAGATGAACCAACAGAAAGAAATTCTCGAACTTACCTTTCAAGACTGGAAAGGGAAAAAGCACCGACAAACCGATGATGTCTTGGTGATTGGAGTGCGAGTATAATCTTGTTTACAAAGGTTTCAAACTTCCCATGCCTCCGTCTATCCCAATTATCTGACCTGTAATCCAACTTGCTTCACTCGACAGTAAAAAAGCTGCCAAACTCGCCATGTCTTGTGGCGAACCTACTCGGCTAATGGGGTGTCTTTTGGCAGAAGCCTCTCTTTTTTCTGGCGAAGATAGTAAGTTTTTTGCCAAAGGTGTGTCCGTAAGCGAAGGCGCAATCACATTCACACGTATTTTATTCACCGCAAACTCAGCCGCTAAGGATTTTGCCAAGCCTTCTACTGCTCCTTTGGCAGAGGCTACGCTTGCATGAAAGCCCATGCCTACTGCTACCGCTACCGTGCTAAAAAGCACGATACTGGAGGTTTCTGATTTTTTTAAAGCATTGAGGGTATTTTGTATTACCTTCACTGCACCAAGCAAATTGAGTTGAAAATCTTTGAGGAAATCGTCTTGGCTAAGACGAGAAAAGGGTTTGAGATTTATGCTCCCTACACAGTACACCAAGCCGTCTAACTGTGTAATATTGGCTAATTCGCTTCCTGAATCGCTTAGTGCATCAAAACTAATGTGTTGGACATCAAGCCCTTGTGGAGAAGTACGAGAAGCAGAAATTACCTTCGCACCTTGCTTTATTAACGTTTGGGCAAGTTCATAACCTATACCTGAACTCGCCCCTACAATCAAAATACTCTTATCCTGAAGATTTAACATGAACTTATGAAGAATGATATTTCCAGAATAACAGCAGTGAAGGGAAAAAGTTATAAAAATCAACCATTGTGTATATTTCAAAGGATATTTTTGCCTCATACCTTACGACAAAACTCCCTAAAAGTAGGCAATTTTCTATCTCTTTCTGAAACAATGAGGAGTTTTTCCTCTACCTGCCAATCAATAGCCAACTCTGTATCATTGTATATGATTCCGCCTTCATATTGAGGGGCATAGAAATTATCACACTTGTAAAAAAATTCTGCTGTATCCGAAGTAACTACAAAACCATGTGCAAAACCACGCGGAATAAAAAGTTGTTTTTTATTGTTAGCAGATAGCAAAATACTAAATGATTTGCCAAAAGTAGGCGAGTCAGGTCGCACATCTACCACTACATCAAGTACTTCACCGCTCAATACTCTAACCAATTTGGCTTGGGCATATTCCCCAAACTGCAGATGTAAACCCCGCAATACGCCAAAAGAGGACAAAGATTGATTGTCCTGCACGAAGTTGATAGAAATACCCGTTTCTTTTTCAAAGACTTGCTGGTTAAAACTTTCATAAAAGTAGCCTCTGGCATCGCTAAAAACCTTAGGCTCAATTATCCAAAGACCCTCAAACTCGGTAGGTATAAACATAAATCTAATTGGTTGATAAGGCTTATTTTAATAGTTCCATCAAATACCTTCCATAGCCACTTTTGAGCAGGGGCTGGGCTATTTTTTCTAACTGCTCGGCAGTGATAAATTTCATCTTATAGGCAACTTCCTCTATGCAGCCAACTTTTAGCCCCTGTCTTTCCTCTATCACTTGCACAAACTGCCCAGCTTGCATCAGCGATGTAAAAGTACCCGTGTCTAACCATGCTGTGCCTCTATTGAGGATTTTTACTTTGAGTTTGCCATTCTTTAAGTATGTTTGGTTCACATCGGTAATTTCATACTCGCCTCTGGCAGAGGGCTTAATAGATGCTGCAATACTAATTACTTCGTTATCATAAAAATATAGACCAGGTACAGCATAGTTGGATTTAGGATTCTTGGGTTTTTCTTCTATCGAGATAGCATTCATCTGCTTGTCAAATTCTACTACGCCATACCTTTCGGGATCTGCTACATGGTAAGCAAAAACAATTCCCCCGTCGGGACTATTGCAGGATTGGAGGAGAGTACTTAGTCCCGCTCCGTAGAAAATATTATCTCCTAAAATAAGAGCAACTTTCTCATTTCCAACAAATCGTTTTCCTATGACAAAAGCCTGAGCCAAGCCGTTGGGCTGAGGTTGTTCCGCATAAGAAAATTGGCAGCCAATCTGTGAGCCATCGCCTAATAACCGCTTGAAATAAGGCAAGTCTATGGGGGTAGAAATAATAAGAATTTCCTGAATCCCAGCCAACATCAGAGCAGAAAGGGGGTAGTAAATCATAGGCTTGTCGTAAACAGGCAAAAGTTGCTTGCTTACTGCCATAGTGATAGGATAAAGTCTTGTCCCTGAGCCTCCTGCAAGAATAATTCCTTTCATTTGCGTTATTTTTTTAGAAAAGGTAATTTGACTACTTGTGCTTTGATATTTTTTTGACGAATAGCAATATAAATTTCTGTTCCTACTTCACTGTAAGGTACTTGTACATAGCCCATGCCAATTCCTTTGTTCAAAGAAGGAGATTGTGAGCCAGAAGTTACCGTGCCGATAGTTTCTCCCTCAGCATTTTTAATTTCGTAATGACTTCTTGGGATACCTCCTTTTTCTATCATTTCAAAACCCACTAATTTTCTACTGACTCCTGTTTCTTTTTGCTTTTTTAAGGCTTCCGAATTTATGAAGTTTTTAGTGAACTTAGTAACCCAACCCAAACCTGCTTCCAAAGGAGAAGTAGTATCATCAATGTCATTCCCATACAGGCAATAGCCCATTTCCAAGCGCAAAGTATCTCTTGCCCCTAAGCCAACAGGTTTGATGCCAAACTCCTCGCCTGCTTCAAAAATGGCTTTCCATACTTTCTCAGCATCAGGATTAGCCACATAAACCTCAAAACCTCCCGCTCCTGTATAGCCTGTAGCAGAGATAATTATATTTTCTACACCCGCCAAATTACCTATTTTAAAAGTGTAGTATTCCATAGATGCCAAATCTAAATCGGTGAGTTTTTGTAAGGTAGGCAACGCCTTGGGTCCTTGGACAGCAAATAGGCTTGTTTGGTCAGAAACATTGCTCATTTTGACACTTTCTGTATTGAATTTACTAATCCAATTCCAATCTTTCTCGATATTAGAAGCATTTACCACCAAATAATATGTATGGGCGTTCATGCGATATACCAATAAATCATCAACTATTCCCCCCTGCTCGTTGGGTAGGCAGGAATATTGCACTTTTCCGTCATACAGTTTAGAAGCATCGTTGGAAGTAACTCGCTGGATAAGGTCTAAGGCTTTTTCCCCTTCAATGACAAACTCGCCCATGTGGGACACGTCAAATACGCCTACTGCATTTCTTACGGTTAGGTGCTCCTCTATGTCAGAAGTATAGCGCAAGGGCATATTAAAACCTGCGAAAGGAGTCATCTTTGCTCCTAATTTTTCGTGTAAGTCGTTCAGTGCAACTTTTTTCAATTCCATGAGTATTGGTTGTTAAGGTTTGATTGCTTGCAAAGGTAAATAAACATTTGAAAAAATAATAAGAAGTGAACGGAAGGGAAGAGAGAAATTAATGCTTTTGTTTATCTTTGTTAAAAATAAAAATCTTAATCTACTTATTAGCGCGTGATAGAATTATTTAACAGAGTAGCAAAAAAATTAGAAGAACAACAAATTTCTTACATGCTTTCAGGAAGTTTAGCAATGAGTTATTATACCACCTCACGAATGACACGAGATATTGATATAGTCATTCACTTACAAGAGGCTGATATAGAAAAATTTATTGCTATTTTTGAGAATTTTTACCTTCATAAACCTACCATTATAGAAGAAGTAGAGCGGCAAGGAATGTTTAATGTAATAGATAACATTTCTGGTTTTAAGATAGATTTTATTTTGATGAAAGATACAGAATATAGCAAATTGGCAATGAGTAGAAGGCAAAGTTTTGATGATATAGACGGACAAGTTTGGGTAATAGCGATTGAAGATCTCATTATTGCAAAACTACGATGGATACAAACTTTATTTAGCGAAAGGCAAGCCAGAGATATTGAAAGTTTGTTGCAAAACCCTACTATTGACCATAATTACCTTCGATATTGGATTAAAAACTTGAATTTAAATACATTCCAACTTCTGTAAAATTTATGTCCCAATTTGTACACGACACACCAAAGCATATCTTGCAAAAACAGTTTGAAATCATCTATGCCAAACCTGTGCAAGAGCGCGCAAGAATGGGTTTTGAGATGCTAAGTCTATTTAAGAAATTAGTAGAGAATAGAATCAGACGTACTTGTCCATACCTTTCCCCCATAGAATTTAAACTTAAAGTTTTTGAGGAAATGTACAAGGAAGATTTTTCTGAGGAACAGATGCAAAATATCTTACAAAGCATGAAAGAGTTTGAGCAAAATAAATGCGCTACCTCTTTATAAAATCATTTTTAGGATACTTTACAAGCTACTTAAAAACTCCTCTATTGCTTTATTTACTTGTGTAGGTTCTTCTACGCAAGAGGAATGTCCTGCATTTTTAATAATCACTAATTTTGAATTTTTTATCTGGTGATGAATCCTTTGTGATTTTTCTGGAACGGTAGCTATATCCTCATCACCTACTACAATCAAAGTAGGCAAATTAATAGCAGCAATTTCATCAAAAACGCCTTGTCTATCTATGACGCCTTGTACCGCCCTTGTAATCGTCTTAGCATTAGCCTCTAAGTAGCTTTTCCACTCATTACGAAGGTCTGCCCTTTGGGGGTCTTCCATAAAAGTTTTTCCAAACATGATAGGCATGACTTTTTTACTTACTGATTTTACACCAAAGAGTTTCACCATAAAGTTCAGCAGATTGTATTTGGACTTATTGGGTTCAGTATCCGCAGAGGTTTCTAAAAGCATCAGACTTTTGAGTAATTCAGGGCGGCGAGCTGCTATTCTCATTCCTACGAACCCCCCCATAGAAAGCCCTAAAAAATGACAAGGAGCGAGATTGAGTTTTTCTATAAGTGCCACAGCATCTTGGTAAACTGTATCCATGTCGTACCCTGAGGCAGGGACTTCGCTTTGCCCTTGACCGCGATGGTCATAGGTAACACAAGTATAGCGGTCTTGAAAATATTTGACTTGTTCTCTAAACATTTTTCCGCTCCATAACAACCCATGTGAGAAAACTATGGTTTCTTTTCCATTTCCATTGATTTCGTAGTGTAAGTTTACACCGTTTACGTTGATAGTTGGCATAGGTAAATTGAGTTTGGTTTTGACAAATTTTTATAAACATTTGCTACTGCGATTTAAAAATAAAAATTTTGCACTAAATTGCACCCTCAATTTTAAAATTTATAATTTGTACGATGAGAATTGCAGTAGTAGGTGCCACAGGATTAGTAGGTGGCGAAATTTTGAAAGTGCTAAAAGAACGCAAATTCCCTGTTACAGAGTTGATTCCTGTTGCCTCTGAAAAATCAGTAGGCTCGCAGGTTGAGTTTGACGGCAAGCACTACACCGTTACAAGCATGGACGAGGCAATAGCACTCAAGCCTCAAATTGCTATTTTCTCAGCAGGTGGCGGTACTTCTCTCCAACACGCCCCTCGCTTTGCAGAAGTGGGAACAACCGTTATAGACAACTCCTCAGCGTGGAGAATGCACCCTGACAAAAAGTTGGTTGTCCCAGAAATCAATGCCCATACACTCACCAAGGAAGACAAAATCATTGCCAACCCTAACTGCTCAACTATACAAATGGTAGTGGTTTTGAACCCTTTACATAAAAAATACAAAATAAAACGCGTGGTAGTTTCTACTTACCAATCCGTAACAGGTACAGGAAAAAAAGCCGTCGACCAACTCATGGACGAGAGAGCAGGCATAGAAGGAGCGAAAGCCTATCCTCACAAAATAGACCTTAACGTACTTCCCCACATAGACGTTTTTTTAGAAAATGGCTATACCAAAGAAGAAATGAAAATGGTTAATGAAACCAAAAAAATCATGGGTGATGACAGCATCAAAGTTACCTCAACCACGGTAAGAATCCCTGTCATGGGTGGACACTCCGAGTCTGTAAACATAGAGTTTGAGCAAGATTTTGACTTAGCTGAAGTAAGAAATATTGTAGCTCATACAGAAGGCGTAATTCTCCAAGATGACCCACAAAACAACATTTATCCTATGCCCATGAATGCTCACGGCAGAGATGAGGTTTTTGTAGGGCGTATTCGCAGAGATGAATCCCAAGCTAACTCCCTCAATTTGTGGATAGTAGCAGATAACCTTCGCAAAGGAGCAGCGACCAATGCGGTGCAGATAGCAGAGTATTTGGTAAAAAACAAATTGGTTTAAGTTTATCATTGATGCTCTCTAAACAAACAAAAGCAGAGCTGGCTTTAAATACAGCTCTGCTTAAAGTATCAAGTAGAAAATATAAAAAAATGCAGATTTTTGGGCATTTATTCCCTGCATTCTGACGTAATATTTCAACGATATTTTAACTTAACCATGCGTTTATTTTCTTTCATTTGGCTAAATTACTGTATCTAATTATTTTATCTCTGCAAGAGAGAACTTTTGCATACACTTCTCCGTTACAAATTCATGTATTGCATCTTAGCCTTTCTATCTTGAAAATCTATTTTCCTACAAAATCTTAATTAATCTATTGAGATTAAACATTACTTGAAACACCTATCTACTGAAGCGAATTACCATCTACATCCAGAAACTTGTTTTACTAAACTTACGAAATTTCAACTATTTTTTTATCTTATCAATCGGTAACTTTTATGGATGTAAACCTGTTGGATTGTGATACTGTGGCTGGCATCGAGCATCACCTCTACCAGCATTTTGCTAATTCCTCTCACTATTTCTTGGTAAAAAGAGATTTAGTAGGTTGCTATACTTACATAAACCCCTCTTACAAGAAAAAGTTTGATTTCTTGGGCATAGACCTTTTAGGGCAAACGCCTCATTTGACGATGTACAGCAGGATTGACCTTGAAAAACTCAACCATGCCTTGAGTAAAGTGATTACGCATCACGAGGAAACCAGCACAGTACAATTACGAGAAAAAGCACCTAATGGAGAGTTTTGGTGGGCAAAATGGGACTTTTCTGCTATCAAAGATGAGTTTGGGAATGTAGTCGAAATCTTGTGTGTTGGTTATGATAACACGGCAAATTATGTTCACGAACTCAAATATTTTGAATATGCTCAAAAGATCAATTCTATTTTGAATAGTATCACTGATGGTTTCTGCGTAGTTAATCATGCTTGGACTATTACCAGAGTCAATAAAGTATTTGAGCAAACCGTAGGTTTAACATCTCCAGAATTGATAGGGAAAAACCTATGGGCTTTATTCCCTGATACAGAAGGTTATCACTTCCCCAAGGCATACAAAAAAGCCATGTATGAAAAAGAAACGGTCAGATTTGAGGAGTTTTTTGCTGGGAAATGTTTTTTTACTACTGTTTATCCTTCTCCTGAAGGCATCACTGTTTTTTTCCAAGACATTACAGAAGAAAAAGAACAAGAAAAAATACTTAAACAGCAAGCAATCAAGTTGAAGGCTATTTCAAACGGTACGGCAGATGTATATATGCTTTTGGACAGGAATTGCCGCTTAGTAGGATTTAACCAAGTAGCTCAAAAAGAGTTTTTTGATTTTTATAATGTAGAAATAAAAGAGGGAATGGATTTTACTCAATATTTGATAAAAGGCACCGAGGAGGGTTTCCAGAAAAACTTTACCAAAGCACTCTCAGGAGAAAAAATAAATAAAGAGTTGCTTATTCCTTACCCTGATGGTACCAAAAAATGGAAACAGTTTAGGTATTTTCCTGTATATGATGAAAGAGGCGAAATTACAGGCGTAAGTTTTAATGTTATCGATATTGATACCATCAAAAAACAGCAAGAACTTCTAAAAAAGAGAAATTATATTTTAGAAGAAATTGCTTATATCCAATCTCATGAGCTGCGCCGTCCTGTGGCTAATATTCTTGGAATTATCAACATTGTCAATAATTCCCAAGACCCGTGTACCGAAGACATGAAACTATACCTAAGCCATTTACAAAAAGCGGCAGAGGACTTAGACCAAATCATTCATCACATCGTCAATATGACTTACTACGACTTTGTGAGCGATAAAGAAGTAGAAAGCCATTAATGTATTTTTTAATGTATTGATTCACAAATAGTAAGGAGAATTTTTTACAAAATAAATTTTTCTCCTTACTATTATTTTTACTATGGTGTAAATTTTGCATAACTTTACCACCCACTATTTTGATTCTTGGGGCGGCAGTAGCTAAAATTACTTCATATTTTTAAATCTAAAGACTTCGTTATAAAGTAGTTATGGATAATCAGAATACTACAAGAAAAACCAAACGCAAGGCAAATACTGAAAACTTGGAAAGTTTGGGAGGGAAGCTACCTCCTCAAGCCATAGAACTTGAGGAGGCTGTGTTAGGTGCATTGATGTTAGAAAAAAATGCTTTGAACGAAGTCATTGACTTGCTCGCTCCTGAGATTTTTTACAAAGAAGCCCATAAAAGTATTTATGAGGCTATCCGTCAATTGTTTGAGAAATCTGAACCTATAGACATTAGGACAGTGGTGCATCAATTGCGTAAAATTGGCGAATTAGAGTTAGCAGGGGGGGCGGGCTATGTGGCGAGCCTTACGCGCAATGTGGCTTCTGCGGCTAATATTGTCTATCATACGCGTATCCTCATAGAGCAAGCCATCAAGCGAGAACTCATTAGGCTCTCTGGCGAAATACTCAGAGATGCCTACGAAAGTGCTACTGATGCTTTTAACCTCTTAGACCAAATGGAGCAGGCTCTTTTTAAAATTTCTGAATCGACTACTCGCAAGAATTATACAGATATTCGCTCTGCTATGCAAATGGCTATCAGGGAGTTGGAAGCTAAAAAAGAACACAAAGACGGATTGACAGGCGTACCTACAGGATTCTCTGCTCTGGACAGAATTACATCTGGCTGGCAAAAGTCTGATTTGATAATTGTAGCTGCAAGACCCTCTATGGGAAAAACAGCGTTTAGCTTGAGCCTTTTGCGAAATGCGGCGGTGGATTTTGGCAGACCTGTGGCAATTTTTTCTTTAGAAATGTCGACTTTGCAGTTGGTAGATAGATTGATTTCGGCAGAGGCAGAAATAGAAAGTAGTAAACTTAAAACAGGTCGCTTGCAAGACTGGGAAATGGAGCAGTTGAACATGAAGCTAACAAAAATCCGAGATGCTAAAATTTTTATAGATGATACCCCAGCACTCTCAATTTTAGAGCTAAGAGCAAAAGCACGCCGCCTGAAAGCACAAAACCATATAGAACTTATCGTAATAGACTACTTGCAACTGATGACAGGAGATACTTCTAAGAACTCTGGGGGAAACAGAGAACAAGAAATTGCCTCTATTTCAAGGTCTTTGAAACAGTTGGCGAAAGAATTGGACGTGCCTATCATCGCTCTTTCTCAGCTAAGCCGCGCCGTAGAAACAAGAGGAGGCGATAAAAAGCCACAACTCTCGGATTTGAGAGAATCAGGAGCGATAGAGCAAGATGCAGACATGGTAATTTTCTTGTATCGACCTGAGTATTATGGTATTACCGAAGATGCAGAGGGCAGACCTACGCAAGGTATGGGGGAAATCATTATTTCTAAGCATCGTAACGGTTCACTTGGTAGCGTAAACCTTCGTTTTATTGGCAAATATACCAAATTCTTAGATGCGGAAATAGACATTTCAGGCAATGCAAACTATGAGTATGGGAACTTCTCGAATATAAGCGGAATCCCAAGTGAGTTTGATACGGGGAGCATGGTAACTTTCAGCAGTAAGATGAATACGGATAATGGCAAAAATTTCCCACCAGATGAAGTACCATTTTAAAATTTAGTATTGAACTTTGCGATAGAATCCTTAGTTCTTGCATAAAGCACTGTTTTTACTTTGAAAATGAATACTCTATCAAAAAAAACCCTTATCATAGGAGCATCGGAAAATCCTGAACGATATGCTAATATGGCGGCGCATCGTCTAATCGCCAAAGGACACCCAATTATAAACATAGGAAAAAAAACAGGTACAATAGCTGGTTTGCCTATTTATACAGAAAAAAAATATTTTTCGGATATTCATACAGTTACTTTATACATCAATCCTGCACATCAGCAGGAATGGTATGATTACATTCTCCAACTCAAGCCTAAACGCCTCATTTTCAATCCAGGTACAGAAAATCCAGAACTTGCCCAACTTGCTTCCCAGCAAGGCATAGAAGTAATGGAAGCTTGCACTTTGGTTTTGCTTTCTATAGATAGCTACTAATTTCCAACTGCAATTCAGTCCTACAAAGTTTGCACTTCACCCTCCAAGAGGTGCAGTTCGCCTTTTACACCCTCTTTTTTTGTATCTAACAGGGTTTTTCAAGCGTTTTTTGCTCTGTAATCAAATTAATTATACTCGAAACGTATGAAACATTTTTCTATTTTTTTGCTGATGCTTTTCTTTTTATTTGTAGGGAAAGCCCAGAGCCAAAGTCGATGGAGTGCCGATTTTGCGGTAGGTACTCATGGTGTAGGTACACCTTTTCATAATGCACCTTTGTCAAAGGGTGGAATGATGCTAACAGGTGAGTTACAAAGGAATATTGGCGGCTTAAAGAACAAAAGCTATTTTAAAGTTGGACTCAACCTCAGCTTTTATTCGCATAGGAAGCTGAAAAATACTGTGCTAATTATGCCCATGATTTCTTGTAGAATAGGCATAGGGAGCGTGTTTGTAGAACCAAGTTTAGCATTGGGCTATGCAGGCTCTATTTTACAAAAAGAAACCTTCGTTTCTGACGGCAGTGGTAACTATACCTCCTATAAAAACAAATGGTTATCAGGCTTCTCAGCCCAGCCTCGTTTGCGATTAGGCGCGCGCATCAATAGCACTTTTGATATTTATACCCAATACTCTTTACAAGTAGAGGGCTTGTATCACGCTATGCCTGTTATGCCTTGGCAAAGTTTGCAGATAGGCACTACTTACCGATTTCATTCATTTTAATTTTAAAACTTAAACCGACATGAAACTTATTAATTTAAAATTCAAAACTAATCTAATACTATTTTTAACTTTTATTTTTTCTGCATGTACTAAATTAGAACCTCCCTTTTCTCAGCAAGAAATACAGTGCAATGGATTAGATTTTTCTAATCACCCTAAAAATCAGATTTATTCACAACTGATTAAAGATGTGGCTATCAAGCAGAATATTCCGGGTATCAGTATGTTAGTAGAAAAAAATGGCTTGCTTTGGCAAGGAGCGTATGGCTATGCCCATTTGGAAAACAAAATAGCTATGACATCTTGTCATCAATTTAGAATAGCCAGTATTACGAAGACCTTTACAGCGGCAATGATTATGAAATATATAGAGCAGGGAAAGTTGCGACTGAATCAGACTATCAGAGAATTATTGCCTGAGTTAGCCAATAAAATCCAATATGCAGACCAAATGACTTTAACTAATTTGCTTAATCATACAAGCGGAATGTACAGTCTTGGGCTTGGTAATGCTAAACTAAGCCTTTGGATAGCCAATACTCCTGAAAAATTTGAAAAGTACAATCCATATTGGCAACTTGAAGAGTTCGTGTTCAGTTTTAAACCGTATTCTGAACCAAATAAAACTTGGATTTATAACAATGCTAACTACTTGTTATTGGGCTTGATTTTGGAAAAAACAGGAGGTAAAAGCTATGCCAGCCTACTTGACGAAATGATTTTGCGGCCTGCCCAAATGAATAATACGAGTGTTTTAGAGGCTTCCCCTAAACAAAAATTGGCGAGTGGATATTCTGATTATCTGAAAAATGGGCTACTTTTTAACTCTTTTCGCTATGACCAATACGCTTATGAAACGCCTTATGGAGGTATTATTTCCAATGCTGAAGACTTGCTAAGGTTTGGTAAATTCTTGTTTAAAAGCAATTTTTTAAGTGAGCAGACCCAAAGACAGATGTTAGAATGGGTAAAATTACCCTCATGTGATAATGGGAACTGTGAGTATGGCTTAGGCATAGAACTTTGGAAACTCTCCTCTGGCGAGGGTTACGGTCATGCAGGCGGTTTAGAAGGCTATAACTCCACTCTTTTATACATTCCGAGCCAAAATGCTTTCTTAGTTTTTCTGGCAAATAAGAGTGGAATTGCCAAAAACTTTTTTGACGAGTTCCTCAAAGATTAAGCCCTAACCATTGTCTAAATTCTTGGGCTTTAGTACGACTTACACCTGCTTCCTCTTCATAAGTAGGTGTAAGTTCTACATTTAATTTACCATAGTTTTCTGGTTTTATTTGTTTTACACTTTTTTTGCTAATAATTATTTGACGATTTAGCCTAAAAAAATCGGATTTAGGAAGAATGTCCTCTAACTTCTCTAAGGTAGCATCTATACCAAAATCTTTTCTTTCAAAAGTACGAATAAGTGTGAAGTCATTGATTTTGAAAACATAAGCTATTTCTTTCAAAGCAAGAGGTACAAGTGCATTGCCTTGCTGTACCAATAAATGCTGTTCTTGGGCAGAGGAGGGCGTATAGATTTCTACTTTTTCTGTATCTCTATTTAAAGGAAAACTTGTTTGCAATACTGTTAACTGTGCCTTTAGTGCTTCGTGGGCTATGTACAACCTCTGATAGTCATTACTTAGCTGATTCCTCTCATTAGATTGCTTATTTTCAATAACTTGTATATAATTTTGAAAATACAGAATAGCATAAATCAGTTGCATAACGCTAAAAAGTAACCAAACCAAAGGTACATCAGTATAAAAAACGGTTGTGAAATCAAAATTCTCAGGACGATATACAATATAAAAATTATACACAAACATAATAGCGATTTGTAGAGGGGTAATAATCCCAAAACTCGTAAGCCATTGAAAAACAAGACGTTTTACTAAATCTCTTTCCCAAGGGTAATATTTGTCAGCATAACGGATTACTTGCTTAGCTATTTCCCAAAAGATAAGAGTACTAATTATGCAAGTAAGCATGTCTATATAGTATTGCACCGTTTGAATTAAATACAGAAAAGTAGCTCTTTCTCCAATATGGCGATAAAAAAATGAAAAGACAAGCATGCCTATAATTTTGATTTTTGTATCCCTGTAAGCCATAGTGATTTTCTTAGATGAAGTTTTGTAGGTATTTTTTATCAAGGTAAACATGATTATTTTACCTTTATTCAGAAATTTAGACAAAGCTAAAAAATTAATTTGACAACAAATATCTTTTGACTTACTTCTTTGCATACTGTTTCACCAGCATTTCTGCACACCTTTCTCCGTCCATAGCAGCAGAAGCAATACCCCCTGCAAAGCCTGCTCCCTCACCACAGGGAAAAAAACGCTTGATTTGCAAGTGTTCATAAGTAATTTTATCTCTCGGGATACGCACAGGGGAGGAGGTACGGCTTTCTACTCCTACGACGACTGCCTCATTGGTGAGGTAGCCTTTCATTTTTTTGCCAAAATCTTGGAAGCCTTTGCGAAGCCTTTGAGCAATTTGGGGAGGTAGCACCTCGTCTATCAGGACAGAAGTAAGTCCTGGCTGATAAGAGGTTTCTGGCAAGGAAAGAGAAACTTTTCGGTTTACAAAATCTACCATGCGTTGGGCAGGGGCTTTTTGAGTATTCCCTGCGATGATACAGGCTTTTTGCTCTATACTTTTTTGAAATTCCATGCCCGCTAATACCCCAAATTTTGTATAATCCTTCCAATCGCTCTCGTCCACAGCCACCACAATACCTGAATTAGCAAACTTAGAGTTACGGCGCGAAGGGGACATACCATTCACTACTACTTCTCCCTGAGCCGTTGCTGAGGGAACGATAAATCCACCAGGACACATACAAAAGGAAAAAACACCTTTTTCTATACCTTTGTAGTCTATTTGGCTCACCAAACTGTACGAAGAGGCAGGCAAGTAGTCCCCACGATTATCGCAATGGTATTGTATTCTGTCTATGATTTGTTGAGGGTGTTCTATGCGTACTCCAATAGCAAAAGGCTTTGCTTCTGTGTAAATTTCTTTTTGTTGGAGGAGTTCAAAAATATCTCGTGCGGAGTGTCCTGTGGCTAAAATTACCCCAATACCTTCCAAATTTACCCCATTTTGCAATCTTACTCCCTGCATTTCTCCATTTTTTACGATGAAATCCACCACCTTAGAGTTAAAATGGATTTCGCCTCCTGCTTCTATGATACTTTGGCGAATTGCAGTAACAATGTTAGGAAGTTTATTTGTCCCGATGTGTGGGTGAGCATCTACTAAAATTTCTTCTGAAGCCCCGTGTACCACAAAAATTTCTAAAATTCGTTGAAAATCCCCGCGTTTGGTGGAGCGAGTATAAAGTTTGCCGTCGGAATAAGTACCAGCTCCCCCCTCGCCAAAGCAATAATTAGACTCTGGATTAACAATGTGTTCCTTATTGATGGCTGCTAAGTCCCTGCGTCTTGTTCTTACATCGCTCCCTCGTTCTACGACTATGGGTTTTATCCCCAATTCTACTAATCGCAAAGCAGCAAACATTCCTGCGGGTCCCGCCCCTACGATGATGACCTGCTCCGCCTTGCTCACCTCAGGATAATTTTTCTGGTAAGAAATACGCTGGGAGGGAGGCTCATCTATGAAAATTTCAGCATTTACGTTCACCTTGACTTGCTTGGAGCGCGCATCTATAGACCTTCGCAGTTGGCGAATATACAGATTATCAACCTCTTGTAACTGTTGACTCTGTTTGATGTATGCCTCAAACCTTTCTTTTTCAAAAGCTATTTCAGGGGGAAGTACCAAAGAAAGTTGTTTTCTCATGAATGAACCTTAGATAAAAAAATATCAATGATTTAGATTTTTCCCCCCTTTTGCAGACCAGCCACAATGGTTTCTACAAAAGAAGTGGCAATACTTTTCCCTACTGAGCCTAACATGCCCATATTTACTTTGGAAGTAATCTGTTGCATCAGTTCATTTCCTATCTTATTGGCTTCATTAGTCTCTATGCCTTGCTTAGGGTCATTGAGCATAGCTTGATATTGCTTTGGCATAGTCGTACTCAATAGGTTGGCTATTTGGTTGATTACGGTCATAAATAATTGCTTTTCTTGATTTTCGCCTAAAAGCGGCAAATCTACTTTTGAATTGATTTTATCAGCAATTTGATTGATTTGAGTTGGTGATAACATATTGGTTTTAATTTATTTAGTGAATAATGTTTCATTGAATTTTAACAAAGTTACTAAATTTCAGAAATACTTGCATAAAAAAATCAAATCATAATAGGATTTAATTTCTTGGGCAGGTGCATAAACAATCATAAGACAAATCGGTTTTCTGTTAAAACATTTAAAAAATACATGGAAAAAATCGCTATTTTTTGGTATCGCAGAGATTTGAGGCTACACGACAACGCAGGGCTTTATCATGCACTCAAAGGGGATTTGCCTGTGCTTCCTTTGTTTATTTTTGATAAAAATATCTTAGACGCATTAGAAGATAAGCAAGACCGCCGAGTTACCTTTATCTATCAGCAAATTCGAAGATTATCTGAGGAACTTAAAAATTTAGGCAGTAGCATTTTAGTCCAATATGGCAAGCCAGAAGAAGTTTGGGCAAAGATTTTACAGCAATATGAGGTCAAGGCAGTTTATACCAACCACGACTACGAGCCTTATGCCAAAGAACGCGATGCAAAAGTAAGTCATTTATTATCAAAGAATAACATACCCTTTTACACCTTCAAAGACCAAACTATTTTTGAAAAGGACGAGATACTCAAAGACGATAGAAAGCCTTATACAGTTTTTACACCTTACAGCAGGAAATGGAAAAAACAACTCAACGACTTTTTTTTGAAATCTTATCCCAATGAAAAATATTTTTATCGCTTTTTGAAAATCTCTCCTTTGCCTTTGATTCACTTGCAAGAAATGGGTTTCGTAGAGGCAGATTACCACTTCCCATCTTCGGCAATAAGCCAAGAATTGTTAGTTAGATACGGAGAAAGTCGCGAATTTCCCGCTATCCAAGGTACTTCTCGCATCAGTGTTCACCTGCGTTTTGGGACGGTAAGTATCAGAGAATTAGCAAGAAAAGGCTTGGCTTATAGTGAAAAATGGCTAAACGAGCTGATATGGAGAGATTTTTACATGATGATTCTTTGGCATTTCCCACACTCGGCGAAAAGTGCGTTTAATCCTGCCTACAACCATATTGAGTGGATAAACAACGAAAAAGACTTTGAGGCTTGGTGTAAAGGGGAAACAGGTTATCCTATAGTAGATGCAGGAATGAGAGAACTCAACGAAACAGGCTTTATGCACAATCGCGTTCGTATGATTACTGCCTGTTTTCTGACTAAGCATTTACTTATAGACTGGCGCTGGGGGGAAGCCTACTTTGCCAAGAAACTCATAGATTTTGAACTTTCTTCTAACAATGGAGGGTGGCAGTGGGCATCGGGAAGTGGCTGCGATGCGGCTCCCTACTTCCGCATTTTTAACCCTACTTTGCAAGCACAAAAATTTGATAAAGATTTTCAATACATTAGGAAGTGGGTGCCAGAGTTCAGCCAACTTAGCTATCCTAAACCCATCATAAACCACGAATTTGCCAGAGATAGAGCCTTAGAAGTATATAAAAAAGGTTTAGGGCGAGCCTAAAAAAATCCAAATATTTCTGCTTCAAAAGGAGAATTAGAAAATAAATTTTATTTTTGTTTAAGATTCAAATTCCCTTATTGCCAATGAAAAAATTTTTTAAAATATTCTTTGTAGCATTGGTGTTAATGGCTGGCGTATATGTCTTAGGACCTCGCCCTACCTCGCCCCGATTAGATGGTGTACTGCCAAATGTACCTGCTGACTTAGGACTCTTAGAAGAGGAAGTTAATCGCTTGGAAAGTCATCACCCCTCTATCAAACCTGACAACCAAGCACGCATCGTTTGGGCAGACTCTACCAAGCAAAAAACTCCTTATAGTGTAGTGTATCTGCATGGCTTCTCGGCAAGCCAAAAAGAAGGAGAACCTATCCACATCAATTTTGCCAAAAGATACGGTTGTAACTTGTACTTAGCTCGTTTAGAGGAACACGGCATAGATACCGCAGATATTTTTAAAAATCTTACCGCTGAGAAATTATTGGCAAGTGCCAAAAGAGCCGTAGCGATAGGCAAGCAAATTGGCGAAAAAGTCATTATAATGGCGACCTCAGCAGGCGGTATGCAGGCTTTGTATATTGCTTCCCAAAATCCTGATATTTACGGTTTGGTAATTTATTCTCCACTAATTGATTTTTTTGACCCATTTACTGCCTTACTTGATAAACCTTGGGGCTTGCAAATTGCAGAAAAAGCAATAGGAGCAAACCCCAGAGCTATGAAAGAAGAAAAATTAGGCGAGGGACAGTATTGGACTAAAAAATACAGGCTTGAAGGTTTAGTAGCTCTCAAATCTTTGGTAAGTACTACTATGACTGAGGAAACTTTTACCAATATCAAGCAACCTGTTTTTGTAGGCTACTATTATAAAGATGAAGAACATCAGGACAAAGTAGTGTCCGTCAAGGCAATACAAAAAATGTTTGGGCAGTTAGGTACTCCTGCCCATCTGAAACGGAAAGTGGCTTTCCCTAACGTCAATAATCACGTCATTGCTTCTTACATCAAGTCTGAAGATTTGCAAAGTGTTCAGGAAGAAACTTTTAAGTTTGCAGAAGAGATTTTGAAATTAAGCGTAAAACAGTAGATATGATACTCATAGCAGACAGCGGCTCCACTAAGACCTCTTGGCGACTGCTCCAGCCCAATGGCTACACCATACAAGCTAAATCCGTAGGCATGAATCCCTACTATCAAGACACTGCCTCTATCATACAGATTTTGAATGATTTGTTTTTTACTCAACTTTTTCCTTCTCTGCAAACTCCACAAGAAGTAAGCGAAATTTATTTTTATGGAGCGGGCTGTGCCACGCCAGAGCGTTGTCAAATCGTTGAAGCAGGTTTGAAACAGGTTTTTCCTTTAGCAAAAATAGAAGTCCATAGCGATGTTTTAGGAGCGGCAAGAGCCTTGTGCGGACAGGAGGCAGGCATTGCTTGTATTTTGGGAACAGGCTCAGGCGCAGCACTTTACGATGGGAAAAATATTATCCAATCTGCTATTAGTCTTGGTTTTTGGCTGGGGGACGAGGGAAGTGGGGGCTATTTAGGAAAGAAAGTCGTTACTGACTTCCTCAACCAAGAGATGCCCGAGCATTTAGCTCTACTTTTTGCCAAAAGATACCAACTCACCAGAGAAAATGTATTAGAAAATATCAATAAACCTTTTCCCAATCGTTATTTTGCTTCCTTTTCCAAGTTTTTCTTTGACCACCTGACCGAGCCTTACTGTTATGAATCTGTGTATCAAAGTTTTGTTTTGTTTTTTGACCGTAGAGTGAGTAAGTTTGAAAACTACCAAAAGTACAAGGTGCATTTTACAGGTTCGGTAGCTTTTTACTATGCCAACGTGTTGCGTCAGGTGGCTAATGACAAGGGTATTGCGCTGAGGAACATCATAGAAGAACCCATAGCAGGTTTGGTATTGTATCATCAAAAGGATTATTAGAAGAATAGCAGTAACTATGCAAAATAAATTTTTAAACTAAAAGCAAATTTTTTCACAATCCCAATCACAATTTTATATGCAACAACTCTCACAACAACTTATTCGCTCTAAGGCTGATTTGCCTGAAAAAGTATTACAGTTCGGTACGGGTATCCTGCTAAGAGGGCTACCTGATTTTTTCATTGATAAGGCAAACAAAGCTGGTATTTTTCAAGGAAAAATTGTCATAGTCAAATCTACCTCCGGAGGGACAGACGATTTTCAAAAGCAAGATGGGCTTTTTACTACTTGTATTAGAGGCATACAAAACGGTCAGGTAGTGAGTGAAAATATAATCAATGAGTCTATTTCCAGAGTTATCTCAGCTAACGACAATTGGAATGATATTTTGATGATTGCTCAAAGTATTGATTTGCAAGTTGTTATTTCTAATACTACCGAAGTAGGGATTCAATACGTAGAAGAAAGTATTTTTGCTAAGCCCCCAACTTCTTTCCCTGCCAAATTGACGGCTGTATTATATAAAAGGTTTAAAAATCAATTAGATGGATTAGTTATTATCCCTACTGAACTTATCCCTGACAATGGCTTAAAACTTAAAAATATTGTTTTACAGCTAATAGAATTTAACCACTTAGGAGAAGAATTTAAGAATTGGGTAGAAAAAGAAAATTCTTTTTGTAATTCTTTGGTAGATAGGATTGTAACTAATGTTACTCCTGAAATCAGTCATTCACTTCCCTATCAAGATGCATTAGCCATTCAAACTGAACCTTATAGGCTTTGGGCGATACAAGGCGACAAGAAAGTCAAAGAAGTCCTATCTTTTGCCCAAGTAGATGAAGGAGTAATTATTGCAGAAAATATTGATTATTATAGAGAAAGAAAGCTAAGACTGCTTAATGGCACGCATACTATCAGTGTTTGCAAAGGCTACCTGAAAGGCTTTAATACAGTCTATGAATGTATGCAAGATGCAGAAATGCAACATTTTATAAAGAATGTCATGTTAGAAGAAATAGCTCCTACTGTACTTGCGCAAGATTTCAAACACTTACAACCTACCAAAGCAGATTTAGAAAAGTTTGCCTATGAAGTATTAGACCGTTTTGGTAATCCTCACATAGTACACTACTTACTCAGCATTACCCTGCAAGCTACTTCCAAGATGAAGATGAGGAACATACCTACTATTTTGCGTTATTATCAGCAGTTTGGTAAAGCCCCTCACCTCATGGCAGAGGGTTTCAAAGCGTATTTACTTTTTATGCGAGTAGTCAAAGAGGAAAATGGCAAATTTTATGGAAAAAGGGGAGCAGATTTTTATCTAATCCAAGATGACTATGCGTCTTATTTTGCAGAAAAATGGAAAAATATTGCTACGGAGGATACCCAGGCAGTCAATCAAGTACTTCATCAAATATACAATGATGCTGATTTTTGGGGAACAGACTTGACAAAAGTACAAGGATTCATAGTATAATTTTTTGCTTATACAAAAGTACGTAAAGTCTTTAAATTACAAAAATTTCACTTAATTTTGCTCTCAATCTAAGCAAGCTCTAATTTTACCAAATTATAAAATGCAATCTAAAAAATTGAAAGTGTTGATGTTAGGTTGGGAGTTTCCTCCATTTTTGACAGGAGGGCTGGGGCAGGCTTGTTATAGCATTGCAAAGGCTCTTAGCCGCCATGTCGACCTTACCTTGATTATCCCCCAAAGCGACCCTCAATTTATTTTAGACAATATCAATATCATAGGACTAAATCAACTGACTGACGAAGATGTAACTGTAGAAAGACAGGAATATCATATAGAGGAAATTACAGAAGTAGTATTTGTGCCTATGGATATTAGCCCGTACCCTATTCCTGTGATGAAAACTATCAAGAAGATAGCAGAGTCAGAAACGACAGTCAAACAAACTATGGACTCCCGACAGATTAGGGAACTATACGATACAGGACAAAATTATGGGGCAAATATTTTAGAGAAAGTAGATACCTTTGCGGAAGTAGTAGCGCAGATAGCCCTCAAAAGAGAGTTTGATGTAATTCATGCGCATGATTGGCTTACTTTTCCCGCAGGCATTCAGTTAAAAAGACTAACAGGTAAGCCTTTAGTCGTGCATATACATTCTTTGGAAACTGACCGCATAGGTATAGGTGCGAGAAGCCCTCACAACAAAGTGTATCACATAGAATATGATGGAATGAGCATGGCAGACCTAATCATTCCCGTCAGCTACTTTACCAAAGCACAAATTTTGGAGCATTATCCTTACATAGAAGCAGACAAAATTTTTCCCGTGCATAATGCCATAGACCCTCTGCCTGAGCGATATACAGCCACTCATATCTTGCAAGAGCCAGAAAAACTTGGTGATTATGGCTATTCCAAAAAGCCACCTGCGCCTAACAAAAAAATGATACTTTTCTTAGGACGAATCACTTACCAAAAAGGTCCTGAATTTCTTTTAGAAACTGCGGAAAAACTCCTCAAAAAAGATAATAATATTATTTTTGTCATTGCAGGGGTAGGCGACCAGCAGCAGTGGCTAATGAGCGAAGTCAGCAGAAGAAAATTAGGAGAGTCTTTTATTTTTACAGGCTTTTTAAGCAAAAAAAGGGTACACGAACTCTTAGAAAGAGTAGATGTCTATTTTATGCCTTCCGTTTCTGAACCCTTCGGGCTTTCTGCCTTAGAAGCCGCTCAGCACGAAGTGCCTGCGGTGCTTTCTAAGCAATCAGGAGTTTCTGAAATTCTCCATAACGTACTCAAAGCCGACTGTTGGGACGCTAACAAGTTTGCTAACTATCTTTATGCACTCTTGCACTACGAGGGCATCAGAGAGCTACTTGCAGAGGCAAGCAAGAAAGAAGTAGAGAAACTAACATGGGAAAGTGCTGCGATGCAAATAGTAGAGTTATATGAAAAACAACTTTTTAGTACAGTGGAAGTGCTTTAGTAGTCTGACCTATTACGTCATATCTGCTAATTGTTTACTTTTGTTATTTTTGAAACATCGCCTTTTCAAAAGTCGTTCTATTGATATAGTGTACTTTTCTAATTGAGTTTGTATAAATATTCGTTCTCTTGTAGGTCTGACTTTCCAAGTCAAATGCCATTATCTCGATTTAGAAAATCGGTACCACAGCCAAAGAATATTTTTTTCTTGAATATCAATAAGAAAAACATATAAGTTAGCACAGACAATTATTTATTCATTAGATTATCCAAATCCTCGATAGTATATGAAACTTAAATATTGGACATTTTTAATTGTATTTTTTTTTAATTCATTAGCTTTTGCTCAAAATCCAGACAACGCATTAGGCTACTATTTTGATGCCCTCCGATATACCAATACGCAGTTTGGAGGCTCGGCAAGGTTTCAAGGCATTGCAGGAGCGAATACAGCCTTGGGGGGCGACCCTACTGCCGCTTTGACCAATCCTGCGGGTTTAGGATTTATTCGCAGAGCAGAAATGATTGTCAGTACATCTATCAATTTGACCAATGCCAATACAAGTTTCATCAATAACAGTACACCTGATTCCAGAACCAATCTAAGTATCAATCAGTTAGGTGTAGTTTGGGGGACAGATAGAGGTAGTGATGCTGATTTGCGCGGCACTGCCTTTGCGATTACTTTTACTCGTAACAATGACCTGAATCGCCAATGGAGCTATAGCGGCTTAAATGACAGAAATAATATTATTAGCTCATTCTTAGCAGGTTCAGGAGGAAGCGTAACTTGGAATGAATTTGATGACGAAGTAAGAAATGGCATTTTTACGCTTAGTGGCATGGCGTATGCTACTCGCCTCATCTTACCAGACCTTAATGACCCCACCAATGCACAAAATCAATACGTTACTTTTGTGCCAATACGACCTACCGAACAAAGAGAAAAAATTACCGAAACAGGGGCACAAAACCAATGGAATCTTTCTTATGCGATTAACTACAAAGACATGCTTTACATAGGGGCAGGCATAGGCATTCCTACGATTCGATACAATCGCACCAAAGAATATACAGAAATCCCACAAGCAAATAGTCCTCTGAATGGTTTGCGTTTGCGAGAACGTCTATCCCAAAGTGGTATAGGTATCAATGCCTCCTTGGGCGTGATTTTCCGTCCAGTAGATTATATCAGATTGGGTGCAAGTATCATTACCCCAACTATTTACAGTGTCAATGATAACTATGATGCGGACTTATCTGTAAGCTACAATAACTACACTATTATAGAGATTGTCAATGGAGTGGAAGTACCCGTAACCTTGCGCGACCTCAATGCACGTACTATTCTCCTCCAATCGCAGTACAATATGCGCACCCCACTGCGAATCAATGGGGGAGTAGCTATTTTTCTTGGGAAACAGGGATTTATCAGTGGAGATGTGGAATTAGTAGATTACTCTGGTGTTAGGTTCTCTAATCCGCAGCCCGTTTTTAATATGGAAAGCGATAATGCAGTCATCAAACTCATTTATCGCTCTACTGTAAATATTAGATTAGGTTCAGAGTTTAGATTTGGTACATTCAGGATCAGAGGCGGATATGCTATGTACGGCAGCGCACTCAAAGAGGATATTCCCGCCCCAGAGGGACAGATGACCTTTATCACAGGCGGACTGGGTAAGCGTACAGACAAGTTCTACTTAGATGGGGCGATTTCTTACCGTACTTCTCAAAGTAGTTATCGCCCCTACCTGCTGAGAGGAGCAGAACCTACGGCTATCACCGACAATACAAGGCTAACAGCTACTTTTACTTTAGGCTTTTTCTTTTAAACCTTATTAAAGTTTTGTGTACGATATTTGCTTTTATAGTTTAATTCCAATTTTTTTGCATTGGAATTAAACATATATGTTTTTTCCAAGTACAATTTGTTAATTTGCTACTTAAAATAATTTGTTGGATTCAAAGTTTTTCTTAGATTCGCAAAATTATAACTAACATTGTATTGCTTACATCACAGTTTATATTAGAAAAAGGTCAATTTTTAAATAATTTGGATATACAGGCTTATTACAAACAGATGCAGTCAAGTAGTATAGTTATGTCGTATAAAGGTGCGGCATCAAACGACTTATTGACAAGCCTTTTATCTATTGCTCAGACAAAACTTGCTGAAACTGAAAGCAAATCAGCCATCAAAAAAAGAGTTTTTAGTATATTAGTAGAAATTTTGCAAAATATCTATCATCACTACGAAGCAGTGCATGGTAATAGCCTACATGAAGACGATGCCATTACTTTTCTATTAGTAAAGTTAGATGATACTTATACTATTATTACAGGGAATTATGTAGCGTCAAAAGATGTAATGATGCTTAAGCAACGTATAGATGAAGTAAACTCTCTCACGGCTGATGAGTTAAAAGAGAAATATCGTGAGCAACTGAATATAGGTGTAGTTTCCCCTAAGGGAGGGGCTGGTTTAGGCATCATAGATATTGCAAGGAAATCTGGCAATAGATTAGAATACGAATTTGAAGAGTTTGACCCTCATTATTCTTTTTTTAGTTTGACAGTAAGAATATCAGCTAATTAGCAATATATTTATTCATATATATAATAATATGGAAAATTTTTATTTAGAGGAAACATCTAAAACACCAAAACTAAGTTTTGACCGAAAAACAGGTAAATTCTTAATGTCAGGTCGTTCTATTCCAGAAAATTCAATAGAATTTTACAGACCTCTTTTTGAGTGGTTAGATGATTATGTGAAGAGTCCGTCAGATAAGACTATTTTTGATATTAAGTTAGAATATTTTAACACAAGTTCGTCTAAGTGCTTAGTTGAAATCTTCAGACGCTTAGAAAGAATAGATAATAACAGTGTAGTTATCAACTGGTTTTATGAGGAAGATGACGAAGACATGCAAGAGTCTGGCGAAGATTTCAAAGAAATTATTGATATTCCAATAGTAATGAATGTGATTGAAAATTAATACCCATGATAAAGTTCTTCACTCAGCCTTAGAGCGACTGTATTGGGAACTTACAGTCGCTTTTTTTGTTAATTTAAAGAGTTTACTTATTTAGAAACTATTAAGTTATGAGTAAAACACAACAAGTTGATAAAAGTCAAGTTTTTGAAAAAGAAACGCAGATTTTATCTCATTCCAGAAACGTATTAACGCAGCCTGCCGAAGAATTGACTCTCGATACGCTGAGAGGGGAGTACGAAAAACTTTCACAAAGCTACGCTCAACTATTAGGCGAGGCAAAGCTTTTGACTTCGGTGAGTGACAGGCTTCAAAGCAGGTTGGACAAGGCTAATGACAATGTAAATAGGAAAGAAACCGAACTAAATATAGCCTTGACTTCCTTAGAAAAGTCTAAGAATAGCATGACTATTACTAACATTATTTTTATGTTTATAGTAGGGCTATTTTTGGTCATAGATTGGACAGTTGATGCCGTGCAGTTAGTAGATGAGGAAGCTATTACCAAAATAGCAGATAAAGCGATAGAAATGTCTAAAACAGAGGAAAAAGAGATAGCTCCCATGTTGAATAGCAAAATAAGTTCGTATTTTCAAGAGGAGCAGACGATAGAAATTATCACAAAACTAATCATTGTAATCCTAATTATTCCTCTGAAAATATTTTTAGGAAATATGCTACAAAAACTATCAACCAAGAAAAAGCAAAGTGTAGCAATCTTAGAATAGTACAAGATGACTGCAAAAAATACCATGAACGACACAGTAATCAATGAAAAGGAAATTAAAGCAATGGTATCCCTCCTTGATGATGACGATGTAGAGGTAGTTAGTATTATAGAAGAAAAAATAGCTACTTTGGGAGAGCAAGTGATACCATTTCTGGAAGAAGAATGGCTACGACAGTTTAACCCCTTAGTACAGAAGCGAATAGAGCAACTACTTCATTCCATCAACTATAATTCTGTCAGAGAACGCTTAGCATACTGGGTTAAATATGAGGAGAAAGATTTGCTCAAAGGTATGTGGATAGTCGCTACTTATCAGTATCCTGATTTGAGTCTGGAAGACCTAAGAAAGCAAATAGACCAACTCTACTATGATACTTGGGCGGAATTTAAGGTGGATTTGATGCCCTTAGACCAAATAAAATTATTAAACAACATTTTTTTCAACAAGTTCAGGTTCAAAGCCAATACTGCTAATATCAAGGCTGTTTCTAACTCTATGCTCAATAATATATTAGAAGGTAAAAAATCAAATCCTATCGGGCTTTGTATCGTCTATATGCTTATTGCACAAAAACTCAAACTTCCTGTTTACGGAGTAAATCTACCCAATATTTTTATCCTCACTTACAAAACAGAAAAATTACAATTTTATATCAATGTATTCAATAAAGGCTTGACTTTTGTAAAAAATGACATAGATAACTATATCCTTCAGTTGGGTATTACTTCAAGACCAATGTTCTACGAGCCTTGCTCCAATTTGGACATCATAAAGCGAGTGCTAAGAAACTTAATTGTGGCTTACGAAGATATTGGGGAAAAAATTAAGGCAGAAGAAGTGCAAAACCTGCTGACATGGCTACCTGAAGACAAATTTTAGAATAGAACTTAACAAGAAATAGTGAAAATCATACGTTTACTAATATGCTGAAGTATTTGTAAAATTTATTATCCACTTAAACATAACAAGATATGAGAAGAAAAATAAGTATATTCTTAGCTTTTGTTTTATTTTTGAATGTGTCTTTTTTACCGAGTTGTAAAATGAGTAACACGGGCAAAGGAGCGGTGATAGGAGCAGGAGCTGGTGCAGTCATTGGGGGGGCTATCGGTAGCAGGTCTGGCAATACAGCTACTGGGGCTATCTTAGGAGCCGCAATAGGAGGCGTAGGTGGGGCAGCTATTGGTAGGTACATGGACAAGCAAAAAAGAAAATTAGAAGAAGATTTGAAAAGAAACAATCCATCTGGAAACCCTGAAAATGAGGTAAAGGTAGAAAGAGAAGGCGAAGGAATCAAAGTTACGCTTGGCTCAGGAATCCTCTTTGATGTAGGCAAAGCAGACCTAAAACCTCAGGTCAGAGAGAATCTGAGAAAAATGTCAGAAACGCTCAAAGAATACAAAGACACAGAAGTTTTGATTACAGGACATACAGATAGCGATGGCTCTGATGAGTTTAATCAAAAACTTTCTGAACGCAGAGCAAATTCCGTTTCTGCTTACCTGTCTTCTTTGGGTATCGCTCCAAGTCGATTAAAAACTATGGGTTTAGGAGAAACCCAACCCGTAGTGGAAAATACTACTCCTCAAAACAAACAAAGAAATAGGCGTGTAGAAATAGCCATTTATGCCAACGAGGAGTTAAAGAAAAAAGCAAGAGAAGGTAAACTTGATTAAAGAATATTACAGATGATTGAATACCAAAGTTTTATTTTAGATAACGGATTAAAAGTTTATGTACATGAAGACCGCTCCGTAGCTACGGCGGCGGTCAATATTCTCTATGATGTAGGGTCAAGAGATGAGCATCCTGATAAAACTGGCTTCGCCCATTTGTTTGAGCATCTGATGTTTGGAGGCTCTAAGAATATTCCTGAGTATGACAAACCTCTGCAAAGGGTAGGCGGAGAGAATAATGCCTTTACTTCGCCTGACATCACTAACTATTACATTACACTTCCTTCACAAAACTTAGAAACAGCTTTTTGGCTCGAGTCTGACCGCATGATGTCGCTCTCTTTCAAGCCAGAGGTTTTAGAAGTACAGCGCAAAGTGGTTATCGAGGAGTTTAAGCAAAGATATTTGAACCAACCTTATGGAGATATATGGTTAAGATTAAGACCTTTGGCTTATAAAACACACCCTTACCAATGGGCAACCATTGGGAAAGACATTGCTCACATAGAGCAGGCTACTATGGACGATGTCAAAGATTTTTTCTATCGCTACTACTTGCCCAACAATGCCATCATGGTAATAGCTGGTAACGTAAATTTAGACGAAGTCAAAAAACTTTCTGAAAAGTGGTTTGCGCCCATTCCTGCTGGTGAAGTACCCCAACGCCAACTACCTCAGGAACAGGAACAGCGAGAATCTCGCTTTTTAGAAATCGAGGCGAATGTACCTGCTACTATGATTTACAAAGTTTATCAAATGTGTGAAAGAACCTCACCTGACTATATTCCCACAGATTTGCTGAGCGATGTGTTAGGGCGAAGCAAATCCTCGCGACTTCATCAAAAATTGGTACAAGAACAAAAATTGTTTAGTGCTGCCAGTGCTTTTGTAACAGGCTCTATTGACAAAGGGCTTTTTTGCATTTCGGGAAAATTGCACGAAGGAGTAAGCATAGAAAATGCAGCAAAAGCACTTCAAGAGGTGATAGATGAACTTGTGAATGAAAAAATAAGTGAAGCAGAACTGCAAAAAGTGAAAAATCAAGTAGAATCTACGCTAATTTTGGGGGAGATAGAAGTACTGCCCAGAGCGATGAACTTAGCTTATCATGCTCTATTAGGGAATCCAGATTTGATTAATAAGGAAGCTGAGTATATCCAAGCAGTTACTGTGGAGCAGATTCAGCAAATCGCAAAAAAGGTACTCAGACCCGATAACTGCTCTACGCTGTATTACAAAAGTAAAAATAATAACAGATGATAGCAGTAATCCAAAGAGTATCAGAGGCTTCTGTAAAAATTGACGGGCAAGTAAAAGGACAAATTGGTATAGGTTATGCGATTTTATTGGGCATAGGGCAAGATGATGACATGGAGGATATAGACTGGCTTACTTCCAAAGTCATTAATTTGCGTATTTTTGGTGATGAGGAGGGTAAAATGAACTTAGGTTTGCAAGAGGTAAAGGGAGATATACTGCTCATCAGTCAATTTACTTTGCATGCAAGTACCAAAAAAGGAAATCGTCCTTCTTTTATAGAGGCTGCCAAACCAGAAACGGCTATTCCTCTGTATGAAAAAACTATCAAGGCATTTGAAGAAAAATTAGGTAAAAAAATTCAGACAGGTGAATTTGGAGCAGACATGAAAGTAAGTCTTACCAATGACGGTCCCGTTACCATTATCATTGATACCAAAAATAAGAAGTAGAGCAAAAAAATCAAAATTTATTCCTTGCTAAAATCTATTTCATCTATCAAGTAGCTACCTTCATACATTTTTAACTTCATAAAAACACGAAAAGTACCCACAGCTTTTCCCGTGCTATCTCTGTAAGTGTATTTTCCTATGGTATATTTCATACCTTCTTTGGAGGTACCCTGATGCACGTAAACAAAGTCTTGAGGAGGGTTGTCTTTGAAAAATCCTTTTAGTACATACTCAGCTTGCGTTTTGCTGTAATTGTTACTCATAACACCATCACTTTCATTGGCACTAATTTTTAACTCCACTGTATTATGAAAGTGTTTTATCAACTCTTTAGAGTTGCCTGTCTTAATGGCTACCTTGGCATTGCTGATAATTTCATCTTGGGCAGATACACTACCCAATGAAAATAAAAAAAATACAACAAATAAAATGAGTGGGGGTACGTTAAATTTCATAGTCAAAAAAGGGTAATTTTTCTAAATTATTGCTAAAATAATGCCAAGTGTTAAAATATAATTTTTCTACTTAAAAATAAAATTTTTCTAATTTTTGTCGCTAAAAAAATAATATCTTGAAGAATAAAATTAAAAGGAATACGTATATCTTTTACAATTAATATGCCCATAATTCAAGAATTTTATATATTTTTGCTAACAAAGTTGGTAAAATATTCTTTCTTCGGTCAAAGTACTATTTTTGGTATAGCTAATTTTAAGAAATTTAAGACTTTTGAATACTATGGTAAAGAGAAACTTCCTTATAGCTTTTATCTTGTGTGCTATCCACTCACACTTGGCTTTTTGTCAGATACAAATGCCTAACTTTACCCAGAAAAAAATGCAGATAGGTTTGAATGTAGGAACGATGTTTTCTTTTTTAGGGAATGGGCAAACTGCTTTTAGTACTTACGCCAACCCTACTCTCAACTACAATTTTAGACCTAAATGGCATTTTCAAGCAGGCTTACTCTTTGCCAATCAGCAGTTTAGATTAGATGCCCCTTTAGAAAATCAGAAGCAAAATTTTTCTGCGAACAGTGCTTTCCTAACTTTGGGCTTAGCTTATGATGTAAATGAAAAGTTACAAGTAGGTGGAATGATTTATTCCAATACTACCCAACTTCACCAACAAGCTCTTAATAATTTTAATGCCAAAAACTGGGGCATGTTACTAAGAGCTTCTTACAAAGTAACAGAGAACTTTTCCATTCATGGTGCAGTCAATATTTCTAATGGAAGAAATCCTTATTTAAGCCCTTGGAACAATCCTACTTTTCAGAATAATTGGAATACGCCAAGAATATGGGGCTGGTAAGCGCGATTTCATCTTAACTTTTTTATTTAAAATTGACAATAAGATGCTCAAAAGACTACTCGCAAAACTACCATTGATTTTACTTTTTAGCTATCTTATTCCTAATCAACTCAAAGGACAAGATGTGGAAGCAGACGTTTGTGTGTATGGCGGCACGGCGAGTGGGGTTATTACTGCCTATACTGCCAAAAAGTTAGGCAAATCTGTCATACTCATAGAGCCAAGCAATCACTTGGGCGGAATGACCACAGGTGGCTTAGGACATACAGACATAGGGAATAAGTTTGTAGTTACAGGTTTAGCAAGAGATTTTTATAGAAGGATAGGAAAACACTATGGTACATTTGAAAAATGGATTTTTGAGCCACATGTTGCGAAAAATATTCTGCTCAACTATCTCAAAGAGGCAGATGTGCAAGTGTGGTATCAAACAAGATTGCGGGCAGTCAATAAACAGGCAGGTTTTATTCAATCGATTATTTTAGAAGATGATGAAAAGCCTGCTGTCAGTCCACTGCGAGTCGTCAAGGCTAAAATGTTCATAGATTGTACTTATGAAGGAGATTTGATGGCAAAAGCAGGTGTTTCCTATACGGTAGGTCGAGAAGCAAACAGTCAGTACGGAGAAACTTATAACGGCGTGCAAATGTTAGACAAGCATCAGTTTCCTGACGGCATTGACCCTTATAGAATCAAAGGGAAACGAGAAAGTGGTTTGATTTGGGGAATCAGCAACGAAGCTCTACCACCTAATGGTACTGGAGATAAAAAATTACAAGCCTACAACTTTCGGATATGCCTATCTAAAAACCCTAACAATCAGATTCCTATTACCCAACCAGAAAACTATGACCCCAGTAAGTATGAACTGCTATTGCGACAAATAGAACTTACTCAGCCCAAAGAACTTAACTGGCAACTTCTGCATATCGCTCCTATGCCCAATCAAAAAACAGACATCAATAACTGTGGAGGTTTTTCTACAGACATGATTGGTATGAACTATGACTATCCTGAGGCGGACTACGAAACACGAAAACAAATAATAAAAGCCCACGAAGATTATACCAAAGGACTATTGTATTTTATTGGGAATGACCCTCGTATGCCAGAGCATTTGCGAAAAGAAATGAAACTATATGGTTATCCGAAAGATGAGTACGTAGAAAATGGGAACTGGTCGCCTCAACTCTATATCCGAGAAGCGCGACGCATGGTAGGCGACTATGTAATGACCCAACACCACTGCGAAGGCAAAGAAATAGCCCCTGAGGCTGTCGGAATGGCCGCATATACTATGGATTCGCATAACTGTAGCCGCTTGGTAGTCAATGGTATGGTAAAAAATGAGGGAGATGTGCAAATAGGTGGTTTCCCTCCTTACCCTATAGCCTATCGTGCTTTAGTTCCCAAAGAAAGCGAATGTAAGAATCTCTTAGTGCCTGTTTGTTTGTCTGCCACGCATATTGCTTTTGGTTCTATCCGAATGGAGCCTGTTTTTATGGTGTTGGGACAGTCCTCCGCAGTTGCCGCTTCATTAGCTATAGATAACCAAACTTCCGTACAGCACATTGACGTAAAAAAATTACAAAATATCCTAAAAACCAATCCATTAGCAGACGGAAGTACGCCAGAAATATTGGTTGATAATGAAAACATAGAAAATATACTTATCAAAGGCACATGGAAAAAAGAAAAGCGATATGGAAGTTATGGGCTTTCCATGCTCATAGATGACAGTAAAGGAAGTAAACCTAAATCAGTAAGTTTCATACCCAATATTCTCAAAGCTGGTACATATCAAGTTTATTTTTACCTACCTAAAATTCAAGGTTTGAGTTCCCAAGTTGTGCTAAGACTTTATCAAGGAAAAAAATACAAAGAAATAGTGATTAAGACCAATGAGGTGGTTGTGGAAGGGCAGACTTCTGGGGAATGGGTAAATGTAGGACAATATGCTTTGCCCAAAGGGAGAAAAAGCTACTTGGAAGTCTATAATGGTTCATCAGCCGGGAATGTCCTTGCAGATGCCGTGCTTTTTGTACCTGAAAAAAGCAAGTAAATGTTATCTACACACTCTTTATAGGTAATTCAACGTTATTAGGTGTTCTTTTAAATCCGTTAGGATTTTAATATTGGTAGCTATCCATTCCCAGCTAAATACCCAAATCCGTTAGGAGTTAAATAGCAGTGTTCAACTCCTAACAGAGTTGGAATGGTAGCAAAAAATCTTTCCTACCAATAGGCAATGCCTAACGGCATATTTAAAAATGACTTTATTTTTGTTGGACTAATTAATTTTCTGAAGTAAATAAAACACATACAATTTAGCATGAGAAAAGATTTGAAAGAAATCGCAATGAAATACGACTTGAGTTTAGGAGCAGTCATTATGCTTTTCTCTGGTTTACAGAATACACAAGGGAATCAAGTTCAGTTTAACCACCCCGAGTTAGGTGGCTTGGGACAGTGGCAAGCGGGCATGATTATGATTGGAGATATGTTTAATCATGCCCTCAAAGCCAAAATCAACGAACTTTGCCACGAATTAGCCCTTATTGTGAAAAAAGAACAAAAAGCCACTCCTAAAAAGTCTGTCATTAAGAATTTTGATGCTATCTATGGTACTCCTGCTCTTAAAGGCACACAAAACGACCTTAAATACGCTTATTACCCTGCCAAAGATATTTTCATCATAGAACAGTATGACAAGTTGGAAAAATACAGTACTAAGGGCTACCAAATTACAGGTATTTCTCAGCAACAAAACTATTTTTCCCAAGATTTGACTATTCAGACAGACAAAGGAAACATCACTCTTTCTATGCTGACCAAAGTATAAAAAACTAAGTACCTACCTTGTCTAAACCTCTGCGAGCCTTATCTTTCTGTTGTTTGTATTCAGAAGGAGTTAGCCCTGTAACCTTTTTGAATTGATTAGAAAGGTGCTGAACACTGCTATAGTCCATCTGATAGGCTATCTCAGAAAGTGTTAGTTCTCCATAAGTTAGCAATTCTTTGACGCGTTCTATTTTTTGTAGAATGATGTACTTTTCTATAGTAATTCCTTCATGAGAGGAAAATAGCATACTTAGGTACGAGTAATCGAAGCCTAATTGCTCAGAAAAATAATCAGAATAGTTCACCAACAAGGGAGTTGCCTCCAAGTTGCGGTGAATCAGCTCAATCACTAAGGTTTTGATTTGCTCCACTATTTTTTGCTTTCTATCCTCCACCAATTCAAAACCATTGATTTTCAATATATTTCTAATTTGTTCAAGAGCTTCTTTCCCTATCTGATTAGCTATTTCTATTTCTCCCAACTTTGCATTTACCACTGAAAAGCCTTCTTTCTGTAATTCTTTGGTAAGCACACCCACACATCGGTCGCAAACCATGTTCTTAACAGCCAGATAAGTTGTTTTCATAGGCTTTATCGATTATCGTGAGAACTCACTCCATCGCGGTACAAACAACAATCAGGTAGTTTTTTATATACCTCGTCTTTGGCTTTGACTTTTTCTGTATCATGCCCAACGCCAGCGACCAGCTCATGTATTTTTAACTCATTGATTTTCTTTGGTTTGTATATTACCGTGAGCAGTTGTGTTTTCCTATCCCAAGTAGCCGACTTAATACCCGTAGTGTAAAGAGCATCCTCGATTCGTTCTTTGCACATACCGCATACTCCACTAACTTTGAATTGGGCAGTAGTTTCATCTGTTTTATTTTTCTGCTTCTCTATTTCTTGGGCTTGAGATGAAAATGTGTACAAAGAAATTAACAATGTTACTAATATGAATGATTTAACGATTGTTTTCATGTTTTTATAATTTTAAAATGAATTGTATTAAGAGATAAGTAATTGTGCAAATTAAAGTGTCTTTTATTCAGTGCATAAGCACCATAGCTTTGTAGTGAATAAGTAGCCAATAGATTTATCAAAGACCCTTTATGTACGACCCATAAGCTTGATAATAAATTAGTTATGCTTAATTGGGACTTTGATGATTAGTTTTTACAGTTCACTACAAACGGTCAGTCTTTCTCCCCCGGCAGAACTGCTACCAGATTATAGTGAATGTATAATTTTGCTTAATTACCTAATCCTAAATTCTAAAAACACGGAAAAACAAGTAAAGTGGAGGTTTGGGCGGATAAGATTGATTTCTAATTTGCTGATTTAAAGCAAATAATGGAGTTTTAAGCGGGAAAAGATGTAAGTTAAAAAATGAAAGGGTTGGTAGATACATTATCTTTAAAAAAGAAAATGTATTTAACTTTACCAAGTTTTGGTCGGTTGCTAACTTGACTACACTTATTTCGTCTTCGCAGCAATCGCTTTCCTTACTGCTTTTCATCAGCGAACAGGCACATTGCTTTTTCTCTGACGAAAAAAGACTTATATGAGCTAAGCTACCTCCACAAAAGTGCTTACTTACACTTACCCCTATACTGAGAGCAAGGTAAACCATGAGGAGCAGTATGGAAATAGCTTTTTTCACGATTTTATTTATTCCTTTAACAATTCATAAAACTATTAAGGTGTAGTAAATAGTTCCCGTTTTGTGAAATATTTGTGCAAGATTTTTCTAAAAATACCCTCATAGATGTAAATTTTATTGATATTTAGGAAACATTCTTTCCTGCTTAGGTATCTAACTTTCTAAATCAGATATATCCGATTTGGAAAAATCGAGCTTCTATAAGGGCAAATAATAGTTGAAAATTAATCTAAGTCAAGGGATTATGTTTTTATCTAAAAGAAGTACAATTTTTGATTATTTCAGCAAAAATGTTTCTCAATTTCATCTATTAACTGACCTTAGTGAAAAGACTACTAACACTACATTTTTATAAAGGCAATACCAGATAAAACCTATTTATTTTTATAAATTTCATTCATTCAAAAATAAAAAAACCGCCAGCAAGAAACTAACTTCTACTGACAGTTCAAAGATATAAAAAAACGAAAATTAGTAATTATCCATTACCAATTAATCCTCATGTTCTCCTCCTTCCACATTGGGCGCACTTATCAAGCTCCCTAAGAACAAAGCATTGAGAAACAGCTTATTCGTTCCGTACCAAGTACCTCTGAAATTGGGATTGTCTGAGAAAAGAATAACTCGTCCCGCACCCTCCCCGCTTACTAATATTGCCGCAGAGTTTGCTAATTTCTTTAGATTATCGTTAGAAATATAACCACTGATGCGTGGGTTAGCAGTGTACTGTCCTATCGTATTGTAAGGATTAGTGCTTGGTTCTAACATAGTTACGCCATTGCGATAGATAGGCAGTTTGCGGTTGGTATAACCAAAACCTATGGGGTGCGTAATGTCCAAATCTATCTCAAAGATTGCTCCGTTGATGCCTTTTGCTCCTTCGGTGGGTGCAGCTTTGTCAAAATCTATGCGGGTAATTTTAGGGTCTTTTTTGTCTTTTTCGTCTTTCTTTTCCTCTTTGAGTTTTTCTTTGGTCAGCCCTTGTTTGATAGCCCATTCTGCTGCTCCTTTGAAGGTAATGAGCGTGCCACCGCTGGCAAGCCAAGATTTTAAGCGATTTTTTGTGCCTTCGTCTATGCTATTATAGCCTCCTCCTCCAAAACCACCACCTACCATGACAATAGTAGTGTATTTGGAAAGATTAGCTCGCCCTAAATTTACCAACTCCAATTTCGTAATTGGCATTCCTATCCTTTGGTCGAGCAAGTGCCAAACTTCACCTACTTCATAGGCATTAATTCCCGCACCTATTACGATTAATACCTCTGGTTTTTTCACCGTTCTCACGTTGTTGCTACCCAAGTCAATACCCGAAAGGTTATAACCTGTGCTTACAGAAAACACATCAATCATCGCCGCCTTGCTTACTTTTTGTAAAAGTGAAAATAGAGAATCCGCAGAAATTTTTTGCTGCTGAACAGGAATCACCAGCGTTCCATAGCCAAAATTTCTTTCTTTCCCATTGATTGCAGTACTAAAAGGTTTGAAAGATGTTTGCACGATAGCTCCCTCATTGACAAGGTGATACAAGGCTTTGGGTGCGTAGTAATCTGTCCAATCTATGAGGTAAGCGTAGTTAGATTTTTCTACTTTAGCAGGAACTTTTACTTTGGTTTCTGTAACTTGCTTTCCTTTGGCAAAAGGCGTTTTCAACTCCGCATGAGGCAAGCCAAAAGCATGCACCAACGTCCAAGTAGAAGCATCGTAAAAAATGCTATCTGCAAACTTAGTAACATTCTCAAAAACAGATTGAACCATGATGTAGTTGAGCTGTTCGGTAGGCACAATGTAGGATTTCCCCTTTTCAAACTTTTTCCCCTCTATACTTTGGTCACTTTCTACCTCGTAGCACTCTATTTCGTGGCTTAATAGCATATTTACAAAGGCATTGGTGCGATTTTCGTCTTTGCTATCACCAAAAATATAGCCTTTGACAGGGCTTTTTCTTGCATTTTCCAAAGAAATACGGTAAAAATCCCTACGATGTTTGATGAGTTCCGTCCTTTCTCCTATACTTCCACGAATCGTTGCCAAACTTGCAGCAACTTGGTTGCGGATAGTGAAAGCAAAAGTAAGTGGAATAGTCGTAGTTTCCTGAAGGTGTCCTCTTGAACTTGCTTGTTCGAATAAAAAGCCAATGCCCCCGTAAAAATTCACATAACTTGAACCGTATCCTGGATAAAGTTTATCAAAAACCTCTTTGGTGAAATACATAGAGCCAATGTCATTCATGCCTTTTTCAAAATACTTGGCAAAGCGAATATGTAAGTTTTCATACAAATTCTTGGGAACAAGTGGGTTGTTGCTTGCAGGAAGTCCTGGGTCAAAGTAAAAAGAGGAGTTTGTCCCCATTTCGTGATGGTCGGTATTGACGTAAGGTTTCCACTTGTGAAACATCTTCATACGGTTGCGGGTTTCGGGGTGAACGCCCAAAAACCAATCCCGATTCAAGTCAAACCAATAGTGATTCGTTCTGCCTCCAGGCCATACCTCATTGTGTTCCCTGTCCAAAGGGTCAGCCACCATAGGCGTTCCCTTGTGCATATTTGCCCAATGCGTGTGCCTATCTCTGCCGTCAGGATTAATCACAGGGTCAAGCGTTATCACCAAGTTACTCAGCCAGTTAAGCGTTTCTTCGCTTTCGGAAGCGGCTAAATAATAGGCAGTAAGCATGGCGGCTTCAGTGCTGGAAGGCTCGTTTCCATGCACATTGTAACCCAAGTGAATTACCAAAGGCTCGTTGTCCGCCACATTTTGCGTAGCCCTTTGCAGGTGCGCCTTGCGAATGTCCTCCAAGCGAGCGTGATTGGCGGGGGAGGTAATCGTAAGCAAGATTTGAGGGCGATACTCGTAGGTCTGCCCAAAAATCTCCGAACTAATCCTATCTGAGAGACGGTCAAGCTCTTGCATATAGGCAATTACTCGGTCGTGCCGAGTGTGGTGCGTGCCAATCGCATAGCCCAAAAACTGCTCAGGCGTAGGGATAGCAAGATTTAACTTTTCCGCTTTGGGGAAAAAATAGGCATTCTGTGCCTGCAAATGAAGGCAAGAAATGCCCAAAAACAAGAATAAAATAAAAAGTAGAGTCGTTTTCTTCATAGTCTTTCTTTTTTTAATCAATTTATTTAGTCAAAGATGCTTAAAAACTATGAGAAAGGGAAAGGGGTGAAGGGAGATTTTTTGTTTTTTAGTCCCTCAATATAAAAAAGTAATAAGTCAGAAAAGTTTTTTGTTTTGAATGATGTAGCTTTGAAGCTAAACACAAAACCTCATTACTCTATGAAACTTATCATCTTTATCCTATTGGTCTTAACCAATTTACACATACAAAGTAACCGACAGCTTAACTTACGTGAAAACTTAAATAAGCGATTCCAAGGCGGAGCAGATGCCTTTTTTAAACTTTGGGGGATGGAAACAAGATATGCGAGAAAAGCGAGAGAAAGCTGTGTAGTAGGTGTAGCTATTGTTACCTTCCAAGTAGATTGTGAAGGGAAACTGCAACACATTACTTTTAAAAATAAATTAGGCTCAGGACTTGATGAAGAAGTGGAAAGAGTTTTAAAACTCACAGAAAATCACTGGCTTAAATGTGAAGATAATAAGGAAGAGGGTTTTGAACTTTCTATAAAATTTATTCTTGGAGATACCCAATTCTCTGGACAAGGAGAAATTACCGTTACAGGCTATCAATCAGGCTTACAATGTCCTAATGATGAAGACTTAATCAAGCAATTAGAAAAAGTAAAAAAGAAGCGCCAAACTGCAAATCTTATCCCAATCTACGAAGAATTGATACGGAGGAATCCTCATAATCAAGCATATAGAGAGGAGTTACAAAAGATAAAGTAAATCTAAAAGGATTTTTAGACTATCGCTTCATTTTCATAAATGAAAATCTCCCGACTAATTTCTATGGCTTTGTGCAAAGCATCTAAACTTAAATGCAAGTCTATGCCTTTATGCAAAAAATGCTGAACCATCTTTTCTGTGGCAATATTGCCGGTGAGTTCATCTTTTGCCATAGGGCAACCTCCAAAGCCTCCTACTGCCCCGTCAAATCGCCTGCAACCTGCTTGGTAAGCAGCTTCTATTTTTTGCATCGCCGTTCTTGGATTGGAGTGAAAATGCGCACCAAATTCTATTTCAGGGAAAGCAGGGTTAAGTTGGGTAAATAAATCTACAATTAAGTTAGGCTCAGAAACACCAATAGTATCCGAAAGCATGATGATTTGTACCCCAATTTCACTGAGTTGTTGAGCAAACTTTTCTACTATACTTTGGTCAAAAGGGTCGCCATACGGATTGCCGAAACCCATAGAAATATAAACGACTAATTTTTTCCCTGATTGTAAGCACAAATCTTGTATTTCTTTAAGCGAATCAAAAGATTGGGCTATCGTTTTATTGGTATTTCGTAGCTGAAAAGTCTCAGAAGCAGACAAGGGAAAACCTAAGTAGGAAATTTCCGAGAACTGACAAGCGTTTTTGGCTCCATTCACGCTCGCTACGATTGCTAATAGCTTAGTTTTTGTTATTGAGAGGTCTAAACGACGAAGCACCTCTGCGGTATCTTGCATTTGTGGAATGACTTTGGCAGAAACAAAACTCCCAAAGTCTAAACTATCAAAGCCGACTTTAAGCAACTGATTGATATACTGTACTTTTAGTTCCGTAGGAATCCACTCTTTAATGCCTTGCATAGCATCACGTGGACATTCTATTAGTTTCATCATGCTGTTGTTTATTGATAGTGGCAAAAATAAGAAAAATAGGGAGAAAACTACTTATAAAATGGGAAATCAGTACCATCAAGAATTTTGATTTAGTTCTATATAAGTAATAAGTATCTTATTACCAATAACATGCAAGCCTATATATTTATTCCAAAATGTTAATTTTAAAAAAAAGTAAATCGAATGTTAAAAAAATTAAATTTTAACTTTTTTAAACCTTTTATATCAACACTTATCTATGTGGTAATCAATTTTTTAATACTTATCTGGAATAATTCTAAATAAAGTATAGACTTTATACATTCAAATTGGCTTAAAAAGCGGTTTACATTGCTTATCTACTTTTGTGTTTGGAAAAAATTAAAATTTCAAAACTTTATTCATTTCTAAACATGAAAAATTTTAACAAATTTGGCTTGCTCCTTATGCTATGTGTAGCCATAGTTGTAAGTAGCTGCTCTAAAAGTGATGAGGCAAAAGTAAACGAAGTAGTTTTGGCTAATCACTCTGTAACACCTGCTTTAGTAAAAAAAATGCCCGGTTTTGAGAATTTGGAAGTATTCTCTCTATTAGGTAGTGATGACAAACTTCCTCAATCTCCAAACTTCGTATTTGGTGGCTCTGCTGATGGTGCTGGTATCTTGAAAGATGGCGACAAGTACATCATGCTTGTTAATCATGAAGACAACTTTGCTGTTTCTCGCATTACGCTTGACAAAACTTTCAAGCCTATCAAAGGGGAATACTTGCTCAACTCTACAGGTGGTATTTGGAGACTTTGTTCTGCAACTTTGGCAACAAGAGAAGTGCATGGCTTCGGTCCTTTATATTTTACCTGTGGGGAAAGTGGTGAGGAATCTCGCACTCATGCTTTGAATCCTTTTGACGATGTAAGCAGAGCAACTCAATCTCGCGAAATCGCTGGCTTAGGACGTTGGAACGCTGAAAATGCTGTGCCTCTCCCTGCTGCTGCTTATCCTAACAGAACAGTAATTATTATTGGTGATGACGATTCTGGTACTTTTGGAGGTCAAGTGGCGTTGTATGTAGGCAATAGCATAGGCGATTTGGACAATGGAAGTCTTTACATCTTGAAGCGCAAAGACAACAACACGAGAGAAATGGACATGAAAGTAGGGCAAAAGTACGAAGTTGAATTTGTAAAAATAGATAACCACAAGACCCTTACTGGTCGTCAAATCAACGAAACCTCACAAAGACTCAATTCTATTTCTTTTGGTCGTGTAGAAGACCTCGACTACCGCAAGGGTAGCACTGCTAACTACAGAGAAATTTACTTTAACACCACAGGTCAAAATAACACAGGGGTTAATGCGAACTATTCTCGCAGCAAATATGGCAGAGTATATCGTCTTATGTTAGATGCTAACGACCCCTTGAAAGGTTCGTTGGAAGTAATCTTAGATGGCGATGACAGAAATGGTAAAGCTAAAGAGTTTCAAAACCCTGATAACATCTGCGTTACTCAAAACTATGTGTACGTACAGGAAGACCCTAATAGCTATGGCGATGAGACACATGATGCTTATATCTATCAGTACAATATTGCTTCTGGAGAATTTAAAAAAGTGATAGAACTCGACCACAGAAGAAATGCTACTGATGCAGCAAAATACAATGTGGGTGGCAGACCTTCTACTTTTGGTAGCTGGGAATACGGTGCAATGGAAGATATTTCTGACCTTATCGGTATTCCTAATACCTTTGTAATTTGTGTACAACCGCACACTTGGCGGGGCGAGGCTTATAAAAATGCTGACGGAGGTACTTTACGTCCTAATGAAGACCAAGCCAGCCAGTTGGTAATCATTAAAGGAATCCAAAAATAATTTTACTTGTAAACATTGACAAGGTGTAAAAGCCTTGCCAATGTTTTTTCTTTCAAATATATCTTTTACATTTTAGGAATACTTATGAAAAAATATTACTTCTTTCTCATCATCTTATTATTTCATCAGGCTTGTATCCCAGATAAGCAAGCAGAGCAAGAAACACCCACTTCCGAGCAAGCAAAAATCATTTTCTTGCAAGACATTGATTCCTTGTATAGTAAGACAGAAAATCTGAAAAATGTAATTCTAAGCAATATAAGCGAAACAAAAATCCAACAAGCCTTTTTTGAGGCTCGCGCTGCATATAAACAAGTAGAGTTCTTGGCAGAACTTTACAACCCATTCACGGCTAAAAAGCTCAATCAGCCCGCCCTTGACGAAGTAGAGGAAGAAGACCCTAACGTAGTAGTTTATCCTGAGGGTTTCCAAGTGATAGAAGAATTACTTTTTCCTTATTTGCCTGAAAATAAAGAAGAAGCCTTAAAACATGTAGAAATAACTTTGGTAAATATTAAGCACCTCAAAAGAGTTTCAGAACCTAATACCCTAACAGATGCCCATATTTTTGATGCTATGCGATTGGAAGTTTTTAGGCTTATTACTTTGGGTATCAGTGGCTTTGATTCTCCTATTGCCAAAAATTCTTTGCCTGAGGCAATGGCTGTTCTCAGTACATTAAAAAAGTACATTGCTCTTTATGAAAAACCCATTCGTTTTGCTAATTTTAAATTAGTTGCTAATGAAAGTAAGCAGATAGAAGGATATACTAAACTCTGGCATAAAATAGACCAAGCAGAAAAATATATCCTCAAATTCAATGATTTTGATGCTTTTAATCGCGCTTATTTTATCACTAAATTTGCTAATCCTATTTCCGAGCTTTTACTCGACTACCAAATCAAATTAGGTATTCAATCTTTTGAAGAACATCGCTTCCTGAAAACTACTGCTAAAACACTTTTTGAGGAAGATGCTTTTGATGAAACTTATTTTGCTCCTCTTTATAGCAGAAAATATGCACATAATCAAGAAGTTGTAGCCTTAGGGAAAGCCCTATTTTACGACAACATTTTGTCAGGCAACAATCAACGCAACTGTGCTTCCTGCCACCAGCCCGAAAGAGCCTTTACTGATGGTTTGCCTAAAAGTGCATCTTTTGACGGCAAAGGTTTTATCAGTAGAAACGCCCCTACCTTGCTCAATGCAGGACTGCAAGCAAGCCTTTTCTACGAGGGTAGAGTAGCCTATATGGAAGACCAAATCACCGATGTACTGAGTGCCAAAGATGAAATGCACAGCTCAGTAAAAGAAGCAGTAAGCAAACTTAATCAAGATAAAAATTATCAACGACTTTTCCAAAAAGTATTTTTAACAGAGGAAGAAAATACACAAAGCCCCATTACAGAGGAGCAGTTTAAAATTGCTTTGGCTACATATTTACGCTCTCTAAAAAGCCTAAACTCTCGCTTTGATAAGTACATGAGAGGAGATAAAACTCAGCTTAATTCTCAAGAAATCAACGGTTTTAATCTTTTTATGGGTAAAGCAAAATGCGGCACCTGCCATTTTATGCCTCTTTTTAATGGCACAGTGCCTCCTGTTTTTGATAAAATGGAAACAGAAATCATAGGCGTGCCTACCAAACCAGATACTGCTAAAGCTACTATAGACTCTGACAAAGGTAAATTCAATACGACTAAAATACCTTTGCATACTTTCGCTTTTAAAACTACTACGGTGAGGAATGTGGAAATGACCGCACCCTATATGCACAACGGCGTTTACCAAACCTTAGAGCAAGTAATAGATTTTTATAATAGAGGCGGGGGCGAAGGCATAGGAATCCAGTTAGACAACCAAACACTACCCTTTGACAAGTTAAACCTAAATAAGCAAGAGCAAAAAGACTTGATAGCCTTTATGAAAAGTTTAACGGAAGTAGATTTTAAGAAGAAAGTAAAGTAATACCGCGTTCTTGGCAAACATCATGAAAATCATTAGAATTAAAAGTAATAAATGCCTGAATAGATATATTTACACCAGTAATCATCATTCTTAGAACTAAATCTACCAAACTATACTTATAGTTTTCGGGCTTTAAACATCGTTCAAATGCTTTTTTAATGTACTTATCATCTTTAATAAAATTAACTTGATGTGATTTTAAAAAAGCATCAAAGTTGTTTTTGTTATTTTTAACAAATTGAGTATGAAGAATCTCATACAAAGAAGGAAATGGAATTAAATATCTATTTTCTTTTTTGGTTGCCTCGAGAATATCTAATGCTGACTTATGCCATTGGTCATTTTTATCAAAAAGCCCGAACCAGAAACACGTATCTACAAGGATATTTTGCATATCTATTTTTAAATATCTACTTCCTCTGATTTAGAAGTGGCGTATCCCTCCCATATAGCGCGCTTTCGTTTTCCAAATATAAACTCTCCTTTAACTTTACCTGTACTACGTTGTAAATAGATAGCATATATTCTTGTAGTTTTCTCAACTTTTACTCTTTTTTCATATTACTACGTAGATAATCAATGAGTTTTTCCTCTTCTACCTCTACCTCAAACGTGGCAATATTCAATCCACATTCCTTTGCTCCCTGCTCATCAAACCATTGATATAGGCTTTCATAATCCCCTATTACTCCTAAGTCATAAGAAATCCATACTCGCTTTTTTGTTTCCATTATTATTTGATTTTGTTATTACAAATTTATAAAATGATAATCATTTTACAAATATAAGTAGCGTATAGTTTACTCAAAAACCCGCAATAAATTCCCATTGCGTTCCGCTTTGTATTTTTTTAAAGGGTTGATGGCAGGGGATTGAATCACCTTGCCATCTAAATCAAAAATAGACCCATGCACAGGGCATTGGAGGTGGTTGTTTTGGGGGATAAATTGTACTACGCCTGCGGCATGGGTGCAGTATTGGTTAAATGCCAAATACTCACTTGTGCTTTTGCGAACTACAATGATGAGTTTTTCGTAAATAAAGCCTCCTATTTTTTGCAAATCGGCAAACTTAGTTTCTGTCAAGTCAATGGTAAAATCTACTTTTTCTTCTTTTTTAGGCTCTACCTGCTCGCCTTTGGGCAGTACACACGCCCCTGCACAAGCACATACGCCTATAAAAACACCCGTTTTAAGGATAAATGATTTTCTATTCATGGTAGATTTTGACTGATAAAATTTTTCCTAAATTATGTATTTATTGTCAAAAGCTAAGTAAGTACCTCAACAAAATTAGCTAAGTAATTCAAAAGAATTGTTAGACGGAGTCCTAAGACAAGTTGATAGCTTTTTATCACATTTTTAAGCCTAACTATCGCTTAGCAGCCCCGTCTAAACCATTGCTTAGGAATCCCAGCATGGGAAGATATTAGGCTTTTTAATAGCCTTATTTTACAGTTTTCTTATTTAAAAATCTGTTGCAAAGTATTCGCCAAGTAGAGTTTGCAGTTCATCCATGTATGCCCCCCCGATACCACCAAAGTTTCAAGATTCAGTTGCTTTTCCTTAAACATAGCAATATTTTGTTTTACACTTTCATAGAGGAAGTCCTCAGTGGCAATGCTAATGGTGAACAATTTGAGTTGTTTGTTCATCAGAGCCGCATTAGGCGACCAGTTGCCAAAATTCTTTTTGAACTCGTCTGTAGCTGTAAAAGGTGCGTAAGAGCATACGTAAGCAAACTTATCGGGATTGGTCAGTCCAATATTAAGTGTCTGCCCCCCACCTACAGAAAATCCTGCTATTGCCCGACTTTTGCTGTCCGTCAAAACAGGATAGTTGCTTTCTACAAACGGAATGATGTCATTCATCATGTCTTTGGTAAAAAGTTCTCTTGGGCTTGGGGCTACGTTGGCATAAGGCATGACGATAATCATAGGTGTTGCTTTTTTCTGAGCAATGAGGTTATCGGCAATGAGGTTAGCCCGACCCACTTTTGTCCAAGTTTCCTCAGTGTCTGAACCTCCATGAATCAAGTAAAGCACTGGATATTTGGTTTTTCCATTTGCATCAAAGTTTGGAGGCGTATAGACCAATAAAGTTCGAGTAGTTCCCAAAGTAGAGGATTGATAATATCGGTAATTGATTTTTCCATGCGGCACATTTTGCAAAGAATGAATGAGCGGTTGGTCGCCGTGAACCTCTACAATACTACGTTTGAATCTTTCATTGGCAAAAATGTAAGTATTGTTAGGGTCAGCGATTTGCACACTGTCCACCCAAAAACTATATGGGTAAATATCGGGCTTGACGGAGGGAACAGTAACACTCCATATTCCCGAAGTATCTTTGGTCATGAGCATAGGTGCAGCTAAAAACTCTCCACTTACCATTACTTTTTGGGCTTTAGGGGCATAGTACCTGAACGTAATGCTGTGGTCAGGAGCAACTTCTGGCGAACTAATGGAAGGTGGTCTTTGGGCAAAGGCTGTCAAAGCTGAAAAGGCAAGGATTAGCAAAATATAAAATATCTGTTTCATATTTACAAAAGTGTTTAAGGTTTATCTGAAAAGTAGTTGTGCAGTTTCTGCTACGTATGTTTTCACATTCATCCATGTATGTCCACCGGGTGTAATAAGGCTTTTATAGTTCACTTTTTTGGCTTTTAGGTAGTCCATAAATTCCACTGTACCTTTGTAGAGAAAATCCTCATCACCCACCCCTATCCAAAATAATTTCAATTGCTTATTGGTGTTTTCGGGTTTTTCCGTAATCGACTTAAAATTACTTTCCATTTCTGAAGTAGATAAATAGGAGCTATAACAACAAATCCAAGCGAACTTGTCCATGTTACCAAAAGCAGTTCTTAAAGTTTGTCCTCCTCCTCTTGAAAATCCCCCAATGGCTCGGTTTTCTCGATTGTTGAGTGTTCGGTAGTTTTTTTCAATGTATGGTATCAAATTACTGACTAAATCCACTTCAAATAACTTGGCTCTATTTACGGCATCTGCGCCATCTCTTGAGGTGGGGTCAGCAGGTTTAGATCTTCCTTTTTGTTCGGCTATCTTAGCCATAGGATTTCCATAAGGCATGACAACTATCATAGGTTTGGCTTTGCCTTCAGCAATCAGATTATCAAGAATCAAGTTGGTGCGACCTACTTTAAAAAAAGTTTCTTCAGTATCCGTAGTCCCACTAATCAGATAAAAAACAGGATATTTTTTGGAAGCATCTTTATCATAATTGGGAGGTGTATAAACCACTACTGAGCCTGTAGTTCCTTCAACAGATGGATAATACTCGTAGGTAATCGTTCCATGCGGTACATTTTGCAAGGCATGAATCAAAGGCGGATTATCAGGCACATCTACCAAACTCGCTTTGAAGCGTTCGTTAGGAAAAAAAGACACATTGGCAGGGTCCATGACTGTAACTCCATCTACCTGAAAGCTATACGGATAAATGTCTGGCTTAATGTTACTTACGGTTACACTCCAAATCCCAATAGAATCTTTGACCATCTCCATTGGACTTTTTAGAAACTGTCCACTTAGCTTTACTTCTTTAGCAGAAGGGGCTAAATAGCGGAAGGTTACAGTTTTATCGGAATTAATCTGAGGAGATACTACAAAGGGACCTCTTGGCGGCTGTGCTACGACAGCATGAGAGAAGCACCCCACAGCCCAAACGAGCAGTGAGAGGATAAATAGTTTTTTGCTCATAATTTTGTTTAAAGTTTGGTTTAGTGAGTAATGGTGTTATCCTACTGGTTCAAGCGTAACGCTTGAATCTATGGTAGGTTCAAGGCTATAGATAAGTGTATCAAAAAGTTATGAATAAAGAGAAGTCCTGTCAAGGACTTAATATTGGTAGCACTATTTTATTTGTATCGCCCAAACTCCGTTAGGAGTTTAATATTCAATCCCTTACGGGATTGGTACAGTTTGAATAAATTATTTTCTACCAATATCGTATGCCTAACGGCATATAACAATTCATAGTACGAATATAGAGCCTAAAACCTGTCAGGTTTTGAAACTCTGACAGGTTTAGTAAATTTTTTTACCTTACCGCATTTACTACCTTCATCACTCCATTCATAATGCGCCAATGCCCTGGGAAAGTACACACAAAGACATACTCCCCTGGTTCAGTTGGAGCAGTAAATTTGAGGCGGTAGCTTTGCTCTGGATTCACCAAAGGAGTCGCTACTATGACTTGTGGAATTGCAGGAACATAGTTTTTCTCTGCGCCATCTTTTTGTGTAATCATCTTATCTGCTTCTTTTCCAATAGTTTCCAAGCTGTAAGGTTGCCCTATGACGAGGTTGTGTTGCATCGCATCTGGATTTTCAAAAACGATTTCTACAGGCTTCCCTGCGGTTACAGTAAACTCCTTTTTATCAAACTTCAAAGTTTCTTTAATCGCTTTGAGGTGAATTATTTGTGCATTAGGGTCGCTGATTTCATTAGGAGAAAGCACATTCCAACCTACCAAAAGGCGAGCAATCCTTTCCTTGTGTTCATTTGCCACTCCTTGATAAAAAGACTTTAGGAAGGGGTTGTCCTCTGTTTTAGGCGTGTCTTTGCGCTTGGCGTTCCAACCTGAGCTTAGTCCTTTGAGGAGTGCATTGCTATACGCTTGGTCTAATTGGGTGCTGTATTTCAAAATGCTCACCGCAGAGTCTATGCTGGCAAGCGAGGCATAACTCCTTGTAGCTCTTTCCAATACGTAAGCGGTCATATTTGGCGGAGGTAGGTAAGTAAACTTCTTGGTAAAGCGGTTGTTCATTTCATTTCCTTCGTCAATCTTATTGTCTTTATCCACTACAATATCAAGTACATAATCACCCGCTTTATCAGAACTATATCCTAAGTTAAAAGTCCAAGGTCCATTGTTCCCTTTGGTAAGCGTTACGCTTTTTCCTGCTTCTATTCCGTCCATGTAGTTGCTTACTTGGTCAATTTTATAGCCTTGCCCTATCAGATTGATTTGGACTACAATGAGTTTACCTTTTGGAATATCGGTTTTTCCTTGATTTTTTAAGACAATGCTGTAGCCAAAACCTTCCCTCACCACAGGCGTAGTAGTAGTCATGTTTACCGCTTCTACCACCAAATCCGCTTTTTCACTTACAGGGGTTTGTGGCTTGTCTTCATTGGTAGTCATTTGATGATGTTGGTGATTCATGCCGCCATCATTGGCTTTGGGTGTTTCTTTTTTGCCTAAGTATTTTTTAATCACTTGCTTATACAATTTTCCCCCTTTGCTTGTCAAGGCAATCGCAAAAGCATCAGGCAACCATCTGTCATTGATTTCGCTGGATTTTTCCAGTCTTTGCAAAATCGCATTTTCAGCTTCTGCGTTCAAAGGCATAGTAGAAAGTGCCAGCAAGGTATTTAAAACCACCAAAGGCTCTTTGTCATTCAAGCAATCGTTGGCTAATAAGGCTTTTACAGAACTTTCATTTTTTGGTAACACCTGAATTGCTGTTTTTCTAACTCCATGGCAAGGGTGTTTGAGAGCAGCAACTACCGCTTCCATTACCGCTGAATTAGACGCAGTTATCGCACCTAAGCCTTCCAAAGTTCGTAAGGCATGAATTGCAGTTGGGTTAATCCCGATTTCGTCTAAGGACTGGTCTTTGACCAAAGCAATGAGTTGAGAAACAACATCTTGATTATTCCTTTCTACTAACAAGCGTTGTGCTGTCATTCTCCAAAACATATTGCTATTTTTCAAACCTGCAATCAAAGTTTCAGGCTTGTTTCTGTCCAAAACCACAGGCTTGTAAGGTGGTGCTTTTTTCCAACTCACTCTATAAATTCTTCCGTGCGTAAAGTCCCTCAAATCAGTTTCATACGCATTTCCTGCTCCATTGGTAAAGCCTTGTGGAGTAGGATTGTGTTGAATGATAAAACTATACCAATCTGCTATCCAAACTGCCCCGTCGGGTCCTACTTCTGCAAAAACAGGAGCTACCCACTCATCAGCTCCTGCCAACAAGTTAAATGCTTCTTTATCTTGGAAATCCGTCCCATTTTTCACCATGTTGTTTTGGTGAACTACGTGTCCTGTGGGTTCGCAAACGAACGCAATTTTATTCCAATATTTTTTAGGGAAAGCCCTTGCCGTGTAAAAGTTATGTCCTGCTGCAGCAGTAAACCCACCAAAAGCATCTACTTGGCGCACTTTGGGGGTAATGGTTTTCATGTCTTTGTGCGTATCAGTGCTTCTGCTTCCGTTATCTGTGCCTCTGGCAGAGTTGAAATATTGGTTCGCAATCGGCATATACCAACCGTGTGCATTGTTGGCAGTAGAGCCAAAAACATCTCCTGTTTCGTTGAAAGCAAAGCCCCAAGTATTATTATTAGTACTTGTAACATACTCTAATTGAGAGCCATCGGGTTTGAATCGGAAAAATCCTTGCCCAAATTCTAAGGAATCTTTGCCTACTTTGCCTTTGAAACCAGAGTAACCTATGCAACCCCACACCCAATTGTCAAAACCATAGTGTAAGTTGGAAGGACCCGCATGTGTATCAAAAGTACCAAAACCTGAAAACAAGATTTTCTTTTCATCTGCTTTGTTGTCTCCGTCAGTATCTTTCAAAAATAGCATGTGTGGAGCTTGGGAAACCACCAGACCTCCATTGGCAAAGGTCATGCCCGTAGGGATACTTAATCCGTCAGCAAAACGAGTAAATTTATCTGCTTTCCCGTCATTATTTGTATCTTCGCAAAGCAAAATATAATCGCTACCTCCTTCGTCTTTGCGTTCATTTGGATAATCTTTGGTGATAAGTACGTATAAGCGACCTTTCTCGTCCCAAGTCATGGCGATAGGGTGCATTACGTTTGGTTCACTGGCAAAAAGTTCTAAGTTGAACTCTACAGGTACTTGAATATGTTTCATGGATTCCTCTGGCGAAAGAGCCAACTGCTTCAACTGAGGACCTGGACGTTGTTCATAGTTAGGTAACTTTGCTTCTATAAATTGGAACGGCTGTGGAGTGAGTGCGGCGTGTGCCTTTTTCGCTTTTTCGTCCACTGCCCACAAAATCCCTTTTTCTATCAAGTCGTGAAAACCTATGTGATTCCAAGTGCGCTCATCGTGTCCGTAAGCGGTGTAAAATACCTTACCTTTGCCATAAGTACGAGTCCAAGTATAAGGCTCTGTTTTTTGGTTGGGTTTGTCGTTGGCTTGGTCTGCTTTGATTTCTCTCACTGCCAACACATTGTTATCTGCTTGTAATTTATCGTGCAAATAAGTTTCATCAAAAGCAGTAAAAGGTTTTAAACCAGCAACTGCTGGATGATTGGGTTGGGTAAAAGTGGTCGTGATGCTGTCCATTTTATGTCGCCAAAACTGCCCACCCACCATTTTTACATATTCCGCAGAGTTGCGAAAACAGTAAGATGCACAATGCACAGCAATCAAAGCCTTGCCACTACCTACGTAGGTAAGCAAGGCTTTTTCTTGAGCAGGAGGCAAGCTATCCCAGTTGGCATAAATAAGCAGAGCATCGTACTGATTCAGGTTGTCAAGTGTAAGGTCTTGCAAATCATCTGTATAGGTAATATTTATTCCCTTACTTCCCAAAGCCATCATGAGCGAAGGCACACGCTCTATTGGCTTGTGGTGTCCATTATCCCCTAAAAAGAGGACTTCCAAGCGGCGGGCATTGCCCTGCTTTTTTTGCTTTTGGGCAAAGGTCTGTGGTGAAAAACAGGCAAGCCATAGCAATAAAATGTTGATGATAAGGAATGTTTTTTTCATGCTAAAGTTAAGTTAATGATTAAAAGAAATTTGTTTGTTAGTTTTGAGTATTAGGTTTGTTGTCAAGCATTTTGCTTTTCATGTACTTCGTACCGAGAGATAAGACATGAAAAGGTAATTATTTGAGTATGATATATTAAAAATTAGAAAGAATACTTATATCAAATATCAAAGTCCTATTTAGAAACAACAGTTTTGTAGAAGTTATGAGTATATTTCATTAATAAAAGTCCCATAGGAACGACAGTTTTAATATACACACACCTGTCAGGTTTTGGAAACCTGACAGGTATTCTCTATTTTTTCCTTTTTTCTCTTAAACGTTCTTAAAATCAGGTAAATACATGATTTTCCCTCCTTGCAAGGCTGATTCATGTGCCAAGATACCTACACTTGTCCAGTTGGCTGATTGCCAAGCATTAGGGAAAGGTTCTCTGTCCTCTACGATTGCCATGACGAACTCATGCGCTAAGTGCGGGTGCGAACCTCCATGCCCACTACCCTGCACGAAAGAAAGGTGTTGATTTTCTCCTAAGTCATACACACCTTTGGTGGTGAACTGTTGGATTCCTTCGGGCAGAAGATGTGCGTAATCAGGTACTTGTATCTTTTCAGGGATTTCGTGTTCAGGCTTTTTGGCGGTGTGGATTACGTGGTCTTCGCCTTCTATCAGCGACCATTCAAAGGATTTTTTAGAGCCATAGACTTCAAAACTTTCTCTGTACTGACGAGCTACATCAAAAAGTGAACGATACACATAAGCTGATAAATCGCTGTCTTTGAACTTGATGTGCGCACTTTCTATCGCAAAAGGAGAGTTGTAGTGTTTAATGAGTTCTTCTCTGATAGTTCCTGAACCAAAGCAAGAAACATATTCGGCTTCCAATTTGAGCAAACCTGTAACAGGACCTACACAGTGCGTAGCATAGTGCATAGGTGGCAATCCAGGCCAGTAGTCAGGCCAGCCGTCCATGTCTTGCTGATGACTTGCTTTGAGGAATTGGACTTTGCCGAGTTCTCCTTTTTCGTATAACTCTTTGACAAAGAGAAACTCACGACTATACACTACCGTTTCCATCATCATATATTTTTTGCCTGATTCCTTGCAGGCTTTCACTATTTCCATGCACTCCTCTACCGAAGTCGCCATAGGTACGGTACAAGCCACGTGTTTGCCTGCTTTGAGTGCCTTCAAACTTTGCTCTGCGTGATTGTGGATAGGAGAATTGATATGCACAGCGTCTATATTGGGGTCAGCCAATAGTTCATCATAATTCGAATAGCGTTTTTCAATGCCAAAAGCATCTCCAATTTGATTTAGCTTTTCTACATTACGCTGGCAAATTGCATACATATTAGTATGTGGATGTCGCTGATAGATAGGGATAAACTCTGCTCCGAAGCCAAGCCCTACGATTGCCATGTTCAACTTTTTCATACTTACTTCTATATTTTTGTTTGAAATGGTTTGATGTTGTTTTAAAATACAAGTTTGATGTTATTTCGTTGCTTTCCAAGTGATGACACATGAAAAACTGAATATTTTTTTATGATTTGACTTTTATGTGAATTTTTGCTTTTTATATGATAATACGTTTATATAACACATAAAAATTTGATTTTCAATGCTTCATGTGTTATTACATGAAGTACCAAGCAAATAATTCACAACTCATAATTTTTTTTAATAAAACTCAAGCTATCTCGCATCAGCTGCTCCTCAGAGTCAAACATTTTCCGCCAGATATTTGCTACCGCCAACTTGGGGCTAAACGCCTCTACACTGAGCCAACCATCATAATTGATTGATTTTAAAGTAGAAAAAACACCTTGCCAATCTACATTCCCTTTGCCTACCGTGCTTCTATCATTTTCAGAAACCTGCACATGAATCAGGTGCTTTGCACATTTTTTAATTGCCTCTCCTATGTTTTTTTCCTCAATATTGGCATGAAAAGTATCAAACATCAGTTGGCAATTAGGGTGATTGACTGCTTCTACAAAACTAAGCAGTTCCTCTGCACAAGAAATCAAGTAACTTTCAAAGCGATTAAGGTACTCTAAACCTAAGGTGATATTAAACTGTTTAGCGTGTTCTGCCAAAGCGTGTATATTTTCCACTGCCCACTGCCACTCCTCTTGGGTTGCAGATTTGCCTGTAAAAACGCATAAAGCAGAGTGATAAGGTCCTGTTAGCATTGTTGCGCCTAAGTTTGCGGCACACTCTACCGCTTGCTTGTTGCGTGCTAAGGTCTTTTTTCGCATTTGTGCATCAGGGCTGATTTGGTTAAAATCTGCACCACAGATAGTTACAGCGACTCTTCCTAAATCCAACTCGTCTAATTTTTTTGCCCACACTTTCCAATAGTCAGGGTTGGTATTAAAAATAGGAACTTCTACACCGTCAAAGCCTATTTCTTTAATTTGGTCTAAAATAGGAAAAAGAGATTCGTCTATTTGAGTCCCCCAGAGCAGGAGATTCATTCCAAATTTTGTCATTTGTATTAGTTGAAAATTGGTTTTAAGTGATTTTTAAGGTTTAAATATACACTTTATTTTATTTAGAAAAGAGCTGACTAATGGTCAGCCCCTTTAAAGTTTCTTTTCGCGTGTAGTTTCGTGAAAAGTAGTTATATATTGCAATAACTTTAGTATGAAATTCCAAAGTAAGACCGACTTTGGAAGGTTAACAAAACTTATTACAATATTAGTAAAAATAAATGAACAAGAATGTGTTTATCTTTGCCTATTTTGACTTTATTTTGACTTTATTATATTCACTTAAACCCTAATTAAGCAAAATCAGTCTAAGCTAACGATTGCATTACTTAAATAACAACTGAGAAAATTCAAATAAATCGTGCCTCCATACAGGCCAAGTATGCCCACCGGGATACTCAGAATAAGTATATTTTATGTTCATTTCGCTGAACTTGGACATCATTACTTGGCAGTTATTGTAGGCAATATCCTCCTTGCCACCCATCGAAATCCAAAAAACTCTTAAATTGTTGTTAATCATATCCACATTCTTTTTCATGAACTCATATTGAGGGTCTGAGAGTTCGGTGCGATTCGCAAACCAGCCTGAGCTAAATACGCCCAAGTAGGAAAATAAATTGGTGTTTCTTATTCCTGCATAAAGTGTTTGCAGACCTCCCATAGACAAACCTGCTAAGGCTCTATTTTTGGCATCAGTAGCTACTTTGTAGCTTTTCTCTACCATAGGGATGACACATTGCTTCAACTCGTTTTCAAATGCACGCAAAACTTGCTCATTGAAACCTGCGATGCCTCCACCACTGCTTACATTGCCATCGAGCATCACAACCAACATTGGTTTGGCTTTTTTCTCTGCAATGAGATTGTCCAAGATGATGTCTGCTTTGCCTTGCGTTCCCCAGCCTCTTTCATCTTCGCCGCCTCCGTGCATGATGTAAAGCACAGGATATTTTTCATTAGGGTTTTCGTCATAACCCGGTGGAGTGTAAACATAAAAACGCCTCCATGAATTAGTAACGGTAGAATAATACCTTTTCATGCGGGTTTCTCCATGAGGAACGTCTTTGAGTGCATAGTAAGCACCATTTACAGAAGGTATTTCTATACCACTTGCCATGCGTCCCATGCCATAAAATGTTTCGCTTGCAGGGTCGGCAAGTGCAACTCCATCAATCAGCAAGGAATAATAATGAATACCCTCACTGATTACTTCAGTAGTTACTTCCCAGAAGCCCTCTTTGTCTTTGACCATATCATATTTTTTGCCTAAATCAATTTGAACCTTTTGAGCCTCAGGGGCTTTGATGCGGAAAACTACCCGATTATCAGGCAAAATTTGTGGATATTTGGCAGACCTTACATTGGTAGAAGCAGGAACGCCTAACACAGTATATTTAGGAAAAAGAGAACTGTCCAAAGGTTTGAAAAGCAATTGAGAAAACATGAATAAGTCGTTTTTCCAGACTTTAAAATCATGTCCTCCCGGTTCTACATAAAAAATATGAGGCACTTGCTTTTCATACAAATAATCATGGGTTCGCTTGCTGAAAGACATCAGCCCATCAGCATCACCGCAGGAAATCCAAAGCAATTTCAGTTTATTTTTTGCCTCTGAGGGATTAGGAACAAGCACTTCAGGTCTTTTTGTGTTGGGGGCAGAAGAAAAACCGCCTACCCAAGCAAACTTATCGAGATTGCCCAAACCAAAGTTTAAGGACTGCCCCCCTCCCATAGATAGCCCCGCAATAGCCCTATTTTCACGGTCAGTATAAACAGGATAATTTTTCTCTATGAAAGGGATTAAATCGTTTAATAAATCTTTTTCAAAAGTGGCAAATGCTTGCACTTTTGCGCTATCAAAAATATTCCCTATGGCTCTGTCGTCTTTCATAGCTCTGCCATTAGGCATGACCACAATCATAGGGGCTAACTTGTTTTCTGCATAGAGATTGTCCAAAATGACTTGTGGATTTGCCCCTCTGAGCCACTCTTTCTCGTCACCTCCTATGCCATGCAAAAGATAAAAAACGGGATATTTCTTCTTCTTAGAAAAATTAGGCGGCGTGTAAATCAAAGCCTTACGCTTGTTGCCTACGGTTTTTGAATCGTAGCTAATCGTGTCAATTTTTCCTTGAACAATGCCTGTACGCAAGGAGTCAAAACCTTGGGGGGCATACTTCACAATGTCCTGAGCATTTACCCAAATGCAGAGGAATAAGAGCAAAGTTGTAAGAAAAGTTTTCATTTTCATTTGATTTTATTTACTAATAGCTAACAGTTTAAAGGAATGTAAAAAATAGATTGAAGTAAATACTTCCTTTCAGAAAGGAACTTGCAATCTTGATTCATAGTAAGTAAAAATGATGGTCGTATAAAAGTGAATTTCTAAGGTTTTGCTTATTAGAAAAGTAGATTTACTCCAAATTTTGTCATTATTTTACATTTATGTAATTTTGGAACAATATTAGAATAAAACTAAATACAGAAATATGTCTATCTTTGCTAATTATGACTGTATTTTGACTATATAGATTGTTTTTATCAAGCAAAGAAGCAAAATAAGTAGAAAAATAATGTATGAAAGCCTTAATCAAGAAATCGGTAGATAGCCCTGTGCATTCTTTTATGGTGCGGGAATTGATAGAGCCACAGTTTGACCCTACTTGGCACTTTCACCCGCATTATCAGCTATTTACTGTTTTAGATGGCAATGGTACTCGCTTTGTAGGGGACAATATTAGGCTATTTATGCCCGAGGATACTGTTTTTTTAGGTCCTAATATTCCCCATGTTTGGCGTAGCGACCATTCAGAAAAGAATCATGCTCATGGAATTGTGGTTTACTTTACTGAGGATTTTTTAGGAAAAGATTTTTTTGAAAAACCCGAGATGTACTTGATTAAACAACTTTTTGCTAATAGTCAACGTGGTTTGGAAATTATAGGAGATACGCGTATTTCACTGCAAAAAAGTCTGATGGAACTGGTCAAGCTAAGTGGCTTTGATAGTATCCTAAAATTACTTAGCATTTTAAACGATTTATCCCATTCTACTGAGTATAAATACATTACTACCCCCAATTACGTCAATTCACATAAAATTTCAGAAACAGAACGTATGCAAAAAGTGCATGAGTACGTAATGCAACATTTTAAAGAAGAGATTAGTTTAAGTGAGTTAGCTTCTTTGATTTGCATGAGCGAATCTGCTTTTTGCCGTTATTTTAAAAGTAGAACCAATAAGACCTTTTCCGATTTTGTAAGCGAAGTGCGTATTGGTTATGCTTGCAAATTACTCATGGACAACAAGTTAAGTGTTACACAAATTGCCTTAGAAAGTGGGTTCAATACCATATCTAATTTTAACCGCCAATTTAAAAATCTCATGGGTAAGTCCCCTCTCCAATATCAAAAGGAGTTTTTATCACAGGTAATGTTCTAACAAGTAAAGAGCAAAGCTACTGAAAAGGATTAGCAAATTTTGGGTTTTTGATAAACTCCTCATCGGTAAGCATTTGTAAGAATGCCAAAATTGCTTGTTTTTCTTGTGGAGTTAAAAAAAGTTTGACAGTATTAGGTGGCAAAAACTGTTCATTGCTTGCCTCGATGATAAGCGGGTCAAGCGTTTGACTCATCTTAATATGTTGGTCGTAGTGTTCCAACACCTGTTCTAAGGTATTAAATCTACCATCGTGCATATAGGGTGCAGTCAAAGCAATATTTCTCAAAGTTGGTGCTTTGAATTTGCCTCTATCATTAGGATTGCCTGTTACTGCTTGTAAGCCAATATTTAAGGTAGCATCTGTATCTAATCCGTTGTTATGAAAACCTCTGAATCCATTGCGATCTCCTGCCGTAGTAATTTGCAAATGACAGTCGCCACAATTGCCTCCACGCAAATTGGTTTGAGGGACAGGGTGGGTAAAAAACAAATCCATGCCCTTCAGTTCCAAGTCTGTGGGAGTGTATTCTCCTCGCAAATATTTGTCATACTTTGAGTTAGCAGAAATAAGTGTTCTCTCAAATTGGGCTATTGCTTTGGCTATATTTTGGGCAGTAATTTTTTCACTGCCAAAAACTAATTTGAACTTAGGTGGATAGATAGAGGTTTCTTGCAGTTTTTTTACCGCCTGCTCAAGGCTTTGATGCAATTCTATGGGGTCTTGGATAGGTGCCAAGGCTTGTTCTTCTAAGCTACTTGCTCTCCCGTTCCAAAAAAAGCGATTTACCCAAAGTAAATTTGCCAAAGACATAGAATTCTTGCTACCCACAATTCCCTGAATACCAGTACTAAATCTTGTATTATCACTAAACGCTTTTTCCTGTTTGTGGCAAGAAGCGCAAGACATTGTATTATTACCTGAGAGCTTTTTTTCATAAAATAACATTCTCCCTAACTCTACTCCTTGTATAGTCAAAGGATTATCCTCTGGAATATTCACACGCTCGCTAAACATAGCAGGGATTTTCAAAGGATAAGACTGAGGCGCATTTACATTCCAAATCTCCTCTTCCTTGGTAGGCGTTACCTGCTCACTATTGTTACAAGCAGTCATCATACTTGTAAATAGCAGAATGGTAAGAATCGCCGTATTTATTTTCATCATATTCTTTTGCCTAATTTAGCACTTGGGTAAATAAGTAAAATAAAAGTGATTTGTATAAGATTACGAATACTTGCTTTTCAAATACTTACAATCGCATAAATTTGATTTTATGTCTAATTGAAAACGCAAAAATAAAGCAAATGGTTGAGGGGTGCTTGGTTAATTTTTATGAGTAAAGCCTGCAAAAATGTCATATTTTTAATTTTTTTAACAATAAAACTGACAAAGCATTTATAAAAAATGCCAAAAATGCGCATAAAATAGGCTTAGAAAGGCTTAAAAACGGTATGGCATACTAAATGCTAAAACAAAAGCGGAAGTTTAAAGTTTATTCAACAAAACTTACATAGTTTTGCATCTTAGAAAAAGTTTATTTTTTAAAATCTTCATTATTTTATCTTAAAATCATGTCAAACATCAACATTAAACCTTTGGCTGACAGAGTTCTGGTAGAACCTGCGCCAGCAGAAGAGAAAACCGCATCTGGTTTGTTCATTCCTGATACAGCGAAAGAAAAACCCCAAAAAGGCGTGGTAGTCGCTGTTGGAACAGGGAAAAAAGATGAACCTTTAACTGTAAAGGTGAACGATACTGTGCTTTATGGCAAGTATGCTGGCACTGAAATTACAGTAGATGGCAAAGAGTACCTCATCATGCGCGAATCAGACATCTTCGCAATCCTCTAATCTTGTTTTGTTAGAAATTGTTTGAATTAGATGAAGTAAAAGTTTGAAGTTATTAATGTTTATCTCAAAACAATTTTAAACAGGATTCAAACAACATCAAACAAAACCAGAAACAATCAAACTATTCAAACCATATTTGTTAAACATTTAAAACTCATAAAATAAAATGGCAAAGAAAATTGTATTCGATACAGACGCAAGAGATAGATTGAAAAAAGGCGTTGATACTTTGGCTGACGCTGTGAAAGTTACCTTAGGTCCAAAAGGTCGTAACGTTATCCTTGACAAGAAATTTGGCTCTCCTGCGGTAACAAAAGACGGTATCACTGTAGCAAAGGAAATCGAATTGAAAGACGCTATCGAGAACATGGGAGCGCAATTAGTAAAAGAAGTTGCCTCTAAGACAGCTGATAGCGCAGGGGACGGTACAACTACTGCAACTGTATTGGCACAAGCTATTTTCGCCAACGGTATTAAAAACGTAGCGGCAGGCGCAAACCCAATGGATTTGAAGCGTGGTATTGACAAGGCGGTTGCGGCTGTCGTAGAAAACCTCAAAAAACAATCTAAACCTATTTCTAATTCAAGTGAAATTGCTCAAGTAGCTACTATTTCTGCCAATAGCGACGAGGAAATCGGTAACATGATTTCTAATGCTATGGAAAAAGTAGGTAGAGACGGGGTAATCACTGTAGAAGAAGCAAGAGGTACTGAAACCGAAGTAAAAACAGTAGAAGGTATGCAATTTGACAGAGGCTATCTTTCTCCTTACTTCGTTACTAATACCGAAAAAATGGAAGCTGAGTTAGAAAACGCTTTCATCTTAATCTACGACAAAAAAATCTCTTCTATGAAAGAGTTGTTGCCTATTCTCGAGGCAGCAGCACAAACAGGTAAGCCTTTGTTAATTATTGCTGAAGATGTGGACGGCGAAGCATTGGCAACCTTAGTAGTAAACAAAATTAGAGGTGCATTAAGAGTAGCTGCCGTAAAAGCCCCAGGTTTTGGCGATAGAAGAAAAGCTATGTTAGAAGACATTGCTATCTTAACAGGTGGTACTGTTATCTCTGAAGAAAGAGGTTACAAGTTAGAAAATGCTACCTTACACTATCTTGGTAAAGCTGAGAAAATCATCATTGACAAGGATAATACCACTATTGTAAATGGTGCAGGTAAGCCAGAAGAAATACAAGGTCGCATCAATCAAATCAAAGCACAAATCGATGTAACTACTTCTGACTACGACAAAGAAAAATTACAAGAGCGTTTGGCTAAACTTTCTGGTGGAGTAGCTATCCTTTACATTGGCGCAGCTACCGAGGTAGAGATGAAAGAAAAGAAAGACAGAGTAGATGACGCTTTGCACGCTACAAGAGCTGCAGTTCAAGAAGGTATCGTAGCAGGTGGTGGTGTGGCTCTCATCAGAGCAATCTCTGCCCTTGATAATGTGAAAGTAGCTAACGAAGACCAAGCTACAGGCGTAAATATTATCAGAATGGCTTTGGAAGCTCCATTGAGAACAATCGTTGCAAATGCAGGTGGTGAAGGCTCCGTAGTAGTACAAAAAGTAAAAGAAGGCAAAGACGACTTCGGTTACAATGCTCGCGATGACAAATACGAAAACATGTTTGCGGCAGGTATCATTGACCCAACCAAAGTAACTCGCTTAGCATTGGAAAATGCGGCTTCTATTGCAGGTTTATTGCTTACTACTGAGTGTGTAGTAGCTGATGAGCCAGAAGAAAAAGCAGCTCCCGCTATGCCACAAGGCGGAATGGGCGGAATGATGTAAGCCTAATAGAGATTTTTTAATATAGAAAAAGTCCTTCTCTTTCGTAGAGAAGGACTTTTTTATTTAGTTTTAAAATGTGAAATAATAAAAGATTTTATCCTGAGCGAAAAAACAAGTAAAATAGCACAAATTACACGCACCTATCGCAAACTGCACAAATGGATAGCCGTGCCTCTTTTTTTATTTATGTTTTTAATGGGAGTTACAGGTTTGCTTCTTGATTGGAAAAAGCAAGTGGGAATCTTACCCAAAACAGAAAAAGGGGAAAGTAGCCAAAGTAACGAGTGGATTAAAATAGATAGTATTCAGCAAGTAGCGATAGATTACGTACAGAACGAATTAAAAAAATCTATAAAAATAGATAGAATAGACATTCGCCCTCAAAAAGGCATTGCTAAAATTATTTTTGTAGAACATTTTACCGAGCTGCAAATAGACTGCAAAACGGGAAAAATATTGGCAGTAAATCAGCGAAACTCTGACATTATCGAGAAAATACATGACGGTTCTATCATCGATTTTTGGGTGCAAACCGATAATGATGCTTTCAAATTGTTCTATACTACAACGCTTTCATTAGGGCTTATCTTGCTCTCCATCAGTGGATTTTGGCTTTGGTATAACCCCATTCGTATTAGGAATGCCAAAAAATAATACTTGCAGCAGTATGAATTAAAGCAAAAAAGTTTGCAATATCACTTTGAAAAGGATAGTTTTGTTGCAGAGTTTTTAACATTTTTTGTAAATTATTGAAAACAAAGTTGCTAACCTAAAATTACTTACCACTCTTGAAACTTGCAGTAATTGATATTGGTTCTAATGCTATTCGCTTCCAAGTCAGTAGTGCCACCGACTACCAAGGCGAATACGTTTTTAAAAAAATAGAATATGTGCGTTTCCCTTTGCGCTTAGGGCATGATGTATTCAACTACAATGAAATTGGGGCAGAAAGCGAAGCAAAGTTCATCAAACTCATGCACGCCTATAAGTTATTAATAGAGCTTTATGAGGTAGATGACTATATGATTTGTGCTACCTCAGCGATGCGAGAGGCAAAAAATGCAGATAAAATAGTTCGCAAAGTGTACGACACCTTAGGCTTGAAAATAGAAATCATAGAAGGAGAAAAAGAAGCCGAAATTATCTCGCAGGCAATCGTGAAGCACTTAGACGATAGAAATTTTTTACACATTGACGTAGGCGGCGGAAGTACAGAGCTAAACCTGTACGTAGATAGGCAGAAAGTAGCCATGCACTCCTTCAAAATGGGGTCTGTGAGAAGATTGGAGAATACAAAAAACACTAACTGGAAGGAAATAGAGGATTGGATAAATAGCAAACAGCGATTTATCAAAGGTGAACTCATTGCAGTAGGTACGGGTGGAAACATCAATAAAATTTTTGAGTTTGTAAGAGTAAAAGATGGGAATATGATTACCCTTTCAGAAATAGAACGCACTAAGCGTTTGTTAGCTTCTTACTCGCTTACAGAGATGAAAATGGAACTCAAACTCAATGACGACCGCGCCGATGTCATTATTCCTGCTACAGAAATCTACTTAGAGGTAATGAAAATCGCAGGCGCAAAAAAAATGTTAGTTCCTGATGTAGGTTTGAAAGATGGCATGCTTAAACTGCTCTTAGAAAGACAGTTAGCAAAGAAAAATGGGAAAGAGAAATAAAGGCTTCTGATTCTGCTTTTTTAAGGCAAGATTTCGCCCCTACCGAGCTTTTCAAGAGGAGGGGAATGCGTATTTTCTACTAAGATTCCACTCCTTAGGCGTTCAAAACAGCCTTTTGGTATTTTTCCAAAAATGGCTTGCTATTTTCTAAACATACTCTTACACTGATTAACTTTATAATAAAGAAATGAAAAAAATTTTACTTATTGGGGCGGGACGTTCTTCTTACAGCCTTATTCAGTATCTTCTAAATTGTGCTATGCGAGAAGATTGGGAACTTATCGTAGGAGATATGAATTTAGTGTTGGCACAGGAAAAAGTGAAAAATCACCCCAAGGGAAAAGCTATACAATTTGACATCAATCAAGCTGAAATAGCTGACAAAGAGATTGCAGAGGCAGAGGTAGTAATTTCCCTTTTACCTCCCTTTTTGCACTCAAAAGTAGCGCAGGCATGTTTAAAGTTTCATAAGCATTTGATTACCGCCTCTTATGTTTCTCCTGAAATCAAAGCCATGAATAGTGAAGCCAAAAGTAAAGGCTTATTATTTCTCAATGAGATAGGACTTGACCCTGGCATAGACCACCTTTCTGCCATGCAAATTATAGATAGGTTAAAGGCTGAGGAAGCAAAAATCAGTGCTTTCCGCTCTTACACTGGTGGCTTGGTTGCTCCAGAATATGATAATAATCCTTGGCACTATAAGTTTACTTGGAATCCTCGCAATGTAGTTTTGGCAGGACAAGGCACTGCCAAATACATCATCAATGGTCAGTACAAGTATGTGCCTTATCATCGCTTATTTAGTCATTTAGAGCAAGTTAGCATCACAGGTCATGGAGAGTTTGAAGGCTATCCCAACCGAGATTCGCTTACCTATAGAGAAGTTTATGGCATTGCTCATATTCCTACTTTGCTAAGAGGAACACTGCGAAGTAAAGGTTTTTGTCAAAGTTGGAATGTCTTTGTACAATTAGGCATGACTGATGACAGCTATGTAATAGAGAATAGCGAAAATATGACTTATCGTGAGTTTACTAATTCGTTTTTGCAATACAGCAAGACATATTTGGTAGAGGAAAAGTTAGCAATGTTATTGGGGGTAACTCCTAATCACGAGTTGATAAAAAAGATAGAATGGCTTGGCTTATTGGGACATGAACGAATCGGTCTGCCACAAGCTACTCCCGCCCAAATTCTACAGCATTTATTGGAAAAAAAATGGAAATTGGAAGCAGACGACAAGGATATGATAGTCATGCAGCACATCTTTGAATACGAAACCTTGCAAGGCGAGAAAAAGAAACTGTTTTCTTCTTTGGTAGTAAAAGGTGAAAACAAACAGGAAACAGCTATGGCAAAAACAGTGGGGCTACCTTTGGGTATCGCTACAAAGCTACTATTACACGGAAAAATATCGCTTAGAGGAGTGCTAATCCCTGTTCAAGCAGAAATCTATGTTCCTGTTTTAGAAGAATTAGCACAGTTAGGTATTCAGTTTTCTGAAGAATATCAATAAGCATCTTAGATAGACTTGCTTATGCCCATTTCTAAGCCTCGCAACTCTGCCAAACCGCGCAAACGCCCTATGGCAGAGTACCCAGGATAAGTTGTCTTTTTCAAATCATCAAGCATTTGGTGACCGTGGTCTGGACGCATAGGAATAGAAACGCCTTTTTGACGCATGAGTAAAACGATTTCCTTCATTACGTTATACATATCTGCATCTCCTCCCAAGTGGTCAGCTTCGTAAAAATTACCTTCTTCATCTCTTTGAGTACTGCGAAGGTGAAGAAAATGAATATGCTTGCCTAAGCGTCTTATCATACCTACAAGGTCATTATCTGGTCTTGCCCCATAAGAACCCGTGCAAAAACATAACCCATTAGCTGGCGAGGGAGCGGCATTTAGTAGTTCTACGGCATCTTGTTCCGTACTTACTACTCTTGGCAAACCTAAAATAGGATAAGGAGGGTCATCTGGGTGGATTGCCATTTGTAAGCCGACTTCTTCTGCCACAGGAACGACTTGCTGAAGAAAATAAAAAAGATTGTCTTTCAATTTTTTAGCATCAATGCTTTCATAGGTTTTCAAAGCGGCTAAAATCTGCTCGGTAGTAAATCTCTCCTCGCTACCCGGTAAACCTAATAAAGCATTCTGAAAAAGGATTTCTTTCTGCTCCTCTGTCAAAGTTGCAAAACGGGTTTTAGCTTTAGCTATTTCTTCTGAGGTATAATCTTTTGCTGCATGAGGTCTTTTGAGTAAAAACAAATCAAAAGCTATGAAGGCGGACTTTTCAAAACGCAGGGCTTTGCTGCCATCGGGCAGGGTAAAGTGAATGTCTGTACGCATCCAATCCAAAATAGGCATAAAGTTATAAGTAACAACTTTCAAACCACACTGGGCTACATTTTTGAGGCTCTGCTTATAGTTTTCTATGTGTTTTTCGTAGTTTCCTGTATGTTTTTTGATGTCTTCGTGAACGGGCAGGCTTTCTATGACTGTCCAAGTCAAACCAGCGTCTTCTACTATTTTTTTTCGCTTTTGAATTTCCTCTACCGTCCAAATTTCTCCTACGGGAACATGATGTAGGGCAGTAACCACTCCTGTCGCTCCTGCTTGTCTGATGTCTTGAAGGCTGACAGGGTCACTCAGCCCAAACCAACGCATTGTTTGTTCTAAATTTGGCATATTAGTTTAAAGTTTGAATATAGTATTTGAATGAATATTTTAGTTTAATGTCAGATTTTCTTAATCTCCACCACCGTCTCCGCCTCCATCTCCGCCTCCGTCGCCTACGCCATCTACTGCATCGCCAATAGCCTCTATGGCTTCAGAAATAACATCTAAAGAATCCAATACGTCTTCCCATCTTTCTTGCCTTTGAACTTCCAATAGCAAATCTTGCAAGGTACGGATGATCTCTTCTTGCTCAAATAGTTGATTTAGTTTTTGTTCTAACTCTTTCTTTTCCAGTGCTGTTTTTTCTAAAAAAATATCTTTGGTAACTTTAAGTCCTTTGATAAGGCGAAGTAGCATCAAGTTTTGAATTTCAGGGCTTTTTGTACCTAAGATAGTTTGTAATAAGTCTTGCTTTAGAGATTGTAAAAGGGAGAGATTTTCTAAATATGTATGACTATATAGCTTAACTCCAAAGATTTTAGAGGGTTTTTTGTTTATAATTTTCTCACTGTCCAAATACTGCCTTGTCCCTTGCCGAATATTATATACATGAGCATTGAATACTTTTAACCAATTAGCAAGTGTTTTTTGATGGGTTTTGCCAAAAAGAATAATAAACCATTGCTTTTTTTCTATCTCCTCGAGGAGAGGAACTACCCAAGTTCTGTTCGCAGGGGCATTTTTATCTTCTACTAATTCTTTATCTTCTGCAAAAACAAGTCTTTTGGATAAAATTAGCTCAAAAAGCAAAGCTCCACACAATCCATAATTAAATTTTCCTGTGTAGTACCAATTGGAAAAAACTCGTTTACGACTATCAAAAGAAAGTAAGAAAAATAGTTCTGTCAAGGAAAGAGATGACATAGGTTAAAGTTTTATAAGTATTTGAGCAAAAATACACATATATCTTTTCTTGATAGAATTGGGAGTAACTAATTTTTTTATTTGATTTACTTAACTTTCTACATATAAAACCCTAAGCATCATCAAATACTTAGGGTTTCGTTTAGATTCTTTAAGAAATTGTACTATTCTTCTATCACTTTCACGGGATTATTCAACTCTGCTACTTTTTTGCGAAGGCTTGTTTTCTTTGTTTTTTCTTTTTCTACTACTACCACCTCCTCCACGTCTGCAAGTACCCTCCCACAATGTTCGCAAACAATAATTTTTTTCTTCTCTCTAATTTCTGCTTGGCGTTGAGGAGGCACCACATTGAAGCAACCACCGCAAGCATCTCTCTTTACTACCACTACTGCCAGTCCGTTTTGTGCATTTTCGCGAATTTTTGTATAGGACTTATAAAGGCGAGGCTCTATAGCTTTGGCTCGTTTTTCTCTCTCTTTCAACAACTTGTCTTCATCCTCCTCGCTCTCAGCCATGATAGTATCTAACTCTTTGCGTTTATTTTTGAGGTCTTTGTGTCGCTCAGCCAAAATATTTTCTGTTTCCTCTATGGCTTCTTCTTTTTTCTCAATTTTGGCGAGTGTTTCCTTGATTTTCTTTTTAGCTAATTGTATTTCAAGGTCTTGTAGTTCTATTTCTTTAGCAATAGCCTCAAACTCACGGTTATTTTTTACATTGTTTTGTTGTTGCTGATACTTTTCTATGAGCCGCTCTGCTTCTTTGATTTCTATTTTATGCTTAGAGATAGCTTCGTTAAGTACATTCAATTCTTCCTTAAACTTGCCAATTCTCGTTTCGTAACCTGCGATTTCATCTTCTAAGTCTTGTACCTCAACGGGTAAATCGCCACGTACTTTTCTGATTTCATCTAATTTAGAGTCAATGTTTTGGAGTTTTAAAAGAGCTTCTAATTTTTTTGCGACTGTATTTTCCATAGAATAGAGCGGTGTCTTTTGCTTGCAACTATTTGTTTATGTGTTACTTAAACTTTAATAATTTTATTAGCCCATCTTTACTAACAAAGATTATGGCTTTTAAAACTTGCAAAGTTAAAAAACATTTTTCCAAAAAATAAGCTAATCTAAACATTTATCTTTGAAATTTTTGTAAAAAAACCAGTTGGAAAGGCAAAACTTTTATAAGTGATGCCACAAATAAGACATAGCGAGTTGATTGATATTTTAAGAACCCAAAACCAAGAACAAAAAAGTCCAAAAAAATCGTAACTTGCACCCATAAAAAGGAGTGAGAATGCTAACAAAAGAACTGGTAATAGAACTAAAAAACAAAAGTAACGGAGATTTAGCCCATCTAATTGATAAGCAAAAGGATATGGGAGTATTGCATTTATTTTAGAAAATTTCGGCTTCTTGCCAAAAAATTTTAATGGAAGTTTTTTAGTAGATTTACTCAAACACGATATTGCGAAAATTTTGTAGGGACAATCAAGGGAATTTTGTTACTTTCCAATGAAATTATGAATGGGTTAAAAATTTTATTTCCCAAAGGTGATTTTTCTGTCCAAATAGAAGATTTGCAATGCAAGCAAATCCATTTTGTGCATTCAGGTTTGTGTTTGACAATAACGGAAAAATTGTGGGTAATTTGATTGATTATATTTAAAATAAACCCCTTAGGGCTGTAATCTTTGTAGTATCGTTGTTTTGCCAAAATTTCACGCCTACGGCGTTTTTTATCATAAAATCAATAATTTTCTACAAAGATACCAAGCCTAAAGGCTTTTAAAATACAATTTTTGTAACAAGCCCGTCAGGGCTGTAATCTTGGTAGCAAAAAATATCAATCATCAACAAAAAACGCCGTAGGCGTAAAATAATTTAAACAAAAAGAAAATGACTTTAACTGAACAAGTAACGAAAAGTATCATTTTACGTCTGATAAAAGGGCAAGACTACCGCATAGAAGTTGTGGCACTTATCAACGCCCAATTTTTGCAGTTTGCTATGGACTTTTTTGAAAAAATCGTACAGGCAAAATTGCGAAACAAAGACGTGATGGATTGGTACAAAAAGGAGTTTCTAAATCCTGCGTTTTTCGTGGCGTGAGTGTAGAACTGAACATAAACGAAAGCCTAATCGTCATCAATACCTTAGCAGTAAAGCGTGCCGCTTTGCGTAGTGGCTTATGGAGTACGACAGGTAAAAAAGTTGAAAAACCACTTATGCAAACCTTATGTATGCTTTTTGATGTACCGACAGAAAACTGTGCCATTCATTTGAAAGGTGCAAAAGCTAAGCAAGAAGATGACTTAGACTTTGAACGAGAAATTGACTTTTACCTCATAAGCAACGGACAGAACCACAAATGCGAAGTTTGGATATTCCGTACAACAAATTTTCAGGCGACATAGACAAGAAATTGGCAGAAATATTTGCGTTAATATTCTGAAAATGAGTGTGATAAAAAACAAAAACATTAGCCAACATTGCATTTGTAGCAAGGCGGGTTAATTTGTACTTTCTATAAACTTTGTGCGTAGAGCAAGGGAAGTGCCACTAAACCAGCTCTGCACAAATACATTTGCGATATGCACACTACCTCATAAAAATGTAACTTTGTACTTGCATCACAAAAATTAACTATGAACATGAAAAACACTCTTTTATCTTTTTTTTGCTTATACTTTTTATCAACTATGCTATTAGCCCAAAGCAAGCAAAAAGTATGGTTAGATGCGGATACGGGCAATGAGATAGACGACCTCTATGCCATAGCTCGCTTGGTCAAAGAACAAAGTATAGACCTTGTTGGGTTGAGTGCTGCACATTTTAACAATGCTGATTTATTGGTCTTTGAAAAATGGAATGGGTATGAAAGCAAGGGACTAAATACAGTACAAGAAAGCCAAAAACTTAATGAGCAGATTTTAAAGGCATTAGGCAGATTAGATATTCCTCACCCAATAAATAGGAGCAGACCGACAAATTGGCAGGGCATGGGGACAAGAGGACCCGCGAGATTCTCCTGCAGCACGGGCAATGATTAATGCTACAAAAGTACTTCCACAAGGAGAAAAACTCGACATTATTACCATAGGGGCTATGACCAACCTTGCAGCGGCGGTAATGATTGCACCTGAGATTTTGCCTAAAATTCGTTGCTTTGTGTTAGGAGCAAAGTACAATCCTAAGACAAAGATATGGAACAAAAGCGAATTTAATATTCGCAATGATTTAAACGCATTTGACTATCTTCTTAATAAAGAAGGTTTAGACTTAACAGTGATGCCTTTGGAGGCGGCCTTCCCGCTACAATTTGATAGACAGGAAACCTACCAACGCTTAGATGAAAGCAAGGAAATAGAAAAAATATTAGCAGATAGGTGGAAAGAACACAACCCCCAAGATAAAACTCGCATTATGTGGGACTTAGCTTTGGTGGAAGCCTATCTCCATCCACAATGGTCGCAGATAAAAAAAGCTAAAACCCCTCCTGAAAACAAACAAAGAACAATAAAAGTATATGTAAAAATCGACGCAAAAGCCTGTGCAGAAGATTTTTGGAAGGCATTGCAAAGGTGAAAAATTAGCTTTTAAAATACAATTATCCTCTTGTACAATTATCCTCTTGGCAAAGTTTGAAACTTTGCCAAAAGAATAAAACTTTATTTGCTGAGTTGGAAAATTAGACTTATATTTTAAAACATCAGCTTTTTTACCAACTCCACTGCTTGATTAATAATCGTATGTGGCATATTGGGATATACTTGCAAGTGTACTTCTGCTCCTAAACCTTCCATGATTTTTTTTGAATCTTCGGAACGGCTGAGCGGCACATGAGGGTCTATATCGCTATTCACTATGACAGCCTTAGTCCCTTTAAAATCACCTTGATAGCGTTCAGCCAATAACTTATCACCAATTAGCCCCCCTATGAAAGCTGCAATGCCTGCATATTTTTGAGCAAAGCGACTGCTTACTTCCAAAGTCAAACACGCTCCTTGTGAAAAACCCATGAGGTAAATGTGTTCCGCAGGAATGTATTGACTTGTTTCGTCTATCAGTCTTTTGACTACCTCCACCGCACTACTTAGCCAAGGCTCATTTTGGCTTTCTTTTGTCATGAAACTATAAGGATACCAAGTGTAGTTAGTTGCTTGGGGAGCGGCAATATAAAAACGCTCATCAGCAAAAAAATCTGATAAAGTTAAAATATCTTGTGCTAATGCGCCCCGCCCATGCAAAAGAATCAATGCCTTAGTAGCATTGGGCAAGTTTTTTCCTTTGGTATAGATTTGATACTGGTGCATAGCTTAATCCATAAATTTTTCTATATTGAGAGTAATTTCTTTTAAGCCTTTTTCTATTTCAGGTCTGTGAGGCTCTTCCCAAAGTGGCAGTTTGAGGGCTTCGCCTAATTTTTCCTTTGGCTCGTCGTAGGTAAAACCGATGTCGCTGGTAGCTACCTCGAAAAGCACACCACCCGGTTCTCTAAAATAAATAGAATGAAAATACTGCCTATCCATGACAGGCGTTACATTGTAGCCTACACTGAGCAGATTTTCTCTTACCTCTAACTGCACTTTGTCATCTGGAGTCGCAAAAGCCAAGTGATGCACAGTACCGCTACCTCCCAAGCCTCTTAGTGCATCGGGGGTGCAGTTTATATCTACAAAATCTCCCGCCTTGCCCGAAGCCGAGAAGCGAAACACATTGCCTTTCTCCGCAACAAGTTGGTGATTCATCTTACCAATGAGTAGCCCTGCGGTACGCTCGTACCCCTCCTCTGCCAAAGTTACTCCATAAAAACCCTTTACTGCATACTCCAAAGGAATCTGTCCATAGGAAAAACCAGCCCTCTCGTCCATGTCATTGGCAACTAACTCCACACCCAATCCATCATTATCTTCAAAATAGATAAAAACCTCCTTATCAAATCTTTCTTGGGGGGTAGTATGCGGAATACCAAATTTTTTTAATCTTTTTATCCAATAGTCTAAGGCATTCATTGGAATAGAAAAAGAGGTAATGGTAAGCTGTCCCTTGCCTTTCCTGCCCCTGCTCAAACCCTGATAGGGGAAGAAGGTCATAATAGTACCCGGGTCTCCTGTTTCATTGCCGTAGTAGAGATGATAGACATCAGGGGCATCAAAGTTGATGGTTTTTTTCACCATTCTTAGCCCCAAAATCCCTGCATAAAAGTTCAAATTTGCCTGAGCATCAGAGGACAATGCTGTTACGTGATGTAAGCCTGTGATTTTGTGGTTCATATTTTGTAATATTTTAGTTATCTCAATTAAGTCAATTTTTATACATTATTAGCCTTTACTTAGCAAGTAATGTATGATTTTTTCTTGAAAACCGTTTTGCATTTCCTTTATCATATAGTCGCCTATTTCTTCTGGGAAATACCAATTGGGTTGCCCATGCCCATGCTTTAACCTATCTCTGGTCTTCATAGGTCCTAAGATTAATTCATAAACTTTGATACCTGTCCTGTTTACCTCTTGGGCAAGAGTCTGAATCAAAGACTTTTGTGCGGCAGCAGTCATTGCCACAGGACCCGCCATAGGATAGGACTCATCTGCGCTGAAGCCGTTGATATGAAAATAATAGCCCTCTTGTGGATTAAGCAAAGGAATCAGCGTTTTAATAGCCAAAAAATGGGAAGTAAGGTTGTCGTTTAAAATCCTATTCCAATGCTCCATAGGATAGCTATAAATCGGAAAACCTTGATGCCACCCCCCCAAAGAGGCTACGCCAATATCTATTTGCTTAAACTCTTTCTGAAGAAACGAAGCAAGCTCTTTAGCACTATCTTCCTCAGTAACAGTTCCTATTTTGATTAATAGTTTTCCGGATAAATCTTTGCCCACATATTCTTGCAGGCGTTCTGTTTTATGAGGACTACGAGTAGGTACTACTACGGCTGCCCCAGCCTGCAAAAGAGCCTTGACGATTCCCTCGCCTACTCCACCTGTACCTCCTAAAACAACAGCTACTTTATCAGTTAAATTCATTAGATTTGAGTTTGTTTAAGTTTTGTAATCATTTCGTTGGTCAGTGGCTCGGCATATACCCCAAAGGCATTCACCAGCACACCTTTCAGTTTGTATTTTTCTGAAGAAATTGCATAAAGAATGGCCTCATCAGAAGGATTACTGTCGCCCTCAAACCTAAAAATTTTATCCACCTGAAATTCATCATGAAATATTTGATATTGTCCATTTATACACTCCAAACAGTCTTTTTTGAGGTTAAAATCTTCGGTGTAGCCTTCCTTGCGAAGTTGGTCAAGTATTTCTACCAGTGTATTTTCCATGATTTTATGTATTTTTTATTTTAAATGCGACCTTAGCATCCATGCCATTTTTTCGTGGCTTTCCATGAGTCCTGTGATAAAATCGCTTGTACCAAGGTCATGGTAATCATTAGCAAATCGGTTGATGTTTTCCCTAAGATAAATAATAATGCTTTGGTGGTCTTGCAGAAGTTCTCTAATAAACCCCTCACTATCGTTTTTCTCCCTTGCCTGCTCGGTGAGGTGAGTAAGTTGGAGATAGTTTTTAAGAGTAGCAGGGGCATAATGCCCAAGGGAACGAATACGCTCTGCCACATCGTCTATAATTTCGTCCAATGCTTCGTATTGGTCTTCGAAAAACTTATGAACCGAATAAAAATCCTTACCCTCTACGTTCCAATGCGCATTTCGAGTTTTGGTATAAAGCACAAACTCATCTGCCAAAATTTTTGCAAGTATTTGGGTTACTGCTTGCAAATTTTCTGCACTAATGCCAATTTTTGTTTCCATAAATAAAGTTTTAGAGTTGGGTTATTAATACTTGAACTGCATAGTAACTGCTCCGAATAGCACATCTTTCCCACTGCTTACCTCTTTGAGGTAGTTCCCTGCGGAAAACCATGTAACTTCGGGGACTATGCTAAAATGCCGATTAGGGGTGTACTCCAGACTTATCCCTAATTGCTTACCTATATATGCCTCTTTGCTCTCCCTATCGCCATAAATCAACACTACATTAGGTCCGTAAATGCCATCTTGCAGGCTATATCTCCAAAAAACATCGTAATCTATCCCAAAGACAAGTTTAGGAGTAATATTTATCTCGATAGAAGGGTGCAAATCCACCAAGTTAGCAGGACCTATCAAAGCCGCTAATCCAAAATATGCTCCTCTGGGGAAAAGTGGATTAAAGGTGTTTAGCCTTTGGTCATCTTTTTGTCTATCCCCACTGATAAATTCCGTTTTTAAGCCAAAAGTAGGCGAGAGTTTACACATTTTAGGGGAGTAGGTTACATTTGCCGAAGCGGTGTAAGCCCTGATAGCCTGCTCCCCCCAACTGCCCAACTGATACAAGGCTTCGAGGTCGTAAGTCCATTGCTGCCCCTTGTGCCAAATCCTTGTCCCAAAAGAGTGTCTCAGTTCTTCCCCAGCCACTCCATTAAATTGTATGATTCTGTTGTAGTTACCGATATAATACAAATCCACATTGCTTACGATAGGCACTTTTCTTCTTACAACATAGAGACTCCACACTTTTCTGTCGGTAGTGCTATTATCGTCAAAGATATTGGCTTTGTTTATCACTGGTTGAGCATAAAACACGTCCATTTGCCATATCTCATTTTTGTAAAATAGTTTTACCGCATCAAAACTTTGTCGGTTGTTGGGTCCTTCCCTAACGGATATGAGGCGTTGCGAACTGTATAACAATTCTTGCCTACCTACCCTAAAAGTCAATTTGGCACTGCTCTGAAGAGAAAAATACACATCTAAAAATGCTTGGTGCAAGTCCAATCGGGTTTCATCTATGCCTCTATTAGGTGTAACTCTGCCGTTAGCAAAAGTACTGCTTAATTGACCAAAAAAGCGAATATAGCTACTCCAATGCCAGTCGGTATGATAGAGAAAACGGGTATAAAAAGAGGTGTAGTCCACGGGCGCATCACCCCAGTCTTCATTCTTGAAGTATTGCATCAGATAGCGGACTTCTCCCCCTTGCGAAACAAACTTTGATTTATCTTTATTCAAAGGATTGAATTTTAGGTCTTTATACCAATTTGGTAAAGAATCTTTTGCTAAAAAACGATAATCCTCGTCGTATCGCAAGCCCAGAAATTTATTTATTTCTTGGGCAAAAGCAAAACTTGAACTAAGATAATATAAAATATTAATAATGAAAATATAATAGATGCACCTATTCATATTTCAAGTTTTACTTCAGGTTAAAATTTTCTGATTAGCACTACCCCTGCTATAATTAGTACAATGCCAAGTAAACGATAAAGATTAATGCTATGAGCCATAGGAACTAAAATTTTAAAATGGTCTAAGAGCAAAGAGATAGTTAGCTGCCCTGCCACAATCAGCCCAAAAGTGAGAGCTGCTCCCAGCTTAGGAAAAGCCAACACTACGGAGGTTACATAAATAGCTCCTAATACGCCTGCTATCCAAGTAACTTGGGGAACATCTTTAAAACTTTGCCATGCCAAACCTTGCTTTGTAATGGCTACATAAATCAGCATTGCCAATGTACCTACAAAAAAAGAAATCAGTACAGCCCAAGACGGGCTTGCGAGGGCTTTTCCCATTAGGTTATTTAGTCCTGCTTGCACAGGGAGCATAGCTCCTGCGGCAAATACCAGAACAATCCAAAAGATTTTTTCCATGTTTTTATTTTTTTTGATATCCTCCATAAAAATTGATAGGTGACCATGCAGGGGTGGCTTTAGGAAGCAAGGGAGCAAACTGAGCAAATTGGTCTTTCCCGTACACTACTTTCCCCCCTATTACGGTCATCAATGCCTCGATTTCCAATATTTTTTCTTCACTTACTTTAAAATAATCATCAGTAAGTATTACAAAATCAGCCATATAGCCTACTTGTAGTCTTCCTCTATCACCATCTAAGTTTATCAGCTTGGCACTACCTACGGTGTAAAGCTCCAAAGCGGTTTTTCTATCCAGAAGGTTATCGTCTGCCAGATGCTTTAAGCCTCCTATGGTTTTGCCCGTAGTGAGCCAGTAAAGCCCTATCCAAGGGTTATAAGAGCTTACGCGCGTGCCGTCTGACCCCATGCCTACCCTAATGCCTAAGTCCAACATTTTCTTGATAGGTGGGGCGTATTCTGCGGCTTTTTTCCCATAGCGTTTGATGAAACTCTCTCCTTGGAAAGCCATACGGTGCTGAATAGCAATGCCGCCACCTAACGCCTTGATACGCATCAAGTTTTCCTCTGAAACGGTCTCAGCATGGTCGAAAAACCAAAGCAAGCCGTTTAAGGGTGTTTCTTTATTTACTTCTTCTATCACGTTCAGAAATCTTGTAATGCTTTCATTATAGGTAGCATGAAGGCGGAAAGCCCATCGGTTTTTCACCAAAACACCTATTACCTCTTTGAGTTGCCTTTCCATAGCGGGTGATAGCTCTGGTCTTGGCTTATCAAAATTCTCAAAGTCTGCGGCACTTGCTACCAAGTTTTCACCACCTCCTTGCACGTAATACTCTAATTTTTTCCTGCCAAAAAACTGCGTTTTGCTATTGCTTGCTTCATGCTCATCGCAGTTTTTTCCTATTTCTACAGTGCGAATCCACTGGGAATAATCTTCGAGTTCCTTACCTGCTTTTTGGGCAAAAAGATAAAAAGGTATTCTTAGCGTCAGCTCGTTAGTTTGGCAAAGTTTGTCGGTAATGCCGTAGTCATCGGGATAGTTTTGAAAACCTCCGCCTGCGTCCATAACTGCTGTAATGCCCAGTCGGTTTAGCTCTGCCATATAGAGCTTAGTAGAGTTTAGCTTTTCCTCATCAGAAAGCTCAGGTAGTCGCGCCAAAGTAGAGTACAAAATAAAAGCGTTGGGGTCAGCCACCAGCAAGCCCGTAGGCTGTCCTTTGATGTCTTTTTCTATCCAGCCACCGTTGGGGTTGGGCGTATTTTCATCAATATTGAGTTTTCTCAAACCTGCTTTATTCAGGTAAGCGTGTCCATAGAGGTACAAAATAAAGGTAGGCACATTGCCGGTTGCCTCATTGATTTCCTCTAAGGTTGGCAGCCTTTTTTCCTCAAACTGATAGGCATTCCAACCACCCACCACACGCACCCACTGCCCTTCGGGAGTGCGGCTTGCTTGTTCTCTGAGTATTTCTAAGGCACGCTTAAGGGAGCGTACACCGTCCCAGCGCAGTTCGCTGTTGTAGAACCTGCCCCCTCTGATAACGTGTAAGTGTGAGTCAAAAATACCCGGAATAATCGCCCTGCCACCTGCATCTATCACTCTTGTTTTTTTGTCTTTCAACTTCAGAATACTTTGGTTATCTCCTACTTGCACAATAATTCCGTTGGCTACGGCTATCGCTTGGGCAGTAGGCTGCTGTGCGTGGAGCGTATAGATAGTAGCATTATGCACAATTAGGTCGGGTACTATCTTCCCCTTCTGTGCCTGTCCGCTACCGAACCAGCACAGGAAAAAAATAAAAAATAAAGAATATTTCATTGTAAAAGGGTTAGGAATAGATATTTTAAAAAATCAGGTTTGGAAGCAAAACCTATAAGGCTTTCAAGACATTATAGGCTTACCTACTCATCACTTACTTCTTTCCTTCCTGTGCGTTAAACATATCTTTGGCGTACTCTATACCTGCGCCATACGCCCCGCCATACTTTTTCATGAGCGAGTTAATTGCATCATAGGTTTGGCTTCTTGCCCAGTCCCTTTGCAGCTCGAGAGCATATTGGATAGAGGTCATGGGTTGCGCCCCTGCTTGTATCATACGTTGGATAGCCATAAGATGAGCCTCGCTGCTCACCCCACCGCAAGCATCGGTAATCACATATACGTCGTAGCCATCGGAAATAGCACTCAGTACAGGACCTACAATACATACCTCTGTCCAAAGCCCTGCAAAAACAAGTTTCTTTTTCCCCTTACTTACAATGGCTTTGTGGGCATTAACATCTTCCCAAGTATTCATAGTAGTACGGTCTATGGCATTTTGGGCAGCTTCAGGGTAAAACTCTAAAATTTCTCTGAATAGAGGTCCTGAAAAGGTGTTACGGGCAACGGTAGTAATTACAGTAGGCACATTAAAAATTTTGCTTGAGCCTGTTACTACGGCTACATTGTTTCGAAGCTCTACATTAGAAATACTCGTAGTAGCAAAAGCCATTTGGCTTTGGTGGTCTATGAGTACCAAAGCGTGATTGGTAGGGTCAAGTAGTCTTGCTCCCGGTTTCTGAGCGTACAAAATAGAGATAGAAATAATAAAAGTAAAGGCGATAAAAAATAGCTTTTTCATGTTTTCGTTTTTTTTGCGTAAATAATTTTTTAACACATTAAAAACCCATGCTTTTGGCTATTGGTTATGTAGAAAATTCAGTAGAAATTGTAAATAGTTCGGTATTATATAAAATCAGGAAAATATATTACTTTTTGAAGTCTGAACGATGCAGATTCCTGTACTCCAAAGGAGAAAGACTAGTCGCTTTCTTAAAAAAATTGGCAAAGTGTGATTGGTCAGTAAAATGATAAGCTGTTGCAATGTCGCTAATGGGATAATCAGTGTGTTTCAGTAAAGTTTTGACTTCCAAGATAATCTGCTCATTGATTAGTTCCTTGGGCGACTGATTGGTAACATCACTAACGACCTCAATAAGGTACTTCGGGGAGATATGGAGCATATCGGCATAGTCTGTTACACTTTTTGAAGTTCTCAAATTATTCTGTATCAATTTTTTAAACTGATAAGTAATTTCTGCCTTTCGCGAGGAAAAGAGTTTTTCGTCAATTTCTTTACTTATCTTACACAAGCGCTCTATTTTGTAAAAAAGAATATGAATATAAAGCTCTATCACAGGCAAAGATTGCGGGAAATCATTAGTATATTCGTGTAAAATCTTTTCATAAATTCCGCTTAGTTCATCATAGATGTCTTTGGTAATTAAGGTAAAAGACTCAGTAGTAGGGTCGAGCAAGGTAAATTCTTTTTTTGCATTCGGATTGTCTTGCTTGATAGAAAGGAAACTCTCCTTGAACATAAGGACGTAACCCTGCCAGTTGGGGTCGCTCTCAAACTGAATCAGCTGACCCGGTTTAAAAAATACTAAGGCACACTGCTCGTCAAGTTGATGTACAGTATCATAAATACTCATACTGAATTTGGCATTTCGCATCAGCCCTATTTGGTAAAAAGAAGTGCGGAACAGAGGCATATTTTTTATCACTTGCTTTCCAATATCCTCGAATCTAAATATATGGATTTCGCTGTGGGCAGAGCGTACCAGCCCATTAGCGGCATGGTGAAACTCGTTGAACTCAGTAAATTTGTGGATAGAGCTAAAAGGCATAGTAAAATAATAACATCATAGATGTAAAGTGTACTCAGAGCTAAAAATAGCTCAAAGATAGTTTTATAAATTTAAGATTTATAAAAATTGCCCTTAGGATGCTTGAGAAAAGTTTTAATTTTGGCACTTTAGTATTGGAGTATCCTAAAATTCTTTAATTGTGTCAGGCTTTTATAAACCATACTGGAGAGTATATATCGCTTGATAACTTTCCAAACTTGTTCAGCTGCATACAGTTTAGGGCTATAAGGTAGAATTTTAGCTAAGAAAATACACTCCTGATAGTCTTGTTTCAAAAACTCTTTGACCTCTTTACTGCTATTATGTATTTTGCTATGTCCCAAATAACGAGTAATTTTTTGTTATCAAAAAAGTTAATAACTCCCCCAAAAACCTACTACCCTTTCGCCCGTAAAAGTATAAAGATGAGTTTGAAAATATAAATCTCCCTACTTGCTAATGGCACTCATAGCTAATAAATGAGCATAGCGACAAATTTGTTTAAGCATAAGTTTACACACTTCTTTTGCCAAAATTTTCCCATTTTGCCTAATAAGCGGAAAGCAGTTTCATTTACATAGAGTATTCTCGATTCTCCGCAGGCTATCAAGTTTTTTCTTACAAATATAAAACTTTAATGTATTTGTCTATATTTAGAACACAAGCCCGAAAATATAAACATACAATTTGCTTTTGAAGCCTACCAAGCAAGCATCAATTTTGAAGGAAACAGAATTATTTATACTCACCAAGTGAGCCTGAATAAAAATATTTTTCCCAAAGAAAAATACGAAGAGTGGCTTGAGTTTTACAAAGGAGTGGTAAAGGCAGATAAAATGAAAATAATCTTAGTGAGTAAGACGTAATAAATATCATCAAAAACAATTTTTGCTAAATAATAAAATTTACTTAGCTTTGTTTATGTTTGCCTTAACTATTGAGCATAAAACTCATGTCAAACAAAGACGTAGACATTGCCCTATTATTTCAAAAAGTTTCACAAGAAAACGACTATAAGGCTTTTGAAATGATATTCCATCATTTTTACTCGCCCTTATGCAACTTTGCAATTAAAATAGTCGGCAAACCAGAAGTTGCAGAAGAATTGGTCGCTGATGCTTTTTATAAAATATGGAAAAATCGCCAAAATATACACTTAACTCATACTTTCTCATCTTATTTATACACTTCAGTAAAAAATCATTGCTTAGATTACCTAAAGAAGCAAAATCCTATTTTCAAAGAAATTTCTACGGTTACCTCTTTCCTGCAAGAAGAAAATCCAGAAAAATTATTAATCCAACAAGAACTTATAGAAAAAATCGAGAAAGCCATAGAAACCTTACCAGACCAATGTAAAACAATTTTTCGCTTAAGTCGTGACAAAGAACTTAAATATCAAGAAATAGCAGACCTTTTACACATCTCCGTTAAAACTGTTGAAACCCAAATGGGTAGAGCTTTGAAATATTTAAGAAGTTCATTGAAAAATGAACTATTTGTGCTTATAGGTTGCATCTTAAATTTACTATAAAAACTGGTGGTGCTTCTAATTGTATGATAAGTTGAAAATAGGCAAAGAGGATTTAATTTTGTGATTATGTCTAAAGTAATCCAAAAGCTAAACTGCCCTGATTGCCATAGTGCGACAGTAGTAAAAAATGGTAAAAAGTCCAATGGACAGCAAAATTACAAGTGTCAATCTTGTGATAAACAGTTTCAAGATGAATATTTTTATAATGCTTGTAATCCTGAGATAAAAGAGTTGATGAAGCCTATGCTTTTACGTGGTAGTGGTGTGAGAGATATTTGTAATGTGCTCTTAGTCAGTATAAATGCTGTCTTGAGATTGATTTTAAAATGGGGAAAACAAGTACAAATCAAACCTCAAAAAAAGTATTATCAAAGAGTTCAAATTGATGAAGCATGGAGTTTTATAGGAAAAAAGGA
>NZ_FONY01000002.1:0-44251 GCF_900113045.1 Thermoflexibacter ruber
ACATCCCTAACTTTTGCTATTTATTTAAACTTTATAACTCAACAACCTATCTTAGATATAAAAAACTTTATATTTTAACTAGCACAATTGGTTACGCAAGCATAAAAATAGATTTTTCGGGCAACGGAAAAGAAGTTTCGGCACAAGTTATTCACTTGCCTAAATTGATGCAAATTACAGAATTAAAGAACCTATTTGAAAGGCAAGGCTATGCCACAGATTTTAAAGTTAATGATTATATCATTGCCCCCGAAATTTTTAATAATATCTATAAAGGTGCTTTGGGAGAGGTAATTGGAAAATACATTTTTGAAAAATATGTTTTACCCAATACTAAGTTACAAGAACTACCCAACGAAATTTTTGAAAGATTTGATTTTGAGTTAGATAAAGGCGTTTTCATTGATTTCAAGTTTTGGAATGAAGAAAATAGCCAAGAGCAACAAACGCAAATTGAGAAAATATTTGGCTTAAAAGTGCCTGATATTCAACAAAAAGGATTTGAATTTAGTAAAGTTTTCATCATCAATATTTTGGCAGATAGTCGTTTTCCTATCCGAACAAGTCAGAACGGGCAACTCATTGAAGTTCCGTATTTGATTGACAGCAGTAGTTTTGCGATTGCTGAAAATGTTATTTTTGAATTACGTAACCTTTTAAGCACGAAATAATGCAGTACAAAACCAACCAATTAGAAAAAACTGTTTTGTTCTCAAACGAGAACTTTCAACATATTACACAAGATTTTTGGGTATATAAATTCACTACCGTAAATCCGTCCTATCAATATTCTTTGATAGATGATTTAAAGCAAGATTTACCAAATGTAAAGTCTGTTGTTTATCTGCAAGGCAAGGCTTTTTATACGTTGTTTGAAAAAGCAAAATTCAAAAATGATTTTGAATTAGAAGACAAGATAAAATCAGTTATCAATAACAGTGAGGAAGTACAATTTTCTCAAATCACCAATTTGAGAGATGAAAACGAAATAGACAAATGCCATTTAGCCCAACTTTTATTCAATAGTTTAGCAAATACTTCATCTAAAAATGCTAAATGCTCAAATATTACAGGTAGTTTATATTGGGTAATAAAAGCAGTTGAGGCAAAAGAAAAAGAGGATAAAGCCAAAATGACGTGGCAATATATTACCCTGAAATTAGAATTAGACTATCATTTGCACCTAAAAATAGAGGTAAAAACCTTTTCTAATCTTTTGATGACGGGTAAAATGAATTTTGCCAATAGAAAAACACAGTTAAAAGATTATTTGCAATATGAAATACTTTCGGGCAATATTCGCAGTATGCGAAGACTAAAAAGTAAGGAATACAATAAAAAACCTGAAACAACGTACATTTTAGCCCAAGCAGACGGCAAGAAAAGCACCGTTTCATTTTTAGATTTTTCAGATTGGAATAGTTTTGAAATGTCCAAAAGCGGTGTTTTGTATCTTTTTTTGAAAGAAGTACAAGAGCAGTTATCTAAATACATTACGATTAAGTTTGTAGAATTACCTTTTAGCCAAGAGAAAACGGAGTTTGATAAACAATTATCAGACAGCGTAAAAGCCAAAATAAAGGAGTTTTACCAAAACAAACCTATTGTTATCAATATCGCAGACAGCCTAAAAGACAACCAAGAGGCAAAGCAATTAGCCCAAGATTTGCAAACCTTTCTCACAGACAAAGAACGAGAATATAAAGCAAAGAATGTAACTTTTGGTAATTTATCTGAAAGTGCTTTGAATATTCGTATTATTCGTAGCAAGGAAAATTATGACGAACAAAATGATGAGCATTGCAATAAATACCAAAATGGTAAATATAGAAATTTCTTAGTTCATCATATTACCACAGATGACTTTGATATTGAATTAGAAAAAACCAAGAATGGTGAAACAAAAAAAATACTTTCAAACCCTGCTATTGATGTGATTTTGAAAGAAAGTTACATCAAAAATGATATTAAGCAAGGGAAAATCACTATTTTGGATTGGACTTTTGGCGAGTGGTTATTTATGGGAAAAGAGGAGATAAAAGAAGAAAACCAAAGTAGTAAGGATAAAAAATATGCTTTCCATTTGTTGAAAGTCTTAGAAAATGGCAATTTAGAATTTACAACTTGCCTACCCGACCAAGTTTTCAGTAATTCCGATTATGAAAGACTGAAATCAATTTATCAAACTTACGATAAATTCAATGGCAGGGAGTTTTTGAATTGTCTTTTGGTTTCAAACCATCAAGATGTTAACTTGATATTTGAAACACCACGTTTCACTATTCAAGAAATTGAAAAAATTGGAGAAAAATTGGAGTTAGAGGCACAAGAAACCGAATTACAAAAAAGCCAAGTATTGGCAATTCTTGAAAAGTTTGTTGCAGAAAATCAAAGTTTTGCGAGTGATGAAAAGTTACAAAACACTATCAATCACCTAAAAAATTTCAGAGATAAGTTAAGTAAAGACGAGTTAAACAATATTTTTAAGGAACAGGGTTTAATCAACCGCACCAAAATCAAAAAAGCCTTTTGCGATTTTTACTATCAAAATTCAGAACAATATTTAGGAAGAAAAGACGTATTGCATCATTTTTTCAAGGGTAAAGAAGAAATAGAAGAACTATTCGCCTCTAACACAAATATTTATTATCAAAATGAAAATGCAACAGAGGCTTTCTATTTTGTAGGAGTTGTACCCAAGCAAATACAAACAAGTTTCCAAAATGCAACCAACATTCGCAAAATAAAAGCAGTTAAGAACCTGAAAGGACAACAAAGCCGACTTGTATTTGACCAACTTTTACAAACAATGGCAGTAGATTTCGTAAAACAAGGAAGTTTGACAGTGCTACCGTTTCCGTTTAAGTACCTGAGAGAGATACAAAAGTAAATGCGTGCATCATTGCATTTGTGGCAAGCGGGGCGACAGTGCTTAATTGAAGTTTTGTGCTTTCTATTTACATTTGTGCTTGCCGACAGATTAGTGCTTCTAAGCCCTGCCTTCGCCAAGCCTTTTCCGTTAGGCACAATTTTAAAAAGCCAAAACAGGGAAAGCAAAACTAAAAATTAGCAGCCTAACTACTGAACAGTTTGAATTTTAATCACACTTAAAATAGTTAGCCCAATGGGAAGACAAATTCATTATTTATGAAAAAGTATTTACCCAAGAGGAAATCAAGATGGATTTAGGAGGCTTGAACAAAGGAGCTTATTTTATTGAAATTGAAGATAGTAGAGACAAACAAGTCAGGAAAGTGGTGAAAGAGTAGAGAAAAAGTTATCAAAAGAAAATAGAGAAGCCCCCACAATGATTTTGGAGATGATTGTGAGGGCTTTTTTTCTTTGGATAGCTTACATAAAAACATCTTCAAACTCTATTTCTAAGTCGTTGGCAAGGTCAGTAATTTTACCAGAAGAATATACTTTTTGGTTTCTCAAACTATCCTGCACAATTACTATTTTAGTAGAAGGAATGACAATCCAGCAAGATTTTACACCCCAAGAAAAATAAATTTTAGATTTACTTGTCAAATCAGTCAAAAACTGTTTGGGAGAAAGTATCTCGATAGCGATGAGTGGTGGCGTATCCACATAAATTTGGTCATCTGCTGCCCAATCTACTTCTTGGGCAGGAAAAACACATACATCTACTACGTATTCTTTTCCATTTACACTTAGCGAAAGTTCTGTATAAGCATCAAACTTACTTTTATATTTACTTCTGATAGCATAACTAATATTAGACTGTAAACGGGCATGAAATAAACTTGGTATATCTTTGCTTTCATTAAAATCTTCTATTTCGTATTTTTCAATCAGGTCTGTGGTCAGTTCCATACAATTTTCTCATTTTTTGATATTGTTAAGATACAATTATTTTTGCTATGAATCAAGAAAATAAAAGTTCTTCATAAAAAATTTCTCCTTCCTTGCTCAAAAAATCCAAGGAGATTCCCTTAATCTTGTATTACAAGGGGTAGAGGAGAACCTGATAGCCTCTGGAGAACATAAACAAAAACAACGGCAAGCAAAGGCAAAACAAAACTCGAGCAAACTCAACACTAACCTTCAACTTTTGTTGTTTGATAGACTAATTATTTATTAAAATTCGATAAAGTTTTGGATTTTACATAATTTTGCATAAAATTACCAATTCTTACCACTATTCTCACATATCGCCTATACTGTCTTAGGAACTTCAATATGTAAAAAATGATTATATATTTACAAGACTAATTTAAGTATGAAGGAAATTGCTATGGTACGAGGAGCAACAAACACAAGGCAAAATTGGTGTTTATGGGGTGTAATTGCTGTTTTGATGCTTGCTTGTAGCCCTAATGCCTTGGACAAGGGCACATCCACATCAAAGCATAAAATCTATTCGGCAGAGGATTTTTTTAGTACTCCTCATCTCAAAAAACCCATCTTTTCCCCCAATGGAGAAAAGATACTTCTTTCTACCAATAAGAATGGTACTTTTGACGTATTTGAACTTACCATAACTACAGGCGAACTCACTCAACTTACAGAATATGCTTCTAAATCGGCTTACGGCATTTCTTACTTCCCCAAAGACGAGCGTTTTTTGTATTCTTTGGACTTAGGATTAGACGTATCGCACATTTTTGTTCGCAATCTTGATGGAACTTCTACCGATTTGACCCCAGACTCGACAGCGAAAGCCATGTTTATGAAATGGAGTGAGGATAAAAAATCTTTTTATTACCTATGCAACAAAAGAGATAATCGTTATTTTGACTTGTATAAATTAGAGATAAAAAGTATTGATAAAAAAGATTTACGTTCAATCTTACTTTATGAAAACAAAGAGGGTTACGAAATACAAGGGATAAGCAAAGATGAAAGGTATTTGGCATTGGGCAAACTCTTTAACAGGAATCAGTCAGATGTTTTCATACATGATAGGCAGACAGGTCAGACTCAAAAAATCGTTGGGGACAACCAAGCATATAACTGGGCAGTAGGAGTGGACAATAATGAAAGCAAACTGTATTATCTGACCAACGCCGAAAGCGAGTTTTGCTACCTGAAAAGCTATGACTTTGATACAGAAAAGCATGAGGTCATTGCCAAAGAAGCATGGGACATCAACTATGTATTTTTCTCCCCCCAAAATACCTACCGAGCATTGCTTATCAATGAAGATGCACAAACCAAGCTAAAAATCTATCGAGAGGCAGATAATCAACTCATTAAAATTCCAGACCTCCCTTGCGGTGATATTAGTATGTTCAATTTTTCCGAAGATGAAAAAATGTGTTGCTTTATCCTCAATACGCCTACTTCGCCTAACGACTTGTATGTTTATGACTTTCAAACCCAGAAAGTTAGAAAAGTCAATATGGGAATAAGCACAGTACTGGACTATAAAAATCTATCAGAGCCAGACTTTGTTAAGTTTCCCTCTTTTGACGGCATGGAAATACCTGCGCTGCTTTACAAACCACTTCACCTTAAAGAAAATCAAAAAGTTCCTGCTTTGGTTTGGGTACATACTCCACTTGGAGGTCAAAATCGCGCTACTTACACGCCTATGATTCAATATCTTGCCAATCAAGGCTATGCAGTTTTAGCAGTAAATAATAGGGGTAGTTCTGGGTATGGAAAAACCTTTGCTGACGCTGATGAGGGCAAAGTAGGGGAAATTGACCTGAAAGATTTGATAGCAGGCAAGCAATTTTTAGAAAAGACAGATTTTGTTGCCAAAGGTAAAATAGGTATTATAGGGGCTGGGGCTTATGGTGGCTACATGTCTTTGTCTGCTTTGACTTTTGCACCGACTGAATTTGCCGTAGGGGTGGACTTATTTGGCATTACTAATTGGTTCAGAGTATTTAACAATCTTCCTGCTGCCGCCCAAGCAAGCAAACCTCTGCTCTACAAAAAAATAGGCAATCCAGCAACAGACTCTATTAGTATATACAATAAATCGCCCCTGTTTTTTGCCAAAGAAATTACCCGACCGCTGATGATAGTGCAAGGTGCCAATAATCCACGCGTGAACAAATCAGAAACAGACCAAATAATTAACGAGCTAAAAACCAATAAAATACCATACGAATATTTGCTTTTCCCTGATGAGCCTTACTTTTTCATAAAAAAAGAAAATGAAATTAAAGCTAATAAAGCTATCATCAAGTTCCTGAATAAGTACCTAAGAGGAGAAGTCAAAACCGAAACTTTGCAATAGCAAAGCAAAACATACACTTATGACAACAAAGCAAAAAGCAAAAGAAATTGCCAAAATCTTAGACCATTACTTCCCCAATCCTCCTATTCCTCTACATCACCAAGACGCATATACCTTACTGATTGCAGTATTGCTTTCTGCACAGTGTACTGATGAGCGTGTAAACAAAATTACCCCATTGTTATTTGCTAAGGCGGACAATCCTTTTGATATGCTAAAACTCAGCGTAGAGGAAATCAGAGAAATAATCAAACCTTGTGGACTTTCTCCCCGCAAATCGCAGGCAATTTATGACCTTTCTAAAGTCTTGGTAGAGAAATATGCGGGAAAAGTTCCTAATACCTTTGAGGAGTTAGAAGAACTATCAGGCGTAGGGCATAAGACGGCTTCGGTAGTCATGTGTCAATGGTATGGCATACCTGCTTTTCCTGTGGATACACACATTCATAGATTAGCGGCACGCTGGGGGCTATCCAATGGCAAAAGTGTGGAAAAAACAGAAGAAGACTTAAAGAACCTTTTTCCTAAGTCTTCTTGGAACAAATTGCACTTACAAATTATTTATTTTGGACGCAGCTTCTGCCCTGCTCGCGGACACAAAAAAGAAGAATGTCCTATTTGTAGCAAGTATGGGGTCGCTGACTGAGTTACTTACTCTTCTATACTTTCTGTTTGCAAGTAGGGTTTCCATGTATCATCACCGATACCTGAGAAATCCCGCAAGAATACAACAAAAGAAGGCTTGAAAGGAGCATAAGGCAATCTCATGCCCGCTTCTTCTGGGGTGTAATCCCCTTTGCGAGCATTACACTTCTTGCACGCTGTAACCAGATTAGTCCACTTAGTTTTTCCACCTCTGGAACGTGGCATGACGTGGTCAATGGTCAAATCTTCGCGAGAACTGCAATAAACGCATCTATGCCCGTCGCGTTTGAAAATGTTATGACGATTCAACATAACACTTTTATAAGGCATATTCACATAGCTATACAAGCGAATCACTGATGGCATAGGAAAAGACTGACTGACACTTCGCAAAAAAGTGTTTTCTACTTGATTAACCACCTCTGCCTTATCGAGAAATACCAGTAAAAACGCCTTGTAAACGCTACAAACTGTCAAGGCTCGGTAATCTGAATTAAGTACAAGTACTTTTCTTGCCATAAGTTTTAGGTTTATAGTTCCTTTCCCTACAAAGATAAAGTTTTATTACAAACTTAATATTAATTTTATGTTAATAATTAAAAGAGTATATCAACTACCAAATTATTGTATTTCAACTATATTTTTAGATTTTTAGTTCAAAAGTTACTTTGAAAATTTATAAATTAGTTTTGATTTTCTTCTTCAAACTCGTAAATTAGAGGAAAGTCAAAACTAATTCTACTAAAAATCCCATGAAAAAATATTATTTTCTGCTTGTGCTATTCTTAGGGCTAAGCCCATACTTTACAGAAGCACTCGCCCAGACCACCAAAACTGTACCTCTGAGAGGAATTACCGTACAAAGCGATTTTCTAAAGGATTCGTATTACTACGGCACTAAAAAACTCAATAGTTCTTATGATTTGACTATTCCCTTTATGGAGATAGGTGACAAAGAAGTAGATAGGCTATTTCAATCTGCTAAAACCATGCGTACGCTCCAAACAGCATCTTCCCTTTTGCCACTTTTATACTTTTCTTATGCCTTGAGAAACACAAGCGCACTTTACAATCTTGCTCCTTTTTACTGGGTACTCGGAGGCTCTTTGTCTATCAATATAGGTCTGGGGATATGGGGACGTGCCAATATCAGAAAAGCGATTCACCGATACAATGAACTGATTATGATTGATAATACCCCACAGGCTATATATGCTATGCCCCAGTTCCAAGGCGTACATTTGACTTGGCGATATAAGTTTTAAAAATCTTGTAAACTAATTTAAGACATTCCCTTATCTTTGCTTTTATCTTTATAAACGCATATAGACATCATGTTCGAAGAATTTGCAAAGTTTTTAAATGAGCAGTGGGAGGAGGTAGCCGCCCAAGAAGCCAAAGGCAAAGACCTCAAAGAAACCATCACTTGGAAAGTGGAAAATATGGAATTAAGAGCCATTTACACGGAAGCGGACTTAGCTAATATTTCCTATCTTCAGACTTTTCACCAAACCCTCCTCAATCCTGATGCTCCACAAAGAACATGGAGAAATGCTCAAAAAATCATCGTTTCAACGGAAAAATATGCCAATGCGTTGGCACTCGAAGCCCTCAATGGAGGAGTAAATGAAATTATATTTGAGGTAAGTCAGATAGAAAAACTTGATATAGAAATTTTACTTGCTGAAATTCTCCTGCCTTATTGTGCAGTTTCTTTTGTTTGTAAGGAAAATCAAGCTACCCAACTACTTGATGGCTATCTTTCATACGCAAAAAAATATAACTACGATGTTTCTGCTTTAGTTGGGTCAATAGCTTTTTCAGATGTTTCTGTGCCAAACATAGAAGTCTTGAGAAACTTATTTGCTCTTACCCAATCCGCACCTAACTTTTTAGTGATAAATTTGCTTTCCACAGAAACACACATAACAGATAGGTATGCAAATTTACTTCTCAAAGCTACCCATGTCATAGACTCACTGCTGAGAGAGGATTTCACTATTGCACAAATTGCTCAAAAAATACAATTTACCATTGGACTTAGCAATGCTTATTTCTTAGAAATAGCTGGGCTAAGAGTATTGAGAATGCTTTTTACTGAGATAGTCAAAGAATATGGACTCGAGGATTACAAGCCGTATCAAGTGCTGCTACAAGCCAACACGACCATTAGTACAGATGAAAAAACAATCCAAGAACCTGATTGGAATATGCTCAGCAATACTACCCAAGCCATGTCTGCTATCATTGGGGGGTGCGATGTACTTTGCGTAATACCTCATAATGAAGGAATTGGTGAAGTGAATAGCTTTTCGCATCGCATAGCGCGTAACGTGCATAACCTTTTGGCAGAAGAATCTTATTTTGATAAAGTCATAGATGCAGGTGCAGGGGCTTATTACATAGATGTCCTTACAGACAAACTCGCTGAGAAGGTTTGGGAGCAGTTTACTGCACAACAAGCCCTTTGATTATTACTATTTTAACCTCCCTCTCAGAAGGGGAAGAGCTGGGCGGTTATTTGAACTACTTACTTTACACAAACAGATGCAATATCAGTACCCCAATTAGCCCTACAATAGACACAAGGGTTTCCATAACCGTCCAAGTTTTCAATGTTTCCTTGATAGTCAGGTTAAAATATTCTTTGAAAAGCCAAAAACCTGCATCGTTCAGATGAGAAAACATCAGGCTACCTGCCCCAATCGCTAAGACCATCAACTCGGGTTTGATGTGCGTTTGTTGTTGAATCATCGGAGCAAGAATCCCTACTACTGTCAGTCCTGCTACGGTAGCTGAACCTACCGCTACTCTGATAGCCCCTGCGATTGCCCAGCTCAGCACTAAGGGAGAAATAGGAATGTATTGCAACTGCTCGCCTATGTACTTGCTAATCTGACTGTCATTAAGGACTTGTTTCAAAGCACCTGCCCCTGCTACGATGAGCAGAATAGTAGAAGTCGATTTGAAAGACTCCTCCAATTTTTTCATCACCGTTTTCATGTCATAGCCTTGCCTTAGCCCAAGCAGATAAATAGCCAAGAGTACAGACAGTAACATTCCAATATACGGCTCTCCAAGTAGTTGTAAAACAGGGGATTGGAAATTAAAACTTTTGATGATAGCAGTAAGCGAGAACAAGAGCAAAGGCAATAAAGTCGTTACGATACTTATTCCCAAAGAAGGCAGTTTTTCTTGTGGCAATACATTGACTTGGAAAGGGGAATCTCCTTCTCGGTATTGGTATTTTCTCAATGTTTTGCCAAAGATAGGACCCGCTACTACAATAGCTGGAATGGCTATCACTATGCCATAAATTAGCACTAAGCCCATGTCTGCCCCGATTTGCGTGGAAATAGCTACAGGAGAGGGGTGGGGGGGAAGGTAGCCATGCGCCACTGACAACGCCGAACACATAGGGATAGCGATGTATAAAATAGGCAATTTAGTAGAAGATGCCACAGCAAAAATCAGTGGGACAACGATGATAAAACCTGCATTGTAAAACAGGGGAATCCCAATGATAAAACCCGCTAATGCCAGACCCCATTGCACATTTTTGACTCCAAAAATAGAAATGATAAACTGGGTAATTCGCTGTGCCGCACCACTATCCGCCACCAACTTCCCCAACATTGCTCCAAAGCCAATAATCAGAATCAAATCGCCCAAAGTATTCCCAATGCCTACTTGAATCGACTTGCCAATGGCGGGAACAGACATTCCTGTAAGAAAACCTAAACCCAGTGCCACCAAGATAAAAGAAATAAAAGTATCTAATTTGATGTATGTAATGAGAAAAATAAGGACTAAAATCCCAATGAGCGCGTATAGAATAGGCATGAGAATTTTGACATTTAGATTTAAAAAAAAAAATACAATACGCACAAAGTAAATTGCTTTTAGGAAAAAATGCGAATTTTGTCTTTGGAAAAAGCAAACATTTTTTACAATCCAAGAGATGTTTTTTTACCTTTACAAAATTTTTATCAGACAATCAGCATAAATTCATTTTAAGCTATGTTTATCAAATACTTTCGGTTTATTCTTTTGTTGTTCTTCTTGGCCGCCTGTCAGTCCAAGCAAACAAGTAAGGAAGATTTTAATAAAGTATTGCAGTGCTTTAAAAAAGTAGAACTGCCTTACAAGATTGAAGCAGGGCATGGGAGCGAAAACTTGTTAGATTCTGCCTTTTTCCATGAAAAAATTTTTTCTTCTCCGCTCAAATGGTATCAACTCCCTTCCCAATCAGGTTTGAGCATAGAAGGGCTGGCACCTTCGCATGAAAATGTAAACTGCGGTTACTTAATGTTTGAAAATGAAAGATTTGTGGTCATAGATATTCAAGATACACGCATCGGTTTTGACCGCTATTTGTTAGTTTTTTCCAAAGCAGGCGATTTGATTGACGGTATTCCTGTAGCCCATCTCAGCAAAGGCAGGAATGGTGATGAGAGCTTTGAAATTGAGCAGTTTAGTGAAATAGACCAGAATTTAGTAATTAGAATGACAGAAAACATCAAACACTCTTTCTTAGAAACTACATCTTCGGAAGAGAAAGTTACTAAAACGGCTACTTATCAGATTAAAGAGGACGGAAAAATTCAATTTGTAAAGAATTGACCGAACCTACTAAGTATTAAGCAAATCTTTGTCTGATAGATAATAAGTAATTGTACCTGTTTCAGTTACATCTATTTCAAAGATTTCTTTTTTATAGAGTTCGTCTAACTTTTTCTTTGCTTCATCTATGGAAATATTCAATTTCAGGCAAAGAGCCGCAGGGGTAATTTTCCCTTTGGACTGCACAGCTACCGAGATGACATCAGCGTCTGTAATAGCTTTTCCTTTCTTGCCCTCAATGGAATTGTAGTTTTTTGTAGCGTCTTTGAGTACGTACCTGTGCTTAGAACCTGACCAATCACTCCAATCCCATTTCTGATGAATGATGCCTGACATAAGTAAGCTATTAATCTTTGTTTGTGCCTCATCTAAGGAAAGGTCTGTTTTTTCACAAAGCAAGACAGCACTAATCTCACCTCCATTTTGTCTTGCAATCTCAATTACTTCTTTGTCAGAAACCATAGCACTAATTTTTTTAGTCTTTTCCAAATGTGATTTGATAGCAAAAAAAATAACACTTCCTGCAACACCTAATCCCAAAATAACAGCTATCAAAGTAATTATCATGCTCATATTTTTAATATTTTCTTACTTTTTACAAAAATACAATTCTTTATTTTTATTTTATCGAATAGGCAAAACAAAAATGCGAGTATTAAAGTAGTATCATTACCAAGTTTATGGATACATTTCGTATTTTTGCCCAAAAACTATCAAGTGAAACAATTTGCCGCTCTTATTTTTGAATTAGCCAATAGCACTAAGACCAACGATAAATTACAGACTTTGGTGGAGTATTTTTCCACTGCCTCCAAAGACGACCAAATCTATACTTTGGCTCTTTTTACAGACAGAAGACCTAAAAGGGCTGTGAATACTACTAAGTTGCGAGAGTGGTGTGCGGAGCTGGCAGGGATTCCGCTTTGGCTTTTTGAGGAATCTTATCAGCACGTAGGGGATTTGTCAGAAACCATTGCCTTAGCATTGGGTACACAATTATCTGAAAAAGAACATGGTGCAGAAAAATCGCTTAAAGAGTGGATTATTTTTCTTCAGGACTTGCAAAATAAAACAGAGGAGGAAAAAAAAATAGCCATTACCCAAGCATGGAAAAGTTTAGATAAAAATGAATGTTTTGTTTTTAATAAACTCATGGGAGGAAATTTTCGTGTGGGCGTTTCCAAGGCTATGATAATCAATGCTCTATCCAAAGTGTATAAAATTGATGCTCAGGTAGTAACTCATCAAATTAGTGGGAATTGGCAAGTAGAAAATACCTCTTTGGAGGAACTCGTTCAAGGCAATGTAGGCGAAACCGATATTTCTAAGCCTTATCCTTTTTACTTAGCGTATCCTTTGGAAAGCGAAATCCACACCTTAGGAAATCCACAAGGCTGGCAGGCAGAGTGGAAATGGGATGGTATTCGCGGGCAAATCATCAAAAGAAATGGAGAAATCTTCGTGTGGAGTAGAGGAGAGGAACTTATTACGGACAAATTCCCAGAGTACGAAGTCCTAAAAAAACTGCTTCCTGATGGCACAGTATTAGACGGAGAAATCTTACCTTTTAAGGATAATAAGCCTCTTATTTTCAATGTCTTGCAAACAAGGATAGGAAGGAAAAATATTACAAAAAAAATCTTGCAAGACGCACCCGTAATTTTTTATGCTTATGATTTATTAGAGTACAAAGGCAAGGATATTAGGCAAGTGCCTTTAAGCCAACGGCGAGAATTGTTAAATCAAATGATAACCAACTTACCAAACGAAATACTGAGGCTTTCTCCTTTAGTAGATTTTGCAACTTGGGAAGAATTGGCTAACTTACGAGAAAAAGCACGCGAAAATGGAAGCGAAGGTTTGATGCTCAAAGCAAAAAATTCTATTTATCAAGCAGGACGCAGGCGAGGCGATTGGTGGAAATGGAAAGTTCATCCCCTTTCTATTGATTGTGTGCTGGTGGCAGCACAAAAGGGACACGGAAGGCGAGCCAATCTTTACACAGATTATACCTTTGCGGTGAAAGATGGAGAAAAATTTATTACTTTTGCCAAAGCCTACTCAGGACTGACAGACAAGGAGTTTGAGGAAGTAAATGTTTTTATTCAGCAAAACATCATAGACAAGTTTGGACCTGTAAGAACCGTAAAACCTGAATTGGTGTTTGAATTGGGTTTTGAAGGAATTGCTCCCAGCAATCGGCACAAATCAGGCATTGCCCTCCGTTTCCCAAGAATTTTACGGTGGCGAAAAGATAAGAAGATAGATGAAATCAATACGTTGGAAGATTTAAGGAAAATGTTATGAAAGAAGAAAAGTATCAATTTATGTCTGAGGCAGTTAGACTCTCTTTAGAGAATATACATACAGGTGAAGGCGGTCCTTTTGGAGCAGTTATCGTAAAAAATGGACAAATCATTGCCAAAGGTAACAATCAAGTGTTAAAGACCAAAGACCCTACGGCTCATGCGGAGATAGTAGCGATTCGCGAAGCCTGTAAAGTATTGGGAACGTTTCAGTTAGAAGATTGCGAGCTTTATACAAGTTGCGAGCCTTGTCCTATGTGTTTAGGAGCTATCTATTGGGCAAGACCTGCCAAAGTGTATTATGCCAATACTCGCCAAGAGGCAGCATCAATAGGCTTTGATGATGCCTTCATTTACCAAGAAATAAATACACCTTTTGAGCAGAGGAAAATTCCTATGGAATATCTGCCTCACCAAGAGGCAATTATTGCTTTTCAACAATGGACAGAGAAAAGCGACAAAACCCTTTATTAAACTTTACACCTGAAGAATATTTGAACCTCTCGCATAGTTTATTTGTTAGTTAGGTTATAGTTGGAAAATCTATATTTTTATTTACGTATTTATCTAATTGAAAATCATAATTTTATAGTATAAAATGAGTACAAGAGGTAGAGTGTTAGTAGCGATGAGTGGTGGAATAGATAGTTCCTTAGCGGCGGTGCTACTGCACGAACAGGGTTATGAGGTAGTAGGAATGACCATGAAAACATGGGATTATGCTTCTTCGGGAGCGAAAAAAAAAGAAACGGGTTGTTGTAGTTTAGATTCCATTAACGATGCTCGCAATGTAGCTGTAACTTTGGGGTTTCCACATTATATCTTGGACATTCGCGAAGAGTTTGGAGATTACGTAATTGACCATTTTACAGGAGAATACTTAGCAGGACGAACTCCGAATCCATGTGTACTTTGCAATACGCATATCAAATGGGACGCTTTGCTGAGAAGAGCCGACAAACTCAAATGCGACTACATTGCCACAGGACATTATGCCAACGTCAGAGAGGAAAACGGTAGATTTGTTATTTCCAAAGGCTTAGACCAAGCCAAAGACCAATCCTATGCACTTTGGGGAGTATCCCAAGAAAGCCTTAGCCGAACCATTTTCCCCTTAGGAAAATTGAGAAAAACAGAAATTCGCCAAATGGCAACAGAAAGAGGTTTCATAGATTTGGTTAATAAGTCAGAGTCTTATGAAATCTGTTTTATCCCTGATAACGATTATCGCGGTTTTTTGAAAAATCGCGTGCCAGATTTGGAAACAAGCGTTGATGGGGGAGAATTTGTTTTAGAAGATGGAACAGTGGTAGGTAGGCATCAGGGCTATCCATTTTACACCATTGGGCAAAGAAAGGGCTTAGGCATTGCCTTGGGCTATCCTGTCTTTGTTACTGAAATTCAAAAAGATACCAATAGAGTCGTCTTAGGGACTTACAAAGAGTTGGCAAAAGATGGTATGTGGGTGCAGAAACTAAACATGATTAAATACGCAGACTTGCAAGACAAACAGGTAGAAACCATTACCAAAATTCGCTATAATGATAAAACAGGTACACCTGCGCTCATTACCCAAGAAGGCGACCGCATGAAAGTACTGTTCCACAAAGAGGTGTACGCCATTGCTCCCGGACAGGCAGCAGTATTTTATGAAGGCGATGACGTAATTGGGGGGGGCTGGATTATGTCAAGTTTTAAACAAGAAAAATAGCCTTTTGATAGATAATGGTTTGAAAATTGATAATTTAATCTTTGCAAAAGACCTATCAGGCTTGAGTATCTCAAATCTTATGGTCTTTTGTAAGGATAACTTCTGTAAAACATGATTGAAATGAATATGAAAAAAATATTTTCTTTGCTTTCCATTACACTATTACTCTTTGTATTAACATCAGCAAGGTATGAAAACCTTTTGGATAAAGGGAAACTTCCTGAACTCAAAGTAGAGGTCTATAACAATGGTAAAAAAGTTTCTTTTATTAGGAAAAAGTTACAGAACATTCCCGCTAATACCACTACAGGCTGGGTAAAGGAAAATGTAAGTCCAAAAGAATTGGGAAAATTGGAAGTGAAAATTCTTAACGAACAAGAGGTAAATCAAGTACTGCGTCAAAATTATAGATTGATTATCAATCAGTTGGATATTATGTTGGTCAGAGGTGAGCGATTAATAGGCAACCCACAAACCTTTGCTGACTATCGTGATGCAGCTCAGTTTCCAATAAACGAATGGCTGGGCAATCAGAAATATACCTCCAAAGACCGAGTAGTAGTGGCTTTAAGCTATGTCTATCAAATGCAGGACAATCCTGCACTAAGTGAACAAAAGGCTTTTGTAGTAAATTTTGAGCTACGATAAATCATTACTTTTCATGTTTCGCACTGAACTGCAAGTTTTTCCTGCTAAAACCCAAATTTCTTTGCAAAATCCTATTTTGCTTTTAGGTTCTTGCTTTTCAGATAATATAGGTAAACTGCTACAAGAAAACAAGTTTTCTGTTCTGCCTAACCCTTTCGGGGTCATCTATAATCCTATTTCTATTTTCAATTTGTTAGAAAGTAGTATTTTAGGCAAATCAAATCTTAATGATTTTTTTCTGCAAAGAGAAGAAATTTGGTATCACTATGATTTTCACTCGGGAATCTCAGCACTAAGAAAAGAGGACTTAGAAAAACAAATCTTGGAAAAGTTCAAACAAGTAAATCATTTTTTTTCCTTTTCAAATACTACTACTTTTTTAATCCTTACGCTGGGAACGGCTTTCGTGTATGAACTCAAAGGGAAAGAGAAAATCGTTGCTAACTGCCATAAAATGCCATCTTCGCTTTTTGAAAAGCGACTGCTTTCTCCCGAAAATATGGTCAAGGAATTTGAAAAACTATATGAAATACTACCCCAAAATCTACATATCATATTGACAGTCAGTCCTGTAAGACATATCAAAGATACTATCCCTCTCAATTCAGTAAGCAAATCAGTCCTTCGCTTTGCTTGCTACCAAATAGCAGAAGAATTTGAAAATGTGAGTTATTTTCCTGCTTACGAATTGATGATAGACGATTTGCGAGATTATCGTTTCTATGAAGCTGACATGTTACACCCTAATTCACAAGCAATCAACTATATTTTCCATAAGTTTGTTGAGATGTATTTAGATACTCCTGCTTTGATGTTCTTAAAAAAATGGGAAAAAATTTACAAATCCTTGCAACACAAGCCTTTCTATCCACATACTTCTGCTCACCAGCAGTTTTTAAGGCATCTTCTCCAACAGTTAGAAGCGATTACAGAAGTAGAAGTAAGCGAGGAGATTCATCTGGTCAAAGAGCAAATGATTTAGATAAATGCTTGATAGCCATTTGTTTATATTTGTTTAGTTCAGGCAAGGCTACCCCGATTTCCTTTGCTTTCTCGTCCCAAGTTCGCATCTGGATAGAAAGTGAAAAAAGCGTGTCGTTCTCAAAATTAGTGGCTTCCATTTCTGTCATTTTTCCGCCTTGAAACTCCAGAGTCTTTTTGCTTGCCTCTGAAAGTGCCTGATAATAAGTAGGATACTTGAAAGTCAAGTAACGTTTTGCCTGCACGTGATTTTCCACTAAACGAGCAGTTTTTTCTGAAAAACCTTTACTTCTGAGAAAATCTGCCCCGATTTGTTCGTGTCTTTTTACTCCATAGCCGTCCATGCTCTCAAAAATGCCTTCTTTGGCGCATAGATGCCCAATATCATGAAAAAAAGCGGCTAAGATAACTTCTTCATCAAACCCTTCTTCTTCCGCTAATTGTGCTGATTGGCAGGCGTGTTCTATTTGGGAGATAGGCTCTCCGATATAGTCCTCTTTGCCATATTTATCAAAAAGTATAAATACCTCATGAATAGTTTGTTGGATTTTTTCTTGCATAATGTTATGTATTAAAACTGTAACCTTGTTGTTAGCCAAAAATGCCTACCATAGCCATCTACGCCAGAGCCATGAATGCGATACAACACATTAAAAATGTTGCCTAAACCTCCTACAAAGCGGATATTTTTGTAAGTATAACCTAAGTGGAGATTGACCACCTTCCAACTTGGCGTTCCTTCTTTGCCTATTCGGTTATCATCTTTGTCCCCTTGCGCTAATCGGTCTTGCTTTCCTGCAAAAAGATATTCTAAGTTAGCATAGAATTGCTTTTGTGAGTAAAAAAGGCTGAGTTTTCCATTCAAGGGAGGTATCCTACGTACAGGCTCATTATTAGTTTTATTTTGCCCATAAAGATAAGTTATGTTGCCTAAAATTGTAAATTTAGAGGAAATCTGATAGGCAAATTCTGCTTCTGTTCCTCTGATAACTGCCTCAGCTACATTTTCCTTGCGGTACACTTGGTAGCCTTGTATAGAATCTCTGCCTTGTCTTACTCGATTTATCAAATTGCTCAATTGATTTTGAAAAACAGCAAAGCTACTTGAAAATCTGCCTGCATTAGCTTTCCAAGCTATTTGTGTATTTAGTGATTTTTCAGGCTGTAAGTTATTGGTTGGCAGTTCATAGCGAAAATCTACAATGCCCAAAGTACCTAAGTCATCTACGTTAGGACTGCGAAAGGCAGTATTAGCAGAAGCAATCAATTTGTGATTTTTATGGAATCGGTATGCCAAAGAAATATCGCCTACCAATGCACTGGGAGAGATAACAGCTTTGCCAATAGTTTGCTCAGGAATACTCAAGCGAATGAAATTATAACGCAAACCAGAAGAAATATTGAATTTGCTGAATCTGAACTGGTGCAAAGTAAAAAACGCCAAATTGTCCATAGTGGACTTGTCAGGATACAAGCCTCTTTTATAAGTTGGGCTAAGGGTCTGTGGATTGAACTCCAAACGCATGCTACCGACTTTGTCAAAGTAATATTCTGCCCCAGACTGAATTTCCCAAAAGTGGGTGGGGGCAGAGTGTATTTGGAAAATTAAGGCTTGTGTACGAGTTTTATCTTCCTCATAAACAAGAGTTTGACTTTGATTTCTTCGGTTATACCTGCCCTCATGCGAGAAATGATAGCTGTAAGTAAGTTCTACTTTTTGGAAAAGTCTGCTTTGATAAAACCCTGCTAATCTGGCGTAGAAAAGTTGTCTGTCTTGTGGGTCAAAGTAAGAAAATAGGTAATTTTCTAAAACTACTCTGTGGTACAAAGGAACTTGATTTTGCTCTACATACTGATAGTTCAGTGTAAGTAAGTAGTTGTTTGATAGGCGAAAGCGGGCTTTGGTATTGAAAGTGAGTTCGTTGTAGCCTGTAGGAGTCAGTTTACCCTTGCCTCCTCCTGCTAAAATATCTCCAAAATTGCGATAAGAAAGTCCCGTTTGCACGGCTATATTTTTGCTGGAGAGTTCTATTTCGCCTCTTCCGCTCTGTTCCATGCCGCTACTCATCATTTTGCCATACAGATTTCCATTGATAGTGAGTTTGTCAGAAAAAGTAGGATTTTTGGTAAACACCTGCACCAAACCGCCAATAGCATCGCTACCGTATTGCACTGAGCCAGCCCCTCTGATTACTTCTATCCGCTCCAGACTTAGCGGGTCTATCGTGTTGAAATACTGATTGGGACCTGAGCGAAAAGTAGCATTGTTTAAGCGTATGCCGTCAATCATAAGCAAAGTCTGTTGCCCTGTCAGACCTCTGACGAAGGGCGAACCTCCACCGTGATTAGTCTTTTGCACAAATACCCCCGTAGTTCCCATCAAAATCTCAGGCGTAGAACGTAGGGTATTTTGAAAAAGTTGGGTAGCAGACACTACTGAAGTAATAGCATTAGTTTCAAACTCATTCTGCTCGTAGCGATTGGCACTGACAATGACCTCTTTGTGCAAAGAAAATGTAGCAGCTCGCATGGGGATTGCTAATATCTCTGACTGCTCATTCACTTGAATCTCCTTTTGCAAGGTTTCGTATCCTACACAAGAAATTTGCAGAGTAATTTTTTGAAAGTTAGGTAGTTGAATACTAAAACTCCCCTCTTTGTCGCTGGATACGCCCAAAGAAGTTTGCAGAATAATAATATTGGCTCTTTCAATGTTTGTTTGGGTTTGGCTATCGTAAACCCGACCTCTAAGTAAGAGATTTTGCCCTTGCAGACAAAAAACAAAGGAGCAGAAAAAGAGAATAAGTAAAAAAATTTGCTTCATGTCAGTTTAGATTACATCAGTCATAAAAGCAAATAAAGAGAAAATAAAAGAATTAGATAGGAAGAGAAGTTTAAGTTTTAATGAACTTTATCTTGGTACAGTTTTGTAAAGCAGGACAGCAATGCCAGCAAAAAGTAGCGGAGGTATCAAAGCGGCGGTCAAGGGTTCTAAACTTCCTGCCTGCCCCATGCTTTTGCACATACGCACCAAAGTAATAAAGACAAAAGCCAGAAAAAAGCCCAAAGCGATTTGCCAACCTGTCCCTTGCCGAGATTTTCGGGCTGAGACAATTACGCCCATAATGGTCAGAATGATGATGGCAAAGGGATAAGTATATTTTTCGTACATCTCCACTGCAAAGATACCCACATTCGTATTCCCGCGAGAAAGCTGTTTGTTGATGTATTCTTTGAGTTCGGGCAAGGTAAGAGCCGTTTGGAGTTCGTGAGTGCTTTCAAAATCATTGGGGCTGAGGTTTAAGGCAGTATCTAAGGCATTGCCGCTTTCTATTTTTTCCTGCTCGCCGTCAAAAGTATGCAGTTTATAATAATCGACTTTCCACGTGTTTTTAGTAGTATCATAGGTAATGCGATCTGCCACTAACTTAGCTTCTAACCTGTTCCCTCGTAACTTTTCTATGGTAAAAAGATAGCCTACTTTTGAGATATTGTTATAGCTTTGCATATAGATAAAAGTTTCTGGGGCTACTTTCATGTGAATATCTCTTTGGTCAAAGTAGTATTGCCCTCTGATGTACTTGCCTTCAAAAGCTACACGTATCTTATTGGCTTTGGGGATAATCCAAGCATTGAGGAAAAAAGTAGCAATCGCTAAAATGACTGCCCCTACTACATAGGGAACGAGCAGACGCATAAAACTCACGCCTGAAGCCAGAATAGCTACTATTTCTGTGCGGGCTGCCATGCGAGAGGTAATAAAAACTACAGCAATAAAAACCAATATGGGGCTGAGCATATTGTTGATATGCAGGGTAAAATTGAGATAATAGTCAATCAAAATGAGGTCAAAAGGGATTTTTTTACTGATAAAGTCATCAGTTTTTTCTCCAAAATCAATCACATTGATAACCGCCAAAATTATCAAAGTAACAAAAAAGAAAGTAGAAAAAAACTTTTTAAGTATGTATTTGTCAATGAGTTTTATCATTCTTGTTATTTGGGTTAAGTAGTCCAACTTAGGAGAATAGCTGCTCGAGCAGCGGTTCAAATATAAGGCAAAAGCTAAATCAAAGCAAACATACTAAAAATCTTGCTTTAACTCCCTCAAAACCGTATCGTACAGTTCAGGTAGGATTTCGCTGATTTCGCCTTTTTTGTAGCCCAGCACTTCCAAGATAGCCCTGTCCATGGCTACCCTGCCCTCAAAACGCTTTTCTATTTGCTCTACTATGCTTGGAAACTCTACGCTACTCCACTTGTCAAAGACTGCTAATAACTTTTCCTTTTCTTTGTCTGTGAGTTTTTCATAATCAAGGAGTTGGAAGTTGAGAAGGTCAGTTTCTTTAATATGTGCATACATTCCTGTTGCTTGGCTTTTATTCACGATAACTTGTATCAAATGTAAAATACTATTAAAGTTCAAACATAGGATTTTGGCTTGTTTATTTGAAATATTGGGTACTATTTTAAATACATCTGCTTGTAAAAAATCATTTTCTGAATAAATTGCTAAAAAAGATGTATTGGGAGAATAAATATTAATTTTCATTGCAACAGCTAAATTCACAAACTTATTTTTTGCTTTCTTCTGTGCCAATTCCCAATCAAAATCTTGCTTATCTTTTAGTTTGGGCGATAGTTTTTTAATTTGCTCAAAATCAGGAAATTTATCAGAAATCCAGTAATCATGCTGTTCCTTGATTTCAAAAGTTTTAACACCTGTAATCGTTCTCAATGCTTTTTTTACTACTTTTTTAGGCACTCTATAGCGCAAATCTGTTTTACCCAATCTGATGTTTAAATAATTTTCTTTTTCACTTTCCAAAATCATAAATGCTCTTTCTATTCTGCTTTTTTCGTTTATTGGATTTGTAATAAAGGTTGCGTCCATTAAACCTCCATAACCCGCAGAAGTATAACAATCTCGTACAAAATTTTTAGGAAAATTCATTAACTTACTTTTATTCAGCTTCTTATAAAACTCATTAATAGTTTGGTAGCTTTTCAGTGTGCTTGCCCAAAGGAAATACATCAAGTTAGTATGTTTTTCTTGGAGTTGCTCTTGTGTTACAGTAAAAATGTCAAAAGTTTCATTGCTTTCGTTTTCCGCCTTGCGGATTTGGTTGTAGAGTTTGGGCATCTCCTCATTTTTGAAACTTCTGATGCTTTTCTTGAAATACACGATTTTGCAAGTGTCCTCTGCCTCTGGCTTTTTCTTTTCTGTGATGAGCAAAATATCCCTAAATGCCGCCCCTTCGCTGAAAGCCAAATCACCTACGGGCTTTACTATGTACCTGACTGTATGGTTTTTAAAAATAAATTCTCTGATTTTTTCGCTTGCCTGCCCTCTGGCAAAATTGATAGGGATAACCGAACCCACTAAACCATTTTCTTTGACCAATAAATCACCCAAAACCAAGAAATAGCCCCACAAATTGACCAAGTTACCGCAATGCTTGTTAAGTGTTGTATTTTGGTTTAGCTTTTCTTGCATGGATTTAGGCATTTTCTCTCTGTCAGAATAGGGTGGGTTCATAATCACCACATCAGACAAGTTGAGAGTAAAACCTGCACTCTCTCCTTCGGGATTGATAGCCCCTTTTTTTACTTTTTTGCTTTCATAAATTTTGAAAATTGTGCCTTGTATGGTTTCGTTGTAGCCTTCTATGTCTATGCCAAAGTCAGTTACTCTCTCTCGATTCAGTGGACTTGCCAACTCCAAAGAATCACGCGTAGCAAAGCGCACTACATTGGTAACTTGCTCGATGTTTTGCATAGTGAGGTTTATCGTGCTGATATGCGCCGCAAAAGGCATGATGTCAATACCTGTAATGTCATTTTCTATGAAATCCTTGTGCATTTGAGCTTGGTTAGCATAGCCTAACATTTTTTCGTAAAGCCACTGCTTGCGTTTGTAAGCGGCGACCAGTAGCGTTCCAGAACCGCAAGCAGGGTCAATCAAGGTATCTTCATAACTCTCAATAAGCAAACCAGCCAAAAGGTCTGCGGCGTTGGGGTGAGTATAAAATGCGGCTAAGACTTTGCGAACCTCATGCGGTATGAGTTCGTGAAAAAAGCGACCCGCCAAATCGTGGGTGATGTACTCTGCGCGCAAAGACTTGATACCCAAAATCAAATCATTGAGTTTTTGAATAAAAAAAAGTTCGTTAGGGATATGTCCTAAGATATTGACCTTATAAATAGACTTGTAATCAATGAGTTGTATTTCATCAAAATACTTTTGAATGTCTTTGACGTGCTTGATTTCTACAATTTCTGGAACTCTATTTTCTGTTTTTCTATGAAAAATATGGTAAAACAAAATTTGATTAAAAAGTAAAAAAGAAGCAAGGTTAAGCACCTGTTTTTGAGCAGTTTCCTTATCTTTGAAGTCGCCAATAGAGGAAAACAAATCCAGTTTGCTTACTATTTCTTCTGTGAGGCTTTCTTGATTAAAACGGTAAACCGCACTATTAAAGTCAGTTACGTAGTCATTAATACGGTTTACAGTTGATTTGAAGTCAATACTTGGCTTTTCTTGTATAAATTTTTCTTTGAGCTGTTTGATGAAATTGATAAGGGTAGTTTTAGGTATATTTTCAGACCATTTTTCAGTAGCTACATAGGCATAAATCTGGGTTTTCAATACAACATCACTAAAAGGAGTGCTACCAAACAGGCTTTCTTGTTTGAGTTTCTTGGGAAAAACAAAGACAATAAAATTATTTGTTCCCAATTTTTGAGCATACCTATATGCTTGTACGGAGGCACTTGGTAATACTTTTTCATCATCAAGTTTGACCTCTACTACAAATTTTTGCCCTTCGTATTCAAACAAAATATCTGGTCTTGTATTTATATCTTTGAATTTCGTTTCTCCAATCGCATCAAAACCCTCATTGCGAAGGTATTGGATTATTTCAGGGTAGAGGGTGCTTTCTTGGATTTGAGGTGTTTGTTGAATCATTGTTTTACTTTGTACTGTGTTTGCTTCCTCCTCGGCAAAGGAAAAATTCAAAAATAATCAAATTTTATCTCAAAACCAAAACTAAAAATCTTGCTTTAACTCCCTCAAAATAGAAATAAAGCATTGTGGACAATTTACTTCTTGGCTATTTGTATAGTTTGCAAGCTATTATTTGCCTGATAATGAATAGTTAAGGTGCGACTAATCTGATGGAATACATCAATATTAGGATTTTTGGCAATATCCAAAAGGTAATATCCGAAAGAGCGGATATGGTGCGATTGCGTCCAAAATGCTTGCATCTGCTCAAAACTCTTTTGAATTACCTCCTCGTAAGGGAGTTCGCTCCCTATGCCTTTTGCCAAAAGATTAGCCCCTGCCACAAAACTCTCCACTTGGGTAGCTGTATTAGGATTCAACTGAATCAACCCTTGAAAGTAGTTGTATCCCCCTACGCTGTTTCTCTGATAAGAGCCTTCGTAATTTGCCAAGTCTTTGTGCTGACTTTTTAGGTGTGTTTGAGCCAAACTTGCCCAGTTGATATTTTCCTCATATTTAGAGAGATAAGTTGCCCAAAGGGGAGCGTATAGTTCCGCTCGCTTTTCTGCCACCTTACGTGCATCAAAATAATTCAAAAAGTTCATTCCTGCTCCTAACGCCTTGCCTATCAAGGTATTAATTTTTCTTGAAAGTACAGGTAAAAGCATGACAAATGCCTCATTAGGCACTTGGATTTGGAAAACATAAGAAATATTTTTGGTGTTGCCCAAAGTATTTTCAAGCTCAAGTGCGTATTTGTCAAACTCCTCTTCGGTTATTATCCCCCAAAGCACTGCCAAGTCTATGATTTGTAACAGTTCTTCTTTGTCTGTTTCGTTCTCAGTCTGCTCCCAAATCACTTGCAAGCCGTACTGAAATTCATGGGCTTTAGCAATATTTTCAAAAGAAAAATTAGGCATTTGTGCAGTAAAACTTACACCCCAATTCACTTTGTTTTTCCATTCCGTAGCCTTGTAGATACGCGTGCCTACAAATGAAACTTGTTGCTTTAACTGAGCATTTTGTCGTATAGACCATTCTACACTTTTGTTATCCTTACCTGCCAATGCTCCCCAACGCCCAAAATCCAAGCCTAACCCCCAAGCTACTCTTTTTTGGTAACGAGTTTCATGCAGATATTTTTCTATTTTAGCACCTTCTTTGTCTATCAAATTACTTAGCAAATCATTGATTTTGAAGAATAAAATATTTTGGTGGTTTTGTTCTAAAATAGACTGGCTCACTACGGCTTGTAAAAAAGCATCTTCACTTTTTAGTCTTTGGTATTCAAAAGAAAAGCCTAATTGCACCTTAGTTTGCGCGATATTTTTGACCAGTTCCAACACGCTTTTTTCTGTTTCCTCTATTTTTTGAGGAATCTGCTTGATGTCCATGCCTTGCGACAGTCCCAATCGCTTGATAATCACACCAACTGCCTGACGTTCAGCTTCATCAAGCCATTGGTCAGCTTTGATTTTTTCCCCAATTTCTTTGAGTTTATTCTCGGGCAAGTCAAAAATCCCTTCTATCATAGGGGCAAGCATTCGCATCACTTGGGCAGAATTTTGCAAACTTACTCCTATATTTAAGTCGGCTTTTGCTGAAATATTTTGGGCTACCGCTTTTGTCAAGCTAATTTTGTATTGATTATCAGCGATTTTACATATTACTAAGTTAAAATCGTCTTTGACTTCTATGCTAAAATCTGCTTCTGCTTTTGCTCCTAACTGGACTTTGATGCTTTCGTTGCTACCCAAAAGTTTCCCTAATTGGTTCAAACTTCCTGCAAAAATATCAGCCCATCTGACAGTAGCAGAAGTTTTGAACTTTCCCGCTACTTGCATAGAAACTGCCTCATTGATTTGCAAGTTATTTAGTACTTGACTTTTAGAAAAAATCACCACAAAGTCTTTTAGGTCTTGGAAAATCGCTTGGGGAAGGGTTTGGCTGTCAGTGTGGACTTTATAAGAATTGAAAATTATTTTTTTATCCACGTCAAAATTAATTCCTAACTGGCTGATTAGTTTGGGATTATCAATGTCTAAATGACTTTCTGAGGAATACGCTAACCATGCCTCTCCTTGCTTGGGAGCTAATAAGTTCCGCACATTAGCATCGCTGGGCTGTATCGTTTTATTATCGGCAAGGTCAAAAAGTCGGACTTGGAAATTGCTTAGTGCTTTGATAGGCAGTATTCCGTTTTCACCGAAAGAAAGTGGAGTATCCAAAGAAGCTTTTTTCAAAAGAGGCAGAGGTAAGTCTTTGTCTTTAAAGGTTTTACTGCTTAGTAAGCGGTCTATTTCTTCTGCGTTGATATGTTGTAACAGGTTCATGTTAGTTTTTAGTAGTTAAGTGTTTGGTGTTTAGTATTTTACTTTCAAAAGATAAAAAAATTACCTTACTTTTATTGAAGCATAAATTTACAAAAAATTACACCACATTGTTCAACTGTTCTTTCATTTTTTCTAACTCATCTTTCATCTGTACTACTAAGTGTTGAATCTGTGCGTCATTGGCTTTTGAACCAATGGTATTAATTTCTCTACCCATTTCTTGGGTAATGAAATTGAGTTTTTTTCCGTTAGAGATAGGTTCGTTAAGGGTTTCTAAAAAATAGTTGAGGTGGCTTTTAAGGCGAACCTTCTCCTCGTTGATGTCTAATCGCTCTACATAGTAAATGAGTTCTTGCTCAAAACGGTTAGCATCAAAATGTTCACTGCTGATAAAATCTTTGACTTGTTGGTGGAGTTTTTCGCGAATAGTAATCAATCTTTGCGGGTCAAACTTTTCTATTTCTGTTAGTAGCTTGGTAATTTTGTTTGTACAGTCTTTCATCATTTGAAGCATCACTTCTCCTTCTATACAGCGAAAATTATCACATTTTTTTAAAGCTACTAAAAAAGCCTCATATATTATTTGCCATTCCTCTTCGCTAACCGCTGCAACGGGAGAAACCGTATAAGCATCGGGCATCATCATTGCTAAGCGGAATAGGTCTTGCTCGTCTGCGCCTACTGCTTGGGCAGTAGCTTTCAAATCTTTGTAATATTGTCCTACTAAATCCTTGTTTACTACGGCTCTTTCTGCGGTATTTTTTTTATTGGTGTAAATCACTAAAAGATTGATTTTGCCACGTTCTAAGACTTTTCCGAGGTGGTTGCGTAGTTCTACTTCTTTTTCAGAAAGGGCATGGCTCACTTTTGAGGATATGTCTAAGCCCTTAGAGTTCAGGGATTTGATTTCTATAAGCAAATTCATGGATTCGTTGTCAATATTGACAGAGCCGAATCCTGTCATAGATTTTAGCATGAAAAAGTTTTTGAAGTTGTATTTTGGATAAAAAATTAAACAAAACCCGCAAGGTTATTGGAAAACCTTGCGGGTTAGTAAAGATAAAAAAATTGATTATTGTAATAGTTTCATAATATCTTCGTAAGTTTTGCTGGAACCAGGTCTGCTGGCATCTGGATTGACGATTTTCCCATTTTTGTCTATGAGCAAGTATCTTGGGATACCTTCAATCTGAAATTGATTTCGCATGATTTGCTCTTGACTTTCAGTGGGATACCAATGATAACCCTCCAGTTCAAAGTTTTCTATGCCTTCTTTCCATCTTTCCTCAGAATCTTTTACCACTATATACAGAAAAGCAACAGGTTGGTCTTTGAGTTTTTCATGTAATTTTTTAGAGTGAGGAAACTGCGCCCTGCAAGGTCCACACCAAGTTGCCCAGAAATCTACATAGACTACCTTGCCCTTGAACTCACTGATGACCTCAGAGAAAGATTTATCCGTGCCATCTGCCCTTTTAGGATTGATATAAACTATTTTTGCGCTTGACTCTATAGGATTACTCTTACTAATTTCAGAGTAGGAACTCATACTCACTAAAGCAAAGCACACTGCCACTAAAGCAAGTGCGACAATTTTAATAAGATTTTTTCTCATACATCTATGAAAGTTTATACAGTTAAACGAGAAAAATAGACCAAAGTTAGTTAAGAAAATTTAATGAGTCAAAATAGATTTTGCCTTTCAAAATCAGGTAGTTAGGTGTTTTTTTTTCACAAAACAAAAACAAATGTATAAAAAAAAATTTATTTGTCAATAAAAACGCCAATTAGTTTTTACTTGCCTTTGACTAAGGGCTTGCTCTCTAACCTTGTTGCTTCATCAAAAAGTGTCATTGCCTTTTGTACAATCGCATCTTCCTGATTCCAAACAGCAAAAGCCGCTTCGCTATCCCATACCATTCTCCCTATAAAAGCTTTGATATTATTTTTGATGTATTTTTTAGATTTTTCAAAGCCTTTTTCGTGATACTTAATGCTTTGCTTTTCACACATCTTAATAAATTTTTTAAGCATGTCATCGCTGACTTGGAAATCTCTCACATAGTTTCTGATACCCATGCTTAGCAATTTATTTTTGTGTTCGTTGGCATAGTCCAAAGCAAACTCTCTGATGATTTCATGCACAGTGCCGATGGTCTGAACAGTCAAGAAGTCACTGATATGGCTGGTATCCACCGCAACGAAATAATCAGGCATGATGCCTCCACCGCCATAGACTGTTCTTCCCTTAGAAGTTTTGTACTGCTGATTGCGGTCTATTCTGTTGCTATCGGCGTAGAAAAGTTCCCCATTGCTGTATCTTTTCTCTTCTTCTGCGTAGTACTCCTCGCGATGTCCCATGACGTAAGGCTTTTGGATAGAACGACCACTTGGGGTGTAATATCTTGAAATAGTGATTCTTAGCTCTGAGCCATCAGAAAGAGAAATAGGTCGCTGTACCAGACCTTTTCCAAAAGAACGTCTGCCTACGATTAAAGCTCTGTCATTGTCTTGTAATGCTCCTGCTACAATTTCTGAGGCAGATGCGCTCTCTTCGTCTATCAATAACACTACAGCCCCTTGCTCGAATATCCCTCTACTCTTAGTTTTGTATTTTTCATCATACTTGTCCAATTTGCCGTCAGTATAGACGATGAGTTTTTCTCCCCCCACTAATTCATCTACGATATTTACAGCCCTGTCCATGTATCCGCCTCCATTGTCGCGCAAGTCTATCATTACTTGCTTCATACCTTGTTTGAGCAGTTTTTCTAAAGCAGTCTTGAACTCATCGTAGGCAGTAGCCCCAAAGCGAGAAATTTTGATGTACCCTGTCTTGCTATCAAGCATGTAAGCGACATCTATGCTGTGTTGGGGAATTTTGGCTCTGGTAATGTTGAAAACAAGGGGGTTGGCTTCTCCCTTGCGCAGGACTGTGATTTTGACTTTTGTGCCTTTTTTCCCTCTGAGTCTGTCAAAAACTCCACGATTAGTCAGCCCTACCCCTGCAATGTTTTCATCATTGACTTTAATAATTTTATCCCCTGAGCGAAGTCCTGCCTGCTCGGAAGGACCGCCCCCAATGACTGTTTCTATGTGCAAGGTATCGTGGAAAATCTGGAAACTTACTCCAATACCTTCAAAATCACCGTCTAACTGTGTTCCCAGATATTCCATATCTTTGGCAGGAATGTAGGAGGTGTGAGGGTCTAATTTTTGTAACATTTGTTGTATAGCATGGTCGGTAAGTGCATTTAGATCAGTACTATCTACGTATTCGTTATTAATATGAGTAAGCACTTCTCTAAGTCTGCTTATGTTAGCATTAATATCGCCTTTGGACGTTTTTCCATCGCCAAACATTTTTGCACCTACGAAAATTCCTGCACATATTGCAATCGCCAGAATGATAGGCAATCTGACGTAGAAATTATTATGATTATTGCTCATGTTAGTCATCACAAAACTTTTAATTGTAGAAAGGTAAACGATTTTATAATCATTTTGGTTAAGCTAAAATAACTTTTTTATTGTTATATATCAAAAATAAGACAGTTTATTTTGCTATACCGTCCATTCTCCATTGGCTATCCACTGTATTTTTCCACCTACTTTGAGGAGATAAGTTCCCTGTTCGTCCAATTTGCCTTTCAGATATAGTTTGGAAGGTCTTGCGATTTCATAGCCCTGCTCTACAGAAATAGCTAAGTCTTTGCTTTGTAAAAAATTGTTTTTCAGTAGATAAGCTAATAAACAGGCATTAGCACTGCCTGTAGCGGCATCTTCCCTGACCATACCGTTTTCAGGGAGCAGCATTCTCGCATTGATTTGATTTTCTGAGAAATACGTTTCTCTTGAAAAAATAAAAAGCATAGTATGTACGCCTATGGGGCTATTGTCTTTGTGTAGTTGATTTTTAAGTAAGAAATTTTCATAACCTTCTAAATTCACTTTTACTTGCTTGACAGCTTGCAAGCTTTTTAGTGGGACTATCATGAAACCTATACCTGTGGAAACGACTTCCACAGGATAGTTTTCTTCTATATCATTTGGAGCTATGCCGAGCAGTTGGGCTAAGGCTTCCTTATCATAATTCCCACTGAAAGCGGGAGATTTGGCAGTGAGCCAAGCAATTTCCGATTGGTCTGTCTGGGGAACGAACTCCACAGGAATAGTGCCTACTTGGAGGTCTAAATCCAACTTTTCTGCCTTGCCTCCCAATAAGATTTCTTTGATGACCGTAGCCGTGCCAATAGTCGGGTGTCCTGCAAAAGGCATTTCATATTCTGGAGTAAAAATCTTGACCTTGAAGCCTTTATCCGTTGGGGTATTGCCTAAGACAAAGGTACTTTCTTGGAAATTGATTTCCTTAGTAATGGTCTGCATTTCTTGCTGGGAGAGTGTTTCTGCATTGAAAAACACAGCCAACTGGTTGCCTTGATATTTTTTTTCTGCAAAGACATCTACGATGTAAAAGGGTATTTTTTTCATTCTTGCTTATTGTTAGATGTTAGTTGTTAGCTAAATCTTGGGCTAAGATTTCTTTTTTCCAAAGTTCTTTGCCCTTGGTATCAAAAATAGTAATAGTGAGTTTGCGATTTTTCCTTTCTCCTGTAACTTGTAAAGTGGCAAAATTTCTTTCTCTTATCAAAGTATTTTCCACGCGGTTAGTATTGTTTTCTCTTGGATTGGCTGTACCAGAAGTAAGCGGGGAAACAGTTAAATCATACAAAGGATAGACTTTGTCGTTTTCTTTGAGCATGCTCAATTCGGTATGATGACGGTCGCCAGAGAGAAAAAATACTCCTTTTACCCCAGATTGGCGAATCAAGGAAAGTAATTTTTCGCGTTCCTCAGGGTAGGTAGCATAATTTTCAAAAACTTGGGCAGGATTGATTACCTGTCCGCCGATGACTACAAACTTGAAAGTAGCTTGGCTGTACGTCAAAGCATCTATGAGCCAGTTGATTTGTTGTTCTCCAAGGACTTCTCTTTTGCTTACGTGATTGTCATTGGGAGTGCGAAAATAGCGATTGTCTAAGAGGAAAAACTGCACATCTGCCCAGTAAAAAGTTCCGCAAATACCTTTGCCGTCCGTACCTACTCCATAGTTTGGATTGCCCCAAAAGAGTCTAAAAGCCTCAGTAGTAAGGTCTTTGAAAGCATAACCTCTATCGGCATCATTAGGTCCGAAATCGTGGTCGTCCCAAATAGCGTAGTGATGCACAGACCCAAGCAAAGGCTGAAGCTCTGGCAACGAACGAGCATGAGTATTTCTGTGTAAAATTCCAGAGCGGGAGTCATAATCCACCTCCCTCAAATAAATATTATCTCCTCCCCAAAGCATAAAATCGGGCTTTTTTTCATAAATAGAAGTAAAAATCTCATAGCTTCCTCCATAAGGCGTACCGGGTCTGTCGTATTTATCCTCGTTGATATAGGCACAACTTCCAAAAGCAAACTTAAAATCAGGAGGCTCTTTTCGCCAATTCCACAGTTCTTGGGTTTGGAAAGCTAAAGGATAATTTCTAATGGCTTTTTTTCCGTTAATAAATAACTCATATTCGTATTTTGTACTTGGCTCTAAATTATCTATGACTATTTTTGCAACAAAGGCATCTACCTTTTTGGTAACATAACTTTCTGATTGGTTTCGCTTTTGAGGCTGACTTTTTTCCCAGTACTCAAAATATACCGTAGCAGGCTCGCTGGTTTGTACCCAAAGCAATACCTCTCGCATGGCGGAATATCCTACCATAGGACCTGATTGCAAGAGGTTTTTTTGTGCAAAAATTAGCGGATTGGACAGAAAAATACTAAAAACAAAGAGAATGCTTAGTTTGAAATAATAATTTTGTTTCATTTTAATATAATTTTGTTGTTGAAAATTTAGATTCTTGTTTTTTGTTTGCAGGCTTCTTGTTACCAAAATTAATAAACCAGATATATAATAAATTAATTATGAATGATAAAAACATAGACTTTTACAAAAAGATAAACCTCGATAAGTTCAAGGAGTTTGCACGACTGATGGGTTTAGATACAAAAATAGACATTGATTTTATATATCCTTATATACAATCAGCAAAAATCTTAGTAGAGTTAGGCGCAGGTTATGGGAGGGTGATAGAGGCTCTCTTAGAGAAAGGCTTTCAAGGTCAAATAGTTGCTTTTGAGCGAGTTTCAGAATTGATGAACCACCTTAGGAGTCAATTTGATAATGAAAAATTTAACAGGAAAATAACACTCATAGAAGCTGATTTCAAGTACTATCCATTCCCAGAAAAAGTAGATGTGGTGCTTTGGCTTTGGTCTGGTTTTTTAGAATATTCTAAAATAGAGCAGATACAAAATGTAAAACGCATTTATGCCAATTTGACGGACAAGGGAGTATTAGTCATAGAAATTCCCATAGAGGTCAAGCACTTAGGTAAGCATGAAGACCATCAAATCATCAAAGTAGAAACAGAATGGGGGACAATAGAAGCCTATATGCCTCGCTATGAGGAACTTTTGGACTATGCGGCGCAAGCAGGTTTTGCAGGGGTAGAACGTCTTGACTATGCCACCACTACTAACTTAAAACGAGCTATTTATATTTTTAGAAAGTAGCTAAGGTAGGATTACGCTTCTTTTTCTTTTCCGTGCTTGTTTTTTACCAACTTATTTTCATTCATAAAATTAGATACTAACTTTGCAGACTTTACATATTTTTTGACAAAACTTACCTAATGATATATGTTACAGCTTTCATTTATTCGTGAAAATAAAGAACTGACTATTAAAGGATTACATAAAAAAAGAGTGAAAAATCCTGAGCAAATCATAGATGACTTGCTTGCCTTAGACAACAAGCGACGAGAAACACAAACAGAGAGAGATGGTGTACTGGCAAGGTCAAACTCAATTTCAAAGGAAATAGGGGGGCTGATGAAAGCAGGTAAAAAGGAAGAAGCTGAGGCAATGAAAGCAGAAACTTCTCTACTAAAAGCCAAAGAAAAAGAATTGACAGAACTGCTCAACGATTACGAGGCAAAGCTAACACAGATGCTCTATCAAATTCCGAACCTGCCTCACGAGACCGTACCCGAAGGAGCAGGTGCAGAGGACAATGAAGTAGTTTTTCTCTCACAAAATGCTCAAAATCTACCTGTTTTAGAGGGAAATCCTTTACCTCATTGGGATTTGATAAAAAAATATGACATTATAGATTTTGACTTAGGGGTAAAAATTTCAGGGGCAGGTTTTCCTGTTTACAAAGGCAAAGGAGCAAGATTACAACGTGCCTTGGTCAATTTTTTCTTAGATGAGGCTATCAAAGCAGGTTATACAGAAATTCAACCTCCTATCGTAGTGAACGAAGACTCAGGCTATGGCACAGGACAACTCCCTGATAAAGAGGGACAGATGTATTTTATCAATGCAGACGGTTTATATCTCATTCCTACTGCCGAAGTCCCTATTACCAATCTTTATCGCGATGTCATTGTCAAAGATGAAGACCTGCCCATCAAAAATGTGGGCTTTACGCCTTGTTTTAGGAGAGAGGCGGGTTCTTGGGGGGCGCATGTCAGAGGCTTAAATCGCTTGCATCAGTTTGACAAAGTGGAGATTGTGCAGATTACTAAGCCCGAAGATTCTTATAAGACTCACCAAGCAATGTGCGACTATGTAGCTGGTATTTTGGACAAGTTAGAGCTGCCTTATCGTATTTTGCGTCTTTGTGGAGGCGATATTAGCTTTAATGCTGCGCTCTGCCACGATTTTGAGGTGTATTCTGCTGCACAGCAACGCTGGTTAGAGGTAAGTTCTGTAAGCAACTTTGAAACCTTCCAAGCCAATCGCCTGAAACTAAGATATAAAGACGAAAACGGCAAAACTCAACTGCTTCATACCTTGAATGGGAGTGCTTTGGCGCTGCCGCGCATCTTGGCGGCTTTGTTAGAAAATAATCAAACAAACGAAGGCATCAAACTTCCTAAAATTATTCATGCTTATACAGGATTTGATATAATTAATTAATGCAAAAATAATTTTTTATTTCAATAATAATTTATAATTTTGTTATTTAAAATTGTAAAAAATATGACAACTTGGTTTCTTTGCACTATCCAATATATTAAAATATTAGAAAACGATAAGGCTAAAAACGTAAGTGAGCAGTATTTGGTTGATGCAGTGTCTTTTACAGATGCCGAAACTCGCCTTTACCGCAGTTTAAGCAGCGCGATTAAAGACTTCATTATTACGCGAGTAAGCAAGACCAACTACATAGATGTTTTCAACTACGAAGATTGCGAAACATGGTACAAGTGCAAAATTTCCTATTTAGATGTAGATGAGCATAGTGGCAAAGAAAAACGGGTCAGCAAATATATGCTCATAGCCGCCCCTAACCCAAGAGAGGCTTATGACCGTTTGCAAGCGCAACTTAGCACTTGGGTAATTCCTTTTGAAATTACAGACATCAATCTCAGCCCTATTTTGGAGGTAATTCCTTATGTATCAGGAGAGGAATTATTAGAAAATACCAACTTGAAGCCTATCAAGCAAATCGCAGGAGCTACCGAAGCTGACTATGAGAAAGCGGAATTGGAAGCAGAAATAGAGGAAGAAATCGTAGAAGAGGAGGAAATCATAGATGATGAAACAGGAGAGATTATAGAAGACAGCACCGAAGCCTAACCTTTTATTTTATTGGGTTTTATTGATAAAAATTTGTATTTTAATATGAATTTTTCAAAAGATTATTTTTATCTTGCAAGAAATATACCTTATTAAATTAAAATAAATAGATTACAAAGGTCTATTTACGAATATATTATCAATTTACCCCTTAGAAAATGAACGTTAGTAAAGTAGTTATTAGTGGAATAACTATACTTTTTTGTTGTACTCTTTATGCTCCTCTTATAGCACAAAATGAAAGAGGTTTTGTGAGTGGTGCGGCAATGAATAGCCCTTCAAGCCATCGTAGCTTTACAGAACTCATAGACGGGGCTTACCAAAGTTTAAGTATTAAGAACTACGAAAAGGCTTACCTTGAGTTTAAACTTGCCTTCCAAGATGCCAATATCGCTAAGTACCGCAATGCCGATGATGTCAATTGGCAAGCTATCAATAATGATTTTGGGGTAGTATGTGATACTTTGGGAACGCGTCTGCTAAGCACAGAGAGGCACGTAGAGGCGATTAGATATTTTGTAGAAGCAACAACGCCTTACCTAAGAGCTGATAACCAAGAAGCTGTGTTTGATATTACTAAAAAAATGGCACAGATTAGCCTTGCCACTAATCCCGCTCCTGAAAAATACGACAATGCTATCAAGAAATATCAAGATTTTCTCACTTTCAGACGCATCAAAGATATAGATTTGATAGCACAAGCCCACTATGAAATTGCAGTCTTGTACTTAGAAAAAGGAGAAAAGGAGAAAAGCATAAGTTTTTTGCAAGAAAGCATAAAAAACTTTGAGAAAGAGGAAGAGAAAATAGCCATTTATAAAAAGTTAGCTAATTTTTACAAATATTTAAAAGAACAAAAAGGTTATTCTAATCTCATCTACGAAGAAGCGACCAATTTCCTCAAAGAAGAAATAGATAAAACTCTTGACCACGAACTAAAAGCAAATCTTTACCTGATTAAAGCAGATTTTGAACTCAAAAGAGGCAAAAGTGGGAGTTTTTACAAAGATTACACCTCTGCCATTAACCTTTTCCAAGAGGACAATAACCCACTCGGGGCGGCAAATACTTGCATCAAAGCTGCTCAGACACTCTACGAAGCGGCAGAGTACTCCAAAGCCAAAGCCTATCTTGAAGAAGGTAAAAAGCTGATTACCACCATGAAAAATAAGAATCACCCTGACGTAAAGCATACAACTATGCTTCTCCAAGATATGCTCGAGGACGTACAACGCAGGGAAAAGTTAGAAACTATTGAGGGAAAGGCTGGCACGCTTGACGAGCAGTTAGAGGAACAGCAAAGACAGTTTTTGACTATTATTTCTCTGGTGCTGATGTCTGCTTTGGTGTTTGTAGGGATTAGCTTTTACAATGCTCGCAAGAACAATAAGTTATTGCATAGGAAAAACATAGAAATTTATTTCCAAAAAGAGCAAATTTCCCAACAGCACAATAACATCGTCAAGCAGAAAGATGAGTTAGAAACCTCTTATAGGAATATTAGCTTGCTGAGTGAAATTGGTCAGAAAATTACCGCTACCTTAGACATTGATTCTGTGGTACATTTGGTACATGAGTGTTTCAGTGGACTGGTAAGCACAGATATTTTTGCAGTGGGCGTATATAATCCTACGATAGAAAGAGTAAATTTTATTTATCATGTAGAAAATGGAACTGAACTTGCTGAGCATGGTATCAATCTACAAAGGCAAGAAAATCAGTTCCTTGCTAAATGTCTCAAAAGTGGGAGAGAATTAGTCCTCTCAGATGAAGAAAAAGAGATTAAGTCCCAGTTATTTCTGCCTTTGTCTGCCAATAACAAGGTTACAGGCATAATTACTGTGCAAAGCAAAAAAGCCAATGCCTACTCCAAAAGAGATTTGAATCTACTCAAAGCCTTAGCTTCCTATACTTCGGTTGCCCTTGCCAATGCCAATGCCTACCAAATCATTGAAAACAAAAATAAGCACATTACCGACAGCCTACGCTACGGCAAGACTATCCAACAAGCGCTTCTGCCAAGTAAGGAAAAACTGGAAAGCGTATTCAAAGAGAGTTTTATTTTTTTCCGTCCCAAAGACATTGTTTCAGGAGATTTTTATTGGTTTTCAACAGTTTATAATAAAAATATAGTGGCGGCTGTGGACTGTACAGGGCATGGTGTACCCGGCGCATTTATGAGTATGATAGGGCATACCTTGCTCAATGAGATAGTCAATCAGAACAAAATTACTGACCCTGCCCAAATTTTAGGATTACTGCACGCCAATATTCGTAAAGCCTTGAACCAAAGTGCAGAAAGTGGCAATGCCAATGATGATGGCATGGATGCGGCTATTTGTGTGATAGAATCTATCTCTGACGAGCAGACCAAAGTAACTTTTGCTGGAGCAAAGCGTCCTTTGGTCTGTATCCCGTATCCTCATACAGAAATTAAGCATATTAGGGGGGACAGGAAATCCATAGGCGGTTTGCAAAAAGAAGAATACAGGGTTTTTAATAATCACGAATTGATACTGAACAAAAATAGCCTTATTTATCTATTTACTGATGGTTTTCCAGACCAGAATGGCATAGACAAGGGTAGCTTTAGCACTAAACGCTTTGAAAACCTGCTTTTACAACACGCCTCTGAACCTTTGGCGAGCCAAAAAGAAATACTGCGCAGGGAGTTAGCACATCACCAGCAAGAGGCAGAGCAGAGAGATGATATGACTATTATTGGGATTAGGGTGTGAGGTGCTAAAATCCCAATTTTCTAAAGTTTGGAATCATACTCAATCAAAATACTCTGTTCCCTCTTTGTCTATGTAGCCATATAGTTTGTTGAAAACCACTTTTGCCAAGCCTTTCTGAAAGTCATAAATCTGTAAGTATTTGGCAGGTATAACTTCTATGCCTTTGCTATCTATGCACCCCCACTTGCCGCTGATTTTGACGGCAAACAAGTTCTCGCCTATGTATTTTAAATCATCATAGCGATATTCAGTAATTTCCTTCCCGTTGCTACTCAACAAGCCCCATTTTTTACTCATTACTCCTGAGAAACCATTTTTGAACGAGGTTGCCATGTTGAACTTAAACGGAATGAATAACCTGCCTGTTTTGTCTATGTAACCCCACTTGTCATTGCTTTTGACTGCGGCAAAACCTTCGCTGAAGTCCAGTACTTCGTTGTAGGCTGGTGGGACTATTTCCTTGCCTTGCTTGTCCACGAAACCCCACATTCCCCCAGACTTTACCGCTCCCAGCCCCTCACTGAAATTTCTTGCCTCTTCGTATTTAGGTTCTATTATTTCATTGCCTAACTTGTCAATGTACCCCCACATATCATTATTTTTGACTGCGGCAATGCCTTCTTTGAAATCTAAGGCGGCTTGGTAAAAATAGCCACTGCCAATTTCTCTGCCTTGTTTGTTCAGGTAGCCCATTTTCCCACTAAAATTTACTACTACCAACCCCTCGTTGCAGTCCCCAACATAGTCGTACTGACTTCCTACTACCTCTACACCTTGTATATTGAGTAGTCCCCATTTGCCTTTGAGTTGGAAAGCGGCTAAACCTTCTTTGAAGTCCCTAACTTTGTCATACTTAACAGGTACTATCACTTTGGATTCTTTGTTAATAAAGCCTTCTTTTTGGTTTTGCCTTACTTTGGCAAGTCCATTGCTGAAGGAGCTAACCGTATCGTATCTCAACGAAATCGTAGCAATACCTTGCTGATTGACGAATCCCCAGCGATTATCTAATTTGACAGCTCCTCTATCTTCTGAAAAAGGTTGAACCTCATCATACCCCCAGTGTACTATCCATTCTCTTTGCTTATTCATGTACCCCCATTCTTTTCCTTTGCGTGCAGGGTAGAGTTCCATGTTTTTTACATTTGCATTTTTTTGCGCAGCAGAGGGTTGGGTAATAAGTAGAATAAAAGAAAATAAAAACATCAAAAAATAAGCTGATAAATAGCGTAGGAAAAAAAACAAAAAGTTGATAATTTTCGCCATGTTTTTTTTTTGTTTACATTTTTGTATAAATTTAAGAGAAAATCAAGGAGGTATTTATTACTTTTATAGACTTTTACTTAAATCAACATGAAGACGTTACTAACGCAGTATTGTAAATTCACGATATTTTTTAGCTGTATCCTTTTCCTATGCTTTCATTCTCCTATCTTCGCACAGAGCGACCTGAGTGCTTTTACCGCTACAGGACGCGGTGTAGCTACTACCTTTACTACTGACTATCAGACTATTGGTATCAATCCCGCCAATTTGGGTTTTCGCCGTAGCTTCCGCGACCCTTTGCTAACCATAGGCTTTTTTGAGCAAAGTAGCTCGTTTTTTTCTGGTGCGCTTAGTCGTGGAGATATAATTAAAACCGTATTGAACCCTTCTGATTTTAACTTCTCCTTAGAAGAGAAAGCAAGAGCCGTTCCAAAGTTACAAAACCGAGCTCTTGCGGCAAGTATAGATTTTATGATTGTGGGAGTGGGACTAAGCATTCCAAAAGTTGGAGGTTTTGCATTTAGTATGCGAGATAAGATTCAATTTTTTACTCGTTTAAATCCTACCGTAACAGAGATAGCTTTTTTAGGACACAACGCAAGCTATTTCCCCGAAGTGGAACTTTCTAATGGAAGAATTATACCTAATAGTCCCAATCTCCCAGATAGAATCAGAGAGCAAGTAGTCGGTGGGGGCTTCTACAACAATCCGCAAAATGCTAAAAGCTACGGGGAGATACTTAATGACTCGCGTCTATCTGCCGCTTGGTACAGAGAATACAATTTTAGCTATGGCACAAAAATCATAGACCAATACAATTTAGCCGTTCACATTGGGGGAGGAGTAAAACTGCTTAGAGGGATTGCTTTAATAGACCTTTTGGCTGAGAACAACCAATTAGTCCAAGATAATATTTCTCTTTCTCCTACTTTTGGGCTTACCTTTGGAGAAGACCCTGACAAACCTACCGCTCCCGGATTTATCAATCCCGAAGTCGGAGCCTCGAGATTCAGGAAATACCTCGCTGCAACACCCGTAGGTACAGGAGTAGGTTTTGATATGGGGATAAACTTTGTTATCAAAAAAAATCTCTATTTTGGGGCTGCTCTGACCAACATAGGTTCTATTAACTGGACAGGGAATGCCTACAAGTTAAGCAATGGAAGACTGGAACAGATAGAAGGCTCAGGATTAAATACTTATAATATATTTGCCGCTTCAGAGGAAAATATACGTTTTGGTGGAGATAAGTCCCTGTTCCAACTCAATGGGGTGAATGAAATACGCACCCAGCTGCCAAGTACCCTGCGTATTGGCGGTAGTTATGAGTATTTTCGCACGTTTCATATAGGTTTTGATGTTATCGTGCCTCTCAATGATGTTTCAGGAAACTTTAATGAAGTGTGGTACGGTATAGGAGGCGACTGGCGCGTCAATCGTTGGTTCAAGTTTTCCATGGGCTTCAATACAGGCGGGAATCAAGGCAACAAGGTCAATATCCCAATGGGCATTACCTATAACGGAAGTCGCCGTTGGTATGAAATGGGCATTGCGACACGCGATATTTCTTCTTATGTTGCAAGTAATTTTGCAGGGGGAACGACTGTATCTTTCGCTTCTGGTTTTCTTAGGTTCAAAATCAATGAGATTAGGTTGAGGAAAGCGAGATAGGTTTTCGTGTTATTAATGACAGACGCTACCCTATGTATATTAGGTTACTTTGGCTTTTCGTAGTATGCGAGAGAAAAGTTGAGGGAAGAGTCTTTTGAGATAAACTGCATAAATTTCTCTACCTCCTATATATACTTCTTCTCTGTCTGCTAAGATAGCTTTGATGATTTTCTCAGCACATTTTTCTGCACTCATACCTTTAGCTTGGGCATCGTCCATTTTGTTTTGTTTGTCGCCTTTGGCGGTAAGGGCATTGATAGAAACCTGCGTTTTGATAAATCCCGGACACACGATTAGCACTTTTAAGTTTTCTTGCCAACACTCGGCTCTTAAAGAATCAAAAAAACCATGCAACGCGTGCTTAGCCGCTGCATAAGCAGACCTAAGTGGCGTTCCAAATTTGCCTACTAAGCTCGTAATGACCACTATTTTTCCTGATTTTCTTTGGAGCATCAAAGGCAGTACTGCTTTGGTAAGGGCAAGCGTTCCAAAATAGTCTATTTCCATGATTCGCCTATCTACCGCTAAGTCTGTATCCTTTGCCAAAGAGCGTTGGCTGATGCCTCCGTTGTTTATCAAAATGTCTATGTGAGCAAAATGCGCAATAGCTTGGGCTACTTTTTCTGGAAATTCTGCTTGCTTTTCCAAATCTAAGGGAAGCACCAAAATATCCCCGTCTGCTCTTTGACAAGCACTTTTTACCCTGAAAAGTTCCTCTTCTCTACGAGCAGAAAGGATTAGCTTAGCACCTTTCCGAGCCAAACTATACGCTAAGGCTTCTCCTATTCCTGAGGAAGCACCTGTAATCCATATTACCTGCCCTTGCATCATACTTTATTTATTGCGAAGGTTAATCTCGTCGCGAATTTTGGCTGCCTTTTCGTAGTTCTCTTCCGCTAAGGCTTCTTGCAGTAGTTCCTCTAACTCCTCGGTAGAGTATTCCTTCAAACTGCCAGAGGAGGAAGCCTTTTTCTCGCTTTTGCGTTTGGGAGCGTCCTCTTCCTCATCAGAAAGCACAATACCCGCCTCAGAAAGGATATGCTCATAGGTATAAATAGGCACGTTGAAACGCAAACCAATAGCAATAGCATCAGAAGGACGAGAATCTATTTCAATACGTCTATAAGAATTATTGGAGGAGCAGATAATCTTGGCAAAAAACACGCCTTCGCGTAGGTCTGAAATGATAATCTCGTGAATATTGTAATTAAAGGCTTCGGCAAACGACTTAAAGAGGTCGTGTGTCATAGGACGATTGGAGGTAATTTTTTCTAACTCAATCGCAATCGCCTGTGCCTCAAACATTCCTATAATGATTGGTAAGCGGCGATTCCTACCTTCCTCGCCCAGTACCAAAGCAAAAGAACCTTGTTGTGATTGACTTGATGAAAGCCCAAGTATTTCTAATCTAATTTTTTCCACAGCGATATATGCTTATTCGTCTATTTGACTTTGATAAAATGACAGCAAAGTTATAAAAATTATTAAAATACAACAATTTTTTAGAATAGATACGGATAGTTGATAGAAAAACTTTAGATACAGACTTTTAAGCAATAATTTATTGTTAAGCAAAAAAAATATATATTTATGAACTAAAAAAGTTTTGAGTTATGCAATTAAATACTATTACTTTGACAGTTAAACTTCAAATAAGACCCTTAGGGGATAAAGAAGCCCAAAACGAAGTTTGGAGAAATCTGAGAAATATCAATAGAGATGTTTTCAAAGCCGCTAACCTTCTCATGTCCCACCTGCACTTTGTAGAAGCCTTTGAGCATCAATTTATGCAGACGGATAGAATTCTGGAAAAAGAAATGCTTGATAGGGAGAATAAAAAGAAAAATAAAAAACTCAATGCTCAGCAAATAGAAACCATAGCACAAGAAATCGCAGAAATCAAACAAAAGCGCAAAGAACTTAAAATAGAAGTTGCAGAAAAAGTAAAAATCTTTTACAATGGAAAAAATGAAAGTTTTGCATATAATTTTATACGCCATGAATACCCTCAAATCCCCTCTTATTCTGTAAGTATTCTTGTTAAGACAGTACAAAATAAGTTTAAAGAAGAATGGAAGGAGGTAAAAAAAGGAGAAAAATCCATTAGTAACTTTAAAAAGACGATACCTATTCCTATTGATGATAAACAAATCGCTAATACAGATAAGGGAAAGAAACTTTGTTACATAAAAAAAGAAGGAGAAAAGTTTGTTTGGGAGTTAAATTCTCTGGAAGCAAAGTTTGAAATTGTTACAGGAAAATACAAGCAGTCAAAATATATGGGAGAAGATAAAAATAAGCGCACTACTTTGGAAAGAGTGATGAATTTTGAATACAAAGTAGCAGACTCGTCCCTAAAGATAGAAGAAAATAAAATCTTCTTGTTGCTCGTTTGTAAGATTCCCCAACAGCAAGCTACCAGCCTACCCAATGTTAGTATAGGAGTCGACTTAGGCATTCGTACTCCCGCTTGTATTGCCTGTAATGATGGACTACGAGTAATTTCACTTGGTTCAAAACAAGATTTTTTAGCCATAAGGCAAAGGTTTTACGAGCATAGGAAAAGACTACAAAAAAGCCTTGCTATGACCAAAGGAGGAAAAGGAAGAGAAAAAAAACTCAAAGCCCTTGAAAAACTGAGAAAAGCAGAAAGAAATTGGGTAAGAACTTATAATCATACTTTAAGCAAAAAAATTATTCATTTTGCCATCCAATGTAGAGCAAGTAGGATACAGATAGAATTGTTAGAAGGCTTTGGCAGGAACGAAAATAAGGTAGATGAAAAAGGAAATTATTTATTGGGCAAATGGAGTTATTACGAGCTTCAAAATATGATAAAGCAAAAAGCAGAACAGTACAAACTTGTAGTTACAACTATAGACCCTTATCATACCAGCAAGACCTGTCATGTGTGCGGAGAATTGGGGTATAGGAAGGGAGCAGACTTTTTCTGCCAAAATGAACGATGTAAAGAATATCAAAAAAGACAGAATGCCGACCACAATGCCGCTTTCAATATTGCTAAAAGTACGACTTTTGTTGCTAAAAAAGAGGATTGTACTTATTTCAAGTTGGAGCAAGAAAAAAAGAGTAAAAAAGAAGAAGAATAATTAGAAAAATTGTATCTTTGTTCTAACTACATCATAGATGTATTCTATCAGAAAGAGATAGACGCTTCGGGTGCTTGTGTAGGTCTTCCTCCTCATAAGAGGAAGTTTGTTGGCGAAACAACCCTAAGCCTATACCGATAAGGTAGCAGGCTCATCCGTAGGCGGGGAGAAAGCATTAGATTTATAATGCATATTCTACCTTTGCAATATACTTTCAAATCTTTTTTTAACAAAAAAAATGCTCTTTGACATAACGCTTGAGGTCAAAATCCTTCAGTTTTTTTGTTAAAAACTATAAATAAGCTGCTGTT
>NZ_FONY01000002.1:45851-246709 GCF_900113045.1 Thermoflexibacter ruber
CGTTTTAAAAGACCTCGATTTGAAAGGTAATCACAGCAAAATAAATTCAAACACTTTCCTATTTGAAATTTTACTTGTGATACTATCTATCTTTTAAAAAACCAGTCGTATTAAAACATCGTTACGTAACCATACTATCCTACCTATGAGCATCACCCTATTGTATCCCTAATATTACAGAAAAATAAGGCTTTGCAGAAGCATTTTCTATTTTAAAAAGCTCTCTCCTATTAAAATTTATCACATTTAGATTAAAAAAGTGTTAAATTATTTTACAACTTTCTTTAATTAAATTAGTTTTCCCTTTTAAATCACTCTTACAAAAATTACTAATTTATGAAAAACAATTACTCAAATTACTTCAAAGTCTTGGGTGCATTGTGCTTACTGCTCCTCATTTCTGGAGTGTCTTGGGCGCAGTACACCGTCAAGGGTACGGTGAGAGATGAGGCATCGAAAACTGCTCTTCCCGGCGTAAACATCATCGTGAAAGGCACCAATACTGGAGCTATTACCGATGCACTTGGTAACTTCCAAATAGCTATCAATAACAATGATAAGGCTACTTTGGTATTTACTTTTATTGGCTATCTTTCTCAAAATGTGGAAGTTTCTCCCTCTAAAACCAATGTAGAAATTATATTGGTAGAAGATGTTACGAAGCTCGAGGAGGTGGTTGTAACCGGTTTGGCATCAGACATTAAGCGTAGTAATCTTGCCAATGCGGTTTCTACTGTTTCAGCCAAAGAACTCATCGGGACTACTCAAATCCAAACCGTAGATAATGCTCTTTACGGCAAACTCACAGGGGTAAACATCAATACCAATGGTGGTGCGCCTGGTGGCGGGGTTTCCGTGCAGTTAAGAGGGATTGCTTCTCTGGTAGGTGCTTCCCAACCGCTTTACATAGTAGATGGGGTATATATCAACAACGCAACTAATCGAAGCGGTAGAGCTACAGTAACCCAAGCGGGTGCTTCTAACCAAGATGATGCCCCTAACCGCTTGGCAGATATTAACCCTAATGATATAGAATCCATAGAAGTATTGAAAGGACCTTCTGCGGCGGCTATCTACGGTACGCGTGCCAATGCAGGGGTAATCATCATTACTACTAAAAGAGGAAAAGCAGGTAAGTCTAAAATATCATTTGAGCAGGACTTGGGCTTTGCCAGACCTCAAAGATTATTGGGAGTAGATAATTGGAGCGAAGAGAAGATTAGAACCTTCTTCCCTGCTGCTCGTCAAGCCATAGAAATAGAACGCTTCCGCCAATCCGCAGGCAGGACTTATGACTACGAAAAATATTTCTACGACAACACAGCACTCTTGAGCAATACACGCTTGAACATCTCTGGCGGAAATGATAAGACTACTTTCTTTATCTCAGGTGCTTTGACAGACGAAGACGGCATTATTCGTCGTACAGGCTTCAAACGCCGTTCTCTACGTGCCAATATAGACCACAAACTTACTGAGGGTATCAAATTGAATGTAAGTTCAAATTACATCAACTCAGAAACAGACAGAGGCTTTACTGGTAATCAAAACAATACAGGCGCAAGTATTGGTTATAACATCGCTTACGTTCCTAACTACTTCAATCTTTTCCCTAATGAAGCAGGCGTATATCCTATTAATCCTTATTTCTCAGAAAACCCTGTTGCAGTAACGGACAAAGGTATTAACAATTCTAAGGTACATCGCTTCATACAATCATTCAACCTCACTGCTAACTTATTAAAAACAGATAATTCACTATTGAGATTTATCGCCCAAGGGGGATTAGACTTTACACAAAACTCTACTTTGGTCTATCTTCCCGAAGATTTGCAGTTCCAAGTAGGACAAGCTAATCCCGGCGATGCACTTGTAGGTAAAACCGAAAACTTAAATACCAACCTCCAACTGGCACTTACCTACAACTTTAATGTAGGGCAAGTAAACTTCAACTCCCAAGTAGGTACAGTGCGACTAAACTTCCGAGAAAATAGCTTGCTCAACCGTTCTCGCGGTTTGGCACCTGGACAGAAAAATTTACGTCAAGGGACAGTACAGGAAATTATACAGGACTTCGGCGTTTTTGCTAAAGACGTAGGCGTTTTTGCACAACAAGAAGCCAACTGGAACGACAAAGTAATTGCTACAGTAGGGGTGCGATGGGACAAATCTACCTTGAATGGAAATGCGGATAAGTTCTATGCTTTCCCTAAGGCTTCCTTAGCTGTCAATGTAGCCAACTTTGATTTTTGGAAATTTAAGAGCGTAGTCAATCAAGTAAAACCAAGAGTAGCGTATGGAGAAACCGCAGGTCTGCCTGATTTTGGTAGAACCTTCACTGCCTTGAATGCGGCAAACATTGGTGGCTTGCTTGGCTCTACCGTTTCTACAATAGCAGGGAATACTAATATCTTACCTGAAAGAGCTACAGAACTGGAGTTTGGCTTAGACTTAGGTTTATTTGACAATAGAGTAGTCATAGAAGCAACTTATTATGATAAGAAAACTAAGAATAATATTCAAAACTTGACGCTTTCGCCTTCTGTAGGTATCTCCAGCACTCCAAGTAATTTGGCTGAGCTTTCTAACAAAGGCTGGGAAGTGTCTTTAGGTGGTACACCCGTGCAAAAGGACAATATTCGTTGGTTTACTCGCTTGATGTATTGGAATAATAGATTGCTTACAAGTAGGCTGGGTATCCCTACTTATACCACAGGTGCTTTTGGTACAGCCTTAGGTACTTTCCTTATCCAAGAAGGAGTTTCCCCTAATACAATCGTTGGTACACCGCAAATTTCTCCTGGGGTATTTACTGTTTGGGGAAATAGTCAACCAGACTTCCAAATGTCTTGGTTCAACGAGGTCAATTTCTTAAAGAACTTCCAGTTTACTATGCTCTGGCACTTAAAGCAAGGTGGGGACAATATCAACTTAACTGCCTTTTTGACTGACTCTGGAGGTACTACCCCAGGTTGGTTTGGTGATGACAATGGAGACGGTATTCCCAACGGTCGTCAGCGTCCACCTGCTCCTTACAACAATGCTGGTCGTTGGGTACAAGATGCTTCTTACCTGCGTCTGCGTGAGATAGCGTTGTACTATACACTTCCTAAGAATGTTTTGTCTAACCTATTTAAAGATAAAGTAGATAGAATAAGAATAGGCGTATCAGGAAACAACATTTTTACAAGCACGAAGTACTTTGGCTATGACCCAGAAACCTCTACTTTCGGGGCGCAGTCTATCGCTTCTGGAGTAGATATTGCTCCCTATCCAACTCAGCGTCGTATTTTTGGACATTTAGTCATTGATTTCTAAACCTAAGATAGTTTTTCTTGAAAAGTTAAAATCACATATAACTATATGAAAAAGATATTTTTTAAATTATTTATGCTTCCTGCTCTTATCTATGTGATGAGCAGTTGTAGCTTTTTTAAATTGGAAAACGCCGTCGACCCTAACAACCCATCTTTGGGTAGCGTTTCCCAAAACGCAACACGCAATCAAATACAGTCTTTAGTTACAGGATTGGAGGCTCGTCATCGCGATTATCTATTCACTATCACTGCCGCTTTTGGAGCTTTTGGTCGTGAAATTTGGTATTTGAATGCCTCTGACCCTCGCTGGCAGACTGATTGGCTTGGGCAAGGTGGTAGAAAACCTGATGCCGCCTTCTTTGGCTTTGGGGCAACAGGTGGAGCGGCTTATGCTACCCCATATCAAACTATTAAGCAAGCGGAAGTACTAATTGCTTCTGCACAAAATACCTCAAGCATTAGCGAGCAGGAAAAAAATGCTATTATAGGCTTTGCAAAGACCATACAAGGCTATCAGTTTATGATTGCGGCGAATGGTCAGTACCAAAATGGTATTCGTATAGACATAAAAGACGAGCAGAATCCCGGTCCTTTTGTGTCTTATACAGAAGCACTTGCCCACATTCAAAGAGTATTGGACGAGGGTAATCAAGCCTTAGCTAATGCAGGCACAGGTAACTTCCCCTTCCGCTTAACCGCAGGTTTTACGGGTACAGGCTTTGGCACGATTGCCTCTTTGCGTCAGCTAAACCGTGCTATTGCAGCACGTTTGGCTGTCTATCGCCAAGATTGGGCAGGAGCATTGAACGCATTAAGAGAATCTTTCTTTACATTGACGGGAGATTTGGACTTGGGACCTGCACATACTTACGGTGCGCCCCCTGATGTATTCAATCCCTTGTTTTTTGTGTTAAATGCTGCCACTACTACTATGATTGTGGTGCATCCTTCTCTCATCACAGATGCGCTCCCGGGCGATTTACGCGTACAAAATAAATTTTTCCGACGTAACGTCCCTGTGGTAGTAACTACCGACGGTATTCCTTTATCTGGGGAATTCCAAGATAGAAGATTCCCTTCTAACACAAGTCCAGTAAAATTTATTAGAAATGAGGAATTGGTACTGATTTATGCAGAAGCAAGTGCGCAATCAGGAAATACTACAGAGGCTGTGAATGCTATCAATCGTATTCGCACCGCAGCGGGTTTGCCTGCTTATGCTGGAGCTACTACTCGCGATGCCCTGATTAATGAAATCCTTTTCCAACGTCGCTACTCTCTATGGTGCGAGCCTTGGGGACACCGTTGGATAGATGCAAGACGCTACAACCGCTTAAATGAAATTCCTACTGCTTTGGATAGAGGTTCTGTATTTACTCAGTTGGAGCGACCCCAAGCAGAAGTGAATTGGGATTTGTTCAAAGGAAAATAAAAATTGCTTGTGTTTAAAAAACTTATGAGGTGCTTATCCATTATACCTCATAAGTTTTTTATTGTAAAAGTAGCATTGCAATAAATGAGATTTCGCCTCAAAGGGCTATTTTATTTATAAAAACTTTTTAAATCTATCCACTAAATTTTTTACCTTGTCAGTGTACGGAGGGTAAAACAATTTGAAACCTGTAAATCCTACTCTTTGCTTCAGTACAGCCCTTGCATTAGAAAACTCCAAGAACCCGAAATGTCCATGCGATTTACCAATACCACTGTTATTTACTCCACCAAATGGCAAGTCGGGGTGTCCGATATGCAATAAACATTCATTGACGCAACCACCACCAGCCGTAGTTTGGCTCATAACCTGCTCTATCATATTTTTATTTTTGCTAAACACATACAAAGCCAAAGGTTTTTCCCCTCGGTTGACTAAATCAATAGCTTGCTCTACTTTTTGGTAAGTAAGCACAGGCAGTAAAGGACCGAAAATTTCTTCTTGCATGATTGCCATATCGGTTTTTACCTCAGTAAGCAAAGTAGGAGCTATAAATCGGTCTTCTGCATTGACTTTTCCGCCTACAGCAATGGTTGCCCCTTTGAGCAACGCATCTTCCATGAGTTTTTGCAAGCGGGTAAAGTGTCGCTGATTAACTACCCTACAGTAAGAATCTGATTTTTCAATACCTCTTTTATCTGCATTATATACCTTTTCTATTTGTTTTTCTATATGTTCTATGAGTGGTTGTTGTACTGATTCTTTGACAAGCAAATAGTCCGGAGCGATGCAAGTCTGTCCGTTATTGACAAATTTTCCCCAGACCAACTTCTCCGCAGTATCCTGTAAGTCAGCAGTTTCATCTATGAAAGCAGGCGATTTGCCTCCTAACTCCAAGGTAACAGAGGTCAGATGATTAGCGGCGGCACGCATGACTATTTTCCCAATAGCTGGGCTGCCTGTAAAGAAAATATGGTTAAAAGGCAAATCCAACAGTGCCATAGAAACGTTCACATCTCCCTCAAAGAGAGCCACTTCACTTTCATCAAAAGTTTCTTTTACCATTTTCCCCAAAGCCGCTGAGGTATGAGGCGTAAGCTCAGAGGGCTTTAAAATAGCCGTACAGCCCGCCGCAATAGCAGAAACTAAGGGGCTTAAGGTCAAAGAAACAGGGTAGTTCCAAGGCGAGATAATCAGAGAAACGCCTTTGGGTTCGTACTGTACGTAGGCTCTTGTGCCTAAGTAATGAATAGGATTACTAACGCTTTGAGGACGCATCCACCTTTTTATTTGGCTAATAGCGTGCTTAATTTCTGACTGCAAAGGGACTATTTCTGTAAGTGTAGTTTCCGTCCTATTTTTTTTAAAGTCTTGGTAAAGTGCTTCTTGGAACTCGGCTTCGTACTTTTGAATAGCACTTAAAAGCAATTTTAGCTTGCTGATTCTTTCTGAAGCAGTGCTTGTACGGAGGCGAATAGCAGTTTGTTGTTGTGCTTGAAAAACGGCTTTTATCTTATCTACGTTATTTTCGGTTACGGTTGTTGTCATGACTTTATTAGTTTATTTATGCTTCTATACAAAAACTGAGAACAGTGGCTAAGTTAAGCAAGAGCAAGGAAAACCGCAAACTAAGTGTAAAGAAAATACATGTACAACTGTAAATTCGTTGCTCAACTTTGTGTATTTTTGTATAGCTAAAAAATTAATCATGCAAGCAGCATTACTTTCCCAAGCCAAAGAAGCACTTAAAAAGTATTTTGGATACGATACTTTCCGTCCTATGCAAGCAGAAATCGTACAAAGTGTTCTCTATCAAAGAGATACCTTAGTGCTTATGCCCACAGGTGGGGGAAAGTCTGTGTGTTTTCAGATTCCTGCGATGGTGATGGAAGGGCTTTGTGTAGTGATTTCCCCTTTGATTGCCTTGATGAAAGACCAAGTAGAGGGGCTAAAAGCCAATGGTATTCCTGCTTCTTTCCTAAATAGTACCCAAAATACACAGGAGCTGGCTATCACAGAAAATTTGGCGTACAGAGGAGAAATCAAACTGCTCTATGTTTCTCCTGAAAAACTCATGACTCCTGGTTTTATCAACTTTTTGAAAAAGCTAAAGATTAGCTTGTTTGCCATAGATGAGGCACATTGTGTTTCTACTTGGGGACATGACTTTCGTCCAGAGTACACGCAATTAGGGGCATTGAGGGAGTATTTTCCGCATATTCCTATCATCGCATTAACAGCTACTGCGGACAAGCTTACCCGCAAGGATATTGTGCAGCTATTGAAACTCAATGAACCAGAGATTTTTATAGCCTCTTTTGACCGTCCTAATTTGAGTTTGACTGTGATGCCTGCTCAAAATCGCTTTGGACTAATTCAGCGTTTTTTGCGAAACCACCCACGCCAATCAGGGATTATTTACTGCCTTAGCCGCAAAGGAACTGAAGACTTAGCAGAAAAGCTACAAAATGAAGGCTTTAATGCTGCTTTTTATCACGCAGGCATGACGGCAGAGGAGCGCAACCTCACCCAAGAGGCTTTCATTAACGACCAAACGCAGATTATCTGTGCTACGATAGCTTTTGGTATGGGCATAGACAAGTCTAATGTCAGGTGGGTAATTCACTACAACTTGCCCAAAAACTTAGAAAGTTATTACCAAGAAATAGGTAGGGCAGGACGAGATGGCTTGAAAAGCGATACCTTGCTGTTTTATAGCTATAGAGATGTGCTTACCTTGAGGGAGATGATTACCTCCAATCAAAATCCTAATACAGAAGTACAGTTGATGAAATTGGAGCGTATGCAACAGTTTGCAGAGGCTCAGATTTGCCGAAGAAAGATTTTATTGAGTTACTTTAATGAAGATTTACTGCACAACTGTAATAACTGCGATGTCTGCCGCAACCCTCCTGCTTGGTTTGACGGAACGGTAGTGGCGCAAAAGGCTCTTTCTGCTGTAGCTCGTACCAATGAAAAAGTAGGTATGAGTATGCTCATAGACATTTTGAGAGGCTCGGCAAGGAAAGAAATCATAGAAAAAAACTACGACCAAATCAAAACGTACGGAGCAGGCAAGGACATCAGCATAGCAGATTGGCAACAATACCTTTTGCAACTCTTGCAGTTAGGCTTGATAGAGGTAGCTTATGACGAGGGAAATACACTAAAACTTACCGAAGCAAGCAAGCAAGTGCTGTTTGGAAATAGGAAGGTAAACTTAGTACAAATGTCTGTTATTTTGCAGAAAAACCAAGAAAAGAAAGAAGAAGTCAAAGAAAAACCTGCTTCTCAAGTGCTAAAAGAGGAATTATTTGACCAACTTGTAGCACTTCGCAAGGAGATAGCTCTTGCAGAAGGCATACCGCCTTACTTGGTTTTTACAGATGCTACATTGACAGAGATAGCAGAGAAAAAACCTCTGATAGAGGCAGATATGAAAAATATCAGTGGGGTAGGGGAAAGGAAGTACAAACAATATGGCAGGAAGTTTTTAAAAGTAGTCTATGATTTTGCCTTAGAAAAAATAAAACAAGGGGAAAAGGTTACAGGAGGAACATATCTGCTTAGCTTTGATATGTGGCGGCAAGGAAAAAAGTTAGAAGAAATAGCTCAGGAAAGAAAACTATCTCCGATGACTATAGTTTCCCACCTGACTTACCTGTACGAAAATGGGTATAAAATAGATATTTCTCAGTTTGTAAACTTAGAAGAAATCAGCAAAGTAAAAGAAGCCAATCTTGCTCTTGGGCAGGGCGAAAAGGTAAAAGAAATTTTTGAGTTTTTGAAAGAAGAAATCTCCATGAACAAAATTCGCTTTGCTTTGTCTTATTTGAAAAGGAATGAGAACAAATAAAAGCATAAATTGCCTAATTATGAACAACTTAAATATTTTTTATGGAATATTTGCGATTAAGTCCTGCTCCTTGGCAATTACAGGGAAATGGTTATATCTTCCTTTACCGATTCACTAAAAATTTTGTAAAAAGTAATGCCTTTCTTTCTGAGGATTATTTCAAGAAATATTGGGGTTTAGTGGGAAGTGTCATGCTGGTAGATTACCACAGGTCTAATGTAGGAGCATACCAAGAATTACTTTTTATTCCCTCTATGTTTGACTTTTCTGGGAAAAAAGCCTTCCATATTTCTAAGATTTACGTTTCTACGACGCAGAGCGTTTACAATGGCATAGAAAATTGGGGCATACCCAAAGAATTGGCTGATTTTGAAATAAATACATTAGATAAACACACAAAAAATGTAAAAGCCTCTTTGCAAGGTAATACATTTTTTCAGATACAAGTCAAAAGTTTTGGATTTGCCTTTCCGATAACTACTTCTCTTTTCCCTTTTACTTTTTACCAAGATTTAAGAGGTAAAACCCTCATCACCAAGCCCAGAGGAAATGGCTGGGGAAGACTGTGCCGCATAGAGCAAATCAAAGTAGATAGCCTCTTTTTTCCAGACATTGCTCTTTTTAATCCTCTTTTAGTCATAGAAGTCAGGGACTTCCAGTTAGAATTCCCTGTTGCTCAAGTGTTGTCATAAGTCATCTCAAAAGGAGGAAGTTCTTTCAAAAGTTCACTCCCCCCTTTTTCGTAGTCGATTTTGTAGTAGAGATGATGAAGTCCATTGGTAATGGCTAAGTACTTGGATTTGAGGACATAGTTATACATAAGAGCCTGATTGACTGCTTGCTGAGTAAGCATAACAGAACTTGCTTTACATTCTATCAGCAAAAAAGGACTTCCCTGCCTGTCATATACGATGACATCGCTTCTTTTTTGCAAGTTGTTGTAATGCAGCCCGCTCTCGACATTGATGAGGGATTTAGGATACTCGTTAGCAATAAGATAATGCACAAAATGTTGCCTTACCCACTCCTCTGGAGTAAGCATGATATATTTTTTTCTGATGACATCAAAGATAAAAGTCTTACTATCTTTGACTTGCGTCTGAAACTTTACTTCGGGTAAGGATAACTTTGTTAGCATAAGTATCTACTTTTCCATGCTTTTTTATTCCTGCTTAGTCTATAATAGGAGAACGCTTAAAAGGTCTGCTTTCATCAAATAGTTTTCTGTAAGTAATATGCTTGCGATGTATCTTGCCCCCTACATGTTCTGCCACCCGCATCATTTTAGGGTTAAAGTCCCCTATCCACTTCATATCCATAATTTTATACTTGTAATTAGGAACGTGAGCTACCTTTGCATAGCTTTTTACTATCGCCATTTCTACTCCCTTGCCTTGATGCTCAGGTACTACACCAAAAGCCACCCCAATAATTCTGGTAAAACCTTTGACGTAACGCACCCACAAATATTTGAGTTTGCCAAGCAAATCTGTTTTTCCATTCATGTATCGCAAAGCTTGGTTCATATCCAAAATTTGGACGTAGAAAGCAACAGGTTCACCTTTATAATAAGCAAAATACACTATGGTTTCGTCTAAAACGGGCTTCATTTGCTTAATGATATTGGTTGCTTGCTCCTTAGACATCTCTTTTACTCCTGCATGCTTTACCCACGCTTTGTTGTAAATTGTCCTAAAATCTTCTGCATATTTAGCTAAATATTTCATTTGCAGATGTTCGAAAGTATAATTTTTATCTGCAAAAATTTTATTTGCTCTATGTTCTACCAAAGGAATAACAGGTTCGTGGATAATGCGGCGATAAGTATATTGGTTAAAATAAGGTTGAAAGCCGTATGCCTCGAAAAAGTCTTTGTAATAGGGAAAATGGTAATTCATGCCATAATTAGGTTCATCAAATCCTTCCACTAATAAGCCCCACCAGTTGTCCCTTTCTCCAAAGTTAATCGGACCGTCCATGGCTTCCATGCCTTGAGCTTGTAACCACTGCTTGCATGTATCAAAAAGCAGAAAAGCGGCGGATTGGTCTTGAATACACTCAAAAAAGCCCATGCCGCCTGTTGGCTGTTCATTATCTTTCATCACCGTTTTTTCATTGACAAATGCCGCTACCCTCCCAATGGTATCTCCTTGAGAATTTTGCAAAATCCACCTGATAGCTTTGCCGTGTTGGAAGTATTTATTTTTTTTAGGGTCAAAAACTTTTTCTATATCGCTATCCAAAGGGCGAATCCAATGAGGGTCATTTTTGTATAGGCGTACAGGAAGTAATAAAAATTCTTGTTGATGTGCCTTATTGCTAACTTCTATGATATTCATGGGAAAATTTAGAAAGTCTATGTTAAAGACTCCAAAGGTAAGCGATTTTGTAGAAAATCACAAAATAGCAATAGAAGTATATCTAAAGCCTTACACCTAAGAGCGTAACATCATCTCTCTGAATAACTCCTTGTCCTTGCAAGTATCGGTCAAACTCTTCTCCAAATATTTTTTTCTGCTGGCTCATGTGCAGGTGATGGTATTTTTGGATTAATTCTTTTACCTTTTGGCTACCAAAGCGATTGCCTTCTGCATCGTTTTGGTCTATAAGACCGTCAGTAAAAATATAGACGCTGTCGCCCATAGATAGCTTTACTTTGAACTCTGCAAACTCACGATATTCTTCTTTTTGCCTTCCCCCTACAGATTTTAATGTTCCTCTAATTTCGTTGAACTCTCCATTTTTAACATAGTAAACAGGCAGTTTTGCGCCTGCAAAGGTCATCAATGCCTCTCCTTCTTTCAGATTGTTGTTGGCAGTAGAGGTAAACTCAAACATACAAAGTGCGATGTCCATACCGTCTGTATTTTTTGCATCTGCTTGGTTAAGGGCAATACGAATATTTTTATGAAGATGCTCTAAAATTTTTGCTGGCGAGTAAATTTTTTGCACACTTACTATCTCATTGAGAAAAGTAATACCAAGCATACTCATAAACGCACCAGGCACCCCGTGTCCTGTGCAATCCACTACTGCCCAATAAATGCGCTCACGGTCATCAGATTGTTTGTACCAATAGAAATCTCCTGAAACAATATCTCTTGGCTTAAAGAAAGCAAAATATTCGTGCCAAGCCTCGTTAATTGACTCATTGGAAGGCAGGGCGGCTTGCTGAATAGTTAGTCCGTAGCGGATACTGTCTGTGATATTTTCATTTTTCTCCTGTATGATTTTGTAGGCATTCGTATTTTCCAACGCAATAGAAATATAAGAAGCTAAAGTTTGCAAAAGGGTTACATGGTGGTCATCGTACGCATTTTTCTCAAAACTTTGTACAGTGATAACCCCTAACGGTTTATTTTCAAAAAGCAAGGGTAGATAAATGACCGATTGAGGGTATTTTTCTCCACGAATCTTAGGCTCAGTAATATAGTTTTGATATTGCTTGAATAAATCATTGATAATAATAGGTTCTCGTCTTTCCAAGCACTGCACAGATAAAAAGTCTTTTTCTGACATTTCAAAAAAATGCTCTGAACTCTTATTATTTTCTATATAATTTTTAAACTCAATGCGTTGCATACGTGGATTATAGACACCTATTCCAAATCCTTCTGCTTTCATCATTTCATTAATACTTACGTAAAGCGTACTTACTAATTCATTAAGGTTAAGGAGAGCCGTTACTTTCTGACCAATTTTACTGACTATCTTAATGTCATCGTAGGACTCTTGCAGTTTTTGTTTCTGCTCCTCAATATGTCTATTCTGGGCTTCCATTTCCTCTTTTTGCGCACTTATTTCTATGGTTCTTTGTGTAACCATGTCTTCCAGTTCTCTGCTTCGTGCCTTTACCGCATTGAGCCTCCAAGCGTACAAGCCAACCGTTGCTAAAATAATAAATAGACTTGCGACAAAATAAAAGCTATTAGTCTGATAAAATTGAGGCTTAACCGTTATGTTCACTATATCCCCTGTTTTATTCCAAACGCCATCTGCATTTGCCGCTATCACCTCAAATTGATACTTGCCCGGCGGAAGGCTTGTATAAACGGCTTGTCGTATATTTCCTGCCTCAATCCAGTCATTGTCATAGTTTTTTAGGCGATAACGAAATTTTATTTTTTCAGGAGAAGAAAAACTCAAGGCTGTATATTCAAAAGTAATACGTTGTTGATTGGGCATGATGACTACGGGGAAGCGGGGAGAAACTTCATTGTTATCAATAGTTACTTTAAATATATCTATAGGAGGGGGCAGTGCATTCATTTTTATTTTCAAAGGGTCAAGCACCGCTAAACCACCTAAAGTCGGAAACCACAAACGACCGTCGGAGGACTTCAAAGACTTCGCTGTACCCGTACATTCTTGATTATTCATGCCGTCATACTTGCCATAATATTCATAATCAGTAATTTTAGATTTGGTAGTAGCAAAGTCTAACAGGTGTTGTTTCTTAATTTTCAAAATTCCACGATAAGTAGGAATCCAAAAAGTGCCTATATCATCTTCCAAAATATCAATCGGGGAGTCCTCTGGGAATCCGTCTTTAGTAGTAAAAGAAATAATTTTATCTTTGATAATTAGGCTTAATCCGCCGCCGGTAGTTACCCAATAGCGATTTTCTCCATCTATATAGACATTAAAAATAGTATTACTTGATAAACCGTTTTTGGTAGTGATAAGAGTTGCTTTTTCGTCCGGGGAAATAACCATCAAACCTGATTCATTCGTACCAATGACCATATTGCCCTCTTGGTCTTCGGTGATGGACATAATGAAATTAGACCGAAGAATATTTAACTTATTGTAGATTTTGCTTTCCCCAGTCGGCGATAGTTTAAGCAAACCTCCTACTTTCATTCCTATCCATACATTACCTTTCTTATCTTCGTAAACTACTCTTACCTGCTTGTCAGGAAGGAGATTTGCCTCTGTATGTAATGTTTCTTGTCCACTTTGGGCATCAATTTTAAGTAAACCTATATACGTACTTACCCAAATATTTCCCTGCTTATCTTTATACAAGTGCCTGATTCTCTCAGACTTTAAGCTATTTTTAGTCGGGAAATTTAAGACTTTGTTCTCTGCAATCAAATGAATTACGCCCACATCTGTCCCCACTAAATACTGTCCTTCTTTGTATTCGCAAACGCTACTAATCGGCTGGGAACTCAAACCGTCTCTGACTGTGTAATTGGTGAACTTGCCGTCTTGTAAGCGGCAAAGCCCTCCACGATATGTCGCAATCCACAAATTACCCTCTTTATCAAAAATCAAATCTGTGATTTCTTTGTAAGGCAAGCCATTATCCTCTGAAAGCACTTGTATCTCCCAAGTATTATCTTCCTTAGGCTTCAGACGATAAAGCCCTCTGGTTGTTCCCAGCCAAAGGCAATCATATTTATCTATCAGAATTTTATTGATAGTCAGGTCTTTCAATGATGCAAGGCTATAAAACTGTTTGCCATCGTGCCAGCTCAGACCTTTGGCAGTACCTATCCAAAGCCTATTTTTGCGGTCTATAGTCAGGTGATTAATTTCATTGTCTGCTAAGCCATTTTTAGTAGTAAAATTGTCAAAAGTTTCATCAGCAAAACGCACTAAACCCTTGCCCTCTGTACCAAACCAAATAGTTCCTTGACTATCCTGAACAATAGTTTTTACGGAAACATCTCTAAGTGGCTCAATAGCATTATAGGTTTTGAAGTCCCCACCCTCAAAGGAAAATACTCCCTCACTTCGCGTGCCGACCCAAAGCCTATTGGTATTGTCTTTGAAAATTTTTTCTATTGGGTAATTAAAGATAGTTTTAGTTTGCAAGATTCGGAAGCTATCTTTTTCATGAAGTACCAAACCACCTCCCGATGTTCCTATCCATAGTTTGCCGTCAGCAGTTTCATAAAAATCTGAAATAGAATTGGTTAGTAAAGCAGCTGTATTACGTCTATTAAAAACAGTGAAATACGTACCATCAAACCGCACTAAACCGTTATACCCTGCCGCCCAAATATAGCCGTCTTGAGTTTGAATAAGTTTATTGAGCGTATTGGAGGGCAAGCCATTTTCGGTAGTCCAATTATGGAGAAGGTATTGAGTAAGGGACTTTTGTGGCTCTAAGGATTGAGCCAAAATAGTGGACTGTTGTACTAAAATACTAAATCCAAAAAAACAAGCAAGGCAAACAAAGTAACGCCCCAACCGCAAAATAAACCCTTGCTTTGAAAGTAGTGAATGTATAAAAAAACCAATCAGAACAATGTAAAGACTGGTAAGCATCATTTTGTCAATGTAAAAACTTTTCAAAATATTGAAATAAGGAATAAAAACCTTACATAAGTAAATGGTGGTAAATTTGAGGGTAATTCTTAATTTGAATTACAAGTTTACGATTTTTCTACTAAGACTTTGCCTATTTCCTCTACAAATATTACTTAAAATGTAAAAGTTGTTAAAAAAAAGCAAAAATTTCTTTTTATAGTCCAATAAAGGTACGTATTTATCTAATGAAAAACAAATTTGCTACGGGGAATAGCAGGGAAATTTGTTTTTTAATTTGATGTTATCTAATTTTGTACCAAGTTTTACGTAAAACCAATCCATTGCCTATTGGCAAAACTGGGGTGCTACCCATAATGGGAGGCTGAGATTATACCCATAGAACCTGATGCGGATAATGCCGCCGTAGGAACATCATAATTATAAATGATGAATTAGCAAATTATGAATTTAATACATTCATAATTTATAATTCTTAATTCGTAATTAATTCTCTCGCCCTTCCATCATTGTAAATAGCCCAATAGTTTATTTATCAATTATTTAACTATTCACATTATTATTACAATGATGACAAAATCTTTTAATCACAATTCTAAAAAGGAATACGAGTTGCTAACTCGTATAACCACTGACTTAGAAAGTTGGAATCCAAATAATAGTTTCTCCATGAGAAATGACAGCTTTGTAGGAAAAGAAAGCGATGTATTAGCTTTGCGAGTGAAAACACACGCAAAGGCGAAGAAAACGCATAGAAACAGGAAGAATAAAAGTGTATTAAGTTCCGTTAGGAACGACCGCTTTGTAGAAAAAAAAGGGATTACAAAGATTTCATGCCTAATGGCATTATTTTTTCTTTTCTTTACCTTCTCTGCCTATGCACAATTTAGTATTTCGGGAAAAGTAATTTCAGAGGAAGATAAACAAAGTATGCCCGCTGTAAATATCCTCATCAAAGGAACAAGTAAAGGCACGGTAACAGATGCAGAAGGAAAGTACAAGTTAGAAGTTGCCAAAGGAGAATATACCTTAGTATTTTCTCATGTAGGTTTCAAGCATCAAGAAAAGATAGTAAAAGTCATAGAGAAGGATATTTTTTTAGAGGTAAAAATGCAAGTAGATACACACATAGACCAGTTTGGCTCTGCGTATGTCTATGGCACGCGCTATTACCCAATTACTAATCAAGTCATAGAAAAACAAGAACTGCAAAAACAAAATTTGGGTCAAGACCTGCCTATTTTGCTCAATTTTACGCCATCCATAGTTACAACGTCTGATGCAGGGGCAGGCGTGGGCTATACAGGCATGAGAATCAGAGGAAGCGACCCTACGCGCATCAATGTTACTATCAACGGAATTCCACTCAACGATTCGGAATCTCAAGGTGTTTTTTGGGTGAATATGCCCGATTTTGCCAGCAGTGTCAGCAGTTTGCAGATTCAGCGAGGCGTAGGGACTTCTACCAATGGAGGCAGTGCTTTCGGGGCAAGCGTAAATATTTCTACCGATGCACCCTCTACGGAAGCGAGTGCAGAGATGAATAATGCTTATGGTTCTTTCAATACTTGGAAGCACAACGGCATTTTTAATACAGGCAAAATTGGAAACTTCCGAATGATGGGACGTTTGTCCAAAATCACCTCTGATGGATTCATTGACAGGGCTTTTTCTGATTTGAAATCTTTTTATCTTTCAGGGGTTTACGATTTGAATAAGGGGAGTATTACTGCCAATGTATTCTCTGGGCAGGAACGTACCTACCAAGCATGGAACGGTGTGCCAGAGGAAATTTTGCGACAAGGCAATCGCACTTACAACGAACTTACCTACGAGAACGAAATAGACAACTATCAGCAAGACCACTACCAACTTATTTATAATCAGGATATTGGTAGCCGTTGGAAACTCAATACCGCTTTGCACTACACCAAAGGCAGAGGCTACTTTGAGCAGTACAGAGAAGATGAAAAACTAAACAGATATGGTTTAGATGAGGTGAAAATTGGTTCTGAAACTATTAAAAATACAGATTTGATTCGCCGCCGTTGGTTAGATAACGATTTTTACGGTTGGACATATTTCTTGAACTATAAGAGCGAAAAATCCTTATTGGGAAGTCCTGTATTAGATTTCCAAGCTGGTGGAGCATGGAACAAGTACGAAGGCAAGCATTTTGGCGAGGTAATTTGGGCAAGATTTGCTAGCAATGGAAACATCAGGCATCGCTACTATGACAACGATGCTACCAAAACCGATTTCAACACCTTTGCCAAAGCTAATTATCAATTTGTGGAAAACTTATTTGGCTTTGTAGATTTGCAAGTAAGGACGATTAGTTATTCTTTCTTAGGCTTTGATAATGAGCAAAGGAATGTTACTCAGACGGCTAATTTTACTTTCTTTAATCCTAAGTTTGGTGCGAGATACCTACTTGATAATCACGAATTTTACGCTTCTTACTCTGTGGGGAATAGAGAACCCAATCGCGATGACTTTACCCAATCTACCCCACAAAGCCGTCCTAAGCACGAAACCTTACAAAACTTAGAAGTGGGATACAGTGCCGCTTTCTCAAAGTTCTCATTTACAGCTAACTATTATTACATGAACTACAAAAATCAGCTGGTGCTGACGGGGCAAATCAATGACGTAGGGGCGTATATTCGCAGTAACATAGATAAAAGTTACCGCATGGGCATAGAATTGGTAGGGGGCTGGCAGATAGCAGACAAAGTAAAATGGGAAGCGAATATGACTTTGAGCCGTAATAAAATCCAAAACTTCAATGAGTTTTTGGATAATTACGATACAGGCGAGCAGGAAAAAATTGCTTACTCAAATACAGACATTGCCTTTTCTCCTTCGGTGATTGCTGGTTCAAGTCTGAATATCAACCTGTTCAGAGATTTTAATGTGGCAATTTTGAGCAAGTATGTAGGCAGACAATATTTGGACAATACGCAGAATGAAAGCAGGAAGCTAAATCCTTATTTTACTAACGATATTCGCTTGTCTTACAATTTTGATATGCCAAAATTTGCTAAAAATGTAGGGATAGCTGTCTTACTGAATAATATTTTTAATACTTTGTATGAGTCCAATGGCTATACCTTTGGCTACATCTATGAGAATCAAACTATTCGCCAGAATTATTATTATCCCCAAGCAGGGTTTAACTTCTTGATGCAGTTGAGTTTGAGATTCTGATAAGTTACAGTAATAGGGTATCAGACTTTTATCAGTTTAGATACCCTATTCTCCAGCCTCATACGTTAAAGATTCATAAAAGCATTTTTTATTCAAATATTCCTGTAAATTTGTTTTTCACACTATTATTTTAAGTCCGATGCCCATTGATTTAAGCAAAGTCAAAGAATACAGCAATATAGAAATGCTTGCTAAGCAAATGGTGGAAGGTTTCATCACGGGTTTGCATAAGTCCCCTTATCATGGCTTTTCTGTGGAGTTTGCGGAACATCGCCTCTACAATACAGGCGAAAGCACTCGTCATATAGATTGGAAAGTGTATGCCAAAACTGACCGCCTCTATACCAAACGCTACGAGGAGGAAACCAACCTAAGATGTCAGATTCTTATAGACAACTCATCTTCTATGTATTATCCTGAAAAAACGTATGGCAAAATTCGCTTCAGTATCATGGCGGCAGCTTGCCTTGCTTATATGCTTCAAAAACAAAGAGATGCAGTAGGAATCTCGACTTTTTCCGAAGAGATAGAATGGCAGTCGCCTGTCAAATCTACTCCTTCGCATATCCATAATCTCTTTGTCAAACTCCAACAACTGTTTGAGCAAGTACCTCAATACAAAAAAACCTCTGCCGCTCAGGTAATTCATCAAATTGCTGATAAAATTCATAAGCGTTCTTTGGTAATTATTTTTAGTGATATGCTGGAGAATACTTCACAACAAGAAGAATTATTTTCTGCTTTGCAGCACCTCAAACACAATCAGCACGAAGTACTGCTTTTCCATGTCGTAGATGAAAAAACAGAACTCAACTTTGAGTTTGCTGAGCGACCTTACGAATTTATAGACTTAGAAACCAATGAAAAGGTAAAAATCCACCCTAACCAAATCAAAGAATATTACAAAGAAAACATTGTCAATAAATTCCAACGCCTTAAACTCAGGTGTGGTCAGTACAAAATAGACTTCATAGAGGCAGACATCGGTAAAAGTATAGACCAAATTCTTTTGCCTTACTTAATCAAAAGACAAAAAATGAAGTAAGATTAATGCATCATTTTTTATACTTATTTTGGCAATCCAACATATTCAGTAGCAGGAAGTACCTGCCCACTTACCTCCCCAAAACCTACTCTGATATGGTCTTTTTGGGCATAGCCACGCATAATGACCGTATCGTAATCATGGAGAAATTTGCGTTCTGTTCCGTCAGGCATAGGAATAGGGTTTGCGCCTCGCCAAGTAAGCTCGAGCATAGAACCGAAACTTTCTTTTTCCTTACCACTAATCGTCCCAGAAGCACATATATCCCCAACGTTTACATTGCAACCATTGACGGTATGGTGGGCTAACTGTTGGCACATATTCCAATACAAGTATCTAAAATTGGACTGACAGACTATTTTTTCTTGGCTATTTTGAGCTTGGATAGCTACTTCTAAGTGAATATCATAGTTTTTTTGTCCTTCAAACTTCAAATACGGCAGTACCTCGGGGCTTTGCTTGGGAGATTCAATCCTAAACGGCTCTAATGTCTCTAAGGGAACAATCCAAGGGGAGATAGAAGAAGCAAAGTTTTTACCCAAAAAAGGACCCAGAGGTACGTATTCCCAAGATTGAATATCGCGAGCAGACCAATCGTTAAAAAGTACCAAACCAAAAATATAATCCTCTGCTTCTGAGGTGCTTATTCTTTGCCCTAATGGAGTAGATTTTCCGATAATAAAAGCCATTTCCAACTCAAAATCAAGCATTTGAGAGGGTTTAAACAAAGGCATATTTTGGTCAGCAGGTTTTATCTGCCCCCAAGGGCGATGAAAAGCCGTACCAGAAACTACAATCGAGGATGCTCTTCCATGATAACCTACGGGCAGATGTTTCCAGTTAGGCAAAAGGGCATTAGCAGGGTCGCGAAACATTTTTCCTACATTGGTAGCGTGTTCTTCACTGGAGTAAAAATCTGTGTAATCTCCTATTCGCACAGGCAAGTGCATAGTAGCCTCTTTTGTAGGTATTAGTATTTTATCTGCTTGATTTTTAAGTTCTTCATTACCCAATAGCAATAATTCTGTAATCCTTGCCCTAAGTTGTTGGTGGATATGTTTCCCTAAACTGATATAATCATTAAGTGCCTCTTTTTCAAAAACTTGTATATCAAAAGCAAGGGTATCAAGCAAACCTGCATAAGCCAATGCGCTCAAATCAATGACGTAATCTCCTATTCTTATGCCAGCCCTTTTTTGAGGGTTGTCAGAAGAACCAAAAATGCCATAAGGCAGGTTATATATACTAAAATCAGTATCATTAGGAATTTCTAACCAAGTTTTAAGCGGTTTTTCTTGTAAATTTGGCATACAAAACGAAGTTTATTGGTTTATATTCACCTCTGACAAGTTTCGTAAATCTGTCAGAAGTAAAAAATTGATAATAATACTTTTTCACTCAAATAAATTCACAAACTAATTTTGTTTGGGTATAAATAAATACACCTGCAAAAATGCTATTTTTTTGGGAAAAACTAATGTTAAAGCAATCGCGATAGAGAAAGTAAACTTGTCGGTTTGCAAAAAATGACCGAGCAAGCCTTCTATATTTAAAACCTGTAGTATATTTTTGTGAGAATGTGTATTTTTACAAAATTACTCCATACAATTTCATACCTAACTTTACAACTAATTAAACTTAAATCAAAATTAGCTTATGGAAAAACAAATGAATAACTCAGAGGAAAAGCAAAATCCTCTGCTCTTTCTCACAGAGGATAATAGCAATAGTGAGATACAAGATGCCAAAATGAACTCGATAGAAGATGAGGAAGGAGATATTTATGACAACTATGATGCGTATGATGCTGAGGAAGAGAAGTAAAATGATAAAGTAAGCTAATTGAGTTAAATAAAGTTTAGCAAAAAAAATTTTTTGTTTAACTTTGCAGTTTAAATTATTTTTAAGCAGAAGACTCAGCGAGTCAAATAAAATATATGAGATTTGACAAAAAATTACCTATCATCTACAAGACAGCAAAAGAGATAGAAGCAATCAGGGAAAGTGCATTGTTGGTTTCCAAAACCTTAGGCTTGATAGCAAGTGAGATAAGACCGGGAATTACTACGGAGTACTTAGATAAGTTAGCAGAAGAATTTATCAGAGATAATCACGGCATACCCGCCTTCAAAGGACATCCGAGTGGGTCTGATGCACCTCCTTTCCCCGGAACCCTCTGCCTGTCAGTGAATAGTGAGATAGTACACGGGATTCCAAGCAAGAGAGAACTCAGAGATGGTGATGTGCTTTCAGTAGATTGCGGAGTTATTAAAAATGATTTTTATGGTGACCATGCTTATACTTTTCCTGTTGGGGAGGTGAAACCTGAGGTGATGAAACTACTCAAAGTTACCAAAGAATGTTTGTACTTAGGTATAGAGCAAATGCAAGTAGGAAAAAGAGTGGGTGATATTAGCTATGCTATCCAACAACACGCTGAGAAAAATGGCTTTACCATCGTAAGAGAGTTAGTAGGGCATGGGGTAGGGAAGATGCTTCACGAAGGTCCTGAGGTACCTAATTTTGGGAAGCGAGGAACGGGTCCCGTCTTACAGAATGGAGTAGTGTTAGCAATAGAGCCTATGATAAACTTAGGGAAGAAAGATGTCAAGCAACTGGCTGACGGCTGGACAATAGTAGCGGCTGACGGTAAGCCATCAGCTCATTTTGAGCATGACATCGCTATCATCAACGGGAAGGCACAGATACTTTCTACCTTTGATTATATAGATGCCGCTTTAGAGAAAAATAGGAATGCTGTGGCGATTTAAAAGCAGATAAACGATACGCAGAACTTTTTACATACTCATAGTAGATTCTCTACGGCGCATTTTACCTGCGGGGATACCAAACATCATCTTGAAACGGCGACAAAAATAAGCAGTATCTTTATAACCTACTTCATTGCCTATTGCTCTGATGCTTTTCTTGGTGGTGCGCAGAAGATTTACTGCTGCTTCCATGCGTTGATATTCTATGTAGTCTTGGGGATTGATGCCTGTCATCATCTTAAAGTATTGACCTACATAGTCTTCTGATACGTTGGCAACATTTGCCAATACTTTATTAGATAGGTCATCACTAAGATTTTCTTTGATAAAAGAGAAAATATCTATTAGGCGTGGGTCTTTGAAATAGGTGCTATTGGTCGCCAATTTCTCAACAAACAACTGATTTTTGAGAATATACCTAATGATTTCTATAACGATTTGGTCGGTATAAATCGCCACTACGCGATTCTTGCCCGCATATTCATGATGAGTTTCTTCTACAATGTCTTTGACTAAATTGGCTAATTTATGGTATCTAATAATGAATGGAGGTACGTCCAAAGAGGTAAAAAGACTAACAGAATCAAAAACTTTTGCATCAAAAGTGATATAAGAAAAATAATCTGCACTGTTATTTTCTGCTTTTTTCCTAAGATATTTTTCTCTACTTGTGATAAAGTCCTCATTGCTAATAGTATGCACCGTAGGGCTATTGCTTCCATAGGTAACAGACACCATCTTCCCTGCGGGAAGAAATAAAAGCTCTCCCTCATTGACTTTTTCATTCTCAGCCCCAAATGCCATTGTCCCTTTGTTGAGTAAGATTAAGGTATTTTCTACATCATAAGCATTAGCCACTTTTACTGGGTGTACAATTTCTAATTCCTTTGCTTTGATGAACCTAACACTAAGAGATTCAATAACCCTGTTGTAGTCCTCCATGATTTTTAAGCATTATTTTAAGAATTAATAGATTTGGTATGTAAGGGTATTTATTATTTTTCTAAGTTTTTGTATAACAAATCTAATAGAATAATACTTAATATTCAAAAATTAAATCTAAAAATTATTCAAAAATTTTTTGCAATTGAAAATAGCACATTTCAAAGATTATAAAACCAGCTTAGAGGACATAAAGAAAAGTAAATGATTACCTTCCAATAATAATCTCTTGTGTTTCAACAATATTACTTTTATTCAAAGCCCTATCTACTACCTGCACGTCAAACTTAACAGTATCATTTCGAGAAATGCTGGGCGTGTAAGCATTGCTAAAAACATAAAAAAATACAAAGCTATACTTTAAAGTCCCCTCAATGGCAGATTTTCTTGAACCATTTAATCTTGGATAGCGACCATTTAGAGTAAATGATGGCTCAACAAACCTCACAGGTACATAGCTTCCTCTTACTTTTTTATAAATATTCAGGAAATAATTATTATAAAACTGATTGGGTTGCCCACTTACGAGGCGTTGGAAAGGAGGCATCGTATCAGTAGAGGAAAGCCCCATGTCCCCGTCCCCGTCTTGGTAGGCAATCGTAATAATGACCGAGTCAGAGCCATTATTGATAGGCACATTTCTAATAGACTCAAATGCAATCGCTGGTGTATCAGCATAATTAGGCTCTTTGAAACAAGCTGTCGCCAAAAGGCTTAGAAAACAAAGTAAAATAATTATTTTTGTGGTATTCATCATTACTGAAAGTTAAATTTATTTAAGCTATTGCCCAAGGCAATCCCTATTTAATTTTACTGAATGTATATTCAAAAAAAGAAATAATAGTCAAAGTGAAACTTGGAACAGAAATAAATACAACGCAATTTACGAAAAATTTTAAAAATGCACTCTTCAGAATTACACCTTCCAATTTTGAACAGTATGCACTCCAAGCATTTTATTTCCAAGCTACCTATAATTCCGTCTATCGTGCTTACCTCGCCGCTTTATCTATTGACAAAAATCAGGTAAAAAAGTTATCAGAAATTCCTTTTTTACCGATAGATTTTTTCAAAACGCACCAAGTCCTCAGTCATCATGCTCCCGTAGAAACTATTTTTGAGAGCAGTGGTATTACTGGAATGCAAAATAGTAAGCATTACCTCTTAGACGGCAATTTTTACCAAAACGTTGCGAGAACTATTTTTGAAGCTAATTATGGAAAATTAGCTGATTATCAGTTTTTTGCTTTATTACCCTCTTATATAGAGCGGGCTAATTCTTCTTTGGTTTACATGGTAAAAAGTTTTATAGAAAGCAGTAAAAAAGCAAATGAGCAAGGAGAAAACTTCTCTGGTTTTTATTTAAAACATACACAAGAAATGATAGACTGTCTAAGAAAATTACAAGAAAAAAAACAAAAAGCTATCTTGATTGGTGTAACTTTTGCGTTATTAGATTTTGCAGAGCATTATTCTATGGACTTATCTCATGTAGTTATCATGGAAACAGGAGGAATGAAGGGAAGAAGAAAAGAAATGATTAGGGAGGAGGTGCATCAGATACTCAAAGAGGCATTCAATGTTAAACAAATTCATTCAGAGTATGGCATGACGGAGTTACTTTCGCAGGCTTATGCTATAAAGGATGGGATTTTCCGATGTCCTCCTTTTATGAAAGTACTTTTGCGTGATGTGAATGACCCTTTTGAGGTAGGAGGACATGTGAAAAATGGGGGAATCAATGTGATAGACTTAGCAAATATAGATTCTTGTGCTTTTATAGAAACAAAAGATTTGGGAACTTTGATAGACCATGAACATTTTAAAGTGTTAGGGCGTTATGACAATGCAGACGTAAGAGGGTGCAATTTGATGATAGTTTGAAAAGCTCGTCGTTTTTAGTTTCTGGTCTTTACAATAACAATCCAAACATTTAATATCTAACATCTAAATATCATTACATAACTCATAACTCATTATTTCTCATGAAAAATAGAATTTTAGTAGCTATTGCTGCACTTTGTTTATTAGGAGCAACTTCTTGTGCCTATAAAACTTGCCCAACTTACTCAAAGGTTTCAAAACCCACAACAAGCAAGATAGTAAAGGTATAATTTTCACAAAGCCCACTCAAAAGATTGTAGTGGGCTTTTCTATCTAAAGATTCCTGCCCTGTTCCAATTTGTAAAACCAAGCAAGAAAAATCAAACCAACTACCTATATTTGACTAATGTAATGATGAACTGTAAAAATTGTAATAGCGAGGTAGCCCAGAACTTTTGCCCTAATTGTGGGCAAGCGGCAAATCCTGCGAGAATCGATGGACTCTACATCTTGAGTGAAATCGGGAAAGTATTTCAGTTGGAAAAAGGTATTTTTTACACCATTCGCGAACTTATTATGCGTCCTGGTCGCAGTATTAGGGATTTTCTTGCAGGAAACAGAGATAAACTCATCAAGCCACTCACTTTTGTTATTGTTACATCTGTTATTTATTCATTATTCAATCGTCTCACCCACTTTGAGGATAAGTATATAGCAGATATGGGATTAGAACAGACGGAAGCGGTATCGGTTATGAGATTTATACAAGGAAACTATGAATATGCAAATATATTAGCAGGCTTTTTTATAGCATTCTGGAACAAGCTGTTGTTCAGAAAGTATCAGTTCAATTTTTTTGAAATTTTGATACTCTGTTGTTATGTAGTCGGTATGTTTATGTTGATTTATTTTGTTTTTGCTGTCCTTCAAGTATTAATGAAGTTTAATTTTATAGAAGTTGCAACGGTAATAGGTGCATTTTATAGCACTTGGGCTATGGGACAGTTTTTCGATGGCAAAAGGATAGTAAATTATGTAAAAGCATTTTTTGCCTATATTTTGGGCTTTATTGCTTTCATAGTAGCAGCATCAATCGTTGGAGTAATTATTTTTATCCTTTTCAAACCTTAAAGCAAGGGAAAAATAAATCACTATCTTCTTGCTTTGTTGGCGTTAAAGGCAATGAGCAACACTAATTAGAATGTTATGCAAGCAAAATACTGACGTCAGGAAGGTGATTTGACAGGAAAGATGAAGCACTAATTTGATAAGTACAGGAGATGAAGTTTTTATTGACGGCAACAAAAAAATTAAAAAATGTTTTGGAAATAAAAATCAGTATCGTATCTTTGCACCGCAATTCAATGAAATAAAAACTGTTCCATGGTGTAATTGGCAACACGTCTGATTTTGGTTCAGAAGAGTTCTGGTTCGACCCCAGATGGAACAACTAAAAGCATCAATCCTGAACGTAGTTTCAGGATTCTTTATTTATAAACCATAGCATCATGTCATCAGTAAGGTTGTATGCAGGCTCGGCAACTGCAGAACTTGGGGAAAAAATAGCTCATTCTTACGGAAAGCCATTAGGTTCAGTCGAATTGAATAGGTTTAGCGATGGAGAAATTTCTGTTGCTTTTACCGAATCTATTAGAGGGGAACACGTTTTTCTGATTCAATCTACCTGTCCTCCCGCTGACAATCTTATGGAACTGATGTTGATGATAGATGCAGCAAAAAGGGCTTCTGCCGAATACGTGAATGTAGTGATTCCTTATTTTGGTTATGCACGCCAAGACCGCAAAGACCGTCCAAGAGTGAGTATTGCCGCTAAGTTGGTAGCAAATATTATCTCTGCGGCGGGAGCAAGCAGGGTAATTACTTGCGACTTGCACGCAGGACAAATTCAAGGCTTTTTTGATATTCCTGTCGACCACTTGAATGGCATTACTATTTTTGCTCCATACATCAAGCAACTCAAAATTACACCTACTTTTGCCGCCCCTGATGTAGGTGGGGTAAGCAGGGCAAGAATGTATGCGAGCTATTTTAATGCGGATTTGGTAATATGCGACAAGCACAGGAAAAGAGCTAATGAGGTGGCTTCTATGCAGGTAATTGGAGATGTAGAAGGAGCAGATGTCATCTTAGTAGATGATATGATAGATACTGCAGGAACGATTTGCAGGGCAGCTGACATCTTGAAAGAAAAAGGTGCAAAAAGCGTAAGGGCAATTTGCACTCATGCGATTCTCTCTGGTAATGCGATAAACAATATTGCTAATTCTGCATTAGAAGAAGTAGCTGTTACGGATACTATTCCCCCCAAAGGCGATTTTGAGAAAATCAAAGTACTTTCAGTAGCAGATATGTTCGCAAGGGCTATCAGGAAAATCAATGACCAAGAATCTATTAGCACTTTGTTTATATAAGGCTAAATAAAGATAATTGATGACTGAGGAGTTGTTTTTAAATAATTTTGAGGCATCAAGTTTTCAATTTTCTTTTTTACAATTAATATTTTTATTCAAATGGAAAAATTAGAGATTATAGGGTATAAAAGAGCAAATCTCGGAAAAGCAAACGCAAGAGAATTGCGTAAGGAGGCGATGGTGCCTGCGGTAGTTTATGGTGGCAAACAACACATACACTGTGTTATCCCCATGATTATGTTTAAAAAATTGGTTTATACGCCAGAAGTATATGAGGTAGAGCTGAACATTGAGGGAGATATTTATAGATGTATCTTGCAAGACATCCAGTTCCACCCAGTCAATGAGATTATATTACACGCTGACTTTTTGGAATTAGATGAGAATAAGCCTGTAAAGTTGGAAGTGCCTTTGCGTTTGGTAGGTTCTGCTCCCGGCGTGCAAAAAGGGGGTAAACTTTTCCAAAAAATAGAAAGAGTAAAAGTAAAAGCCTTGCCAAAGAACTTACCTTCTCAAGTAACGGTAGATGTTTCTGGCTTAGACTTAGGCAAATCTGTAAGAATTTCTGATGCTAAGGCAGAGGGTTTTGAAATATTGACTAACCCTGCGGTAACAGTCGCTACGGTAACTGTTCCAAGAGAACTCAAAGGAAAAACTAACGAGGCATAGTTTGTCCGTTAGATATTTCCAAAGTGCTAAACTTGAAAGTCCTAAACTTGGAAAAAGTTTAGGACTTTTTTGATAAAATAGTGCCTGACTTAGAAAGTCAGACCTACATCTAATGCAGTTTCAGTTCTCTATCAACTTCAAAAACACTTTCTTTGCCTCTCCTCCAAACAAAGCCTCCTCCGCTTTTTCTTTTGCTTCTTCCATAGTTAGTTTGGGTTGTGCAGTTTTCAAAGCAATAGTTGCATTGGCAATTACTACCTCGTTTTGTGCGTTTGACCCCTCGCCGCTTAAGACTTTTTCCACAATTTTTGCTGCTTCCTCTACGGTTTCTCCTCCATACAAGTCCTTAGGGGTATATTGGTGCATCGCCAAATCTCTGGGGTGTAAAATTCTTTCTCCCTCATTCCCAATTACTTTAAAATTCCCTGTCAGCGAAATCTCATCATAGCCATCTAAGGAGTGAACAATCGCATAGTTTTTATTCAATCCCTGATACAAATAACCGTACAAACGAGCCAATTCTAAGCTAAAAACGCCCACAAACTGATTATTGGGATTGGCAGGATTGACCATAGGTCCCAGCATATTGAAAAAGGTTTTTACACCTAATTCCTTGCGAACAGGGGCTACGTTCTTCATAGCAGGGTGGAACAGAGGAGCGTGGAGAAAGCAAATATTACAAGTTTCTAACTTTCTGATTAGAAAATCTTTATCATTGGTAAAATTGTATCCAAAATACTGTAAGACATTAGAAGAACCTGAAACTGAGGATACACCATAGTTTCCATGCTTGACGACCATCTGCCCTGCCCCTGCGACTACAAAACTTGTTATCGTACTGATATTGAAGGAATCTTTGGCATCGCCGCCTGTCCCGCAAACATCAATCGTATTATAAGCACTCACATCGAGGGGAATACACAACTCCATCATCGCCTCGCGGAAGCCACTGAGTTCCTCCACCGTTACGCTACGCATCAGGAAAACAGTGATAAAAGAGGCTACTTGACTGTTGTTGTACTTTCCCTGAGCCAAGTTCATCAGCACTTCTTTGGAAATCTCCTTACTCAGCGTCTTGTATTCAAAAAGGTGATTTAAAATTTCTTTCATGTTGTTAGTTGTTTAACCAGTTGTAAATCATTTGTTTGCCATATTCTGTAATATAAGATTCTGGGTGAAACTGTACCCCTCTGACATCGTATTCTCTATGCCTTAGTGCCATGATGTTGCCATACTCATCTACTGCTGTAATTTGCAGACAATCAGGCAAATCATACGTATTGACTATCCAAGAGTGATAGCGGCAAGTAGCAATTTTTTCAGGAATATTTTGGAATAACTTTTCTTCTTTGTCCAAAATGCTGGTTTTGGTAGCTACTCCATGAAATACATCGCTGAGGTTGGTCAGGCTTCCCCCAAAAGCCTCTCCAATCGCTTGGTGTCCTAAACAAACTCCTAAAATACTTTTGCTTGGGCTGTATTTTTTTAATAAATCAGGCATAATACCTGCTTCCTCTGGTACGCCCGGACCGGGAGAAAGCAGGATTTTGTCATAGCCACCTACTTCCTCAAGACTAATCTTATCATTTCTGACTACCTCAGGCGAATGTCCTAACTCTTTGAGCAAGTGTACCAAATTATAAGTAAAAGAATCGTAATTGTCTAATACTAAGATTTTCATATAGTTATATAATTTATTTTAAAACAAAAAACGGCTTGCTGTTTCGCATGAACAGCAAGCCGTTTTAAAAGTATCTATTCTGATAACCTTATCCAATGGCTAACCACTCATGCAAGCGATGCTCACACCAAAAGTTGTTTCGCCAAGTAGATAAGATTTGATGGGTCATTTCTCTTAATTTTTTTCCCCAAAAAAAGCAAGTTTTTATGATTAGAACAAATTTTAAGAGAAAAATTTATTCTATGCCTCTTCCCGCTGCCCAGAGCAACTCAGCCTTTGCTTTGGCATATTTAAACTGTAACTCTATGAATTTGAGTTCTGCACTTAGAAAAGCGGTTTCCCGCGTATTGACTAAGAACAAAGAACTTTCCCCCAAAGTAAACCTTTCCTGTTCACCTGTGAGCAAAATTCGGTTGTTATTAACCATGCTTTCTTGGATTTTAAGCAAGTTTTCAAGATTTTTTAGCTCATTGTAAATCGCATTAATTTCGTTAAAAATTTCCCTATTGACCTGATTCCGTTCAAATTGGGTCTGTTGCAATTTAATGTTGGTCTGTTGTAATTTGGCTCTTTCTTTTCTCAACAACAAGGGAAAGTAAAAGTCAATGCCGTACTTATAATTGTTTCGGAAAAAAGCCCCTTGATTACTTTCATCAAACCATGGACTCTGCCCTAAAAAATTGTAATTCAGGTTTACCACAGGCTTAAGCATTTCTATTGCTAACCTTCGCCCTACAGCTAACTGCTTGATTTTGAAGTTAAGTTTTACTATTTCAGGGTGATTTTGGCGGGCAAAAGCCAAGAGTTCTTCTAAGCTCATTTTTATATCTACCTCGTTGAGGTTAGTGGTAGGCACGACATCGGGCTGCAATTCTATAGGGTTGCTCTGAGCGTCCCAAAGGTGATTGGACAAAATAAGGCGAGCATTAGTCAGTATTACTTCTGATTCCCTAAGAGCTACCTCCCTTTGTTGCACAATAATTTTTGCCTCTACAGAGTCTATGCCAGCCAAATCTCCCTGAATAATTCTGTCCACTACCGCCTCATAGCGTACTCTTGCCAATTCATACCCATTTTGATTGATTCGTAATTGGTGATAAGCCAAAAACCAAAACCAATAATCTTTGGTAGCTTGCAGAATCACCTTGTTGATGGTTTTGATTCTATCTGCTTCGGCAATTTCTTTGAAATACTGGGCTTCGCGGAGTGCAGCTCGTCTTTGGTCAAAGAGCATTCCTTGCAAAATAGGTATGCTGATGCCTGCATACGCCAAACCAGAGGAAGGTACGGTACTTGAAGGATTAAGATAAACACCGCTATTTCGCTCAAAACCAGCCTTAAAGTCCACTCCTAACCACGTAGGAATTTTTACTTCGGACTGCCAAGTGTTGAAGTATTGGGTATTTTTAAATTCTTTTGCTTCGAGAGTAGAATATAATTTGGGGTCAAAGTTTCCACGTGCCAAACGGATTTCTTGGCGACCAAACTCTGAAAGTAGATTTGCCTGCCTTACAATAGGATGCCCTATCAGCAGTTGGTCATAAAAGGCACTAATGGTAAATATTTTATCTTGACTATAAACGGGATAATAGGTAATACAAAAAAATATGAATACTATTAACTTCTTCATTTACAGATTTTTTATATAAAAAAAAATAGTTTTAAGTGGATTTTGCTTTGCAACAGCGTTTATTTGCTTACAAAATTATAAAACCATAAAGATAAAATATTGTTTAAACGCAAAGATTACTTCTTAGGTAGATGGGACACTGCCAATATCATACAAAAAATGTTCTTACTTTTTTCTTCATTTCCCTCCACCTTTCTTAACTTTATTACGTCAATGATACTAAAAAGTTCTTTGGAAATACGGCTATACATGAAAAGAATCCCCTGAATCTATCGCTTGCGCCTCGCAACCGCCTCACAGATTATGAGCAAAAAAATTCTCCCTTCATCATAGCCTAACTCACTCATTATTAACTCACAATTCATAACTAAAAAACGGATGAAAAAATTAAAAATGTACGCTACCTCAGTACGGGTACTGACAGCGATTTGCCTGTTGCTTCTTTCTGGCTTCGGCTGTGAGAAGGACTCCGAACCCTTCCCTGTGGACTTTGAGTATAGGCTACTTAACTCTAAAGGGGAAGTAACGACTACCTTCAAACAAGGGGAAGATATTACCTTTAGCTTTGTGATTATCAATAGAGACCCTACACTTAATGCACTTTACAATTTCAAGCCAGAAATTCTGCATAATGGCTTTTGCAAAGTTTATAAAATAGTAGAAGGAAAAGAATCATATATTGGTATGGCAGCTTGTTTAGAAGAGGCTTCTGTTACACTGGAGGGCGGATATCCCATAGGCGCAGTTAGATACCCTTATGAAATAAAGTATAATTGGCTTTATGCAGGTGATTATTGTGAGAATCCTAACAAAAGTCTTCCCAAGGGGCAATACAGAACAGGCTTTACTCAAACCTTCTATGAATCGAGAGGTAAACGCATGGTAGATTCCAAACACACAACTAAGACTTTTGAAATTTACTTTGAAGTAAAATAGTTAAAATCAATCATCTAAATTTTATGAAAAAGCTATTTATTTTCTCATTTATCTTACTTCTTGCTCACGGGCTATGTGCGCAAATAACAACAAAAAGGATTAAAAATCAGCAATTAAGTCAAAGAAAAATAACTGATAATCAGTTATTTACCCCCCCCACACAAATTGATTTAAAAAAAGAAATCAATCTCAATAAACTGCTCCAAGAAGACAAAGCAGATGGAGAGAAAGGCAGCCCCCCACGCTTTGGGGTCGCTTTTGAAACAGACTTAGGTCTTTCCAATGGCAGATGGACAGAAACCCTTAATGGCAGAGTTTGGCAATTACAAATCACTTCTAAAAAAGCCTATTCTCTCAACCTCCAGTTTGACCAATTCAAATTAGCAGAAGGTGCAGAGCTATTTATCTACAATGCAGAGAAAAGTATGGAAATAGGTCCTATTACTGCTCGTGAAAATAACAAAGCAGGTGTATTTGCTACGGATTTGATTCAAGGAGAAAGTATCATCTTAGAACTCTACGAACCCTTAGAAATCAAAGAAGCAAGCATATTACATATTAATAAGGTGATTCACGCTTACAAAGATATGTTTCAAGCCATGAGCGGGGGGTTTGGTCAGTCCAGTTCTTGTAATGTCAATATTAATTGCCCCGCGGGTAATAATTGGCAACAAGAATCGAATGCAGTAGCTATGCTTTTATTAGCTAATGGCGATAGATTCTGCTCAGGTGCATTAGTAAATAATGCAACTAATAACTGCCAAAACTTTGTTCCTAACCTATTAACTGCATTTCATTGTTTAGATAATAATGTCGATAATGTTTTGCAACAATGAGCAAGACCAAACCTTAAATTTTGTTTTCCGATTTAGATATAGAAGTCCCTCGTGCAATGGTGGAGATGGGACAAATTTTGTTTCTTTCACAGGGGCTAATTTTATAGCAGCTTCTAATCCTACAGATTTTGCGCTCTTACAACTTACTCAATCCCCCGAAGGCAGTACAGGCATTACCTACGCAGGTTGGTCGCGTAACAATCAGCCTACACCTAACTCGGCAGGTATTCACCACCCAAGAGGAGATGTCATGAAAATTTCTATTGATAATAATCCTGCCCAGATAGTTAATTGGCTTAATTCTATTAATACACATTGGAGAGTACAATTTGACCAAGGTACTGTAGAACCAAGTTCCTCTGGTTCTCCATTATTTGATAACAATAGAAGAATTGTTGGGCAATTACATGGAGACCAAAATAATCGAGGAGATTGTGGAACTTCACCCCTTCCTATGGCAGTATGCAGCTTATCCAACCTACCGCCACAGGACTTTCCTGCGGGACTTCTCAGAACATCATCTGTCGCAATACCACCCAGATTCGCTCCACAGGCGACGCAGGAGGTACCGTCTTGGTCAGAGTCCGCAACTGCTTAGGCTGGAGTGGGTGGAAACAGATACCAGTCTCTGCCGTCAATTGTTACGACATCTTTCCCTGTGGGCGAGTTGGGCAGTTCAGTATAGTAGCTAAGAAAAAAGACGACCAAACCAACTTGCTAACAGAGGCACTGGGGGAAAGGCTTGACTTTGAAGCAAAACTCTACGACCTCAATGGCAATGTAGTCAAAGAAGGCAAAAGCAAAGGCAAGCACCGTATAGACTGGGATACTTCAGACCTCAAAGAGGGACAGTATATTCTTCGCACTGAATTTAATGGCAAGGTCAGTAGCCAACACGTACTGGTAAACTCAGTTTGCTGTGGTGGAGGGGGATGCTAAGGTATTTATCTAAATTATTACCGTATTTATGGAACACGGATTTTTGTATAGTTCATCAGCGAACATCTATCTAATCTGTAAAATCCGTGTTCCATAATTATCGCCTAAGGAAGTAATCTATTTGCCCTATTGGTTATAAATAAGTAAGGTCTTTATTGTTTAAACGCAAAGATTACTTCTTAGGTAGGTTTTTTTCTATTTCATCTACCATATCTTTAGCTTCTTTTAGCCCGTATTTTCTTGTGTCGCAAAGCAATTTTACTGCGGCAATTTTTTGATTTTTAGATAGTAAACTTACTACCTTGTCATAGATTTCCTTATCCATAAAAGTTTGATTAAAATGAATGACTAAATAATGCAAATCGTTACATCTACAAACTTTATGCTCAGGTTTGCAAATGCCTCGATAAGTCCTTACCTTTGAAACAAAATTAGAAAATATTAATCATTTGCATTGACCTTATTTGATAAATAAAAATCAATATCACATGAAAAAATACATTACTATTTTGGTAATCAATATGATTATCTTAGGCTTTGTTATTTTATCTTCCTCTACCAGTAGAAACACTTTGACTCAGAAATCAGCAAATCATCAACAAAGCGATACAGACTCCTTACGATACAAAGAAGAAAAACACCTGAGAAATCTACGACAACTCACTTTTGGTGGAGATAATGCAGAAGCCTATTTTAGTTTTGACAATCAAAAAATAGTATTCCAGTCTAATTACAAAATGTGGGGCTTGGAGTGCGACCAGATTTTTTATTTTGACCTAAAAGATGGGGACATGAGAAATAAGAAACCACAAATGATTAGTACCTCTAAGGGGCGTACTACTTGTTCTTATTTTCTTCCTGACAATCAGTCTATTATTTATGCTTCTACCCATAAAGGAGGAGATGCCTGCCCCCCTGTACCTAATAGAAATACAGGCAAATACCTTTGGGCTATTCATGATGATTACGATATTTTTGTGGCAGATTTGAATGGCAAAATTAAGAAGCAACTCACTAAAACTAAGGGCTATGATGCAGAAGCTACCGTTTCTCCCAAAGGAGATAAAATTGTGTTTACTTCCACGCGTTCAGGGGATTTGGAACTTTGGGTAATGAATATAGATGGCTCTAAACCTAAGCAAATTACCAAAGATTTAGGCTATGACGGAGGTGCGTTCTTCTCACCTGATGGTTCTAAGATAGTATTTCGTGCCTCTCGCCCCAAAACGCCAGAAGAAATCAAAGAATACAAAGACTTGCTCAAAGATGGTTTAGTCCAACCGACCAACATGGAAATTTTTGTTTGTAATGCTGATGGCTCTGATTTGAGGCAGGTTACTAACTTAGGCAAAGCTAATTGGGCACCCTTCTTTACTCCTGATGGCAAAAAAATTCTTTTTAGTTCCAATCATGCCTCTAAGCGCGGCTTCCAGTTTAATATTTACATGATTAACTTGGACGGTACAGGTTTAGAACAGATAACTTATGACGGTGTTTTTGATTCTTTCCCTATGTTTTCCTATGATGGCAAAAAACTGATTTTCAGTTCTAATAGAAATAATAATGGCACAAGGGACACGAATTTGTTTATTGCGGACTGGGTGGATTAAGAAGTACTTGTAAAACAACTCATTCTCACAAGTAATTCAACTTTTTGTGCATTCTTTTAATTCTGTAGGAATGACCGCTTTGTAGTAAATCATAAGAAATAATCATCAAAGTCCTGTTAGGTACGTAACTAATTGATTATTAATTTTATGTATCGTCCCTAACGGGACTTGGACAAACCTATTTGACTGCTATTCACTACAAAGCTGTCGTGCCTACGGCACTGAATCAAAAAACGTTTTAATTAGTTGAATTACTTATGTAGTTTCGTGAAAATCATAAAAGCAACAAATTTTCAAATCTCAAAAACAAACTTCAAAATGAAAAAACTTTTATTTTTACTGCTCATCAGTCTGAGTACGGCTTGCCAAAACAATCCAAAAACTATGGAAGTACCTAACGAAAGTTTTGATATACAAGGACATAGAGGGTGTAGGGGACTGCTACCCGAGAATACTATTCCTGCTTTCCTCAAAGCTATAGACATAGGCGTAAATACCTTAGAATTAGACGTAGTGGTGAGCAAAGACAAGCAGTTAGTAGTTTCGCATGAGCCTTATCTTTCGCCGACTATCTGCAAAGGATTGGAAGGCGAGGACTTTGACAACGAGAAAAAGTACAACCTCTATCAGATGACTTATGAAGAAATCAGCCGTTGCGATTGTGGAAGCAAGGGAAATCCACGCTTTCCCGAACAAGAAAAGATGAAAGTAAGTAAGCCTTTGCTGGCTGAGGTCATAGATACAGTAGAAAAATATTTGAAAGACAAGAACCTATCTCCTGTAAAGTACAACATAGAAACCAAATCTCAACCTGAAACAGACAACATCGCTCACCCTGCCCCCGCTGAGTTTGCCAATTTACTCTATGAATTGGTAAAGCAGAAAGGAATGTTAGAAAGAACTACTATCCAATCTTTTGATATACGCACTTTGCAAGAAGTCAAGAAAGTTGATGAAAAAATCTCCCTGGCTTTATTGGTAGCAGAGAAGCCTTATTTTGAGCAAAATATCAAAGAGTTAGGTTTTAAACCTGCAATTTATAGCCCTTATTACATTTTGGTAACGGATACTTTGGTGGATTACTGTCGCAAGGAGCAGATTAAACTTATTCCTTGGACGATTAATGACTACGAAACCATGCTCAAACTCAAAAAACAAGGCGTAGATGGCATCATTACCGATTATCCTGACAGAGCAATGAAGTTATTGGAAAAGTAGAAGTTTGAAAAGTTAAAAATTCTTGCTCAGCCCGCTGATTTTATATTACTTTCTAAAAATTAGCTAATTTTGTTTACTCACACGGCATAGAGTTCGATATTGTGAGTAAACATTATACTTTTATCCATTATGCTCAAACCATATTCTTGCGTCCGTTTGTTAAAATATGTACTATCTTTCCTTGCAGTGATAGTACTATTTGCCTCTTGTTCTAAAAATAACGAAGAGTTACCTGCTCCTCAATATTTTATCAGTGCTACTCCTCTTGGAGAAGTAAGTAAAGCCAATGTAGATAGACGTTTAGGCAGTAATCCATTAGTTAGTTCGCTTACTAAATATTCTTTTAAGGCTTATAGAATTATTTATAAAACTAAAGACTTGGATAACAAGGAAATACAAGCCTCTGGAGCAGTGCTAATCCCTGTTACTTCTGATAAGTTAGCGATTGCCAGCTATCAGCACGGAACGATTAGGAGCGATAGCGAAGCTCCCTCTAACTTTGCAGAAAATAGCGAAGCAGGTCTATTGGGTTCACTCATCGCTTCCATTGGCTATGTAGTTTCTATGCCTGATTACTTAGGCTATGGAGTTTCTAAGCAAATCCCGCACCCCTACGAGCATAGAAAATCTTTGGCTACGGCCTCGATAGATATGCTCAGAGCCGTCAAAGAGTTTTGTAGGATTGAAAGAGTAAACCTCAATGATAGACTTTTCTTGACAGGCTACTCCGAAGGGGGCTTCGCTACGATGTCTATGCAAAAAATGATGGAAGAGGAGTTTCCTACGGAGTTCAAAATTACAGCAAGTGTTATGGGAGCGGGGGCTTACAACAAAACTGCTTTTTCCAGATATGTGGCAGCACAAAACTCCAACCTCACTTTCATCAACTATTACGTTTGGGTTTTGCAGACTTACAACAACATTTACAAGCTCAATCGCCCTTTAAGTGCTTTTTTTACCGAGCCTAATGCAACCAATATCCAACAAAAAGGCGTATTTACAGACATAGACTTAAACCCGCAACGCTTATTTACTTCAAACTTTCGCAATGGTATCATCAATAGCACAGATGCAGAGTTTCTCAATGTACTCAAAGACAATGATGTATTTGATTGGAAACCGCAAACCCCTATGCTATTGGTGCATGGGAGAGATGATGATTTTGTGATTCCGCTTAACTCTCAAACGGCTTACGATGCAATGCGAGCAAGAGGTGCAAGCAATGTAGAGTTGGCATTGGTGGACGGCGACCACTACTCGGCAGTCCCTAACTATGCTTTGCAAGTATATAGTTTCTTTTTTAGATTCAATAATTAAATGCAATGGATTGGAAATCAGTATTTAAAAAAATAGCCGTCAATGCAGAGGAACATTTTGATAAGTTGAAAACTGAACTCCGAGAACGCTTAGGCGGCTATGATGAGATTATGATTTTGCCCTATTACGGTTGTAGCAATGGGAAAGCTATTTACCTGAAAGGCAGAGTATTAGAAGATAGAAATATCAAAGAGGCACAGGGTAATGATTCTATTTGGGATAATTTAGTAGCTTCTTATAAGCGAATGAATAGCAATGAGTTGCCTAATGTAAAGATAAAAGCAGTTTTCAAAGATACTGAAATAGAACTGATTACTGATGAGGAAGGATACTTTACCTTAGACATGGAATTGGAAAAGCCTTTTACTCCTAATCAAATTTGGGAGGAGATTCATTTGGAACTTGTAGAGGTAAGAGGGAAGAAACAAGATAAAGTAGAAGTAGTAGGCAAAATATTAGTACCGCCTGCTACTGCCCAATTTGGCATTATTTCCGACATAGACGATACCATTTTACAAACCAAAGCTACAGAACTTACTAAGGTTATCCAACTAACTTTCATGCGAAATGCTCAAACGCGCTTGCCTTTCAAAGGAGTGTCCGCTTTTTACAAAGCCTTGCAAAAAGGTAAAGAGGAACGTAGTTATAATCCTATTTTTTACGTATCGAGTAGCCCTTGGAACTTATTTGATTTCTTAAAAGATTTTTGCGAGGTAAGGCATATTCCCAAAGGAGTATTTTTCTTACGAGATTTAGGGCTTTCCAAAGACCAATTTTTGCAGTCCTCGCATGGCGACCATAAATTGGCACAAATCCAACGAATCATGGCTCTTTTCCCCAATTTGAAGTTTATCCTCATCGGCGACAGCGGACAGCACGACCCCGAAATTTACTTAGAAGCAATCCAAACTTATCCTGAGCGGGTTTTATCAGTTTATATAAGAGATGTTTCCGCAGAGAAAAGAGATGCAGAAATAGCCCAAATTGCAGAAAAAGCACAGGCTTTGGGAGTAGAAATGATATTTGCACAAGACACCTTAGCCGCAGGAAATCATGCAGTCCAAAAGGGATTCATCAATGAAAAAGCCCTTGATGCTATTCAGCAAGACCATGATTATCAGGAATATTCCGAGTTTGATTTTCCTATTTTTGATAAGCTATAAGTTACGATACTTTTTTAGATTTTTAATCATTTTGCTATATATCCTAATTTGCTTCTCACTGCTTCTCATTTCTTTGTTTTGGCGAAAAAGAATGAAAGAGGCAAAGATAACAGCTAAAACGATGACCATAGACCAGTAGAAAATAGCAAATTCAAAAGACAAGGAAAAGTCTAATACAAGCGGTAGAAGTGCTATGACTATCACAACAGAAAGACCACTAAGCAAATAGATTTCATGTATAGATAAAAAGTTAAACTTTGATTTCATAATGATAAAAAATTAATTTGACGATGAATAAAAAAGCAGTTTAAGTTTCAAGCAAAAGTATTCAATCTATATGCCAAAATATTAAGTACTTAGTTATCAATATATTGACAATCATTATGTTTCAATTATAGCTAATCTATGTTCGCATTTTAACATATTACTGTGCATTATCGGACAGATGTAATAAAAAAGAATTTTTTTAAAGTTAATTGAAAATAATACGTAAATCTTAATAAAGAACAGATAACAACTGTTAGGCATTAAAATTGACCTAAAACCTAAAAATCATATACAGAACTTATGAAACGCTTTATAATATTTACCATTGCATTTTTATTATTGTTTATCAATCAGTTATTTTCACAAGGTAACTTTACCCCTTGCTTCAAAACAGATATTACCAAAGGGTGCGCCCCGCTGAGAATCAGACCTAACGACTGCTCTGGAGCGGCTGCTTCTTTGATTTTTTATGACTACGGCGATGGCAGAGGACCTGTCCCTGACAAAGAGGTTACTTATAGCAGAGCTGGCAGGTATGCAATTACTCAATACATCAACACAGGCGGTAGTGGGGGTATGAAAACTGACGGTCAGTATTTTATAGAAGTAACTAACCCTGCTAATCCTGCTTTTGACATACAATTTTGCTCTAATTTTGTAGTCAATGTTACTGTAAGCAGTAAAGACTTCGAGGATTATTTTATTGATTTTGGCAATGGGCAAAATAAAACAGTAAAAGGTGGGGAAACCGCCTCTGTCAAATACAGTAGTAGCTCTCCTGTCAGAATAACTGTCTATGGCAACGCTACTACAGCAAATGCAAGTTGTGGTAGCACCCAAAAAATGATTACACCTTTGGAAAGACAGCCCAAAGGCATTCTTAGGCAAGTGAGAGTGCTAAGCGATGACAGAGTAGAAGTAAGTTTTACTCTCAATAGTCTTACCACCAATTATCGTCTGTTGCAAAACTCGTTGGTAAGTGGCGACAATAAAAGAATTGATTTGAGAAGCGGAAGTAGCTCTATCGTGAGTCCAGATAGAGTTTCTAATTTTGATTTTTATAGATATAGAATCTTAGCCCTCGACCAGTGCGGGGGAGAGGAGGAGTTTGCTTCTGAAGCAGTGAGTACGTTACTGCTGAGTGTGAATACTTCTATAGGCAGAAACTCTTTGGCTTGGAACAGGTTAAATGATTTTGGCTTTGTCAATTACATCGTTTACAGAGATGATAAACCGATTAGAACTATTACCAATCCTAATACCACTACTTTTATCGACACTGATGTCAAGTGTGGGCAGGAATACTGCTATAGGATAGAGTGTACGGCTAATGGAGGTACGACCAAATCTATCTCAGCAACCAAGTGTATAGTTGCCTCGAGGGAATCCAACCCCCGAGCCGTAGCCCAATTTGTAGCAAATGTTGTCAATGAAAATATTGAAATTCGCTGGCAAGTGCCTACAGACAGTAAGCCACAATCTACTTTTTTATTGAGAACAGACGAGCAGGGGAACTCTACGAGGATACAAGTGCCTAATACGCCTCCTTTTGTAGATGTTTCCGCAGATTTGCTCAACAAGGATTATTGCTATAAACTTTTTTATGTAGATGAGTGTGGCAATACTTCCCCAGAAAGTAGCATCGCCTGCCCTATTCGCTTGGTACTGACTGAGGAGGATAACGAGGTAGTGCTGAACTGGGTAGCTACAGGAGTGAGTAGCTTAGCAGTAGAAAAGTTAGACCTCAACAACAATCCTTATCGGGTTATTCCTAATAATAGCGGTACTTTGATAGAAGCAAAGATAAACTTGGACAGGCAATTTACTCGCTATAGGATTCGTGGAGTAGTGAATGGCATATTGGTTTATTCTAACATAGTTTCTATCAGAGTAAAAGCCCAACTTATTTATCCTAATGCTTTTAGCCCCAATAATGACGGTTTGAATGATACTTTTAGCGTAAAAGGCAACTTTATTAATGAGTTTCGCTTGCAAATATTCAATCGTTGGGGAACTTTGGTCTATGAAAGCACAGACCTCAATGCAAGTTGGGACGGCAGGTTCAATGGTGAACTTGTCCCTGAAGGTGCGTACATTTTGACTATAGAAGGCAAGGACGATATAGGGAAAAAGATAAGCGAAAGGACGATTTTGACGATAGTGAAGTAAAAAATGGTATGTACTTTTGCTCAATCATTCACTTTTACATACTCGCTTTCTTCTGCATAAAAAAAGCTCAAATGCTGATATTTTTTGATGAAGGCTTGTAAATCGGTAGGACTACTAAACTGTTCTCTGATGTATTGTGAAAGAGGCAAAAGTTTAAGTTTATCTTTTTGAATATCAACTTTATATAGAAAATAATTATCTGAAACAGTCAGATTAAAGCTGTCTTTTACCATTTTGATATTGAGAAAAACGGAATTTTCTACCATAGAAATATGCCCCTTAAACTTTTTTTGCTCTAAGGCGCGGTCTTGCTTGCGATAGGTATTTTCTGTAATCAGGTAAGTGAAATCATCAAATTTCCTGATGTCATAGTTATTGGGTTCTTCTGTATGACCTGCTTCTTTCCATACCCCTATTAGATTTTTGTTTATAGGCACTTTGGGACTATCGATGGGGATAGCAGACTCATAAGGGCAAGCCACACATAAAAAACTGATAATGAATAAACATGAATAAATAACTCTTTTTTTCATCTCAAACGATAAACTAAAAGCCAGAAACACTCAACTATACCTACGTTCCCATTTCTTTCATTGCGGCGGCAAGAGTTTGCTGGGCATTTTGATTACTTGGCTGATTCATAATGACTTGATTGCAAAGTTTAACAACCTTGCCCATGTCTATCAGTGCCTCTTGTCGTTTTCCTATCGCCTTCAGTGCCAAGCCTCTATTCCAAAGATAAGAATAATTATCAGGGCTGATTTCCAATGCTTTGCTATAATTTTCTATGGCTTCGGCATGATTGCCCAATCTATCTTGTGCTAAGCCAAGCGTATTGTAGGCTTTGGCATTACTTGTATCATATCGCAAACTTTGTGCAGCAAATTGGGCTTGCTCGTGGAATTTTCCTTGCCTCCACTTCACAATCGCTATGTTTAGATATGCTTTTGCATTATCGGGTTGTATTTGAATGGCTTGTAAGAAAAATTGCACTGCCTCCTCTAATCTACCTTGTTGGTATGCAAACTCGCCTTGCTGAATGATGCTTTCTGCCTCAGGATTGAATGTAGTCGTTGTTGTTTCTGCTACAGAGGAAGTATCCTTTGTATTAGTATCTTTTTGACTTTCTGTAAAATCTGAATTTTCTACGTATTCATTCCTCTCTGCTTGCTGATATTCCACTTCTTGAACGCTTGCGCTATCCTTCTGATTTTCTGTCATATCATTTGAAGTCTCTGCTCCCTGCTCCTCATTTTCCTCATCATTAGCTTCTTGGTAGCTCTCCTCCACGTGGGTAGGCTCGTAAGTTGTAACCATGCCCAATCCCCTACTTGTATAAACAGGTTTTTCCGCTTGGCTTTCCTCTTCCTCTATTTCCTCTACTTTAGTTTTTTCTTTGATAAACTCCTGCTGTACTTCTGCCTTGTATTCATCTATTTGTGCAGAGTGGTGCATGAGAGCCAAGGCATTCATGTCATCGCCATCTTCGCCTGCTTTGAGTGCTTGCAAATACACATCTTCGGAAAGATAATGCTTTAATCCAAAATTGTCATTAATCAAACCCTCAGCCATTGTATAGGGAATTACCTCAGTTACCAGCGTAAGCACGGAAGTCATCAAGCTAAATTCTTGCTCAAATGCTTTTATAATTTCTTGATTGTCTTTGATTACCAAAATATTTTCTAAGGCTTTGCTTTCAGAAAAATACGTCCAATCGTAAGAACCATTGAGCAAGACAGCATGGTCAATGATACAAAACTTATGATGTATAGGAGCGGTTTTATCGGAAAAGTACAATTTTGCTCCTATACTAATCAGTTCATTCAAAGGCAGTCCCTCGATTCTTTTGTTCAGGTAATCATCTAATAAAATCAACTGAACATCAAGCCCCTGTTTAGTTTTTTCTAATAATTTATCAAAAATCTGCCTATTACTAAACCAACAAACTGCTATTTGAATACTTTTTTGAGCATTTTGCAGTTCTCTGACGATGACATCTTGTATATTTTTAAAAAATACCTGTTCCATACATTTTATTTTACTCCAATGCCCAATTAATGCCAATATTGATTCTTCTTGGGTCCTGCGGAGTAGCTGGGAAGCCATCTTCTGCACCCAAGAATACGTGATAATATTTGAGATTGAGCAAGTTATTAATTTTAGTATAAATATAAAATTTACCTATATTTCTTTTTTCATATAGCTTCAAACGGGCAAATAAATTCACCACAGTAAAAGGCTGATTGGTAAAAAAGTTATCGCTGTTATTAGGATTTATTAGACGCGAATTGGAGGCGGTACGGAAAATAAGACGTGGAGAAATAGAAAAGCGTGGATTAGAAATATCTAAACTTGCTTTGGCAGTATGCTTAGCAGTGTAAAGAAGTGGCTGATTATCTATATTGCCGTCTATGTATGAATAAGCTAATAAAGCATTGATGGTCAAGAAGTCAAATTTTTGTAAGTAGTTGATTTTAAAAGTTCCTCCATAGATTTCTGATTGCCCTCTGTTTACATTAGTTTCCAATCTACTTACAGGTACAGGGGCTGGGGTAGTTTGCGGATTTGCTTCTGCCAAGCCTATCAAATTTTCTACCCTTGTATAAAATCCATTTGCTCCCAAAGCCAACTGAGGGGTGAGCAAATAACTCAAACTACTCTCAAGAGTGCGTAGTTTCTCTGGTTTCAAATCTGGATTGGCTGTACGGAAATAGCTGGCAATGCGTTCTCCTTCTGTATCGTTAAGAAAGCGGACTGCAAAAGAAGCAGACTGAGCGAAAGTTTTTTCAGGAGAGGGTGCTAAGAAGGCTTCGCCGTATAGTAGCTTATAAACCAATTTTTTATTAGTAGAAGACATCACTAAGCCCAATCTTGGGTTGATGCTCCCGCCGAATCTTGTATTGTAGTCGTAGCGAGAGCCAAGCGTGAGTTCTATCCACTTAGCAGGGGAAAGTTGCATCTGTAAGTATCCCCCGTAGTTTCTGTACTCTACATTAAAAACTCTCTGCTCTACAAAAGCATTGCGAATTAGCGAGTCTTCTGCTGTTCCCTTGCCCGTAGCCGCTACGTAGTAAAGCTGTTGGAGAGAAGCAGGCAGTCTGGTGTCAAAAGGCTTATATACAGGTGCTATTTTAGGGATAGCAGATAAGTTTTCTGCGGTAAATCCTGTAATTAAAGAAACTTTTTTGGAGAAATCATAACTAAACTGCTCCTCGATTTTGGAACTCGAAGCCAAAGAGTAAATATAGCCTCGCTGCCAAGTAGTCGCCGAGCCTGCAAAGTGGCTTTGGTTGCCAATTTCAAAGGCACTTTTCGAGATAGTACTTTGCACGTTCCACTTGCGATTGATAGACGTGTAGTTGTGCTTGGCATAAAAAACCTCTTGGCTCATTTCTATCAGTGCTTGGGGGTCGCGCACCGCAAATTCTGGTCGCAAGCCATGCGCCGCGCTATGGCTCTCCCAATGCCTGACATAGCTTACTGTAAAATCCGCATAGTTCAAAGTTCCATTAACAAAATAAGATTTGGTCGGCATATCAAAGCCGTTGGAGAGCGGGCTGCCAAAAAAGTACGGTTCTGCCAAAGACTGAAAGTTATCTAATGTGTTGATTAATTTAATAAAGGGAGAATTAATCACTTGATTGGAGGTGCGAAGGTTATTATTATACCATGCAAATTCGTCTTTATAGATGTTTTGATAATCAGGTTCTGCAGATTGATGAAAATTCCCTGAAAACATCACATTTAATTTATCAAACTTTTTCCCTAATTGTAGCGAAGTATCTAAAGTACGAAATTGCCCATAGTTTACGTTTGCATTTACGCCACGCAAGGGATTACCTTCCTGACCATGTGTAGTAATAATGTTGATGATGCCACTGAAGGCATCGACTCCGTAAAGGGCAGAAGCAGGACCCAAAATTACCTCTACCCGTAAGGCGTTAGTCAGGGCAAAATTAGCCCCAAGCGTATAGGCATCGCCCGTAGCAGGAGTAATTCTGATTCCATTCAATAAAATCAAAAACTTTTCGTTACCTGTAATACCTCTGATAGTGGCAAAGTTTCTGTCCTCCGGGTTAGAATTTCTTTGAATTTCTATTTCAGGCACATCCTCGAGTAACTCTACTAAATTGCTATATCCTCTGGCTAAAATTTGCTCTTTGGTGAAAACATACGCCATAGCAGGAGCGTCAGAAACGCTTTGTTTCTTTTTAGAAGCGGAAACAATGCCTACGTTCAGTAAATCTTCCAAAGAAATATTGAACAGTTCCTTTGCGCCTATGTCAGGTTTTCTTTGAGCAAAGAGTATTTGAGAAGTGCATAATAACCCGATGGCAAAAAATAGGATATTTTTTTTGGACAAAAACATGATTTTATAAGAGTATTAAAAGAATTTTCTGCTTATGCAAAAGTAATAAATATTTTTTTGTAACATTAAGGTAACAATTTACGTAAAAACCCTTAAATTTAGTTATTCATTTCATATAATCTGCAAATTCCCATGAAAGACAACAAAAAGAAAAAATCCTTAGACGATTTGAAAGAAAAAGACATCAAAAAACTAACTCCAGAGGAACAGAAGAAATTAAAAGGAGGTGAAGATGAAGAAGGCTCTAACGGTGGAATGCCTATTAGATTCCCATAGTTTTGATGTTTGCCTAAATTCAAAGAAAGACATATCAGTTTTTATAACTTGTATGTCTTTTTTTTATATTTGGGCTTTATGATGAAGTCCTATGAGAAAACACATTCCTAATCTGCTTACTTGTGGCAATCTTCTTTGTGGGTTTTTAGGCATCACTTTTTGTTTTGAGTGGTCTTTAGCTTGGGCAGCGAATTGCATACTTATTGCCGTAGTTTTTGATTTTTTTGATGGCTTTGCGGCACGCTCCTTAAAAGTTTCCAGCCCGATTGGGAAGGAGTTGGATTCTTTGGCTGATGTGGTCAGTTTTGGCGTACTTCCCGCCCTAATTCTCTATAAATTAGTTCAAAATCAAGGGAGTGCATTTTTTTATTTTGCTGTTTTTATAGCTATATTTTCTGCTTTACGTTTAGCTAAGTTTAATGTTGATACTCGCCAAAGCGATGCTTTCATAGGGGTTCCAACCCCCGCTAATGCGCTTTTAATTGCTTCCTTTCCACTGATTTATACTTACCACCCCCAATTCAAAGATGTTGTTACTAATCTTTATTTACTATATGCTATCATGCTTATTATGCCCTTGCTTTTGGTGGCAGAGTTGCCTCTGATAGCCCTCAAGTTTAAAACCTATGATTTTGCCAAGAATAAAATAAAGTATATTTTAGTAATTTCATCTGTTATTCTATTGATTTTCTTACAGTTTGCGGCAATTCCTTTAATTATTGTTTTGTATGTGCTGCTATCTATACTTAATAATTTGATTAGCAAGGGTTAAAAGATATACTTCATTATTGCTACAAATTTTCATAGAGTATCCTTACTACCACCCATACTCACTCCCTGTTCAGCTCCATGCTAATATTAGCACAAAGCTTGTCCAAATCGTCAAATGGAGCTACTACCATATTTTTCCAAAGCAATTTATAGCGTAAAATGCCTTCAATCTCTACCGTAAAATCTCCTTCAACATCTATTTTATTTCCATACTCCCGCAAAACTTCTATTTGATAATATTTCAGAACAAACAAAAGTAGCTCTTTGGGGTCGTATTGCTTCAATTTTTCTTTTGCATCTTTATCCATAAATATTTTCATAAATAACAAAGCCACCTAAGACAATACACAAGGTTGCAGAAATAAAAATTAGGACTGTTTGAATTAACTCACTGTTTGTAAATCGTTTAGAAAAAGGAAAGCTAAAAAAGCCAGCTGCGACTAACATTCCAACTATAGAGCCAATGCCAAAAATTAGTAGATACAAAATACTACTAAACGTATCTTTAATTTCAGTCATTACTAATAAAACCATAGCACCACTACCTGCTAAACCGTGTATGATACCAATACTGTATGCTAAATGATGGTTTTTATCTTCGCTTGTTAAGTGAACATGGTTATTTCTATACTTGAAAAATTTGAAAAGCCTGTAAATACCCAAGATAACCAGCATTAATCCTACGCCAGCTTCTAAATACGAAAATACTTGCTGAGGTACTACTATTTTACCAACCAAAATAAGCAAGCCAATCAATAGGATAGTAGAAGTATGCCCTAAACCCCAGAAAATACCGTCTTTGACTGCCAGTAAAGTATTGCGCCGCTTTGAAACAATGCTACTAACGGCTACTAAGTGGTCTGCTTCAAAAGCGTGTTGAAAGCCAACTACTACAGCGAAAAGTAAAGGAATAGATGTTTCCATTTTCTTGTGAATTTATAAATACTGAATATGAAAAGTAAGATATAAAGAAAATATTAAAGTAAGTCCATAAGCATAATTCTGTGATTTCCTGTGTCTGCAATAGCCAACAAATTGTTTTCCACAGAAATAGAAAAAGCCCAGTAAAGCGTATTTTCAGTAGTTAAAATAGTTTCTAAATTTTCACTTCCTGTTTCAAAACCCTTTTGCCCTATAAGCCTGTCCGCTGTGGCATTATTTTCTTTGGGTAAATTCTCAAACCACAATACACGACTATTTCCTGTATCTGCTACAAAAATTCCATTTTTATAAAAACAAGTATCATAGCACCAATTCAAGGTATTAGCCTTAGGAAAGAAACCAAATTGATTTTGTCCATTCTGAGAAAAATCCGATTGCCCAATAATTGTATTAGCAGGTTTGCAGAAAGCCTCCTGCCAACTGTCCCACAGTAAGACTCGATAGGATTGTGTATCTGTAATTGCTAATTGCCCGCTCTGGCTGACTTTGACCGAATACGCCCAAGCTGCATTTTGAGGGTCGTAATCTCGCTCTGTAAAACTCCGTTGTCCGATAACCTTGTCCGCAGGAGCAAAAGATTGAGTAGGAATCTCATTGAAATACAATACTCTACGATTACCTGTGTCAGCTATCCAAAGTGATTTGCCATCAGAGCAAACACCATAACACCAATACAAACTTTGAGCAGTTGGAGGTGTATTGATACCTTTGACATTAGGTTGGTTACTCTCAAAATTGGGTTGCCCTAAGACTACGTCTGCGGATTGCCCATTTTTCATAGGTAACTCATTCCAAATCAATACTCTATGATTCCATGCGTCGGCTACTATCAATCTCTGCCCATCTGACCAAATTGCTGAGGGATACTGCAAAGTGCTTGCAGAAACTTCTCCGTTTGCATTGCGTCCAGTATCTGTTTGTGCTGCTTGCCCTAAAACTACATCAGGAGCTTGGAATACAGAAGTTGGCAATTTTTTCCAAATAAACACTCGGTTTTGCCCTGTATCTGCCACAAAAAGCATCTTATTTTTTATAAAAACGCCTCTTGGTGCAAGAAAAGTATTATTTTCTGCTCCCTTGAATAGTCTTTGCTGAGAAAAGGGCATTTGCATAACTCAAAGCTAAAAAGATAGTCAAGAAAAAGCATAGATGATATATACTCCACCTATGCTTTGATATTTTCACATAATTACATGATAACTTTAAAAGGCATACTCACTTTGATTTTCTCCCAACTCATGCTGATAGCTCCTTCAGTGTCAGATTTTTTGTCTATGGTGTAAGTAAGTCTTTGTACTTCTTTTTTTAATGTTTCAGGTTTTACTTTTATTCTCATTACATCTTCCTTTTCGCTGTAATCATCTGCTAAGTGCTGATTAGGTCTTGTATTGAGAATTAGTGTCCATTCTGTTGCACTGGGAATGGTAAAAAAACCATAAGTACCTGCATTAATTTTCTGTTCATTAATCATGACATCTTTATCAAACGTAACAGCGGTAGCTGTATGCGCTCCTGTAACCCATACTTGGTCATACCCTACTAAACCATTCCAAATAGCACGACCTTTTACTCCCGGCGAGCCATAGTTAATCACTACATTCAGGCTACCTACTGTACCTTTTGCCTCGCGTCTTGCACTTGTTTTGAGCGTATCTTTGGGAATAAGTCCTTGGTTTACGCTATCAGCATAAGCACTGTATTTTAACTCACGTTGATTTTTTTCATCATTTTCAGTTTTGACTTGATGCTGAGCATGTGGGTCAGCTACTACTGAATCTTTTTTTACTTCGCTTTCAGTATTTGTGGTTTGATTGCTGTTACAAGAAGAAACTATCAATACAACAGCAAAAGTGAAAATAGTTACTAAAATGTTGTTTTTCATGATATTAAAATTGATTGATTGTAAGAGTATTTATAAATTATTATAGTTATAAACGAGTGGTTTGCCAAGAAACTACCTGCCAATTACCTTTTCTTTTGTGATATACACAAGTAAACAAAGTTCTGACTTTGGTAATTGTATCATCAGTGGCAATAGACTCAAACTCCAAAACACCATTGGTAATGGCTATTTCTCCGTAGATACGTGCCTCAGACTGCTCTACAGACATGGTTTTATATCTTGTTTTTCCTTCTGCAATAGCTTGGATATAAGTAGTTTTACTATCTCGTTTCCCGCTTGAGTGTATCCAAACGACTTCCTCTGCAAGCATCTGCTCGAGTTTTTTTGTGTCTGCGGTAAGAGTAGCTTTGACTCTTGCTTTTTCAAAAACTAATACTTCTTCTTTTATCTTGTCTTGAGCAAAAGTTTGATTGAAAGAAAACAAAATAGTAAAAAAATTAATCAGTATGAATAGGCTTAGCTTTTCCATAGAAAAATAGATTAAGTTGTTCATTTTTAACAAATTCGCGGTAACTGCTCTCCAACAGGCATATTTACGACCCTTTTGCCTCCAATACTACTTTGTAGAATTACCTGCTTAGGATGCGCATCAACTATTTTGCCTATAATTTGAGCATTTTTTCCCTCCGGCAAAGTTCGCAATAGCTGAACGTAATCTTCCGCAATTTCACTATTGACAATACTCAAAAATATACCTTCATTGGCTACATAAAGTGGGTCAAGCCCTAAAATTTCACAAGCACCCTCGACTTGTTCGTCAATAGGAATATTTTTTTGAAAGAGGTCTATGCCTAAGTGAGTATCTCGGGCAATTTCGTTCAATACCGCTGCCACACCCCCACGAGTAGGGTCTTTGAGTAGGTGAACATCGTTTCCAAATTTTTCTATCAGAGTCAAAACTGCACTATTCAATGCCTGTGTATCACTTTGAATATCAGTATCAAATTGCAAACCTTCCCTAACGGACATAATAGCGATGCCATGAGTAGCTACATTGCCGCTAATCACAAGGCTATCTTCCGCATTTACATTTTTAAGGCTAATATTTGCCTGAGGGTGAACTGTACCTATGCCTGACGTATTGATAAAAATTTTGTCCCCTTTGCCTTTTTCTACTACCTTAGTATCCCCTGTAACTACGCATACGCCTGCTTTTTCACAGGCAAATTTGATAGAAACCAAGACTTCCCAAAACTCTTGCATGCTTAGACCTTCTTCTAAAATAAAGCTCAGGGAGAGATAACGGGGAATCGCTCCACACATTGCCAAATCGTTTACTGTTCCGTTCACAGCCAATTCACCAATATTGCTATTAGGGAAAAAAATAGGGGAAATTACAAAACTGTCTGTACTAAAAGCCGTTTTACCCTGCAAGTTGATAAATGCACCGTCATGACGCTCATCAAGCAGGTCATTTTTGAGTAAATCAAATACGCCACTTGCTAACAGTTTATTAGTAAGCAAGCCACCGCTTCCATGCCCGAGCGTAATCATCTCAAAATCTACTTTTGGCATTGGGCATTGAAGTTGCATTTGTAGTTTATTATTCATTAGTTGTTTGCTATTTGCGAAAAATGATAATAAGCCGCACAAGCCCCCTCCGAAGACACCATAGGCGCGCCCAAAGGTGAAGTAGGGGTACATTTCTTTCCAAATTGAGAACATTCATAAGGCTTCTTTATACCTTTCAGCACTAAACCTGCGATGCACTCTTTACTTTCCTCTACTTTATCTATTTTTACATCAAACTTGATATTTGCATCAAAATCGGCAAACTCAGGTCGCAACTCATAACCACTATTGGGAATAACTCCAATACCTCTCCATTCTCTATCACATATCTTGAAAACAGTTTCTATTACTTTGCGAGCCTCAGGATTGCCTTCTGGCTTTACTACTCGTCCGTATTGATTTTCTACCTCTGCTTTACCTTCTTCTAATTGCCTGATAGTCATGTAAATCCCTTGTACTAAGTCTACAGGTTCAAATCCTGTAACTATCATTGGGATATGGTATTTTTTGGAAATAGGGTAATAGTCATCTATGCCCATAATCGTGCAGACATGCCCTGCTGCCAAAAAGCCTTGAATCGCAGTAGCATCATCATTCATTACAGCCTCAATCGCAGGAGGAACCAATACGTGTGAGGTGAGAATGGAGTAGTTTTTCAGTCCTTCTCTTTGGGCATGAATAACAGAAAGAGCATTGGCAGGGGCGGTCGTTTCAAAACCTACAGCAAAAAAAACGATTTCTTTTTGAGGATTTTCCTTTGCTAATTTGACCGCCTCCAAAGGAGAATATAGAATACGAACATCTGCTCCACTTGCCTTCGCTTCTAAAAGGCTTTTCTTAGAACCCGGTACGCGTAACATATCTCCAAAAGAGCAAAGAATCACTCCTTTTTCTTCTGCGAGATACACTGCCTTGTCTATTAAGTGTAAAGGGGTAACGCATACAGGACAGCCAGGGCCGTGAACCATTTGCACGTTTTCAGGCAGCAAATTGAGTAAACCGTTTTTAACTAAACTATGCGTCTGCCCACCGCAAACTTCCATGATAGTCCATTTTTGAGTAGCAATTTTTGCAATTTTGTCTAAGTACTGCACTACTACTTCAGGATTTCTGTATTCTGAAAGATATTTCATCTCATATCGTTTTAGATATCTGTTTTATATTGTTTGACATTCAAAATTCGCCACCTGACCTCGAGGTTTTGGGGTTACTGTTCAAATGTTCGCTACTCATTATTTAACCTTTTGAAGGCATGAGTTCCTCTAATTCTCCGATTCCTTCCAAATACTCGAAGGTCTTTTTGGCTTCCTGCTCATCTACTATGCTAATAGCAACTCCTACATGAACAAGTACATAATCACCTACTTGTGCCTTTGGCACCATTTCAAGGCTTGCCTCTTTGGTAATACCACCAAAAAGTACCTTTGCCATACGAACTATGCCATTATATTGGCTTTCTATGGAGATTATTTTTCCAGGGATAGCTAAACACATGTTTTTATCAATTTAAATGAATGAACTTAGTATAATCTGTCCAAAAGCAATATTCTCATCATTAGGCGAAAGTTGCTTGTGAAAATACAAATCAAAATCTTGTAAATACTTTTTAATGAGCATAACTAACAAGGCATTTTGGAAAACACCACCGCTAAAAGCTATTTTTTTGATATTTAGTTGTTGGCTTATTTTTTTTATTTGATGAACAAGCAAGTAGTGAAATTTCAAGGCAATAAACCCAATATCTTTTTTTGCCTGCCAATCTTGTACTATTTCCTGCAAAATAGCCTCAAGGGGCAGATTTAAACTTTCTAATATGCTTAGTTCAAAGATACTGATTTTTTTGTAATAACGAAAGGCAACATTTTCTATAAGCATTGCTGCTTCACCTTCGTAGCTTGCTTTGTCTAAAATACCTAATAGAGAAGCAGTTGCATCAAATAACCTCCCTATACTTGAGGTTTGAACTTTAGGCTTACTTATCAAGTTTTGATATACTTGCCATTCTGTTTTTGTAAATTTTGTTTCTAAGACTTGTTTAATGTTTTCTATATTTCCAAAACTGCAAAGAGCTGATATTCTCGGCTCTTTTGGCATTTTATCCCTTGCAATCATTGGGAAATAAGGAAAATGACTAACACGGTGAAAACATTGATTGTCAAATACGAAAAATTCTCCGCCCCATATATTTCCATCTTCGCCTAATCCTGTACCGTCCCAAATGATACCTAAAATAGCCTCATTTTCAGGTGAGGCAATGAGGTTGTTTTCTGCTAAAACTGCTGCAAAATGAGCAAGGTGATGTTGAACTTCCTTAATTTCAATACCTTCATTCTCCGCTAATTCTTTCCCAAATTGAGTAGAAAAATAATCAGGGTGCTTGTCAATGATAATTTTTTCTGGCTTTGTTTTAAAAAGTTTCAAAAAATGGGTCAAAACTAATTTGTAATTCTCTTGTGTTTCGTAGCTTTCCAAATCGCCCAAGTATTGGCTTATATACACATTTTTTTGGTGGGCAAGTGCAAAACTGCTTTTCATCATTGCCCCCATAGCTAAGATAGTTTGCTCGCTCACTTTTAAGTCTTTTTGGATAAAAGTAGGGGCAAGCCCTCGCGCTCTCCTAAGTATAATTGGTTGATTATCAAAGTAGTTAAAAGAAGCTACACTGTCATCTTGTGGGACACAAATAGAGCGGTTGTGAGTAAGTATGTAGTCCGCTACTGTACTCAAATCTGTGATTGCCTTGTCATCTTCAAAAATGATAGGTGAGTTACTCAAATTTCCACTTGTGGCAATTATTGCCTGCTCAAAATCAGCTAATAGCAAAGAAAAAAGTGGACTATGAGGTAACATTACTCCTAAAAAACTTAGGTGCGGTGCAATCGCTTGTTTGGCAATACCTGATTCCATTTTATCTTTTGTTTCTAAAAGAACAATAGGAGATTCAGGACTTTGCAAAAATTTCAAACCCTCTGAGTGAAGAATTACATCTTTTTCTAAGATTTCCACGCTTGGATACATAAGTGCAAAAGGCTTGCATGGACGTTTTTTCCTTTTCCTTAGTTGGTTGATGGTGTCTGCATTAGTAGCATCACAAGTAAGTAAATACCCCCCGAGATTTTTAATAGCCACTATTTTGCCTTCCTTCCAAAATTCTACTACTTTTTGAAGAATATTTTCAAAAATATAAGTGTCGGAATGAGCTTCGTAGAGCTTCATATCTACTCCACATAAAGCACAGGAATTGGTCTGGGAGAAGTAGCGGCGGTCTAAAGGATTATTATATTCTAATTGACAATCAGTACATTGGATAAAATTTTTCATGCTTGTATTTTCTCTGTCATATGGCAAAGCCTCTATGATAGAATATCGTACCCCGCAATTCGTACATGTAGTAAACGGATAAGCATACCGTCTGTCTTTTTTATTGTGAATTTCACGCCTACACTCTGCACACATCGCCACATCAGGCGTAAGTAAAAGGTTGGGTTGGGTATTCTTATCGCTTTCCCTAATTTCAAAATTTTGGAAATTTTTTTCATGGACTTCCTTGTAAGAACTTCTCGTAATTTTTGCTAACACAGGTTTTTGCCAAAGGATATTGTGGTAAAAAGATTCAATTTCCTCTGGTGTACCGCTTACTTCTGCATGAACTCCGTCGTTCCCATTACTTACCCAACCCTTTAAATTCTTTTGTACGGCTAAACGGTAAATAAAAGGGCGAAATCCTACTCCTTGTACTTGCCCTGATATGTGAATATGCACTGTCATTTTTAGCTAACTACCAATTCTTTTTCTTGTGTTGTTTCCTTTTTCTCCTTTACCTTCTCTAAAAGCCAATTGCACCACTCGTCAAGTCCCTGCCCTGAGGTGCTGGAAACCGTCAGATATTCAATCGTAGGGTTTATCTCACGGGCATCTTTGACAACTGCTTCCACAGAGAACGGAAGATAAGGCAACAAATCAGCCTTAGAAACCAACATTAGTTCGCTGGTGAGGAACATTCTGGGATACTTTTTGGGTTTGTCATCTCCCTCAGTGGTGGCAATGAGTGTAACTCTATAATCTTCTCCCAAGTCAAAAGAAGCAGGGCAAACCAAATTTCCTACATTTTCAATAATGAGCATATCGGTATTGTCCAAATTTAGCTTTTGCATTGCTTGCCAAATCATCTGTGCCTCTAAATGACAAATTCCTCCTGTAACGATTTGTAGAGCATCAATTCCTGCTTGGCGGATGCGGGCAGCATCTCTTTCTGTTTCGAGGTCGCCTACCAATACTTTAATGTTTAATTTGTCTTTTAGCCTTTTGGCTGTTTCTTGCAAAAGCGTGGTTTTCCCACTTCCTGCTGAGGATACAATATTGATTAAGAGTATATTACGTTTTCTTACTTCTTGGCGAATAGCATCTGCTACGAAGTCATTGGCTTGCAATAGGTGCATGGTCGTATTGTCGCACTGGACAGAGCCACGCATATTTTTAGACGTTCTGACGATTTGCATAGTATTAAGATGAAATCTAATTTTTTTCTATTTGAATTTTATTGACAAAATAGTTATAACACAGTGTAACGCCAATCGCTACTAAGCAAGCTGTTATTCCAAGTAAAACATTAAAATAAACAGGCACTACCAAGGAAAGGCGAATAATAATAGTAATGAAAATAAATGCAGAGTAACGAAATATATCTTGAAAACGGGTAGTGTATCGCACCGCAATCAAAACTACTAAAATATCTGCATAAATCATAATTGTATAAAAAGTATTGAAAGACTGATTGAAAACGCCAAGCCTATACCAATGATAAAGGTCTAAAATGCCTATGATGATAAAAACCAAAAGCAATCCTAAGGCAATGATTTTGCGGTAGTTCACAAATCGCAATTGTTCTTCTTGACTTGCGGTAACAGGTTTGTGCCTTTGGATACTGTAATAATATGCCAAAAGAAGGAAAACAGCTAATGCGCCACACCCATCAGAAAGCATTTTTAGGATTTGCTCTATGCTTTTCTCCCAAACAAGTGGAACTTCTATCTCACCAAACTCTTTGAAAGAGGCTCTCAGTAAAATAAGACTTAAAATTTCTATTTGTTTTCCTAAGGCATTGGCAACAGATTGAGGCAGGATAAAGACCAAGCCCACTATCTCGAAAAGCAATAGAATGGAAAAAGGTACACTGATGATAGAGTGATAGTTAAAGTGTGTATGAATAAGACTGAATTTTTCTAAGACTACCAAAAAAATCATGCACAGAAAAGTAAGCACCAAACTGTTGCTAATCCACACCACTGTTCGCAAACTTTCCCAGCGATGTTCCAATAAGTCGAAGATATAAATCAATAGTTTAGTAAGACGCTTTAGCATGGGTATCAGTTGAAATGTACTCGCTCTATGAGCAGTTCTGTTCCTTGTACTACATTGTTATTCGGTTTTCCACAAACGGTACATACAAAATTGTATTCCTTGATTTCACTTGTTTGGTCGCAAGTAGTGCAATGAACCAAAATTGGTACTAACAAAATATTCAATTTTGTATTTTGGAACTTGCCTTCTGCACTTACTACTGCCTCAAAAGCAGACTGCATAAGCATAGGTTCTACATTGGAAAGTAGCCCTACTTTTAGGTCAATGGCATTGATTTTTTCCAACTCCTCAAAAGAGAAATTACTCTCTAAAGTGCGAAAAATATTACGAACCAAAGATATTTCGTGCATTTTTATTTGTATTTTATTTAAGTAAATGTAACACTACTTTTTTTTCTAATCTCTTTAAATCTTCTAAGTGCCTGTTTGCTTCTGCTATTAGTTTTTCATCACTAACTAAATTCTTGATTTCCATAGCCTTTTCAAGCATTTCCTCATAACGTTCTTGGTAGAAAGTATCGTTTTCGTTCCCCACTAGCCAGCTTGCTTCTAAGAAATTAATCAAAGTCAAAGCACGCTCAAAGGGAAAATCTTGAGCAGTGCGAATGTCTAATGCTTCTTTGTATAAGTCTAAGGCTTTCTGATAGTTATCACCTTTTTTCATTTGTGGATAGTGAGTTATTGCGTTGGCGTAGTTGTTGCAAATTGTTGCATACTGATAAGGGTATGCCTCTTTGGTATAAAAAGCCAAAGCCTCTTTAAAAGATGAGGAAGAAAGTGCCGCCCACACGCTTCTTTTTTTGTCTTCATCAGGCATTTCTGCGTACAAAATGCCTAATTGATGATGAATCTCCGCAAAAGTTTCAGGGGCTTGCTCTTTGGTAAAAGTTCGTAAAGCCTCCTGAAATGCCTCTAATGCTGGTCTGTAAAACTGAGGGTTGCCATTTTTTGACCACGAATAAAGTAAAGTTCCTTTTCGCATGTATGCTTCCCCTACCAACTCAGTAAGGTCTTCTGATTCCAAATACTTGATTGCTTTGCTGATATATCCTAAGGATTCTGAAAAGCTATTGTCTATATTAGCAATAAAAGAAGCATCTATAAGTAAGATGCCTGCCTCTGCCCAAATTTGGTTTTTCTCATAAAATTGTAAACATTCCCAAAGTAGTTTTTTCAATTCGGTAACTAATTCAACTTGATAAGGTACAGCTAATTTACTCATCAACGCTTTTACTAAATCAAACTGTAAAGATGCTTTGACATCTTCTCTATTAGTTATTTGCAAAGCTTCTTTAAGCATTTTTTCTGCTTCTGTAGCTTGCCCTATATCTAATAGAAAATTTGCAAAATGCTTAGTTGTGAATAATTTATATTCGTGAGAAGTTGCTCGTTCTATGGCTTGCAAGTATGACTGCTTGATGATTGGAATGTTGTGCTTTTCAAAATAGGCATAGTTATAGGCAATAGCAAGATTGTGTAAATAGCGATATTGGTCAAAGTCAGAGATAATTTTTTGGTTTTTAATTATTTCAAAATCAATAGGATAGCTATTCAAAATACGAATCATAGTATCCCACTCTGTAAGCAAGGAATTTCCTTCTAAGTAGTTCCAAGCTTTCTCAAGATTTCCCAGAAGTCCGAAAATAGTTCCTAAAAACACCTCCTTTGAAAGAGGGAGTGGATTGGGGAAAAGGTAAGGTGGCATTTGGTTGTACCAGTCCAAAGCAATTTGAAATTGCCTTCCATTCACAATGAGTTGAGGCTTTTTTCGAGCAATTAGGGTGTGTATTTGTTCATTATCTACAATTACCTCTACTAACTCACTTAGTCGGTCTTCTATATTAATTAATTGATTTACAGTAGCTAAGTCGTTAATTTGGGTTAATACTAAAAGCATTTTCCTTTGTTTTTTGAGTTCCTCTTGCATCTTTTTGCATACCACGTTTGAAAAGCTCAGCATATATAAGTGCCTTATTTTCAGAGTCATAGTGGTCTATAAATCTACATATAAGCTGTATTGGATTTTCTATCCATACATAGAGCATACACAAATGCCATCTCCCCTTTTCTAAAGAAAGACGGTATCGCACCTCACTGTCTTTAAGCCACTTGCCATTTTTGATGAAGTTCAAGTCACAAGCTAAACCTCTTTGTTCTTGTGAAAATAAAAAGTTCATAATTTTATTTGTCTTTTCTCTAAAACTGAACCACAAGCATTTGTTTTTTCTCACGAATTTCATACTCCAAAGTCCTGTCAATATCTGCTAAATCATTATCAATCAATATCTCGTGCAAGGCTACACTCTTGCAATTATTTTGAGGTAAATCCTTTAACATCTGCTGCGCTGGGTCATGTAACTTTCTAAAAACCTCATCTGTATTAGGTACGATAAACAATCGTTTTATATCTGATTTGAAAGACACGAAGACATGATGTACATTACTAAAGAGAATTTCTGTAATCTCATTGGCAATAACAAGATGACTATTTTTTAAGAAGACCTTTCCTAAGTCTTTTTCTTGCTGCTTTTGTTCTACTAACTTATCGAGGTACTTATTGGGTGGAATAAACATAAACAATGATGAATTAATTATACATTAGGCATCATGTAAACTTCTTTTTCTATCAAATCCACTACTCTATCTCCTGCTCTTTTTACCTCCTCGCTTAACAGTACTTCTAACTTTGTATTGTCTATAGCTATCAAATATACCTGAATGTCAGAGGGATAGTCTTCGCCTAATATTTTCTTGGCATACGAAAGACCTTGATTCCATTTCAAACTATGCAAGAAAACTAAAGGATTGTCTTCTATTGCATCGTCTATTTCGTTAGCAGGCAGTTTAAACAGCGTGCCAACAGACTCACCGGAGTTAATGACTGAATCTACAATAATAATACGCTCATGCCCTTTCAGTTGGAATAATACCTCAAAGGCAGAAGTACCCATATCAAGCAGTGTAATCGCCTCATTTTTTGTAATTTTCTTTTTTAATTTCTCTATGACATATATCCCAACAGCATCATCGCTGCGAACTGGATTGCCAAAGCCCATGATTGCAGTCTTCATTTGTGGAAGTTAAATCAAATGAAACCTGTCAGTTGTTTGAAGTCTGACAGGTTTGAAAATTGAGAGTCGGTTCTGTCCCAGTGTTACAATTTAAAACTTTTAAGTTTTTCTCCATTCTTACCATTATGAGCGTGAACCGTACATACCAAACAAGAATCAAAAGAGCGAGCCACGATACCTACTTCTACAGGGTCATGTGGGTCTTCGATTTCTATACCTGTCAATGCAGCCTCTATCGGTCCGGGATTGCCCTGCTCGTCATTAGGTCCTACGTTCCAAGTAGTAGGAGCGATGACTTGATAGTTTTTAATTACTCCACCTTCTATTTCAATCCAGTGTGCCAATGCGCCACGTGCTGCTTCAGTTGCGCCAAAACCTTGCCCATCAATTTCTTGTGGTTTGATATAAAACTCTGCATCTAAGTCAATCTGAGTAAGCCACTGATTGATAAACTCATATAGTCTTGGAGCTTCGTGCATACGACCCAATACGCGTGTAAATACGCTCGGTCCTAATTTTTGGATAATATCTCCAAATAGAGGGTCTTGGATTTGGTGCGACTTGTTTGCAGGATTGGCATTCATTACTACGCGTGCTAAGGGTCCTGCTTCTGCGGAGTAGCCCATATAACGAGGTGCTTTTGCCCAACTATATTTGCCGTCAAACTTAGTTTCCATGAGGTTTTGCGAAGGAAGTGGCGTTGGCATAGGCTCGTCCCAAGGGTGGGAAGCAGGCACGTCAGCATACCAAGAGTGCTTTACATGTTCCATGACTTGTTTATGGTCAAATACATGATAGTTTTTACCATCAAAAAAGCCACTGGAAGAGATGAGTGCCTCATTTCTTCCTTCAATAGTAGGACGGTTGTATTTGTCTTTGTGCAAATAAGTCCCATAAGCCAAGAACTTGCCTACCCCTTGCCCAAACTTGTCTAAACCGAATTGTAAACCTGCACGAATAAACAAGCCTAAATCACTATTGCGTTGAGATTCATTTTCTTCTACCCATGCCATCATATCGTCCCATGATTTGATTTGTAAATAGCGTTCTATGGAACAGCCAAGCCATACTTTCTCCAACCAGTCGTTTCTAAATTGATTCATAATGGCATGAGCGCGTGTAATATCCTTCAGCGTAGGTGCGCACATTACTCCTCCGGGTATCATATAGCTGGAATGAGGCCACTGACCGCCAAAGAGAGCATATACCTCTACTGGTCTGCCACTTGCGACTACACCTGTTTGGAAGGAAGTACCTACATAGGCAGAAAAACGTTTGGCAACCTCTTGGTAGAGAGGCTTATTAGCAAATTTTTTATTTGCCATATCCGTAGCAAAAATCGCATAAAACCATCGTGGAATACTTTGTATGGTTTCTGTTGCCTGCCCTATTGCTCTCAGTAAGAGTGCATTAGGAGGCAGTTGTGTTTTCCATGCTGTATCCAATGCAGAAGAAGCACAATATAAATGAGAGCCACCACAAATGCCACAAATGCGTGGGGTAACAATCAAACCTGATTGAGGGTCTTTACCCTGCATGATTTTCTCAAAGCCCCGAAACATCGCTGCCTGAGTATGAGCACGTGTAACTACACCATTTTCTATATATACTTTTACGTCTAAGTCACCTTCTACGCGACCTACAGGCGATATATTGAGTTCCTTAACCATTGCTGCCATAGAGATTAATATTTTTTGTAAATTAATTATTTAGAAGTTTCTTTGAGTGCCTTGTTGGTAGGAAGGATTTTTTCCCAGCCTGCACGAATGTAGTATTTTAGCCTACCCTCACCTGTAGGAACGTCTTGAGGTAGGAAGCCTAAGTATTTCAAGGACTTAAATACACTTCCCTTGACCAAATCATGATGTGGGAAACCTGGCTCGGTACAACCTAAGCAGGGATGATTGACCCTTGTTTTACTGGACTGGCGATTCCAAAGAATGCGATTGCAACTTGCACGTGTCATAGGACCTCTACAACCTACTTCGTAGAACAAGCAGCCACCACGCTTACCAAAGTGTCCATCTATTTTTTGAGCAAAATTATTGACATTAGGGCAGCCAGTTTGTACAAAGTCAGTGAAGAAAGTCTTAGGGCGGTGGTATTCATCTATTAAAACGTCTTTTATTCTGCCTGTAGAGATAGCTACCAAAATTTGGGTAATCCAATCAGGATGGGCAGGACAACCGGGAATATTGATAACAGGCAAACCTCCTTTAGATTTATAGTTTGCTCCTAAGAAACCACCTAATTTTTGCTTATGAAACTGCATACCTGTTGATTCACTTGGGTTGGGTGGCACGGCGGGAATCCCTCCCCAAGTGGCACAGTCCCCTATTGCTACCGTGTAAGCTGCAACTGCCGCCAGTTCTTTTACCCAGTCTTTCATAGGTCGGTCGCAAAAGTAATTCATAGTGCCTGTGTTGTTAGGTCCTTGTACGATAGAACCCTCAAAAACAAAAATATCTAATTGTTTTTTACCTTTAATCAGGTCGTTCATCAGGTCAGTAACCTGTTCTCCAATTTCTAAACCAACTGAAGGATGCCAAAGAATATTTACTCCAAAATCTGTAACTAATTCTATTACAGTAGGCTCTTCAGCATTTAGGAAAGACATGGTATTACCACTACATGCTCCCCCTTGTAACCAGAGGACATTTGCCATATTTACTATGTTTTAGTATTTATTAAGTCAAAAAGACTATGGAATATAATGTACTTCTACTTTCGATGTGGAAAGCAAAATAGATTCAGATAGGATATTGCTATTTAATTAAATAAGTTAAGATGAGCAAATAAACTTGCTAAAAAAAATTAAATATTAGTCAATTTATATTAATTCTAAATAATTGGAAATTAGATAATTAATTTGTCTAAAATTTTGCTCTTTTTATAGATGAAAAGTTCGACAAAATAAATTTAATAAAACAAGTATGATTTCTATGAAGATAAGCTAAAAAATGTGATTTAATAAATATAATAAGCTCACCTGCTCTTAGAAAGATAAAAACTTTCAACTGCTTTATATCTAATCTAATAGGATAACACACGAAAATAGATAAGTAATGCCTCCTCCGCAAAAAATTTACAATAGTATTCCTTTCATTTTTCTTATTTTTTCTGCATCTGCAAAACTGTTGACAAACTCAGGAATCCGCAGCTCACCACCCATAAATACTTGATTTTGCTGGTATTGCATATTGCTGCTTACTTTTTTCCTCGCTGAGGAATGAAATTCGGTGATACCTGTCAAGCGATGAATTTTAGCAATATTGCGCTCTGTTACTCCACCTCCAGCCATGATGATAATACGTTGATTGGCTTTTTTTACCAAATCTGCCAACAAATCAGTTCCCTCAAAGGCAGAACGTTCCTGTCCCGAAGTCAAAATCCGACTTGCTCCTAAGCCAATGATGTCCTCTAAGGCTTGGAAAGGTTCTATAGCCATATCAAAAGCACGATGGAAAGTTACTGGTAGAGGGTGGCAATGTTCCATTATGATAGACATTCGCTCTTGGTCTATGGTGCCGTCAGCTTTCAATATGCCCACTACTATACCGTCTGCTCCTAAGTTTTTAGCCACTTTTATATCCTGTTTGATAATTTCAAACTCCAAGTCAGAATATAAAAAATCGCCACCTCTGGGACGAATCAGTACAAAAAGCCCAATTTGAATATGTTTACGACAAAGGGCAATACTCCCTGCGCTGGGGGTAGTTCCTCCCTCAAAGAGATTATTGCAAAGTTCTACACGGTCTGCTCCCCCTTTTTCTGCTTCTATGGCAGAGTGGACGGAGTCTATACAAATTTCAAGTGTCATGTGTATTTCTTTTTGCGTAGGTTTTCTGAACTACTTCTTTAATGACTTTATCTAATTTTTCTGCACTTTCTTGCAAATATTTAATAATTTGTACATTCTCTTCACTACTTGGGTTTTCTTTATCAAAGAGTTGGACAAGACCTAAGATAGTTGCTAAGGGTGCGCGAACTACATGAGAATTGAGCCAGGCAATCTCGGCGAGTTTTTTTTGATTAATTGATTTTTCCAATTCTCGTTTTTTGCGGGTATATAAAATGCCTATGATTAGCAGAGTAGTAAGCATCACAAAAATGATGCTTACAAAGATTAACTGATTGTTTTTATAAGCTATTTGTAATTCCTTTTGCTTTTGCTGTTGATGCAATTTATCTATCATGCTTTGCTTTTGTTGTATCTCAAAATTCGTTTGTAGTTCTTGTATCATTTTTTCTTTTTCCATACTCAGCAAACTATCAGAGATTTTTCTTGATAGAATGTAAAAATTTAGTGCTTGTTGATAGTCTTTTTTCTGATAAAAAATATCATACAATAAATAGCTGATTTCTTTTACTAACTCAGCCGCACCTATCTCTTGAGCCATTTGTAAGGCTTTTTTTGCCTTTATTTGGCTGTTTGCTAAATTGTTTTTATGATAGTCAAAATGAGCAAAATTGAATAAAGTATGAGCAGTTTTTTCTTTGTTTTTTAATTGTTGGTATAAGTTTAGGGCTTCAAAGTAGTACTTTTCTGCCAAAAAATCCTTATTAGTAGATGAGTAAGTATTGGCTAATGCTAAGTAGTTTTCTGCGATACCTTCTTTCTCCTCTATCTGTTTTGAGATAGCTAAAGCATTTTGGAAATAATACAAAGCACTGTCATACTTTTTTTGCTTGTATGACAGACTACCCAGATTGGTCATTGCCATAGAGATGCCTTGTTTATCATCTATACTTTTAGCCAATGATAAAGACTTTTGGTAATAGTAATAAGCTTGGGCATAGTTTTTACGAATATCATAAATATTCCCAACATTATTAGAGGTATATCTTTGCCCTTCTTTATCATCATTTTGCTCAAATAATTGTAGAGCTTTTAAGTAATAGTACGAAGCTGAGTCATAATTGCCTTGTACTTCATGTATCATTCCAATATTATTTAAGCCAACAGGTACACCTTCTCTATTGTTGAGCTTTGTATCTAATTCTACTGTTTTACGGAAATACTGAAATGCCTTTGCATACATGCCTTGTTCTTTGTAAACTAATCCTAAGTTATTGTAAGCACTTGCAAGTCCCTCTTCGTAATTGATTTTTTGACTAATTTTTAAAGTACTATCTAAGAGGTAGGTAGCTGAGTCATAGTTGCCTCTAAGCCAATGGTTTACCCCTAAATGATTTAGAAAAGTGGCTATACCTTTTTTATAATTTAACTTCTGTGCCAAAAGTAAACCTTGTTTTGCCCAAAATACGGCACTATCAGGTTGGGAAAATCTGTATATCCTTGATAGGGAGGATATATAGTCTATCTTTAAGTGGTTGGTAGGTGTATTTTTTATCAATAAACTTAAACTATCTACTTCTGACTGAGCATAGAGATAGGGAGTAAAAACAAGAATAAGTGAAGTTACAAAGAGAAGTTTACTGAACATACTTTAAAAGCGATAATCACAACAAATATACGCTTCACAACGATTATTTTAGATTAATTTTGGAAAACTCAGATAAATCGGATAACTTTCCAAGTAATATTGAGATTAAGTTTTTATCATTTTAGTTTTTTCCAAAAAAATTAATACAAGCCTTACAAACAACAATGAATCTTTCTTTACTAAACAAACAAGCAGTAGTGGCAGGAAGTACTCAAGGCATAGGCAAAGCAATCGCCGTTGAGTTAGCCAACTTAGGGGCAAGCGTTACCCTTTTAGCACGTAACGAGGAAGCCTTAAAAAAAGTATTAGCCGAGTTAAATATTTCTCAAAATCAAAAACATGACTATCTTGTCGCTGACTTTGCCAACTCAGAAGACTTAAAAACCAAAATCTATCAGTATGCTTCTCAAAAGGAGGCAGTACATATCCTTATCAATAATACAGGCGGACCTCCTGCGGGTAATATTTTTGAGGCAGATGTGCAGCAATTCCTCAATGGATTCTCTGCTCACATTATTTGTAATCAGCATCTTAGCCAAGCTCTTGTTCCTTTGATGAAAAAAGAGGGTTATGGGAGAATTATCAACATTATCTCTACTTCCGTCAAAGTACCCATAGCAGGTCTGGGAGTTTCTAATACGATTAGAGGGGCAGTTGCCAACTGGGCAAAGACCTTAGCTACTGAGCTTGCTCCTTTCGGGATAACAGTAAATAATATTTTACCGGGCTATACCAAAACAGCACGTTTGGACTCCTTAATGGCTACGCGTGCCAAAGGAGCGGGTATTTCTGCTGAGGAATACAGTGAAAAACTCAAGGCTACTATTCCTGTACGCAGGTTTGGAGAAGCAGAGGAGATAGCTTATGCTGCTGCTTTTTTAGCTTCGCCGTCGGCTGCCTTTATTACAGGTATCAACTTGCCTGTAGATGGTGGTAATACTCCGTGTTTGTAAAACGAACAGCCAGCTCTATGTAAATTTCTCATAGAGTTGGCTGTTATAATTTTTTATTAGCTACTGTGCTAAGTTAAATCTCACCCTAAGTCCAAAATTGGTGTTGGTACGCTTAAATGAATTAGAAATATAAGGCTGATTGATAGAGCGGTCAAAGTAAAACTGTACATTGACTCGTTGATTGACCGCGTATTGGATAGTAGGACTAATCTGAATGTTCAGATTTCCTGCGGTTACAGTAGTTACTTGCTCTTCGTCATCATTCAAGCGTCTTTGCAAAGTGCGAGTATCGCGTGCGGTCAGTGCTAAGCGAAAGGTCAAGTCATTTTTAAGTACTTTATAGCCTCCGTCAATCTTAAAAGGAATCTTCAGTCCTGCTTTAGTATAGCTTACATCTACGGAAATATCGGTATTTTTCAACTCTGTAACCTGAACGTTAGTAAGATTAAGAGCAATACTTCTTTGCTTGCGATATTGGATATTAAAAGTCATATTGCTAACAGTACGCAAATTGACTCCGAGTAATGGATTAAAGTTCTCTGTAATATTGACTTGATTCATCACCAACACAGGTACAAGGTCGCCTGTAAGCGGGTCAAATGCCGCCAAAGGAATATCCTGTTCTCTAATATTTAAGTCCACATAAGTAGGTCCGTAAAACAATGATGAGGTATAACCGCCTACGTTGTAGTCAGAAGTATAGGAATGGGTAATTTGTACACTTCGGAACATTCTTTTGAACATATCTAAGTTGGATAGTCCAGAGTAAGTAATTCTCCAATTAGGCATAGGAATTTGAGGGAATGCAGACAGAGATTGCCCAGAGGCATCTTTCCCTGAATAGGCTGCTAAGAAGGCAGGAATAAGGACATCTTGGGAGTTGAGGCGATACTCCGTAGGCTCGGGATTTGCTGCATCTAAGCGTGCTTTGATAGTATTTCTATAAGCAATCATGTTGTCAAACAAAGGAGAATTAAAAGCGGCATCATCTCTGGCAAAAGTTGTCCTCAATGAGAAAAAGGAAATGCTATACTGCCCACTGCGAGTAGTAGTTTCAGAGCGGTGTTGCTCCAAAGAAGTATTAAATCTAAATACCTCTGAATAGTTAGCACTTCTGATTTTCTTTGCATCTAATTGCATATCAAAGTCTTTGAAAGGCTCTACGGTTACTCTCAACCCTAAATTAGTAGTATTACCCTGAGCAAAGGAGTTGTTTTGCAGTGGACTGCGAGAAAGCCAACCGTTTTGCGAAGCCATATTTTTAATATTAGAGTTTTGACTTCCCAAAATAAAGCCTACTCCTGGTGCCCCGTTGTTTTGGTCTATTCCAAAATAACTTGGAACGCTTAGCACTCCTGGGAAAACAGTGGAGTTGTTAGCGGAATAAGTAAAATTTACTTTTTGTACTGACATCAGTAAGCGAGTAATCACCTGAACAGGTTTAGCGGGTGGCTTACGAGGCAGTTTGTCTTTTTGCTGTTTCTCCTCTATTTCCTTGATTTTGTCTGCAAACTTTTTTAGTTTTTTTTCTATTTTCTCCAAACGCTTTCTGTACTTGAGCGTATCGCTTGCACTTAGCTTTTCTGCTTTAATAGTATCTACTCGCACGGGCAGCAAGCTCTTTTTCCAGTTGCTTACTTTTTCCTTGTACTTGCTTATTCTTTTAGCAAATTTAGCTGTATCGTATCGCAAGTCTTGGATTTTTAGTTCGTACTTGTCTATTTTCCTGATGAGTCGGCGAACCTTTGCTTTGGTTGTGTCAGGAAGGTTTAAGTTTTTACTTTCTAAAACAATAGGCTTCCCTGACAAGCGAGCTTCTATACCTGCTTTCCTTTTCTCGTATCGTTTAATTCTTGCTTGTAGTCGCCGCTTTTTCTCTTCGCCTCTTGGAGGTAACTGTACAGTTTTATTTGGATTATTGACCTGCTGAAGAAAACGACTTTTATCATATAACTTTCTCAGGTTCAACTGTCCTTGCAAATTGACGTTATTATTATTTTGCATATTATTCCCCAGAGTATCGGCTATGCCTACTGCGCCTGCCGTCCAAGTATAGCCTGCCTGATAGCGAACATCTGCATCTAACCAATCAGTAATGGGAAATTTGTCAAAAGGTAATTTATAAGTCGCCCCAATGGTCTGCTGGTAGTTTTTCATACGACCTAAACGCAAAACATTGCGAATGACCGAATCTCGCTTAGTAACTTCACGGTTAGGGTCCACCAAGTCGCGATTGATTTCGCCCAGCGGCTCGTCTATCATCGCAAAAACTTGAGATTGGTAATCTACATTTAAGTTGCGAGAAATCCCCCAACGCATTTGGTAAAATCTATTGAAAGTAAAGGCTTTTTCATACAAAGGCAAAATGCCCAAGGTAGTCAGGTCAGCATTGCGAAGCTGGGTTTTTACAAAACGTCTATCTACATCAGCTCTGATATTGATGTTGTTGGGTAAAGGGTTAAGGTTAAAGTCTTTGATAAATTTTAAATACTTGGAATCTAATTCTGTACTTTTCTTGAAAGGCTCCCAAGCAGGACGCGTACTGGTATAAGCATACCCAATACCTACTCGGGTAAAACGCTCATTGTATTCGTCTATTCGTATATTCCTGTTTCTCAAATCATTGTAGGAATAGTTTAGTACAAAATTCGACAAACTCCAAAGTTGGGGCTTGGCACCGGGTTTGGGGTTTGTATATTTGACATTGGTAAAGTTGATACTGCGGCGTATGCCTTCCTCTCTGACCAAACGCAAAAACGCATCGCTATCGGTATTAGGTCGAGTTTCTAACGCCAAGTCCAAAGGCATATCTGGGTCTAATGGATTGAAATAAGGTGTAGATAAGCGTCTTTCATAGCTGACAAACATAGGCAGACTGATGCCCAATTTGCCAAGTAAAAATTTGTCTAACTTGACATTGGCAGAAATATCATACTCTAAGTTGTGGTCGCGGGTACGAGCAGAGATTTTGTCTTGGATTCCCCCAAAAAACGGCGAGCTATACCTAACAGAAGCATTGACCAAAGCTAAGTCTGCTAATTGGGTATTTAAGCGAGCTGTTGCCGCCCAGCCTGCACGATTGTTAAAACCAGCTACTCGGAGTTCATTGACCCAAATACATACTTGCTTAGGAGCTTCATCTGCACTTTCTGGATTACGCAAGCCAATCATTAGGGTTTGTACTGAACTAATATCGGGATTACCCACTACCGTCAGTTTAAATCTATCTACCGTTTCGCTATAAGGGATTCTCAATGAAAGGTTTTGGCGATTGCGATTGGCTTTGAGGTTTATCAAATCTTGGATAGCTACATCTATTTCGTTTTCTATTGCCCAAATCAGTCGCGGGTCTTGTGTTCCTTTGGGGGTCATGACCAGAGGCACTTCAATTTCATAGAAATTTTCTTTAAAATCTGTTCCCAGACGCAAGAAAGCAGTCATTTCCCCGTCTTTGGTGGTTTCACTTTCCGCATGGATAAACATTTTTACGCGGTCATAGTTCACCATATCTAAGATGATGTTTTTATATACTGCTCTGCTATCCCTATCTCCTAAATTATCTACACAAAGCCTCAAAGACTGTTCGTTTCTGCGGGCATTGGTGTTAGAGGCAAAATCCAAATCTCTAATAAAACCCGGAGGCAGTACATAGGGAGTATTTACTCCGTCAAACGCTCCATTTTCTTCTGCATTTACTGAGGAAACTGTAAACTGAGCATTATAAGGCTCTTTGGGCAGGGTAAAACCGGGCTGAGTCAAATCCTCTAAGAATGGTCGCCATTGTGTGCCTACAAACTGAAACTGAGCCAGACGTAAGACCACAGGTTGTTGCCAATCTGTAAGATAAGTACGAATAAAACGGATAGATTTAAAGTTCTCAATATTGCCAAACTTACTATCAAACTTTCGGATAGGTATGCGAAACTGATACCAAGTAACCTGCTCGCCTCCTGCATTGGCAATGACCTTAGAAACCACATAGGGATTGTTTGCTAAATTATTGGGGCGTAAATCTACTTGGTACTCAAAGTAGGTTTCTAAGTCATTGAGGGTATTATCTCTGTTCAAATCTTCATTGTCAGGGAAAGTAGAAGAAGAGGCTGTACCTGCATTGGCAGGAGAGTTGCCGTCTTGCCCATTAAAAAAGCGATAGCGGTCAAATACAGAAAATTCTCCACCACCAAAGGTTTCATCTAAATAATACCTAAAATTATCTCCAGAGGGGTCTTGCTCAAATTGGTTATAGACGTTGGGGGCTAATACTCCTCTGATTCTGTCTAAATATCTTCTGAAAAAAGTTCGCTCCTCCTCATCGGTTAGCCCATCCATACCTACATCTTGGCGTTCTCTGGCTCCATTTTCTGCGGAAAAGGCATTGGTCAGGTAAGGCTGTCGGGTAACTTTTCCCCAAGGAGTGATAGAAAAATCTCTTTGATTGTCATTAGAAGGAAGCCCATTTTCAAAGCCATGACGTGAATCTGGAATATAATCTTCTGAAATACTACCAATGTTAAAAACGAGTTTACCACCTGTATTGTTGTTGGTTCTAACGACCTGACCATTGATATTTCTTGAGATTTGCCCCGTTGTCCCTTGAATAAAAGGGTCTAAAAGCCAAAACTCTATGTACTGAACGTTAATATTGTCAAAATCAATATCATGAGTAATTGCTTTGGTAATAGAAGCGAAGTTGCCTCTTGGGTTTTTCAAAGTCCCGTTGTTATTCAAGTCTGGATTGTAGTTATACATACCACGCTCGTCGGGATAGTAGGCTAAATCTAAGGTAAACTCAGGCTGATTGATAATTTGAGGGTCTCTCCCTTTGAAAATTTCGTTGAAAAGGATTGCTCTCGTATAGTGATTGAAGGGTGCGCTGACCACAGGTCTTTGTCCTAAACCTCCCGTACCTGCCCCTTGCGTAGCGAAAGCAGTGATGTCTATGCCGTACCAAGCCAATTTTGCCCTTTTGTAGGCATAAGCTAAAGTATCAGTTTTATTGGTTGGTAAAAACTGAAAAGGGGTAGTTCCCAAAGACCAAGTTTGTGCTTGACGAGTCAAATCATAGGGAATTTCTGCCGCCTCAAAGTCATCTATATAAGAAGTACCTCCATCTTTGCCAATGAGCTGATTAGCTCCCGGTATAATGGTAGCAAACTCTCCCGCAAAGGTAAAATTAGAAGGTTCTTTGGTACTTATAAATGGCAGTTTATCAATAAGTTTAGTCAAAATAGGCGCATCTTTCCTGATATTGACCCCTAAGCCAAACATCGTATTGCGTGTGGGTTCTGTACCTATGCTAACCCTTGTGATGTTCGGTCTTTCGTTCAGGTGCATGAGCGTGCCTGTGAAGCGAATATCTTTGCTAAATCTGTATTCTATATCAGTGCCAAAAAGGTTACGTGTTTGGAAATTGAACAAGTCAGAGCGTTCATATTGGATGATAATTTCTTTTCCTGAACGTAAAACTCCCTCATTGGTAATTCTTACTCGCCCAAACTGATAATCCACAGAGAAATCGCGTCCCTCTTGCAAAACTGTTCCACCTGCTCTGACGCTTACAGAGTTAGGAGAAATATTAATCCCCGGCAGTTGGATTTCTGTACCTAAGGCAGATTGAAAACTTCCTTTTAAGAAAAACTTACTTTTACTCGTCAAAAGAATCGCGTCTGCTTTCGTTCCTCTATACAACTCATTAAAAACGTATTTGTTAATGAGTTGTCTTTCCAATTCAGGGATAAATTTGCTTTCCAATTTACTCCCAAAAGGTTCAAGGACAGGAAAGATAATTTTCCCTAAGCGTGCATCTATAGTAACTCCTTCAATATAATCAAAATTGCCGTCAGGCTGCGGGTCGTTGTTCTGATTGAGCTTGTCCATATTCAGCACTTGCACCAAAGGAATGTCTTTGAAATTTACTCCCTCTTGTAGATTAGGGTTGTCAATGCCTGTGATGTCATCTCTGTAAATAATTCTCAACTGAAAGTTCTGACGGTCTAACTGATTGGTTTGCAAGCCGTAGATATTTTTCATCATCAAATCCCACATTGGCAAGTCTGTACGAATCGTAGAAGGTCGTAACATTTTCATAATGATGACATTATTGGCAGGTTGGTTTTGATAACTTTCGGTGAGTTCGCCTACTTTGTACCTTTGACCATTGTAAGTATATTCATAAGAAACAGCTAAAATCTCATCGTTTCGTAAAGGCGTTACCAAAGAGATGTAGCCTAAATTGGCATTAAAGGTGTATTCTCTTTCGTCTAATTTCCTTGCACCTCTAAGTAGCTCATAATCTGTCCCTTTCACCAGCCTATATTGGTCTTCTAATATCCTACTTACTTGGTCGACATCTCTAATAGCTTGATTTTGAGTAACTGTTTGAAAGAGCTGGTTAGCATCATTGTTAGAAGGGGAAGCAGGATTAAACTGACCAATAGCAGGGTTATCTTTTCTGAAAGGATTGCCTTCTCCCATGTCCATAAAAGCTACTACATTGCGAAGAGTTTGCGTATTGTTATTTCTATTGGTTACATATACTTCCAAGCGAGTAACTACCACCCCAGAAGTTACTACGGGGATAGTGCGCAAAGAAGGCTCATAATTACCTCTAAAAAAATGCCCTAAGAAAAAATGTCTATTATCTTCATATTGGTCAGCACGAATCTCGAACTGCCGAGCCTGCGCTCCGCCTCTTACTCTGAGGGTCTCGGCTGTTCCTCTTTGATTAGAAACAATCGTACTTACCCAAAGTTTTCCAAAACGCAAGCGCGTTTTTACCCCCAATAGATTACGTCCTCCTGTAATCAAACTGTTACTTGTGGGCATACTTACGTTCCCAATTTGTACCTCCTGAACGATGTCCTCCTCAGAAGAAGAATATCCTATTTTAAAATTGTTTTCGTATTGGAAAGTACTTTTGGTATCCCAGTTTACATTGAGATTGAGTTTCTCACCTATTTTTCCTATAAGATTCATCTGGATTTGTTGGTCAAAAAATAAACCTCCGTTGCGTTGTTGGCGAATAGGAATCTGCGGATTGTCAATGCGTTGCCACCTTCCGCCAAAGTCGAGCATGACAGAGCCATTGGGCTGTAGGTCTAAATTACTTCCCCCGAAAAGTCGGTCAAAAGTTTTTCCAAGAGGAATAAGAGGAATTGCTCTATTCCCTCCACCAGAAGTAACTGTTCCTGCTCCGCCTTGCGATTCAGTCAGTTTTTTCCAATATTGACGATTGAGTTCCTCTGACCTGATTTTCAAGTAAGTATCAAAAGGAATATTAGAGGCGGGTCTAAATTCATTATCTCCAATTTTTTCATATACAGTGTAAAACTTGCCACTACTGTCCAGCTCTATGCGGGTATTAAAACCACTTGGGTTTCTCATGAGTAGGGGCGAGGTACGCTGACGAAAAGGAGAGAAAAAGCCACCATACTGCGAGCCATACCTATCTCTAAAAAATAAAGAGCGTTTAGTGGTGTCTTCTAATGGCAAGTTTAGTAGATTGGAAGTCAATAAACTGAAACTATGTTTGGTAAGGTTATGATAATCTACACCTGCTGACTTTTGTTTTTTTTCTTCTTTTTTTGATTCCGCTAATAGACTCCCGTTCAATAAAATAAATTGGGCGAAAACCAAAGCAAAAGTGGAAAGAATATTATTTTTTACAAACATACTATTTTGGGAATTCTTCTAAATAGAACACTAAATTTGGTGTATCATTATCTCATAGGCGTAGTAGTTTTGAGGTTTTGATATTATAAGGTTGCAAGATAGAGTAGTTTTTTAACTTTCTTGTTCATGCAAAGCTAAAAAATGAAAAAAAGAAATCCAAATGTTAATTTTCTAATCGCAAGAAAAAATATATAGCTCATAAGATTGTAGTAGCCTTATTATCACTTTTTTGTGCTTTTTTAGAAATATTCTAATTTTAACACTGTGCCGAGAAAAAGATTGTAAGGGAAAGACAAAGGCGGGTTTGATGATAGTAATGCTAACATAATTTGTGCATCATTACTGCTCCCCCATTTGCCTTATATCCCCTCCAACATTAGTTTTGGTAATAAATGGTTTCCTTCTTCTCGAAATCGTAGAGCGTGAGTTGGCGGAGTTCGTAGTAAGCTGACCAAAAGCTACGCAAAGAAGTGAGATACTGCCTTTTGGCATCATCTTTTGCTTTCAAAATATTAATCAACTCATTAATCGTAATTTTGGCAATGAGGTAGCGGTTTTGAGCAATGTCATAGCTTTTCTGTGCCACCTCATCTGAGCGTTTGGATACTTGCAGCTGTTCTCTGAGAATCTTGAACTGTCGTACTTTTTGCAGGACTTCCTGCTCGAAAGCAAGTACATCTTGGCTTACGATGGACTTAGTAACCTCTTCATTTGCCAAAGCAGTTTGGATTCTTGCTTTCTGCCTCCCCCAATCCAAAATCGGGATTTGCAAGCCTATGTTAAAAATTTGCTGATTTTGCACATTGGCATAAGCCTCGCCAAAACTTGCCGCTCTGTTCGTAAAACCGATAGAACCAGTGATATTGATGTCTATGCCGTTATCGCCTCGTGCTTGGGCTACTTGCCTTTCGCTCTCCAAAATCCTACGTTTGAAGGAAATATATCTTTCTCTATTTGCTTTAGCCTGCTCTAAGGCTACTTGTTCGTCTATCTCGAAGGTGGGAATTTCCTCTGGGGCTACTAAGGTAAAATCACCTAAGTTTGCCCGATTGCCCAAGAAATTTTTAAGGGAAAGTAGATTATTTTGAAAATCCAATTGGGCTTGCGAAAGTTGTTGGGAGGCATTCATTACCCCCAACTCTAATTGAAGCAACTCATTTTCAGCGATTCTTCCCATTTCGTAGCGACCTTGTGCGATTCTGTAAATAGTATCGTTGTTTGCCAAATTCTTTTTTGCCAAATCCATAGTGATTTGCGAGAGCAAAAGGTCAAAAAATAAGCCCGTAGCCCTTACAGAAAGCACTTCTATATCTTCGGAGTATTTTTTTTGTGATTCCTCATAGCGCAATGGTTCTATCTTCTTGTCCCAAAGCAATTCATTAAAAACAAAAAGAGGTTGCTCAAAGCTGATAAAAGCAGGTGTTGCTAAAAAAGATGTGCTGCGATTATCTCCCAAAATATCAAGGCGTTGCAAGCCTGTATTTACCCAAATAGCCCCTCCCGTAGCACTAATGACCTGCCGAAGTCCCAAAGTGAGGTTATTTTGAGCAAAACTTTGATTGATGAAAGCTACTTGCCCGTCAGGAAGAGTAATTGGGTTAATAGCTCTGTTAAAATTGGGCAAGGTACCTCTAAGCACCAGCTGCGGTTTGTAGTTAGATTGAAAAGTGCGATATTGCCAATAGCGGTTATTTTTGGTATTTTTGGCAACTAAGGCTGAGGGAGATTCGCCTTTAGCTATGTCTATGACTTGTTTAAGCGTAAGTTGTCGCTGTGCCTGCGTTTGCGTACTTGCAAATATCCATAGGCAAAGCAAAAGTTTTTTAATGAGGTTTAAGTTTTTAATTCGCATATTGAACTAAGGTTTAGATTTTTCGCCCTGTTTCTTGGGCAAACAACTGATAAGTAAATAAAAATAAGGTAATTGCAATCAAAAATTTCATTTTCAAAATGGTTTAATTTAAACAATGTATTGCTTTCAAACAAATTCAAATTACCTCAAACTTGTATTCAATCATAAGCTGTAAATGATGGATTATTTTTATTCATACCTAAGCGAGGTAATAGGGTCTTGCATTGCGGCACGCCTTGCAGGGGTAATGCCAAAAACGATACCTACCGAAGCCGCTACAAAGAAAGACACAAAAATAGAACTCCCTGATACAATCGTAGGAATCTTAGCAACTTGCTCTATAGACTGAGCCAGCACCACGCCCAGAATAATGCCTATAAACCCTCCCGCTACACTAATTAGCGTTGCTTCGCACAAAAATTGGGTAACAATGTCCGATTTTTTTGCCCCCAGCGAAATCCGCAAGCCTATTTCTTTGATGCGTTCTAAGACAGAGGCAAGCATGATGTTCATAATGCCAATTCCACCTACTAAAAGCGAGATACCAGCAATTACGCCCAGTACAATGTTAAAAATATCTTTGGTACGCTGTTGCTGTTTTAATAATAGTTCAGGGATAGTAATTTCATAATCTACCACTCCGCTATGCCTGCGGTTAAGCATACGCCCAATAATTTCAGAGGTTTTGTCCAACAATTCTGTTTTTTCTATTTGCACTACCAAGCGGTCAAGTTGGTGATAATTGACAGGTTCTTTACTTTTATTCTGTCCTTCTTCGTTTTCATTATTGGCTCGTTGTATCATGGCTTTGGTTACTAAACTGCGGTTTACATAACGCATGAGCAACGTTTTGACGGGCGTATAAACGTCCATATCGTAGTTCCTGATGCCCAGATTAGTCGCAGTATTTTGTGTTACCCCTCTCTGCTCCAAAACACCTATGATTTTGAGCCAATGTTTCCCACATTTGATATACTTCCCGATAGGGTTTTCCTTGCTAAAAAAACGCGTTTGGATACCCCGCCCAATGATACATACTTGGTCGCCGTATTCTAAGTTCTTCTGATTGAATAGCGTACCTTCGGAAAGCTTATAATTGAGCAAGCGAAAATAGGCAGGCTCTACTCCTACCAACTTGGTTTGTCGCTGTACTCCATCTTTGACGATAAAGGTTTCTAATACTATTTCAGGACTTACCGACTGAACATTGGGAATATGTTGCAAAATACTTTGAGCATCTGCAAGGGTTAGCCCTGCGGAAAGGTGAGATTTTTTTCCTTCGAGTTAGTGGTGCTTTCTTGGTTCTCTTCCTTCTTCTTCTCGACAACAGGGGTAATTACTATGTTATTGACACCTACCAACTTGATTTGTTCCAAAATTTCTTGCTGCGCTCCATTGCCAACAGCCAACATCGCAATTACCGCAGATACGCCAAAGATGATACCTAAAGCAGTAAGAGTAGCACGAATTTTATTAGCAAAAATCGCTTCCCAAGCAATGGAAAGGTTAAATAAAAAACGGGTGAGATTCATAGTTTAAGTTTTATTTATGTCTGACTTCTGAAACTGCTTTTTTCTCGTCTTTTTGCCCTTCTAAGCGTACTAATTCTATGTTGGAGGCATTGGAGGGTATAGAGAGCATGACTGACTCGTTTTCGTTCAAACCTGCTAAAATCACTGCTTCGTTGTCGTTGGTTTTTCCTAATTTGACTTCTTGCTTTACCAAGCCTATGCCACTTTTCTTAAATACATAAGTAACGCCATTCTCATTATGCACGCTTTCCAAAGGTACAAAAAGCACATTTCCAAGGGTTTCAGCGATGATGAGATTACTGGTAGTCATGGAGGGGAGCAGGGTGGTGTCTTTCTCACTTACCTCTATATCTACCTCGAAAACCTTAGAATCAGAGTTGGGCTTTTGCTCTCCTACATTAGCTACGGTAATTACCTTGCCTGAGTATTTCTTTTCAGGGAAAGCGTCTAAGCCGATATTAACCATTTGCCCAACTTTAATTTTCTGAATATCTACTTCATTGACATAGGTTTTAGAAAGCATGACCGACATATCAGGTAGCGTAGCCACTACGGGATTCCAACTTGCTATCCTCGCGCCTTCTCTCTTTTTCTGTCCGTTCCAATCTCTTGCATAAATCAACATTCCCGCTTTAGGGGCTTTGATGTTAAAATCTTCTAACAATTTTTGGATAAAATCTACGGCACGCTGTGCTTTTTCTACGTTTGCTCCTGCCTCTTGCAGTTTGGCGATGGCTTTTTCTCGTTTGATTTTATAGTTTTCAGAGGCTTGTTTGAAGTTCCTTTCTGCCTTGTCTGCCTCTATTTCCGCTTGGCGGATAGTGGCAGGAGGTTCGTATTTAGATTGCTGTAAGATGAGTTTCTTTTCCTCTTGGGCATATTTCAAATTGACCAATTCGTCCCTTGCTTGGCGAAGTTCTAAGGTTGTATCTATTTGTGCTTGTGCATATTGTAGATTGGCTTTGTCCAATTCAGTTTGTCGGTCTTTCAGTTTAGCAACCAGTTCCGAGCCGTCCAAAGAGGCAACAAAATCGCCTTCCTTTACTTGCGTGCCTTCTGGAATGATTGTGCTGATTTTGACCTCCCAAACCCCTACGCTATTAAAACCTTGCGGTCCTAAAATATCGACTGAGTTTTTGGCGAAAAGTTCGCCTGAGGAATTGACGCTAACGATAAATTTGCCTTTTTTGACGGTAGTATAAATCTCTTCGCTTTGGGTAGCATTGCGTCCAAAAAAGTAGTAGCCAGCACTTAAAAGTACCACTACAAGAGTAGTAATTAGAATTTTGCGTTTCATTGTCCAAGCTTTTTTATAAATTAATGCTCAAAATACCTCTCCTGCACCAGAGTACTTACTGATATGAAAAAGGTTACAAGTTGTTTGATTTCTGTTCCCAATAAAAAATTATAATCTCAAACTAAAGCCATTGGCTCTGTGAAATTTATGTGTTGTAGCAATTTAGGAACAGATTAAAGATGTGTATGTAAAGTCAAAAGCCAACATCATTTTAGTAGTATTAGGCATACAACAACTATGAACACAACCTGATCTACTAAAAATTTAGTGCAATATAGGTAAAAAAATGAATTTTTCAAGTTCTCATTTGTTAAGGAATACAAAAATATGATAAAATTGTAGAGAAAAGAGTAAGCATTAGGTAATTGTGCAAATTAAAGCAGCCCATCGCCTCTATCTAAATCTTTCCTCTGTGGAGATAAACTTCTTGATAATCAAATACTATATATCCTTCTAACCTTAGACCACAGATTTTACAGATGATACGGATTTTCACTGATAAATTACCCAAAATCTGTGTTTTACTCGCAAAATCAGTATTATCTAATGTTCCATAAATAGCAGTAATAATGGAGGAGTGGAAAGGAAATGATAGATAAACCCGTGATATTGCTTACCATGATGAAAATCAGGAGTAATCTTGATGGGTAGCCTGACGATTTAGAAAATCGCTTAGAAGCAAGTATTGACATCAGTAAGTGGTTCAAATCCAGACGATAAACAAGTAAAACAAAAAAGGTATCTCCAAAGAAGATACCTTTTTTCAAACGTCAAATTAAGTTAATCCTACAAATCTTATGAAAACTTACTATTATCTTTATGCTTATTCTGAATATCTTTTACTTGAAAAACTTTACGCTACAAAAGTAATAAATGTTTTAATCTAATTCAAAAAAACTCTTCTAATAGGCATCTTACTGATACGAATAGGGCAAATATTCAGGTAAATAAATCTAACAAATTCACCAAAGATTATACATGAGATGCACAACAAGTTTGCGCTTGGCAATAACGAAGATTATATAAATGCACTACTATTAGAAATAGTGAAGTAAAGATAATGATATATTCAAAAACTTTTGCATAATTTTCTAAAAAAACTGATGTAGCAAGTATGCTAAAACTAATCCAAAGAATCCACTTAATTGCGGGAAACATGGTATGTTTTGCGGCTTGGAGGACAGCATAAAAACTAAAAATCAAAAATATATAATCCCATTTGAAAGCCCCCTCTATTTCATGCTCGAAGCTAACCGCTCTCCATGCAAATACAATAGGAAGTAAAATACAGTGAATCAAGCACAAACCTGCGCTAAGAATACCAAGATAGTCCGCTCTAAGATGAGTTTTGATTTTATTCATTGATATTAGATTTGCTATTATGTTGCAAAAATATAAAAAAATATTCATTTGCAATCATGTTGCAAAATAATAATTAGAAAAATTGTAAAAATAAGATTTGCCAACTAATTACAAGCCAAATCTGCTACTTGCTTGCCTATCTGCGTCCCAATAGCTACTCCCATGCCACCCATGCGGACTGCTAAAATGATATTGGGTGAGTGATACTTGACGATGGGCTTTTTCTCCTTGCCAAAAGCCATGATGCCTGCCCAGCGATGTGCTATTTGGAAGGACTGATTAGGGAGAATGATAGTGCGTAGTTTTTCTTCTAAATTATTCATTATCTTTTGGGTAATAGCTATTTTTAAAGTATTTTCTGTTTCAAAATCTATATTTCGCCCCCCTCCAAAAATTAGCTGATTTTCAAAATTGCGGAAATAGTAAAAGCCTTCGTCAAAGTGAAAAGTACCTTTGATTTTCAAGTTAGGAATAGGCTCAGTAACAAGAACTTGCCCTCGCCCTGCGGTAATATTTTCTAAGGGGAAAAACTTTGAGGTAAAAGCATTGGTACAAACAATGATCTTCGGAGCAGAAAAAACTATATTTTCACTATCTATATAATTTTTCACCCAAACCTTTACCATTTCCTGTTCGGCAATATCCTCAATTTGCATTACTTCGCATTGATTCAATACTGTTACTCCTTTGGATTGTACGTAACGTAGCAGGGATTGCATCATTTTGCCCGTATCTATCTGCCCTTCATAAGGATTGAAAACAAGCGATTTAGTAAAGTTTTTATCAAAACCAAATTGGGAAATTCGCTCATTTTTTAGTTCATAAACGTTATTTTCAAATAAAGGAAATAACAAATCATTGACCATATCTATTTTCTCCAAAGCGGGAAGTTCTTTTTCAGAAATAAGTTCATATCCGCCGTGTTGCAAAAAGCCGATTTGTGTATCTCCCAGTCGCTTTCGCAAGCTCAAGAGTCCTTGATAACGTTCATTGACTAAACTGACTACTTGGTCAGAAGACATGATTTTCAAATCAGCCAAGATTTCAGTCAAGCTACCAAAGCAGGCAAACCCCGCATTTTTCGTACTCGCTCCAGTAGGGAAAATGCCACGTTCTAAAACCAAAATCCTTGCATTTTTGTCTTTTTCTATAAGCGAAGCCGCCGCAGAAAGCCCTACAATCCCACTACCCACAATAAGGTAGTCGTAATGTAGAAAAGATTGTTTTTCCCAGAAACTAAGCATTTAGGTATAGTAAGAAACAGTTTTTGCAAAAGATAAAATTAGCTTATCTTAGCTAAATTTCTTTTTAAAAATCTCTATAATTTCTTTTAAATAGTGGTTTTCTTGTTTGAGATGCTGGATTTCCTGCTCGTAAAAGGCTCTTTCATAATCTTTGATTAAGGAAGTTTCATGATTAAACTTGTTGCTAAAAACCATTTTGTCATCAAAATTGATAATTTCTGATATACTCACCTCAAGAACTTCTGCAATTTGTTGCATACGCGAATAAGAAATATCTGTTTCTTCTCGCTCTATTTTTCCATAGCCATTAGTGGACATATTCAGTTTCTTTGCCATGTATTCTTGTGTGAAGTTTCGCAATTCTCGCAACTTTTTGATTTTCATTCCTATGGTAAGCATGATTTTTTAAGAAAATAATTAACGTGATAAAAATTTTTAGATAGCTTGATTCGATAATACAGCCTTCTATACAAAGATAGGTTTACCTGTTAATAGCATCAAACTGTTTATTACTAATACGAATAATACTTTATTATAAATAACTCGCAATACTTTTGCAGCGTACTAATAACCTACATATAAAAAAATTGGCTAAGCCTAAAGGTTATTTTTTGCGGTGCAAAATAGTCATTTTAAGGTATATTCCAACAAAATTTTTAACATAAAATTTTGTTTTTCAATAAGTTGCAAATTACTAACTGAGAGTTTCATTAGATACCTTCAAAGTGAGTAGTATTACTTAGGTTTTCAAAATTAACTCTAAAAAGTTTTTTTTAATAAAAATTTAACACTTTTTGAACGACAAATTGCATATTTTACTATTACGAATATGCTTTTTACTTTGCTAAAATCTTTTTTAGTAAAACGAAACAAAAAATGCTTTATTTATTATAGCGAACAATGAGATATTAAAAAACTTTAAACAAAAGGCATATCTTACTAATAAATGAATTAAATTCTTTACTTTTGTACATCTAAATCTTTTAAAAAGCTACAATGGAAGGATTAAGAGAGATTTTATACAAACTTCGCAGGTACGAAATCAAGATTCGCAAGGCTGTCAATACTGAAATGCACGGAGATTTTCACTCTGTTTTTAAGGGTTCAGGATTGGAGTTTGACGATGTACGGGCTTACCAATACGGAGATGATGTGAGGACGATAGACTGGAACGTAAGTGCCAAAGGCGAAGGCACCTTTGTAAAAACTTTCAAAGAGGAGAAAGAGCAAAACGTATTTTTTATCATAGATGTAAGTGGTTCTCAGCATATTGGCAAGGAAGGTAAGCAGAAAATAGATATTAGCAAGGAGATTTGTGGAGTGCTTTCTTTTTCTGCTTTGAAAGAGGGAAGTTCAGTAGGATTGCTTTGTTTTAGCAACCAAAGGGAAAAATACATCAAGCCTAAAAAAGGGGCAAAACATATCTACGAACTCATCGGTAGTCTTTTCAAGTTGCAAACTCAGTCCTCCAAAACCAGCCTGACTAAGGCGATTCGCTTAGCAATGAATATCATCAAACGCAAAAGCATCATTGTGATTATTTCTGACTTTGTTGATGAGAATTACGAACAGAGTTTGAAAGCCTTAGCAAAAAAGCATGACTTAATTGCCATTCACATAGCAGACCAAAGAGAAACAGAACTACCCCCCTTAGGCATCGTTCCACTTTTAGACAAAGAAAGTGGCAATACGATTTGGGTAAATTCCTCTTCGAAAGACTTTAGAAAGGGCATCATTGGCAAATTTGCTGAAAAGCAAGCCAACTTGGAGAAACTTTGCCACAAGCATCGTACTAATTATGTATTCATCAACACAAGTGAAGACTATGTACCTAAGTTGGTGAAAATGTTTAGAGTAAGGAATCTGACTAAAAAATAACCAATCTTTACAGGTTTATTGCCTTATAAAGATTGGTATTCCTTAATAATTGTTCATTTTCACGCTTCCATAACGAGTAGATATAATTACCTTTGCTCCTCCTTTTTTGCCTACGTATCCTTCGTACTCTTTGGAGTTATTAGATTCTATGAGTTTATTGATTTGCGCCCCTGCTATGTTATTCCTAAAACCTCCATAGTGGGTACTTACACTAAAATCAAAAACCGCACCTTGCTCAAAATTGAGGTCAAAAGAAGAATAACCTCCTTCTAACTCTATTTTCTCAAAACCTTTGGCTACTCTGTCCACCGTACAGCCGTTCCCGTAGCGCGTTTCCATGACCAAGGACTTAGTAATCTGACGCACTCTTACGCCTGAGTAGCTTGCCTTGCCTTTGACTATAGCTGCGGTTTCCTCTATTCGTAGTTCACCGTAGCGTATGTCTATTTGCAAAGCCTCTATTTTATCAAATTCTATTTTCCCGTAGGCATTGTCCACATCTAAATTGCCTGCATTGCGAATTTTAGAACCGCTATAGCTGATTCTTAGTCTTGCTCTTTCTATTTCTTCGCTGTCTATGCCTCCGTAAGCTACTTCTATGCTTTTGCTTACTCCTGTTAAGCGGTTAGTACGCAACTTCCCATACTTTACAGAAAGGTCTAACTCTCCTGAAAAATTATCTACGAAAGCCGCACCGTATTTATTTATCAATCTCAAAGGATTGCTCTTGGGCATATTTACTACGTAATTGATTTCAAAACCGCGATTGTTGTTGATGCTGATGCTACTACCCCCTACTTGGGTCTCGAAAGTAATAAAATTGCCACTTTTCCCATATCGGATATTGATGCGGTCAAGTTCCTCTTGCGCTCTGCTGGCAGAGCTTGCCCAAGCCTTCATGGTGATTTCTACCGTAATTTCGTTTTTGTCCCAAGTATAAATATCTACTTTGCCGTATTTGTTGTTGATTTCCAATCTATCATTGGACGAAACTTGGTATTTTTCGGATATTTTCTTTGTAACTTCCTCAAAAGGAAATGCCGAAGCATGAGTTACGAATATCAAACTCAATAAAGCCCAAAGAAAAATGATATATTTAAATGATTTCATTGTGTTAGATTTTTAATGTTAAATGCCTTTTTTGTGATAGTTTATAGTTTTTTTCCTTTTTGTTCTTCCTTTATTTTCTCTATTTGTTTCAATACTTCTAATTGCTGGTTGAGCAAGTCTATCCGTATTTGCAGGTTTCTCACCATTTCGCTGATAACCAACTCATTGCTATTGGTGTTTAGCTCTTTTTTTAGGTCTTTATAAGCCTTGTCCAGCTCGCTAAGGTACTCTTCGGTTTCGCTATCGGTTTTTGTACCTGCTAAGTTGTACTTTTTCAATTCTTGGCGTTTTTGCTCTATTTGCATAAAATAAAACTGCTCTGCTTCTGCCAACTCTGGATAGATACTTTCCAAGCTGATGTTTCCTGCATTTTCTATTTTGGCAATCGTTTTTTGCTTGTTTTGTGAGTTGTAATAGATTTGTAAGCCTATCATACACACAATCAATGCTGTAAATACTGCCGCCATTTGCCAAAGTTTAGTAATAGGCACAAGGCGTACTTGTTTTTGAGCGGGTTGTTTTTCGTCTAACTTTGCCGCTATTTTTTCCCAAAGTAAGTCATTGGGTTCTTCTGAATCAAATGCTTCTTTGTGGGAGCGAATGTATTTTTCAAACTTGTCCATTTTTTTATTTTTTTAAAATTTCTTGTAGCTTCTTTTTCGCTCTATTGTATTGCGACTTAGAAGTTGAAACTGAAATACCTAAAATCTCAGCAATTTCTTGGTGGTCGTAACCTTCCAACAAGTAGAGAGAAAATACGATGCGGAAGCCGTCAGGGAGTTGGGCGATTGCCTTGCGAATCTGCTCAGCTTGGTAGCTCATTTCCTCTGTGGCGATTGCCTCGTGGGGGCTTTCATCTTCGTAATCCTCGTTGCTGTCTATGTCTGCAAACTGAAAACGTCTTTTCCTCACTTGGTTCAGTGCCGCATTGACTACTATTTTTTTCAACCATGCACCAAAAGCAGCTTCGTTCCTATAAGTTTCTATTTTTTCAAAAGCTATTAAAAAAGCCTCCTGCAATACGTCCTCTGCCTCAAGTGTATCGCCAGTAATTCGCAAGCAAACATTATACATTGCTTTGGCGTACAGCTTGTAGATTTCGTACTGTGCCTTTCTGTCGCCTCGTTTACAGCGCAGTATAATCTGCTCGTTAGAGTTTTGGTACTGCGTTATGTCCACTACCTTCGACATCTTGGCTGTTGATAAGTTTACCGAAACTTGCATTGGAAGCCTACTTTTTTGCTTTGTTTATTTCCTTTCTGAACGAAAGACACACAAAGAAATCGCAGAGTTGCATGAGAAAGAAATTTTTTTGAAAAATTAATATCACAAAAACATTTTATTCAAATATTTTATTATATGAAAATATATTAATATATTTGAATAATCATTTAATTATCAACTCTAAATTTTTCAGTAAATATGAAAGCTAAGCATCATCAAATTATTATTGCTGGCGGCGGGAATGCAGGGATTTCCGTAGCGGCACAGCTCTTTTTAAAGAACCCTAAGTTAGATATTGCGATTATAGAGCCTTCAGACAAGCATTATTATCAGCCAGCATGGACGCTGGTCGGCGGAGGCGACTTTGATATTCAGAAAACAGTAAGAGCCGAGGCGGAGGTCATGCCTAAAAAAGCTAAATGGATAAAAAGTAAAGTAAGCAGATTTGACCCAGACAACAATCAAATAACTTGCAGTAATGGAGAAACATACAGCTACGATTTCTTAGTGGTAGCGATAGGTATTCAGTTGGACTGGCATCTAATTAAGGGTTTGGAAGGCAACTTAGGGAAAAATGGAGTTACGAGCAACTATTCTTTTGATACAGCACCTTATACTTACGAGTGTATTAAAAATTTCAAAGGAGGCAAAGCCCTATTTACCAGCCCCGCTACGCCAATCAAATGTGGAGGTGCCCCTCAAAAAATCATGTATTTAGCCGCAGACAATTTCAGAAAAAGAGGTATTTTAAAGCAATCGCAAATCAAATTTAATACCGCAGGAGGAGTCATCTTCGGGGTAAAAAAATATGCAGAAACCTTGCAAAAAGTAGTGGATAGGTACGGTATTATCCTCAATTTTAAACATAACTTAGTGGAAATTAGAGCTAAGGAGAAAATAGCAGTTTTTGAAGTAGAAAAAGACGGTGTAAAAACTTTGGTAGAAGAAAGTTATGATTTTATTCATCTTACGCCTCCTCAATCTGCCCCTGATGTAGTGAAAAATAGCTCATTAGCCGTGCCTAACAACCCGCTTGGTTGGGTGGACGTAAACAAGCATACCTTGCAACACAACCGTTATGCCAATGTGTTTGGCTTAGGAGATGTTACAAGCACGCCTAACGCCAAAACAGGTGCAGCGATTCGCAAGCAAGCTCCTGTTTTAGTAAGCAATCTGATGGCGGCTATTGCTAAAAAAGGATTTGAAAAGCAATACAACGGCTATGGTTCCTGCCCCTTGGTAACGGGTTATGGAAAATTGGTATTAGCAGAGTTCGATTATGACAACAATCCCGTAGAAACTTTCCCCTTTGACCAGAGCCAAGAACGCTGGACAATGTACCAACTCAAAAAGCAAGTACTCCCTTGGCTGTATTGGAATAAGATTTTGAGAGGAACTGCTTAAGAGTGATTTATGTCATTTTTTTGATGTTATTTTTTTGCTTATTTTGGTATGTTTAAAAGAACAGATGCGAGAAAATTGATTCTTTTTAAACTCTGCTCATAGTTACATACCTTGCTATGATTTGCAGGAGATATTGAAAAGCAAGCGAATATTTGCATCAAAACGAACATAATTTTATTTTAATAAAAACAAAAAACTATGAAAGCAAACATGGGAACAGCTGACCGAGTGGTCAGAATTATCGTAGCCTTGATTATTGGCGGTTTGTACTTTGCTAATATGATTTCTGGGACAGTAGCGATTATCCTGTTAGTATTGGCGGGAATTTTTATTGCCACAAGTTTTATGAGTTTTTGCCCTTTATACCTGCCTTTTGGGATTAGTACAAGAAAAAAACAAGGGTAGGTCATGGAGTTAGACAGCCTTGTAGAGTTTAATACCTCCCCTGCCATCAAGGAAAAATTGCTGGCTTACGGCAGGGTGAGGACTTTTAAAGAAGGAGATACAATTTTGCGAGAAAATGCTTATATCAAGTCTATTCCGATTGTAGTCAAAGGAAGCATCAAAGTCATTCGTACTGACGAAGATGGGCGTGAGATTCTTTTGTACTACATCAAGGCTGGGGAGAGTTGCATTATGTCTTTTTTAGGGGCAATGCACGACGATACCAGCAAAATCAAAGCAGTAGCAGAGGAAGACTGCGAAATACTTTTCATTCCCAATGATAAGGTAAGCCTGCTCCTCAAAGAATATCCTGAATGGTTAGATTATATTTTTCGCCTTTACCATAAGCGTTTTGAGGAACTTTTGGAAGTGGTCAATGAGATTGCTTTCAAAAAAATGGACGAGAGGCTACTCAACTTCATTCAGAAAAAATGCGAACTCACCCAAAATAAAACATTGAGCATGACCCACGAACAGCTTGCTAACGAATTAGGCACAGCAAGAGTAGTGGTTTCTCGCTTGCTCAAACAAATGGAAGACGAAGGTTTGGTCAAGTTGGGAAGAAACAAAATTACACTTCTTTGAAAAAAATTTCCTTGTGTAACAAAAGTAACTGTGCAGGTCAAGCACTCACCGTAACTTTGTAACATCAAAATTGATAAACACCAAAAATTAAACAAGTAAAACTATGAAAGTAGAGCAAATATACACAGGATGTTTAGCTCAGGGAGCTTACTACATCGAGAGCAACGGCGAGGCGGCTATCATTGACCCACTTCGCGAAGTTCAACCATATATAGACATGGCTAAAAAGCGGGGAGCAAAAATCAAATACATCTTTGAAACGCATTTTCACGCTGATTTTGTTTCAGGACACGTGGACTTGGCAAAAAAAACAGGGGCTACTATAGTTTACGGTCCTACCAAAATGAAAACAGGATTTGAGGCATTGATTGGGGAAGATGGACAAATTTTTGAATTGGGCGAGGCAAAAGTAAAACTTATTCATACGCCAGGGCATACTATGGAAAGTTCCTGCTTCCTTTTAATAGATGAAAAAGGCAAGGAAAAGGCTATTTTTACAGGGGATACACTTTTTATTGGGGACGTAGGCAGACCTGATTTGGCACAGCACGTAATTGCGGACTTGACAGAGGAGAAATTGGCAGGTTATCTTTTTGATTCTTTGAGAAATAAAATCATGCCTTTGAGTGATGATTTGATAGTCTATCCTGCACATGGAGCAGGAAGTGCTTGTGGAAAAAATTTGAGCAAGGAAACTTCGGATACTTTGGGAAATCAGAAAAAAACTAACTACGCCCTTAATCCTAACTTGACCAAAGAGCAGTTTATCAAAGAGTTGCTTACAGGGCTAACTACTCCACCAAGCTATTTTCCTAAGAATGTGCTGATGAATATTCAAGGGTATGAGAGCATAGATGAGGTTTTGGAAAAAGGGACAAAAGCACTTTCTGTTAATGCTTTTGATGTAGTGGCTAACGAAACTTCTGCCCTCATCTTAGACACTCGCAGTGCTACTGACTTTGCTAAGGGCTTCATTCCCAATTCTATTAATATAGGTATAGACGGAAGTTTTGCGGTTTGGGTAGGAACGCTAATTCCAGACATCAAACAAGAAATCTTGATAGTTGCTGACAAAGGCAGAGAGCAAGAAGTAGTAACTCGCTTGGCAAGAGTGGGGTATGATAACGCAATCGGTTATTTGGAAGGAGGCTTTGAAGCTTGGAAAGCATCGGGCAAAGAGATAGACACTATCCCAACCGTAAGTGCAGAGCAGTTGGCAGAAATTCGGGCTAAAAACCCTAATATCAACATCTTAGATGTAAGGAAAGCAAGCGAATACTACTCCGAACACGTCATAGATGCGATTAATGCTCCTCTGGATTACATCAATGATAGCATGGTTTTAGTCGACAAAAAGAAAACCTACTACGTGCATTGTGCGGGAGGGTATCGCTCTATGACCTTTGTTTCTATCCTCAAAGCCAGAGGCTACGAAAACCTTGTCAATGTGGACGGGGGCTTTAGTGCGATTAAAAATTCAGGAAAGTTTAAGGTTTCAGATTACGTTTGTCCAACAACCATGTTATAGTATGAGTTTCATTCAAAAATACAAATTCACCATTATTGGTTTAGTTGTCGGTGCGATAGGAGGTTATTTGTACTATTTTTATATAGGTTGTGCAAGCGGCACCTGCCCTATCACCTCCCAGCCGCTCAATAGCACACTTTATGGGGCAGTGATGGGAGGCTTGCTGTTCAGTAATTTTGAACAGAAAAAAGATTCGGAGAAATAGCTTTTATGTGTAGTGTGTCATGTGATAACCCATAACACATTAGAAAAAGAGAACTTAATACTTACATTTTTTTATAAAAACAGATAATACCATGACAGTAGTAGATGTACGCACACCCGCAGAATTTAGAGGTGGCAATGTAGCAGGGAGCATCAATATCCCTTTGCAAGAAATCCCTCAGCGTTGGGAGGAGTTTAAAAAGTTAGCACAACCTATCGTACTTTGCTGTGCGAGTGGGAATCGCAGTGGGCAAGCCACTACCTTTTTGAAAAATAAAGGTATAGAGTGCGAAAATGGTGGCGGTTGGATGCAGGTAAATTATAGGCTGTCTCAGGCTTAACTTTTTGCAGAATGATTGACGAAAATCTCATGCGTTTGCATTTCTTATGTAAGCGTATGAGGTTTTTTAGCATGTATAAGCTCTTTTACTATTTTTAACTAAACATTTTAACAATTTTTAAAATCTAATAGGCTTATTGAATCAGTATATTTTAGCTACTTTGAAAATCAAACTCTAAGCGAGGACATCTCAACCCTTCAATTTATGACTGAAAATCCAATACCAACGCCCGAAGAAAACGAAAATGATGGACTTCCTCCAATCTTTAAGACTTGGAATCAGTTGTATATGACTTTGATTTTTTATCTTTTAGGGCTGATAGTGCTATTTTATTGGTTCACTCAACTCTTTAAATAATTTCATGTCTTGTTTTACTTATTGATTCCTTAACCTGATGCGTACATTAGACTGGATAGTATTGATTGGAACGATTGCATTTATTACTGCTTTTGGAATTTGGAAAAGTAGGAAGCATAGAAGCGATGTAGAAAATTATTTATTTCCTAAGAAAATGAACTGGTGGACAATAGGACTGTCTATTGCCGCTACCCAAGCGAGTGCGATTACCTTTCTAAGCACTCCCGGGCAAGGTTTTTCTGATGGAATGAGGTTCGTACAGTTTTACTTTGGCTTACCTTTAGCAGTAATAGTACTTTCTATTACTTTTGTTCCTATCTTCCAAAAACTCAAAGTACGCACTGCTTACGAGTACTTGGAAAATCGCTTTGACCTGAAAACGAGGTCTTTGTGTACCTTTCTTTTTCTCACTCAAAGGGGATTGGCTGCGGGACTTACGCTTTATGCGCCTTCTCTCATCTTATCTACTATTCTAAACTGGGATATTTCTTGGACGAACCTCTCCATAGGGGTCGTAGTACTGACTTATACTTTTTTAGGAGGGACTACAGCCGTAAGCGAAACACAAAAACAACAGCTTTTTGTAGTGTTTTTAGGCATGATTACCGCAGGGGTAATTCTGGTGCAAATGCTTCCCGCTGAGGTATCCTTTGGAACAGCGGTAAGTTTAGCAGGAAAAATGGGTAAATTGAACGTGATAGATACCAATTTTGACTGGAATAACCGATATACCCTATGGTCTGGCTTGATAGGCGGGTTCTTTGTTTCTATGTCGTACTTTGGCACTGACCAGTCCCAAGTGCAGCGATACTTAGGGGGTAAATCAACTGCGGAGAGTCGTTTAGGACTAATTTTCAACGGCTTTATCAAAATTCCTATGCAGTTTTTGATTTTGCTTTTGGGGACTTTGGTTTTTGTATTCTATCAGTTTAACTCATCTCCCATTTTTTTCAACCAAGTCGAGGTACAAAAGATATATCAGAGTGCAGACAGCCTCAAATTCAAGCAGTTGGAACAGCAGTATGAAGTTCTGCTCGCTCAAAAAAGCATTCATGCAGGAGAATTAGCCAGAGCTTTAGATGTCAAAGATGAAGCCTTAATAGCACAAACTCAAAGTGCATTCCAAGACGTAGAAAAACAAGCACAAAGTGTTCGTAAAGAAGCTATTGAGATTATTCACGAATATAATGTTGCTGAGGGACGCCAAAAAGCCACCGACACCAACTATATTTTCTTGACCTTTGTAATTAACTATTTACCACAAGGAATCGTAGGACTGCTGATTGCCGTTATTTTCTGTGCCTCGATGTCTGCAAGTGCTTCTGAACTCAATGCGCTTGCTTCTACTTTTATGGTAGATATTTACCAACGCAATATCAAAAAGAATGGAACAGGGAAACACTACCTAAGAGTTTCAAAATTAGCTATGGTAGGCTGGTGTGTGTATGCTATTCTTTTTGCTGAATTTGCTAACTCTCTAAGCGGGAACTTGATAGAGGCAGTGAATATTTTAGGCTCGCTGTTTTACGGGACGATATTAGGTATTTTTTTGGTTGCTTTTTATTTCAAGACGGTGAGAGGTGATGCTGTTTTTGTTGGAGCAATTTTAGCAGAGGCGGCAGTAATATGGTGCTGGCAGAATACGAGTATCTCTTTTCTTTGGTACAATGTAATTGGGTGTGTATTAGTTATTCTCATCTCTTTGCTTATGAATCTTTTTGTGGCAAACAAGGCACATCACTCATAGAGGTAGTTTTCATAGTATTGTATTTTTTTAAAATTTTTTTGTATTTATTAAGGTAATTTTTTTCATAATTTGTTTACTTTTCGCTTGCTTATTACGTTTATTGAGAATAGAAAGCAAGCAAAGTTTATTACTTAATGTTGAAATGATAAAAACAAACAACTTTTGGGGTAGGTGATAAAACTTTGAAATAAGAAAAACAAAATTTACAATAATTTGTATTTTATTTGTAACAAAGTATATCTTTGGCAAAAGAGTCTTTTTAAGAGTAAAACAATGATGAAGTCCTTAAAATTACGCATACCATCACTTCCAGATAATATTCGTATTGTAGAAAGTTTTATAGACAATGCGAGAGAAAGATTCTCTTTTGATGATGATATTTATGGTAACATTATGATTGCGGTAACTGAATCGGTCAATAATGCTATCATTCATGGGAATAAACAAAACAAAGAAAAAAATGTCGATTTAGCACTGGAAGTAGCAGAGAATAACATCAAATTTACCATCAGAGATGAGGGAGAAGGTTTTGATTATCACAATCTTCCAGACCCTACTGCCCCAGAAAACTTATTTAAAGTAGGGGGCAGAGGAATTTTTCTTATCCAAAACTTAGCAGACGAAGTTGCCTTTGCTGATAATGGCAGAACGATTATGCTTACCTTTTACGTAGCTGAAAATGCTTGAAGCAAAACTTATATATCTTATAGAAAGGCTTTATAAAAAAGAAGAACACTATGAAAGATGCTTACCTCATGCAAATAATTACAAAGCTTCAAAATAGCACTCTCACCTCACTAAAAGATTTTAAGACCTTCAAGTGTAAGTTTTTGACATACCAAGCCTAATGATAAAAAATAAAAAGATTCTTCTTGGGGTTACAGGAAGTATTGCCGCTTACAAATCTGCCTTTTTAGTCAGGCTGCTGGTCAAAGCAGGCGCAGAAGTGAAAGTAATCATGAGCCAATCTGCGACTGACTTTGTTGCTCCACTTACACTAAGCACACTATCTAAAAATCCTGTACTCATTGATTTCCAAAAAGATAAGACAGGTGAGTGGAACAACCACGTAGAGTTGGGGCTGTGGGCTGATGTGATGCTTATTGCCCCTGCAAGTGCTAATACTATTGCTAAAATGGCAAATGGATTATGCGACAATCTACTGTTGGCTACGTACTTATCTGCTCGGTGCCCTATTTTTTTATGCCCAGCGATGGACTTGGATATGCTTGCTCACCCCAGCACCTTGCATAACCTTCAAAAGTTGCAAGAATTTGGTAATCATGTCATTGAACCCAAAGAGGGAGAACTGGCGAGTGGACTATTTGGCAAAGGTCGAATGGCAGAACCAGAGGAAATTGTTGTGAGTCTTGAACATTTTTTTGAATCACAAAAACAAGCAAAAAAACTGCATGGTAAAAAAGCACTCATTACAGCAGGGGCAACGCGTGAGTACATAGACCCTGTTCGCTTTATCAGCAATAACTCCTCAGGCAAGATGGGCTACGCCATAGCAGAGGAATTGGCTGCGCAAGGTGCGGCGGTAACGCTTATCAGTGGAAAAACCTATCTCAGTATTCAAAACAGCCATATTCACAAAATCAATGTGGAAACAGCTGCGGAGATGTTTGAAGCTACAGTAGCGCACGTAGCGGATAATGACATTATCGTTCACTGTGCCGCCGTTGCTGACTATACGCCAAAAGAAAAAGCCTCTCAAAAAATCAAGAAAAAAGAAAACGATTTGACTATTGAGCTTGTAAAGACCAAAGATATTGCTAAAGAAGTAGGTCATCTGTTACAGCCCCATCAATTCCATGTAGGCTTTGCCTTAGAAACAAATGAGGAGATAAAAAATGCCAAAGAAAAGCTACAAAAGAAGAATTTTGATATGATAATACTTAATTCGTTGCAAGATAAAGGGGCGGGGTTTGAACACGACACAAATAAAGTGTCTATTATCGATAAAACAGGACAAATCATAGATTTACCTCTAAAAAGCAAGAAAGAAGTGGCTCAAGATATTGTACGTCTGATAGTTTCTAAGCTACCAAAGACTTAGAATAACATACCCAACTCAAGCCTATTTTCTTAGGCAGACTTAATTTTATACTATTTTTTCAAAAAATTTTCAAATTTTTTCAAACGGCTTGCAACCATTTTTCTATCTGATGGGTCTTAGCATTGAAGTAAACTTAAACCTATTAGTAAACTTTGCTTTACAACATCTTTGGATTTCCAAAGATGTTTTTTAAGAAAACCTAACTTACAAGCTCAATGCAGGAAGTTATTGGTTGTTTTTTTAATAATCAATAACTTCTTTGTTTTATAACATTTAGCATACAACTTAGGTGGTTTTAAAAGTTTTTGATATAAAAGATTTAATATTTAATCCTAATTATATGGTTTTAGATGATGCTATCTTTGGTGGTATCATCTTTTTTTTTGTAAAATTAATTCAACAAATAAAAATGTTGTTCTGCCCCTATCTAAATCTTTCCCGAAAGGGGAAAGACTCCTTGATAATCAAAGACTTGACTCTCTTCCCCTCTTGGGGGCGTAGTGCAACTGAAGGGCTGGGTAGGGAGGAGTTATGTTTCTTGATGTACTTACTTGTCTTTTTCTCCACAAAGTCTTATGCTCATGGCATACTTGCGAATGGATTTTACGAACCTTCAAAAATTGTCAAAAAAAATTAACTATTCTCGAGATTTTTTAAGATTTTTTTTAACTTTATATTAAGATTTACGAATAAATCTTAATTGTAGTTTTTTTAACAAACAAAACTTAAGTATGAAAATGAAAAACAAAGACCGACTCTGGGTAGGTTATATTCCTATCCTTTCCTTCCTATTCTTTTTTTTAATCAGTTCATTCTCTTATGCACAAAAAAGAGTCAGCGGAAAAGTTACTGACTCTGATGGCGGTGCGGCACTTCCTGGCGTAACTGTGTTAGTCAAAGGCACTTCTTCTGGTACTGCCACTGACGCTGACGGTAACTACTCGATTTCTGTTCCTGCGGGTAGTTCTGATGTCTTGGTATTCTCTTTTGTAGGCTACAAGACGCAAGAGGTAGCAATAGGCAATCAAAGTACAATCAACGTAAGTTTAGTAGCTGATGTAACTGCTTTGCAAGAAGTAGTGGTAACAGGGTACGGCACTGAGCAAAAGAAAGATATTATTGGTGCAGTTGCTGTAGTAAGTACTAAAGAACTTTTGGCAACTCCCGCAGGTAATATTACTCAGCAGTTGCAAGGGAGAGCGGCAGGGGTAGTAATCGGTACGAGCGGGGCACCTGGCGCAGGGGCAAAAGTGCGTATTCGCGGGTTTAACTCCTTCGGTGGCAATGACCCTCTTTATATTATAGATGGTGTACCTACCACAGCACCGAACGCCTTTAACCCACAAGACGTTGAATCCTTACAAGTATTAAAAGATGCTACTGCCGCTTCTATCTATGGGGCGCGTGCTTCTAATGGGGTAGTAATTATCACTACTAAGCAGGGCAAGGCGGGCAGACCAAAGCTAAGCTACGATACTTACTATGGTATGCAGTCTGTAAATCGCTTCCCCGAGTTACTCAACCCTACCCAATACGGTGAATTGCTTTGGACTCAGTTTAGGAATGCGGGACAAACTCCCACACATCCCATTTATGGTAGTGGTCCTACTCCTGTTATTCCAGAGTTCTTAGTAGCAGGACCAGACGTAGGAGTAAATTCCAATAATCCTAATACAAATCCTGCCCTTTACAATGTAACAGACTTCAGCCGTCCTATTCACCAAATCACAAGGGCAAACAGAGAGGGAACTGACTGGTACAAAGAAATTTTTAAAAATGCACCTATTCAAAGCCATCAGATTTCGGCAAGTGGTGGAACTGACGCAGCTACTTACTCTTTAGGCTTGAACTACTTTAATCAAAGAGGGGTAGTTATTCATACGGGGTATGAGCGTTTTACTGTTCGTGCAAATACCATGTTCAAACCCAAAGACCGCATTCGCATAGGGGAAAATATGCAGATTTCTTACGAAGAATTGGTAGGTACACAAGCGGATAACCCTGATGCCCTTTTGACAGGGGAAGGTGGTGCGATTGCTCAAGCATATCGTATGCAATCTATTGTACCTGTGTATGATATTAACGGAAACTTTGCAGGTACTCGTGGCGCAGGTTTGGGTAATGCAAGTAGCCCTGTGGCTGACCAAGCAAGAAGCAAAGACAACAAAAACTTTGCTTATCGTATCTTTGGTAATGTGTTTGCTGAGTTAGATATTTTAAAAGATTTGACTTTCCGTTCCTCATTTGGCTTAGACTTCACTACGCGTTATCGTCAAGCATACGGATTTAGAACCTTTGAAAGAGCAGAGAATACGGCAAGTAACTCGTACTCAGAAAGAAATGACTGGGGAAGAAGTTGGACGTTTACTAATACTTTGACCTATAAAAAGACTTTTGCAGAAGACCACAACGTAAAAGTAATGGTAGGGACAGAAGCAATTAAAATCAATGGTAGAGGGGTAGGCGGCTCGAGAATCAACTTTTTCGTAGATGACCCTGATTTCAGAGTGTTAGATAGAGGACAGCCCGTAGGTCAAAACAACTTTAGCTATGGTTTCAGAGAATCTCTTTACTCACTTTTTGGTAGAGCAGACTATACGTTTAAAGATAGGTACTTAATGAACATTACTGTACGTAGAGATGGCTCGTCTAAGTTCGGTCCTGAGAACCGATTTGGGGTGTTCCCTGCCATAGGCTTAGGCTGGAGAATTTCTCAGGAAGAGTTTATGAAGGACATTACTTGGATTACTGATTTGAAACTAAGAGGTGGCTGGGGACAGGTAGGTAGCCAAAATAACGTTTCTGCTGCGAATCAATACAGTTTCTATCGTTCCACACCGGGTAACTCCTCTTATGACATCACAGGCTCAAGCACAAACGTAGTGGCTGGTTTTGACCTTGACCGCATTGGTAACTTAGCGACTAAGTGGGAAACTGGGGTAATGACCAATATAGGTATAGATGCTACTTTATTTGATGGAAAATGGGACATCAATGCCGAGTGGTACACTCGTGAGGCAAAAGGCTTATTAATAGGTCGCCAAGCACCTTTTACGGAGCCTGATGCAGCTCAGCCAGCCATCAACGTAGGTAATGTAAGAAACAGGGGTATAGACTTGGCGATTACAAACAGAGGAAATATCACTGAAGATTTGCGTTATACAGCTACGCTTACTGTAACTCGCTACAAAAACGAAGTATTAAATATTGACGGAAATCCAAGAACCTTCTTCACTGGTGGTGATACCCGCTTCGGTAACGTAACGCGTACACAACAAGGACTACCTGTTTCTGTATTCTGGGGGTATATCATAGACGGCTTCTTTAATACAGAGTCAGAAGCTACTGCCGCTCCGAACCAACCTATACGCAAAAAAGTGGGTGGTTGGAAACTTAGAGATATTAACGGCGATGGAGTAGTCAATGCAGATGACCAGACCAATATCGGTTCTCCACACCCCAAATTGCAGACAGGTTTGAATGTGGAGTTAGCATATAAGGGCTTTGATTTTTCTATGTTCTTATTCTGGAACTATGGCAATAGTATCTTTAACTATAACCGTTGGTGGATTGACTTTAACTCTTTCCAAGGCAATAGAAGTACCAGAATGTTAAACGAGTCTTGGACACCTCAGTTAGGCAATGCGGCAAAACTACCTATTTTAGACGTTTCTGACAATCAAAGTGGCAATATTCCAAGTACTTATTACATAGAATCTGGCTCTTATCTCAGAATGAGAACTATGCAGTTAGGTTATACGATTCCTAAATCTTTGTTGAATAAAGTAGGCATCGCAAGTGCAAGGGCTTATATCCAAGGGCAAAACCTCTTTACTGTTACGCCTTATTCTGGTACAGACCCTGACGTAGCTTTGCAAAACAATAACCAAGGTGACTTAGGCTTAGGGGTAGATAGAGGTTTATTCCCTAACTCACGTCAGTTATTGATAGGTATTAACATTGGTTTCTAAAAATTTTTAAAACCTTTTTTTTCATCATTCTGTTAAAAAGTAATCCATTAAAAATCATAGTGATATGAAAAATATAAAAGTCAAACTTATTTTTACGTTTGCTCTTCTTTTGGGAGTAACGTATGCTTGTAAGGATAGTTTCCTTGACCAGCCTCCCATTGGTACATTCAGTGCCAATGTATTGCAAAACAAAGCAGGGGCTGAGGGTATGTTGATTGGTGCTTATTCTATGTTGGATGGGATAGGTGGACCCGGCGGTTGGCAGTCTGCGGGTAGCAATTGGGTGTATGGCAGTATTTGTGGGAATGATGCTTATAAGGGAACTGATGCTGGGGACCAAGTAGATATTAACTCCATTGAGAGGTTTGAGCCTCTGCCAAATAATGGATACTTTATTACTGTTTGGAGGCATTTGTATGATGCTATTGGTCGTGCTAACGATGCAATTCGTTTTGCAAACGAAGCCAAAGATATGTCCCAAGCAGATAAAACTCGCCTAATAGCAGAAGCACGCTTCCTCAGAGGGCATTATCATTTTGAACTGAGAAAAATCTTCAATAGGGCTCCTTTTATAGACGAAACGGTTACAGATTATCTTTTGCCAAATGATAAGGAGATATTCCCTAATATAGAAGCTGACTTCAAATTTGCTTTTGATAATTTACCTGAAACCTTAGCTGATGCAGGTAGAGCAAACAAGTGGGCAGCAGGTGCATTCTTAGGAAAAACATATATGTTCCAAAAGAAATATACAGAAGCAAAACAAATCTTTGACCAAGTAATTGCCAATGGTAGGACTACCCGAGGAGCCAAATACGCCTTGAATGCATCTTTCCACGATAACTTCCGAGCCGCTACCAAAAATAGTGCTGAATCCGTTTTTGCTGTTCAGTATTCTGTTAATGACGGAGCAAATGGGAACAACGGAGATGCAGGTGGTGTATTGAACTATCCTTATAATAACGGACCTGGTGGTTGCTGTGGTTTCTTCCAACCTACTCAAAACTTGGTCAATGCTTACCAAGTAGATGCTAATGGCTTGCCTTTATTAGAAACATTTAATAATGCAGATGTAAAAAATGACCAAGGCATTGCCTCCAATCAACCTTTTGAACCGCATACAGGTCCTCTTGACCCTCGCTTGGATTGGACAGTAGGTCGCAGAGGTATTCCTTACTTAGATTGGGGACCTCACGGAGGACAGAACTGGATTCGCGACCAAGCATACGGCGGTCCTTACAGCCCTAAGAAAAATGTTTACTACAAAGCAGAAGAAGGCAGACTAAGCGATGCAACAGGCTGGACAAGAGGTTACAGTGCTAATAACTATACTATCATGCGCTATGCAGACGTACTGTTAATGGCGGCAGAAGCAGAAGCAGAGGTGGGCAGCTTGGCAAGAGCTTTAGATTATGTAAATCAAGTAAGGAGGAGAGCCGCTAACCCAGCGGGTTTTGTTAAGAATCCTGATGGTTCAAATGCCGCTAACTACAGAATAGGAGAGTATAGTTCCTTCCCAAGTAAGGAGTTTGCTATCAGAGCCATTCGCTTTGAGAGAAGGCTGGAGTTGGCTATGGAAGGACATCGCTTCTTTGACTTAGTACGCTGGGGAATTGCTGCAGAGAATATCAATGAGTACTTCAGAGTAGAGCAAACAAAACGTCAGTATTTACGAGGTGCGAGGTTCACCGCAGGAAAGAATGAGTACTTCCCTATTCCTGAGCAGGCGATAGTTCGTAGTTTGAAGGATGGTCAGCCTACTTTAAAGCAAAATCCAGGATACTAAGGATTGCTTTGTTTAAAGTTTTTTGTTAATAGTTAATCTAACAAAGTAAAGCGTTGGTAAGATCTTCATTCTTATCAACGCTTTACTTTTAAAAGAAATAAGAATAAAAATCGCATTTATTAGGATTCTATGGGTTGAAAAAACAAAACGTTTTGATAAATGAGAATATACGCTTAACTTCATGTAATTACTGAATTTTGTCTTTCAATCTAATTGAATAAATATGCAGAAAACTCTACTTCCTTTTTTGTCCAAGCTAATTGGATTCATAACTTTAGCCTTTTGTTTATCTAATTGTCAGTCAGAAGGTAGTTCTAAGACAGCAGACTTCACAGGAGAACAACTTGCTCAGAAATATTGTGCATCTTGTCATGCTTTTGTATCGCCTGAACTATTGCCCAAGAATACTTGGTTAATGGGTGTGCTTCCTGAAATGAGAGCAAGGCTGCTTACATACTATAATTTTGAAGATGATTATTTAAACTATTCTAAAAACTTACATAAACCACTAATTACTTCTCAGGATTGGCAAAAAATAGTAAATTATTTCGCTAACTCTGCACCTGATTCCTTAACTTCTTTTGCAAGCGCACCCGTAAAAACAGGCTTAGAATACTTTATACCATACTTTATTAATGAGGGTAGTGATGTCCCTCCTCATATTACTATGCTCAAGGTAAATTCTTTGAAAAAAAGCATCTATATATGCGAAGGAGATAAAAACCAATTACTTATTTTTGATAGGTATGGTAAAAAATATGATAGTTTGCTGGTAGATTCGCCCATTACCGACCTTGTTTTTGAAGGAGATGAACTCTATTTACTTACTATTGGAAAGATGAAGCCCAACGACGATTCTTTGGGTAAATTGCTTAGGTGGAGAAAAGGTGAAGTTCCGCAAGAGGTGATGAATCACTTGAATCGCCTTGTTTTTATGCAGTTAGCAGACCTCAACCAAGACGGAAAAAAAGATATGCTTATTGCAGAATACGGACACGAAAAAGGTAGCTTGGCTTGGTTTGAAATAGGGAAAGAAAAACCACATAAACATGTTTTGAATACTTATTCAGGAAATTTAAAGTCTTATTTGAAAGATATGAATGGGGACGGGTGGGTAGATATTGTATCCTTAGTTGCTCAGATGAATGAGGGCATTTTTACTTATTACAATCAAGGCGATGGGAAGTTTAGGGAAAAAAATATATTGACATTTTTACCCGTTTTTGGTGTTACTGATTTTGAGTTGATAGATTGGGATAATGATGGTGATTGGGATATTTTACTGACCAGTGGAGATAATGCGGACTATTCTGTTACGTTAAAAAATTATCATGGATTTCGTATTTACCTCAATGATGGGAAAAATAACTTTATAGAAAAATATTTTTACCCACTCAATGGAGCATTTAAGGTAAGAGCAAGAGATTACGACCAAGATGGTGATATAGATATTGCCCTGATTTCCTTTTTTCCAGACTATGCAAACCTTACCAATGAAAGCTTTGTGTATTTAAAAAATAAAAACTCTTCTAATTTTAGCTTTGAGGCAGGTACTTTCAAGGAAGCAATACAAGGGCATTGGATGGTTATGGAAACAGAAGATATAGATGATGACGGAGATTTAGATATAGTACTTGGCTCGTTTACCTCAGCTCCCGTAGCCCCTCCACCTCATTGGACTAATCTTTGGAAAAGTAAAAGGTACTCCTTTTTACTTTTAGAAAATCAATATATAAAATGAGAAATGTTAATTTCAACTTAAAAAAACTACATTTTTCTTGCATAATTAACAATTATTATATCTAATTTTATACTGTATTTCACAGTTATAGTTAAGTTTTTTTAACAAACAAAATTGGTATGAAAATGAAAAACAAAGACCGACTCTGGGTAGGTTCTATCCCTATCCTTTCTATTCTATTCCTATTATTTATCAGCTCATTTACGTATGCCCAGAAAAGGGTCAGTGGAAAAGTTACTGACGCTGAGGGCGGCGCTCCTTTGCCAGGAGTTACCGTCTTGGTAAAAGGCACTCAGTCAGGGACAGCCACTGACTCAGATGGGAACTACTCCATTGCTGTTCCTGCGGGTAGTTCTGATGTCTTGGTATTTTCTTTTGTAGGTTTCGTTACGCAAGAAGTAGCCGTAGGCAATCAAGCAGTTATCAATATAAGCATGCAAGCAGATGTAAAGGCATTACAAGAAGTCATTGTAACAGGGTACTCTACTCAACAAAAGAAAGAAATTACAGGAGCGATTGCTACTGTTTCTACCAAAGAATTGCTCTCTGTGCCGGCACCTAACTTTGCTCAACAGCTACAAGGCAAGGCAGCGGGGGTTACTATTGGGAATGATAACTCCCCCGGTGGAAGTACCATGGTGCGTATTCGTGGTTTTGGTACTATCAATGACAACTCCCCTCTCTATGTAATTGACGGCGTACCTTTCAAATCAGACAACGGACAAGGTCTGAACAACATCAATCAAAATGATATAGAGTCTATTTCCATTTTGAAAGATGCTTCCGTAGCGTCTATTTACGGGGCGAGGGCTGGTAATGGGGTAATCATTATCACTACCAAAAAAGGGAAATCAGGTGCGCCCAAAGTAAGTTTTGACGCTTATACGGGCATACAAACTCCACGCAAGTATATTGACTTGATGAATGTAAACCAACTGGCAGAGTTAGAGTGGTTGCGCCAACGCAATACAGGGCTTCCTGCGGGACAGACTAATCCATCTTCTGCTCAGTACGGCAGTGGTCCGAATCCTGTACTTCCTGACTATATTTTCCCTGCTGGGGCAAGAGAAGGCGACCCAAGAGTAAACCCAGCTAACTACTCTAATGACATTGACGACCCAGAGTTTGGAAGAACTAAATTCTTAATTACCAGAGCCAACAAACAAGGGACTGATTGGTGGAGAGAAATAGCAAAACCTGCTATCTGGCAAAACTATAACTTGACTGCGTCTGGAGGTACGGACAAGGCAAGGTATATGTTCTCAGGGAATTACTTAGAGCAAAATGGTATCATTATCCATACAGGCTTTAAGAGATATACTATCAGGGCAAATACAGAGTTCAGTATTAGAAACAGAGCGCGTATAGGGCAAAACTTGCAAATAGGCTATACAGAACGAGTAGAAATGCCTGCGGGAAATCAAAGCGAGGGAAATCCTGTTTCAGGGGTATATAGGGCGCAACCTATCGTTCCTGTATATGACATCGCTGGGAACTTTGCAGGGCATAAAGGTACAAACTTAGGAAATGCACAAAACCCTGTTGCCCAATTAGTTCGCAATAAGGACAATAAATACCGTAATATGAGAATTTTTGGTAATGTTTTCGCTGAGGTGGATATTGCTAAGAATTTAGTTGCGAAGACAAGTTTTGGCTTAGACTATAATTTAGGGCATGGCAGTTTTTACAGTATCCGCAATATAGAAGCCGCAGAACCAAGTGCTTCCAACCGCTTAGACGTAAATACTTATTGGAACTCTAACTGGACTTGGACAAATACTTTGACCTATAATCGTACTTTCAACGAAGTGCATAAAGTAAATGCCTACATAGGCACAGAGGCTATCCGAAACACTTTCAGAGACTTTGGTACAGGACGTAACAACTTCTTTACCGATGACATCAATTATCGTTTCATCAATGCAGGGGCTGGCTTACCTAACTCCTTTGGTGGTGGTGGTGAATGGGCATTGTTTTCTATTTTTGGTAAAGCTGAATATGGATTTAAGGAAAAATATTTGTTTTCTGCTACTATTCGTAGAGATGGTTCTTCTCGCTTTGGTCAAGCCAATAGATATGGTGTTTTTCCTGCCTTCAGCGCGGGCTGGGTACTCTCTGATGAGGAATTCCTGAAAGATAATGGAATTATTAATTTTGCCAAAATCAGAGCAGGTTGGGGACAGTCAGGAAACCATGACGGATTTGGAGATTATCCTGCTTACTCTACGCTTGGTAGTAGCATTAGCGAAACTTTTTATGATATTAGGGGTACAAGCACCTCAGCAGTATTGGGTTTCGCGCCACAAAGTACAGGAAATCCAAATATTAAATGGGAAGCAACAGCTACTACCAACGTGGGGTTAGATGTAACCTTGCTGAAGAACTTAGAGCTGAACATAGATGTCTATAACAGAAAGACTACCGACTTGCTCTACAATATTCAACAACCTGCTACTGCGGGAAATAACATAGGCGCACCTGTATCTATTGTTACAAACATTGGCTCTATGCAGACCAGAGGTTTGGACTTTGCTCTTACCTACAATGGTAATGCGATGAACAATGAATTCCAGTATAGTATTAATGCAAATGTTTCTTTATATAGAAACAAGCTACTTAATATCTCTGGTATTGATAATGACTTCATTGCCGACGGAGGTAGTAGGATAGGCAACCTTACTCGCAGCATTGTGGGGCGACCTTTGAGTATGTTCTGGGGGTACTTCCAAGATGGTATATTCCGTAGCCAAGCCGAAGTAGAAGCAGCAAATGCTTTAGACGGCAATCGTAATACACCTTACCAAGATGCTATCCGTCCTGGTCGTTTTCGCTTCCGCGATATTAATGGAGATGGCGTAGTCAATGCAGATGATAATACAGTAATAGGCAATCCTCACCCTAAGTTTACCTATGGTTTTAACCTCAATGCCTCTTACAAAGGTTTTGATTTGACTGTATTCTTGCAAGGTGTGCAGGGAAATGATATTTTCAACTTCTTCAAATATCAAACTGACTTCAACGTATTCCAAGGAAACAGAAGTACTAGACTGTTAGACACTTGGACAGAGCAAAATCCTAATGCCTCTATGCCAAGATGGGATAGCGATAATGGTAGTGCTGATGCTGTACCATCGTCTTATTATGTAGAAAAGGGGTCTTATCTAAGAGCAAGAAATATACAAATAGGTTATAATTTACCTTCTGCGAGTTTGAGCAAAGTAGGCATAGAGCGCTTGCGTGTGTATTTGCAAGCACAAAACCTGTTTACTATTACCAAGTATAGTGGCTTAGACCCCGAGATTACCTTAGCTAACTTTGGTACAGGGGGCGACCGTACTATTGGGGTGGATTATGGAGCGTATCCTGCACCTAAAACCTTCTTAGTAGGTTTGAGTATTGGTTTCTAATTAGTAAACTTTTTCAAGTTTTTTTAAACAAAAATGTTACTCATCATATTTTAAATAAAGGTCTAATTTTCTGATAAATATGAAAAAAATTTTAGTTTTTACTTTCATTCTAATTGTTGCCTTAGTGTATGCTTGTGGGGAAAAGTTCCTTACAAAAGAACCTTTGGGCGTAGTGAGTGAGCCTGCTCTGCAAAGTGCTAAAGGAGCAGATGCACTCTTGATAGCGGCGTATTCTTCTTTGGACGGGTACTCTGGTTGGGGCAATGGAGGACCTTGGCAAGGGTCAGCAACCAATTGGGTATTTGGTAGCATTACAGGGGGAGATGCTTACAAAGGAAGTGACCCTGGCGACCAGCCTGCTATTACACCTATTGAGAGAATGGCAGGTCTGCCTAATAATGAGTATTTTGAAACTCGCTGGAGAGTATTGTACGATGGAATTTCTCGCGCTAACTATGCACTGAGAGCTATTAAGGGAGCTAAGGATTTAACTGATGCTAATAAAACAGCAAAAACAGCAGAAGGTCGTTTCCTAAGAGGACACTATCACTTTGAACTGAAAAAAATGTGGAATATGGTGCCTTATGTAGATGAAAATGCTACTGATTTTAAAATTCCTAATGACAAAGACATCTACCCACAAATAGAGGCAGACTTGAAGTTTGCAGTAGATAACCTACCTCTGCGTCAATCAGATGTAGGAAGAGCAACCAAAGGTGCAGCACAAGCACTGCTTGGCAAAGTTTTCCTTTTCCAAAAGAAATTCAATGAAGCTAAGCAACAGTTTGATGCAGTAGTAGCCAGTGGAATATATAGTCTTGCTGCTTGCTATCATGACAACTTTAACCCTGCTACTAAAAACGGACCTGAATCTGTTTTTGCTGTGCAATCTTCTGTCAATGATGGTAGCGCAGATAACCTAAATGGGAACTATGGAGAAATTTTGAACTATCCTTACACAGGCGGTCCAGGCGGGTGCTGCGGTTTTCACCAACCCTCTCAGAATTTAGTCAATGCTTTCCAAGTAGATGCTAACGGTTTGCCTTTGTTAGATACTTATAACAATACTGATGTTAAAAATGACCAAGGTATTCCTTCTAATAGTCCATTTACACCTCATACAGGTCCGCTTGACCCTCGCTTGGATTGGACGGTAGGGCGTAGGGGTATTCCTTATTTGGATTGGGGTCCCCACCCAGGTCCAGCTTGGATTCGCGACCAAGCCTTTGGAGGTCCTTATGCTCCTAAGAAAAACGTATTCTACCGCTCTCAACAAGGCACGCTCTCTGGTGCTTCTGGCTGGGCGCAGGGGGCAAATGCTAATAACTACAATATTATCCGCTATGCAGACGTATTGCTCATGTTAGCTGAGTGCGAAGTAGAGTTAGGGAATTTAGAAAGAGCAAGAGCCTTGGTAAACCAAGTAAGAAATAGAGCAAAAAGTGGGTGCGTAGTGAGAAATCCAGATAACACTCCTGCGGCGAATTACAGAGTTGAGCCATACAATACTCCTTGGACAAGCAAAGAGTTTGCTACTAAGGCTGTACGCTTCGAGAGAAGAATAGAGTTGGGCATGGAAGGACACCGTTTCTTTGACTTGGTGCGTTGGGGCATCGCAGAGCAGGAGTTGAACGCTTACTATGCGAAAGAAGGCACGCTGAGAAGCTACTTGCAGGGAGCAAGATTCACCAGAGGGAAGAACGAGTACTACCCTATTCCTCAACAGCAAATCGTGCTTTCCACAGCAGGTGGTCAGCCTACCTTAAAACAAAATCCGGGGTATTAATCACTCAAGTTTTTTCTTTTTTCAAAACTACTTGGTAGAAAAAACTTATGCAAAGCCAGCGTTAGTGAGTCAGATGACTTGCTAACGCTGGCTTTTTAGCTAAAAAAACTCTTTCAAATTCTTATATAAATTTTTGAAAATTACACTATATTAGTCGTTAGATTCTCGCAAATCAGATTTTTATGCAAAAAAGAACATTATTGATGGGCATAATTGCTTTCCAAATATTGATTTTGGTAGGTATGTTTGGAAAAGCTTTTTACCCTCTTTGGATAGGTGAGGAAGTAACGTTTAAGGTGCTTCCCCGTGACCCAAGAGATATTTTTAGAGGGAACTATGTGGACTTGAGATACAGTTTTAACAACATCAATCTCAATGAATTAACAAATGACTTAGATAGGCTAGGCAAATATAGATTTGGTGATAAATTATATGTAGAATTGGCATTGAAAAATGGCTTCTACGAGCCTGTAGGGATATGGCAGAATCCGCCAGAGAATAAAAAATTCTTGCAAGTAATAGCAGAAGATACCTACGGCTACGATACACTCCAATCTATCTCGGTCAATGCAGGCATAGAGTCCTATTTTACGAGTGCCGAAAATGCACTTAAAATAGAAAGGCTAACAGTTAGCGACAGCATGGAGGTAAGCGTAAGCGTCATGGTAGCCCCTGATGGGAAAGCAAGAATAAAAAAAATTAATACAAAGCCTATCAAACGAAAAGAGGTAACTCAAGAAGATAACTCAGCGCAGTAGTATGACAGATTTTAGCGAATATGAAAAATGTACTTTTACAAATCAGGAAGGAGAAAAGTTATTTTATCGATTGTTGAAGCCACATTTAGTTAATAATTGTATGTATCCTCTTGTCATACACTTGCACGGCGTACATGAAAGAGGGCAAGATAATGAAATACAACTGCGAAATGGAGGCTCTCTATTCTTAATACCAACCAATAGGCAAAATTTTCCTGCCTTTGTCATGTTCCCCCAATGCCCTCCCAAACTTCGATGGGGAACTGCTGGCTGGGACGATAGCGTTTACAACCAGACCGTTTCGCCCACTATGCAGTTAGTTTTAGATACTATAAATTTTTTGATAAAAAACTATCCCATTGATGCTAAGCGATTGTATATCATGGGTTTGTCTATGGGAGGATTTGGGGTATTAGATGTAGCTATGAGAAGACCTAAACTCTTTGCGGCTATCATTGCTATTTGTGGAGGAGGCATAGAGCAGATGGCAGAGAGAATCAAAACTACTCCCGTTTGGTTATTTCACGGTACAGAAGATGAGGTGGTCAAAGTAGAATATTCTCGGCGAATGTACGAAGCCCTCAAAAAAATAGGGGGAAAAGTTCTTTATACAGAATATCCTGATACAAAGCATGATTGCTGGGTTAAAGTCTATCAAGAACCCAACTTACTACCTTGGCTTTTCAATCAGCATCTGTAAGTTTTTTATTTAGGTGGTTTATCTTAGTTGTTGTCTTTTTTGAAACGCTTAAAGGTAAAAACTCGTAAGAATAGCTTATGTGTAAGGTACTCAAATGTATATTTTTATACTTACTTGCGGCTATATATCTCCCCTTCAAATTTGCATGGGGACAGAAATCATATGTAGATAGCCTTGAAATAGCCTTGCATAATGCTCAAAATGACACAAACAAAGTTTTGATAATCAGTAAATTATTGGAGATATATCTTATTAGTGGTGATGAAAAAGGAGAGCAGATTAGTGAGCAAGGTATTTTGCTTTCGCGCAAATTAGGCTTCAATAGAGGAGAAATGCTCTTGTCAAGGCAATTAGGAGAATTTTACCAAAGACAAGGAAAATATGCTCAAAGTGTATTTTATACTAATAATTCACTTCAAATTGCAGAAAATCTACAAGACCTTGTAAGTATTGCTGATGCTTATTTTACGCTGGCAATTATCTATACTGATGGGCTAAAACAATACAACTTGGCAATCTTTTACGCATTAGAGGCACTTCAAATTTACGAGAAGCAAAACCACCAAGATGGCAAAGCCAATACCTATAACCTCATTGCTTGGGTATATGGTATGACCAATCAACACCTTGACCTTGCGCATATTTATATTGATAAAGCCATTAGAATAGCCCAAAGAACTAAAGAGAAAAAATTTTTAGCTTATTATTGGGGAACAAAGGGATTAATTTACAAAACAGAAAATCAATTAGACTCAGCTATTTTCTATTTTCAAAAAGCCAATCAAGACTTAGAGAAAATCAATGATAAAGCCATCATCGCTTACTTTAATATTTTTCTTGGGGAGATTTATCTCCAACAGGCAAAAGATAAGGAGGCTCTTCGTATTTACCAACAAGCAGTCCAATACGGCACAGAAGCAGAAGCCCAAGATTTTCTCAAAGATGCTTACTTAGGGCTATCAAAAATATATGCTTCTCAAAATCAGTATGATAAGGCTTATGATTATCAAAAGCTACACTTGCAGATTAAGGATTCTATCTTTAATTGGACTACCTCCCAAAGACTGGCAGTGATTCAGCAAGAGTATGAAAATGAAAAGCAAAAAGTACAAATAGCCTTATTGGAGAAAGAAAAACAACTCATTCAAGAAGAAAAACGCACCTATATAATTTCTTTTCTGGGTGGACTGTTTACAGCTATTATTGTACTATTTTTAGTAGTTCATAACAGTAGGCAAAAAGCTAAGGCAAATATGCTTCTGCAAGCTAAAAATAAAGAAATAGAAGCTCAAAATGAGGAACTTAGACAAAGTAAAGAGGAAATAGAAGCCCAAAATGAAGAATTGCATCAGAGCAGAGAGGAAATACAGATGCAAAGAGACCTCGTAGCACAGCAAAATCTCCAACTTATAGAGGCTCAAAACACGATTATAAGCCAAAGTGAACAAATTAAACAGAGGAATATTTACTTAGAAAAGATAGTGGAGGAAAGAACACAAGAACTAAAATTTACCGTACAAGACCTACTCAAGCATATTCAAGATTTGGAACAGTTTTCTTTTATTATTTCCCACAATTTACGCGCCCCTGTGGCTCGCATCCAAGGACTTATTAATATTTTTAACCAAGAAAAGATAGAAGATAATTTCAACAAACAAGTACTTACACATATCTTTCAATCTGCACAGAGCTTAGATACGGTTATCAGCGATTTGACAGAGATTATCTCTATCCGCAAAAGTTTGAATACTAACAAGGAGTTTGTAAATATCAATGAACTTGTTGAAAATGAGTTGGCAAGTTTGGACAATGCACTCAAACAAGCAGATGCCTTCGTTGAGAAAAAGCTAAATGTAAGTGCTTTCTATTCCGTCAAAGCCTACCTACAAAGTATCATTCATCACTTACTCTCCAATGCTATCAAATATAAATATCCTCATCGTCCTTTGCGAATATTGATAACTACAAGCATGAAAGAAAACTATTTCTGCTTAAGCGTGCAGGACAACGGCTTAGGGGTAGATACAAGCGACCCTTACAAAATTTTTGGCTTGTATCAGCGCATGCATACCCACGTAGAGGGAAAAGGATTTGGGCTTTTTTTAGTCAAAACCCAAATAGAAGCAATGAGAGGTCGCATAGAGGTAGAAAGCATTATTAATCAGGGAAGTACATTTAAAGTATTTTTACCTGTATAGATGAAGCAATGAATAAAATAATATTTTTAAAATGTATATTTCTTAATCAATAATTGGCGTTTGGACTGGTCAAGCCCGATTTCCTGCTCCAGCATATTAATCACACTACCGTACTTGGCTTTGATAACATTTAACGAGGCGATGATGTATTTTCTTTGTACACCTGCCAATACATTGGCTATTGCTGGTTTGATTTGACTTAGCATACCCGTATTTGCCAAATATTTCGTATATCGGTTAGAAAGATAATACTCTTGAATAATAGTTTCTTCTGGCACACCCAAGACTGATAGGATAAGTGCCGCACCCAAGCCTGTTCTATCCTTCCCTGCTGTGCAGTGAAAGAGGACAGATTCGTTTTCATTAGCCTCCAATAAAGTATTAAAAAAAGGTGCGTAGTTTTTGATATTGTTAGGCATTTGCTGATAAAAACCCTCGAACACCCTCTCCACATCATCTGCCATTGCATTGGGGTTGCTCATCACTACGTAGAGTTGCTTCATTCCTTCATCATTGCTTGGGGAAATAGAAGTCCACACTCGCTTGATTTCGTAATTAGCAGGATACTTGTCAGGACTTTGAGCCACCTCTTGCTCATTTCTAAAGTCGACAACGTGTTTGATATTTTGTTGAGCAATCATTTGCAAGTCATTATCAGAGAGTTTTCCCATGTCGCCGCACCTAAAAATTCTGCCCCATGCTACCGTCTTTCCATCAGCAGTTTTCAAACCACCTAAATCACGAAAATTGGGGGACTGCTCCATAAAAAATCTCCTTTCAGAGAATATGATAGTATCTTTTTTATATACTGCTGCAAAATATTTTCGTTGTAATGGAGTAGCCTCAACTATCAAACTATCTTTGAGTATGCGGGCTTTGCTATTCCAACGCATCTGCCTCGGCAATTCGCCTTCATAAATTTTCCATTTTGTTTTATCAGCGGATTTGATAAGATATTGCGTACTTGAGATACGCTCCGCCCAAACTTTCTCGACAGGTAAATGAGCATTTTGAGCAAAGGCAACCTGTGTTTGTATGATAAAGAATAGAATAAAGATTTTTTTCATAAGGTGATTTTGAAAATGAGTTTAAAGCCTTATTACTTAAATTATATCGTATAACCTCCATCTACCGTATAGACTGCTCCTGTCGTATAAGCACTTGCTTCTGAGGCTAAAAATAAAGCCACTCCCGCTAAGTCCTCAGGCTGTCCAATGCGAGAAATAGGCAAGTGCTTGATTGATTTGCTCAACATTTCTTCATTCTTCCAAAGTGCTTCGCTGAACTTGGTTTGTATAAGCCCTGGACAGATGACATTAGCTCGTATGTTGTCCCTGCCCCACTCCTTGGCAAGGACTTTGGTGAGCATCACCAAAGCAGACTTACTTACGCTGTAAATGCCTAAAAAAGGCTCTGGCGAAATCCCTCCTATACTACTGATATTGATAATAGAACCACCACCTCTTGCTTTCATACTTGGGTAGCAGAGTTTGGCTAATTCAAAGGGGGCTTTAACATTGACTTGCATAATTTTGTCGAATGCTGCTTCATCAGTATTGATAACAGGACCAAAAACAGGATTGGTGGCTGCGTTGTTTACCAAAATGTCTATGCCCCCATAAACTGCTATGGTTTTTTCTACTAAGTTTTTTAGTTGGCTTGCCTCTCCCACGTGACAGGCGATAGCTGTAGCTTCATAGCCCTTGTTTTTCAGAGTATTAGCTACTTCTTCTACGGCTTCTTGCTTTCGGCTACTTACGACTACCTTTGCCCCTGCTTCTGCAAAGATAGTAGCCATAGCTTCACCTATGCCTTTGCTTGCACCCGTAACTACAGCAACCTTGTTTTTTAAATCAAACTTTTCTTTTAAGTTGTTCATTGTGTTGTTTTTTTATTTGCTAAATTTTTTCTCTCAAATATACAAGATAATACAAGATTGGAGGCTGAGAAAAATCATTTTGCAAAAGAAGTCTAAATTTACATTCTCAAGCCAAGGCACTAATATAAAATATTATTAGTAAAAAGTAACTTAAATAATAAAAGTATATCTTTGTGTAATTTTTAAGATTAGTACATCAAAGCAGAATGTAAGTACCAAGAATGCTAAACAGAAGATTACTTAGAATTAAGGCAATGCAACACTTGTATGCCTTCAAGCAATGCCGAAAGTCCAATTTTCAACTCGCTCTTGACCAAATAGAGGCTTATTTCCAACCTGATTTGAACTCTATGGAGGTACAAGATAAAAACCTGCTCAATAGCCAAAAGGAAATTGCTCAGAAGATTTTTATCAATAGCTATCAAACCCCTCATCTCAGCCAAACTGAAGCAGCGGTAGAACCTAAAGTGAAAGGAAGTATAGAAAAGGCATTGAACTTTTATCAACAGCACAATAAAAAAGATGCCGAACGCCTCAAAAAAGAAGTACTCGATAGCGTAGATTTGCTTTATGACCGCTATTTGCTATTGCTCAAATTATTAGTAGAATTATCGGATTTTGTTCAGATAGAGTACTCAGAAACAAAGAGAAAGGTTTATACTAAGAAAATAATTTTTGAGCATGAACTCAAATTTTCGTCTAACAAAATACTCATTCCTTTGAAAAAAGATGCTCATTTCAAAGAGGAATTGAGCAGACGCAATCTGAAGTGGAATCAAGAGCTTATCCGACAGTGGTACAAACTGCTCGTCAAAGATGAAACTTACCTTGCCTATCGCCAACTTCCAAGTGCTGATTTCCAACAGGATAGTGAAATAGTACATTATATTTTCAAAGAGTTTATCCTCAAAAATGATGTTATCCAATCCTACTTTGAAAGCGAAGACATCAATTGGGTAGAAAATCGGGCTATTCTAAGAGGAATAGTAATGAAAACCTTGAAAGCAATTACCGAAAATAGCGAAATAGTTTCTCTATTTGAACTTTCACCTAATTGGGAAGATGATAGGGACTTTTTCAAAGAACTGTTTTACTATACCATCAAGCATGGTGAAGAACACGAGGCAAAGATTGCCGAAAAGGTAGAGAACTGGGACGTAGATAGAATCACTGCCATAGACCGCGTATTGTTGGAAATGGCTCTCTGTGAAATGATTTGCTTCCCAAGTATCCCCGTCAAGGTAACTATTAATGAGTACATAGAACTGTCTAAGATTTACAGTACCCCTCAAAGCAATATATTTATCAATGGCGTATTGGATAGTATTTCACAAGAATACCTCAAAGAAGGAAAAATCAAGAAAAGTGCAAGAGGGTTGCTGGACAACAAATAGCGTTTTTTGTTGAACTTTTAAACACTTTATTTTGTAATAAAATATAAACTACTTTTGACTACTTAAACAATACAGGACAAAACTATGAAAAAAGGAGGAAACATATTATTAGGTTTTTTATTTGGCGTGGTCGCAGGGGTAACAGTAGGTATGTTGTACGCACCAGAAAAAGGCTCGCATACACGTAACCGACTTAGCTATCGCCTGGACAGATACCGAAACATACTGTCTAATTTGATAGACCAACTTGTAGAAGAAAAGGAGAAAATGGTCAGTGCGGCGAAAGTAGAAGAACAGAAACGCAAAAGTGAAATGAAAGAAAAAGCAGAAAAACTGATGACTGAAATAGATGATTTAAGCAATAAAATCAAAACCAGAGTAAACTAAATTGTACTTGATTATCTTCAATATTCTTAAAAAAACAGTAAAAAAATCAATTCAGATGAAATCAATACTTACATTTTTGGTCTTAGGGTTGTTTTGGGGGCTTTCTGCTTGTGATTCTAAGCAGTCTGCCGCTACCAACGAGACAGATAGCAATACGCCTCCATCTGCTACCGTAGCAAATGTAAACAATGCTCCCAATACTTCATCTACTACTTCTGATAATACTACGGCTAAGGCAGGAGTTGCTAAGATAGAGTTTGATAAAGTACAGCATGATTTTGGTACTATCAAAGAAGGCGAGGTAGTAAAACACAAATTCACTTTTAAAAACGTAGGTAATGTACCGCTGGTTATTAGTGATGTAAAACCTACCTGCGGTTGTACGACGACCAACTTCACCAAAACGCCTGTGATGCCTAATGGACAAGGAGAAATCGAATTGCAGTTTGATAGCTCTGGTAAGGCAGGTCCTCAGCACAAGCCTGTAACTGTCTTAGCCAATGTGGAAGGAGGGCAAACTCAACTAGTGCTGACAGCTACGGTAGAAGCAAAACCTACCATTGCGGGACCTTATAGAAATCAATAAGCCAATCAATCATTCATTGAGGAATAATAAAAAAAGCTGTAAAAGGTATTCTCTTTACAGCTTTTTTTACACAATTTTACCAAGAAAATCAACTATCTAACTTATGAATGCCATCTTTGCTAAAATGAATTTTAAAAATCAATCTGTTATTCATGTCATCAATGCGCCAGAAAGTTTCGTACCCGTTCTTAATGAGATGAGCAAATTGACAGAAATAAAAGCAGAAGTAGGGGAGGGGGATAAAATTAGTTTTATAGTTGTTTTTGTTTCGAAGCAACAAGAAGTTGATGAGTGGGCGGCTAAAATATCCCCATTGCTACAAGGCGATGGCTTGCTATGGTTTGCCTATCCTAAGGGTACTTCCAAGAAATATAAGTGTGAATTTAATAGAGATACAGGCTGGCAAATCTTGGGTAAGTTAGGCTTTGAAGGAGTAAGGCAAATTGCCATAGATGAGGACTGGTCAGCACTTCGATTTAGGAGGGTAGAGTACATCAAGCAAATGAAAAGGGACGAGAAACGCGCTATGAGTACTGGAGGCAAGGAAAAAGTCAAAAAGAGTAATTAGACATTGGTCATAAGCTCAAATCAAACAAAAAAGGTTAATTTTGCCAAAAGACAAAATCAACCCCAGTAAATCAATCACTAAAACAAAACAAACTTCCAAACTATGAAAACTACAAAACTATGATTTTACCCTACTAAAATGGACAACTTTACTAACTCATTAGAAACCTTCAATCCTGCACTTTCTATGGCAGATTTATTCATCTCAAACTTAAGTTTATCGCCTTGTATGACAAAATTAATCCCTGCTCCTTTTTTAGCTAAATTAGAATCCTCTGTTACTATCAAGATATGATTAGCCTGACTCTTTGGTTGAATACTTTTAAACTTATACGAGAAATTGCGCTCTACAAATATGATATGGCAGTTCACAATGTCTTCTTCTTTGGTAATTTTCTTTACTGAAATTTTCTGATTGCTAATAAACCTATTCTTCATCAAATTTTGTGTGGCAGAGAGCATCTCGTCATCTCCATACACCCCAATCACAAAATCACCTTGTTGCCTTTGAGAAGGCCATTCTACATACTTTGTAAAGTGATACAGCAGACCTGCATAAACCCTATAATTATTGCTCGTGTCTTGTGCTTGCAAGGGTAGATGACACAAGCAAAAAACAATTACCAATAGTTTGAAAATGTTTCCTATAATTTTCATAACGCTACACTTTTAAAGGTGGTTTCTAATTAAAATTTCAGTAAAAGTTAGAAGTAAAGTTAAGGTTTAGCCCACAGGAATAGATAGTTTCACTAATTCGCTGGATACTTTCAATCCTGAGTCCTCTATAGCTGCTTTATTCAATTCAAATTTTAGTTTTTCTTCTATCGTGATAAAATTGATTCCAGCCCCTCTTTTCCCGCCTTCTTCTCCTTCTGTGATGAGAAGTACATGTGCTGATTTAGCTTTGGGATAGATAGCATTAAACTGTCCATTCTGAAATCTTTGTACATAAATGATATGGCATTTATCTGCATCTTCAGCTGACTTCACGTTTACTACACTAATTTTTTGATTCCCTACTGTGCGATTCTTTGCCATTTCCTCTACTGCTGCGTATAAGGTAGCGTTGCCTAACACACCTATTACGAAATCACCATTTCTTTTTGCTGAGGGCCACTCTATATGCTTTGTAAAGTGATACAAAAGACCCGCATGCAATTTATAATTTACATCTTGTGCTTTCAAAAAAGAGCTAATCAGCAAAATAGCACCGATGATTAGAGCGATAATTCTGAATTTCTTGATTGACATAGGAGTAAGTTTTAAATAATTAGAAGTTCTTAGATATAAACTCTTTGCTTGTAAATGTTAGTGATAGTATGCTATTTAATTTACGTTACAAAGGTATAGGGTTTTTTTCAAATATAAAACTTGCACTAAATTGGAAAATTACAAAGGTAACTTTTAGTATTACTTTATGCCTTTGATATAAAAATAGCATCAAATACAACGCCAAGTATGTTAAGAAGTGCCTGTTTTATTCTTTAAGTGAAGTTTAATATTAGAAAAGTACAATAAATACTTTTCTGATGCTATGTAGTTTTCCTGTAATAATAAATCGGAAAATGAAACTTTTTGAGGGCTAAGAAGGGAATAAACCAGATAAAACAAAAAACCTTACATCAGACTTACATAAATTTTTCTCACCTTACATCATCTTACATGATTTTTTATTTTTTAGTAATCAGATAAACCCCTAAAAACAGGCAAATCACACCTACAATTTTGGTGAGAGTAATAGGCTTGACATTGAAACCTACCAGCCCAAAATGGTCTAAAAAAAGAGATGTAACTAATTGACCTGCAATAGTTAAGCTAATAAAACTCACTGCTCCTATCTTAGGGGCTACAAGTACAGTAACCACTATATAAAAAGCCCCTAACAAGCCTCCAATCCATTTCCACCATGTAATTTGAAAAAGTGAATGAATTGCAGGGAAAGAGTTATTTTTTTGCAGACTTACAAAAATTAGTAATCCTGTTAAACCAACAGAAAAAGAAAAAACAGAGGAAATGATAGGGTCGCCTACTGACATTCGGAGTTGGGAGTTAGTACCTGCTTGAATTGCCAGCGCACCACCAGCCACTAAGGTAAGAATGAAAAAAAGTACATTTGCCATTATTTTCAATTTTTAAAGTTAAAACAGCCTTATATTTTGACTTAAAAACACGAAATTTAGTAATAAGTTTGATTTTTACCTCAAAAATTGATGCTATTCAGTAAAATTAGACAAAATTAAAGTAAAGCATTTATACATAGATTAGATACTACTAATCTAAACTTTTCAATATAGTTTCCAATGCTGCCTCGTCTGTGATAAGTACTTTTCTGGCTTTGCTTCCTTCAAATGCCCCTACGATTCCCGCCGCCTCCAACTGGTCCATGATACGACCTGCGCGGTTATATCCCAGACTTAGCTTGCGCTGAATCAGGGAGGTACTACCTTGCTGGTGTGCCACTACTAAGCGAGCTGCATCGTCAAACATAGAATCCCGCTGAGCGAGGTCGACGGCTTTGGTTTCTGCTCCCTCGTCCTCAAATTCGGGCAGTGCATAAGAAGTATCAAAGCCTCTCTGCTCGCCAATAAACTCGCAAATGCGCTCAACTTCGTGTGTGTCCACAAATCCGCATTGCAAGCGAATAATGTCCGAGCCGTTGGAAATAAGCATATCACCTTGCCCTACTAACTGTTCGGCTCCTTTTGTATCCAAAATAGTTCGAGAATCTATACCAGAAGTTACTCTAAATGAAAGTCTTGCAGGGAAGTTTGCCTTAATAGTTCCTGTAATGACATTGACGGAAGGGCGTTGGGTAGCGATAATCAGGTGAATCCCGATGGCGCGAGCAAGCTGTGCCAAACGTGCTATTGGCGTTTCTACTTCCTTTCCTGCCGTCATCATCAAGTCGGCTAACTCATCTATTACCAACACTATATAAGGTAAAAAGCGATGCCCTTCTTCGGGATTCAACATTCTTTTAATGAACTTTTGGTTGTACTCTTTGATATTCCTACAGCCTGCTGTTTTGAGCAAGTCATAGCGTACTTCCATTTCTATACAAAGCGAGTTGAGAGTATGCACTACCTTGCGCGTATCCGTAATGATTGGCTCCTCGGAAGCAGGCAGGGTCGCTAAGTAGTGCCTTTCAATCTTATTATAAAGTGTAAGTTCTACCTTTTTAGGGTCGACCAAGACAAATTTTAGCTCAGCAGGGTGCTTTTTGAATAACAAAGAGGTCAAAATCACATTCAAACCTACCGACTTCCCCTGCCCCGTGGCGCCTGCCATGAGTAGGTGAGGCATCTTTGCCAAATCTGCGACAAAAACCTCATTGGAAATTGTTTTTCCCAAAGCAATAGGCAATTCTTTTTCTGAATCTTTGAACTTGGGGTCATTGATTAAGATGCTCATTTTCACTATTTCCCGATTCTTGTTGGGAACTTCTATGCCTATGGTACCTCGTCCAGGAATAGGGGCGATGATGCGGATACCCAAAGCCGACAAGTTCAAAGCAATGTCGTCTTCTAAGTTCTTGATTTTAGAGATTTTAACTCCTGCTTGGGGGACTATTTCATACAAGGTTACGGTGGGTCCTATAGTTGCTTTGATGCTTTGAATCCCAATCTTAAAATGACTGAGGGTTTCTACAATTCTATCTTTATTTGATTCCAATTCTTCTTTGGTTACTCTCACCTTGCTATCTGTGGCAGGGTCAAGGAGTTCGGCATCAGGGAATTGGTATGAACTCAAGTCCAAGCGTGGGTCGTAGTTGCCAAAGCGAATATGGGGGGGGGTTTTAGCATCAGGCATTTTGATTTCGACTTTGAAAGGGAAGCCTAACTGACCATCGTCTTCTTCTACTATCTCTTGTGCTGTTTTTTCTGAGCCATCATCTATAATAAAATCCACCGACTTATTTTTAGCCATCACCTCAACTTCTTCCTCCTCCTCCACAAAAGCCCCACTTAGGTTTTCTAATTCTTCCTCACTATCAACTTTTGCAGTTTCAGGATTTACATTTTGCTGATTAGCTGTATTATTCAATACGTTTTTCAAGTTTTCTTTAAAGTTAAAAGAAAACTCTCGCAGTGAAAAAGGCTCGTCCTCGATAGGCTCTCGTTTGATTTTATCCTCGCTTGTAGTTTTGACAGGTTCTTTGACTTTTGTGCCTTTATTGAGGTTGCTTGTAATCTTGATTTGGGGGATTCGGTCAGTAACCGCATAAAAAGAATCCAAGCCAAACTTATACACTAAGAAGATTATCATAGTGAAAACCAGCAAGATAGTAGTAGCCCAGCCCAACAAACTGTCCAATAAAATAGCGATGTCAATGCCTATTTTCCCACAAAGAAAAGCCCAAGCACTCTCGCTCTCTAAGTTCAGCACTATGTACCCTAAGAAAGCACTTGTCCAGAAAAGAAGGAATATAGCAGATTTGATAAAACTCCATTCTCTAAAAAGGCTTTTATCAAAAACAAGTTTATAACCTATATTAAAAATCCAAGGAATGAAAAGGAAAGAAGCAATACCAAACCACTTGTAAATGAACAAGTAAGAAAGAATAGCCCCTACAAAGCCAAGTAAGTTTTCTACTTTCCCTCGTGGCACTCTGCTGTTATGCCCTGACCAGACAGACTCTACTATGCTTTGGTCTGCCTGCCCAGTAAAAAAATAAGAGAAAAAGGATAAAAATAAAATAATTGCAAAAAGCATGATAAGCAAGCCAACCGTAACGCTGAATCGCTTGTCGTAATAAACCATGTCCCAAAGGGAAATTTGTTGGGGTTTACTCTTTTTCTTTTTATATGCCGTTCTTTTTTGAGTAGCCATAAACTAATGATTACACATCGATTTTGTGTCAATTTTAATGTAAAGATAGGCAATAATTATATAAGTTGAAAAAAAGAAAAAAAATAGTTAAAGTTTGTGTGTTAGCCAAAAAGATTAGCCTATTATAAGGCTTCTTTCCTTATATTAGGCTAACGTAAATCTTAGCGATGTGTACTTTGTTGAGGCACAAAATTATCTCCTTTGAGGGCAAGTGTTTCATCGTTTTGGGCTTCTATGATGCGTTTAGCAAATAAATACCTGGATTTATAATAGTTTTTCCAAGCAGGCGAGTGCAAGTTATCAATCACAATGCCTCTGCGAGCCGCATGGATAAAGTGGACTTCTTCGCCCTCATCAGAAATAACCATAGCTACATGGCTGATTCTGTATCCTTTACTTTTTTTACTTTTATACCCAAAAAATAACAAATCTCCCTTACGGACTTTCTCAAAATCTACCTGTTCGCCATAGGTTGCCTGTGCCATGCCTGCGGGAATTTTGTAGCCAAAATGCTCCATGATATAAGAAGTAAAGTTAGAGCAGTCAAAACCTTTGGTACTTCGGCCCCCAGAGCGATACCGAGTACCTAAAAAACGCTTAGCATATACAGTTACATCTTCTCTCAAAGCCTCTAAGGGTTCAAAGTCAATACATTCATCTTGAGGAATTTGCACATAAGAAAGTTGGAAAGTAGGAGGAGCGGAAGGTGGTTGGGTGAGCTTAGTAAAAATCTTATCAGGAGAAAACAATGAAGGAAGGATTTGCGGTTCTGCTACTCTAATAGGTTGTTTTTTTAGCTTACCTATGAACTGTACTTGCTTTTCATTCGCTTGTTCTTTATGTTGAGTTACAAGTGATTGTGTAAAACTACAAGCGCTGCACACAACACCAGACAACAAGGCAATCATAAATTGCTTGATTCTTGAATTCATAAGTCCTAATTATATGGTTTATTAATAAGTTTTTGAATTTTGAATCACTTACTTATTTGAGTAGTAACGAGTTCAAAATTGTACGAACTATTCTTAAAGCGAGAGCAAAGTTAGCATTTAGACCAAAAAAAGCAAATTTTCAGCTAAGTTAAATCTAAATAGTTATATAGTTAAGTATTTGATTATTTGGATATTAATTTTTTATCTAAAATTAAAGTATTGAAAATCAATAATTTGTAAAATAGCACTTTTTTAACTTTTTTTATCAAAATATCGTGAATAAAAGTTTATACTTTGAAGCCAATGAGCAAAATGTCATCAATCTGTTTATGAGCATTTTGCCAGTGGGTAAGTGCTTGTTCTACTCTATTTTTTTGTGTTTCCATGTCTTCTAAATAGATAGAAAGCAATAGTTCTTTCAATTTTTGGATAGAAAATTTTTTGTTGTTTTCGCCTCCAAACTGGTCTGCATAGCCATCGGAAAAAATATAAAAAGAAGTAGAAGTTTGAATATCAAAGATATGAGAAGTATATGAGTAATCTGCGTTTTCCCCTATAGAGATTTTATCTCCTTTGATTAGCTCATAGTGATTGTTCTGAATGATTAAAAGAGGGTGTCTTGCCCCAGCAAAAGCAAGAGATTTATTAGCGAAATCTACGGTGCAAAGTGAAATATCCATACCGTCTTTGATGGCATGGTCTTCTTGCCGTAAAGTTTGCCAAACTCCTTTGTGCAACTCATTGAGAATCAAGTGTGGCTCGTGTATTTCTCTGTCATGCACTATTTGGTTTAGCAAAGTATTTCCAATCATGGACATAAAGGCACCAGGTACGCCATGTCCTGTGCAGTCCACCGCCGCAATAATTACCTTATTTCCTTTTTCTGCAAACCAATAAAAATCTCCGCTCACTATATCTCTTGGCTTAAAAAAGACAAAGTGCTGCGGTAAAGCATGGCTCATTTTTTTATCAAAGGATAAAAGTGCATTTTGAATCCGCTTGGCATAGTTGAGGCTGGCGGTCATGTCTTCGTTGATTTTGACAAGTTGGCGGCTAAAATGCTCAATATTATCTCGCTGGGCTATAATTTCCTCAGCTTGTTGTGAAAGTTCCTCATTGGTAACTTGTAATTCTTGCGTTTTGAAGCGTAGGCTTTTCACCATAAACTTGAAATCTTTGGCAAGCCTTCCTATTTCATCATTGGCTTCATAGGGATACAATTCTATTTTCTCATCAAAATTGCTTTGGATAATCTCATGAATAGAAAGAGAAAGATACTTGATAGGACGGCTCAGTTTTCTATATACCGTAACAGCCAATAAGATATTTAGAATCAAACAGATAACTATTAAGATAGCTACTCTTTGATTAATATTTTTTACCAACTCCTCTATCTTTTGCGATATTTTTTGGTCTATGATTTCAAGTTTTTTTTCTAAAAGGGTAGAAATCTGACTAATTTGCTGACGAAAACCCATGTTGTTGCTATAGCCTATCTGTGCTTCGATGCGAGTAAGCTCTAAAAAGGTAGCTTTATAATTAGAAAGCAAGTAGAGTATCTCCTCTTTATTTTTGTTATTTTTTTGCTCGTTTATTTCTTCTATCAAGTCATTTACTTGATTTTGCCAGCGTTCTATGTAAACCCCTTCTTTTCTAAGAAAGAAGTCTTTTTCATGTCTGCGAATAGTGAGCAAAATAGTTTGGTTAATCTTGTAATCTTTATTTTCTAACTGATGAACGAAGTCCCGCATTTTGCCCTCTAAGCCATAGTCCTTAAAGCCTCTTATTTTTTGTAAGCGAGTAAGTGTATCAAAAACATGCTGATATTGATTAATTAAAATAGATAAGGTATCTATGTCTGTATCTATTTCATTTTCTATGACTTGTGGTGAAAGTTTGAGGTTTTGTAAATCTTTTAAAATTTTTCTTAGAGCAGTATTGTACTTTAAGATATAAAGCGATTTGCCATCAGACTGATAAAATTTGGGATTGATGCTCTCGTTGTTAAAAAAGTCTTTTTCTATGTTATCAGCTTTTTTGAGGTTATGATTAATCTGATACAGCGTAGTGGCAACTTGATTAAATTTATTTTTCTGATTATCAAACCAATAAAAAGTCGTGATGACGATGATAACTAATAAAAAGTAAGCAGAGAAAGCAAGGGCAAATTTTGCTTTGAGTGTAGTCAATGGAAGTATAGAAGATATTTTTTGAAAAATACGATTCATGCTATTGTTTCGTGGTTTGTGTTTGGCACTTTTCTGCTTACCTTACTAATTTGAGAAAAAAGTTCAAATAACATTCTAATTACAACTTTCTTTTAAAGTATTCTTCATACAGTTTGTTACTTACTCTATAATTGGGGGCATTCCCTTTGACAAGTCCTATGGCTCTCAACGCCTCACAAGCTAAGTGATTTTGCGTTTGTCTTTGGTGCAAGATGTTGCTAAGTGCCTCTGATTTGTCAGGATTTTTTTGTAAATACTGCAAATGAGTGTTGAGGTGAGCGGCAAAATATCCATCATCTTGGGTAGCATTTTTTAGAAAATCTGATAGGCTAAGTTGATTTAAGGCTATCTGATACAGTGCTTTGCGGACTAAGAAAGGATGCCCGCCTACCATTTCCATAAGTGAACTAATCTCAACAGCAGATAGCGTCAGCTGATGCCTACTTGCCAACTCCGCTACCTCTGTTTCCGAAAAGTCCAAAAGATTGACCTGCATCCCTACATTAAAAGGGGACTGATTGAGATTAGTGATGGCGTATTGGGCTTCGGTGGCGTAGGTAATTATCATTTTGAATTTTGCCCACTCGGGTTTTATCTTGCTATCTTCGTGCCATGCGCGCAACATACCAAAAAACTCTGTTGAAACTTGGGGAAAATCAAATAATCGGTCTGCCTCGTCCAATACTAAAACAATATTGTCTGAACATTCTTTGAACAAATATCGCTCAAAATAGCGAGAACATTTGACCTTATCAGTGAGAAATCGCGAGTTGAAGTACTCCTCTACTTTTTCTTCTATGTTCAGGCTGTAGGAAGCAAAACCACAAATAAATTTGAGCAAAGTTTCCAAATCGCTCATTTCCTTAGCAGAGAACTCTTGAAAGTTCAGGTCTATGACTTGATGTTGATGGTCTTTGGCATATTTGCTAATGCGTTGGGAGATAGAGGTTTTTCCGTACTGTCGTGGTGCTTTTATTCTAATAAGCGCATGAGGTTGCAAGATTTGTGCCTTGCATCGCTCATCTACTTCTCGTTCTATGTAAAAAGGAGAGCCAAGAGGCACTGCTCCTTTGGGTTCTTCTATTTTCAAGGAAGTAGGCATTTTTTTTATCTTAGGCACGATGCCTTTGTTAATATTCCAAGTGCTAATATAGTCATATTCTTCTGAAATACGTAGTTGCCAAGGAAAATTATCAGAGGCTTCTGGAGCATTTTTACGGTACAAGCCTCTTACGTTGCTTGTGTCGTATGAAATTTTGATGCTATCTACGGCATCAGCCCAAGCAGTCGTCAAATCATTTTCGTTGGCTAAGGCATGGTAAAATCTCGAAGCCAACTGAGTGGCTATGTCGTCTTGGATAGCAGAGGAAGTACTAATGACGGTAGGAATACCCTCTTTGATGAGTTCCTCAGCTTGTTTTTCCGTAGCACAGCCGTTTAAAAAAACCATTTGCAAGCTATTTCTTCGGGCTAAAAAAGAAACTAAACCTGCTCCCTCAGCTACTGTGGGTTTGCCTTCTGTATCTTCTAAAAGTAATTGGTAGCCGTCAGCATGCCCTCCAAAATGAAAAACAGCAATTCGGTCTTTGTAACGGCTATCTTGAAAGGTATTTAGGATTTCGTCAATGGTAGTATTTGCCTCAAAAATTACTTCACATTTCCCTTGTAATACAGCCCTGTCCAATGCTTTGCGAATCTCGTCTAATTCTTTGGGTAAGTTCCTCAAATAGCGTGCATTGTCTTGGCGGTCATTGGCAAAAGCAAGAAAGAAAATTGGTTTGCTCATGAATTTTTTATCTAAAACTAATCTATCATTTAGCTAACAAATATATCAATAAATTCAAATACAAAGTATTGCGTTTCAAATATTAATAAATAACAAACAAATTTATAACAGAGTTAAATCCTATGCAATCAGCATTATAAACGATAACAATAGCTATTTTCTTTTGCTTAAAAAATAGAAAATCAGACCTAAACACATGATACCTATGCCTATCATGGACTCTACAGGTCTATCCAAAAAAACATAGACCAAGGTCCATAAATTAAGTAATAAAAAAATTGCTGGGGTAAAGGGATAGCCCCAAACCTTATAAGGTCTTGGGAGATGAGGCTTAGTTATCCTTAGCACAAATACACCCAATACGGTCATAGAAGTTACTGATATTAAGGCAAATGAGGCATAAGTTAGTACCTGATTGAAAGATGAGGTATAGATAAAAAGTAAGGTCAGCAAGGTTTGGAAAAGCATAGAAAAGATAGGGATTTGCTGTGGATTTGTTCTTGCAAAAAGGCGTAAACCTTTGAAATCTTCGCCCATGCGTTTGGTGATTCTGGGACCTACGAAAATCATAGCACTCATAGTAGAAACCAGCAGAAGTGCAATGATAATAGACATAATTTCTGCTCCCAAACTGCCAAAAATCTGTTTAGCAGAGAGAAAACCTATTTCCAACTGCCCTTTCAAATCTGTGAGTGGTACTGTATAGAGAAATACAAAATTGAGCAGTACATACATGACTAAAACTATCAATGTACCTATAAAAAGAGCCTTAGGAAGGTTTTTTTGAGGCTCTGCTATCTCGCTGGTGATATATACCGCTGCATTCCAACCTGTATAAGCATAGGAAACATAAATCAACGAAACCGCAAAAGAAGGACTTACCATAAGGGCAAAACTCTCTAAGTTGGGAATGAGGTCAGTAGGCTGAGGATTGGGTACGAAAAAAGCAGAGGCGATAAAAACAACGATAAGCGTAATTTTGATAAAAGTAAAAAAGTTATGAAAACGACTCCCCCAATGCACGCTATTGGCATGAACAAAGGAGATGATGACGACTGCTCCTGCGGCGTAGTGTACTTCTGGTATAGAAGGAAAAACTGTTTTGATGTATTTCCCAAATGCCATTGCCGCTAAAGCAGTAGGGGCGGCAAAACCCACAGAGGCAGATACCCAGCCTGCCAGAAAACCTACGGCGGGGTGGTATATTTCTGATAAAAAGTGGTATTCTCCTCCGGAGCGTGGCATACTTGCCGCCAGCTCTCCATAGCTGAACGCCCCACAAAGCGCAATAATCCCTCCCACGAACCAGAGCATCAACAAAGTAAAAATGGACTGAATGTCAATTACTTGAAATCCCAAACTTGTAAAAACTCCCGTTCCTACCATATTGGCTATGACAATCGCAACAGCCGTATGCAAACGCAAACCTTTCATTTTTTCTAATTGATTCTAAAAACAGGCTGCAATTAAGGTATTTTTCCTCACATCGTTAGGGGTAGCGAAAATAAATAAGGTAAAGTATTTTCTAAAATCGTAAAATTTTACCTATATTGCCTTTGCATCATTTTATTAATCCTTTAATAATCAAGTAAATATGAGTAAGCTGAGAAAAATTATTCTTCCTGAGAGTGAGATACCTCGCCAATGGTATAATATTCAGGCAGATATGCCAACGCCTTTATTGCCACCATTGCACCCTGCTACTAAGCAGCCTGTAGGTCCTGCGGACTTAGCTCCGCTTTTTCCTATGGATTTGATTATGCAAGAAGTTTCCAAAGAACGTTGGGTGGATATTCCCGAAGAGGTATTGGATATTTACAAAAAATGGCGACCAACACCTATGTTTCGTGCTTATGATTTTGAGAAAATGCTCGATGCCCCTGTAAAAATTTATTACAAATACGAAGGTACAAGCCCAAGCGGTTCGCACAAACCTAATACGGCTGTTCCACAAGCCTACTACAACAAAAAAGCAGGTATTAAGCGATTAACTACCGAAACAGGTGCAGGGCAGTGGGGAAGTGCTTTGAGCTATGCTTGCCAGCATTTTGGCTTAGAATTGGAAGTGTATATGGTAAAAATCAGCTACCTGCAAAAGCCTTACCGCAAAATCATGATGAATACTTGGGGGGCAGAGGTCATTGCTTCGCCAAGCGATAGGACAGAGGCAGGTAGGAAAATTTTGGCGGCAGACCCTAACTCGAATGGTAGCTTAGGTATTGCTATTTCAGAAGCAGTAGAAAGAGCCGTCATGCGAGAAGATACTAACTATTCTTTGGGTAGTGTGCTAAACCATGTATTGATGCACCAAACTATTGTAGGGTTGGAAGCGGTAAAGCAAATGGAGATGGCAGGTGATTTTCCCGATGTAGTGATTGCTCCTTTTGGTGGAGGCTCTAACTTTGCAGGGCTTGCTTTACCTTTCTTGCATCAGAAATTGGTCAATGGGAAGAAAGTAAAGTTATTAGCTTCAGAACCTGCTTCTTGTCCTAAACTAACCAAAGGAGAGTTCCGCTATGATTTTGGAGATACCGTAGGCATGACCCCTCTGATGCCCATGTTTACCTTAGGGCATAATTTCATGCCTCCAGCCCTTCATGCTGGCGGTTTGCGTTATCACGGCGGGAGTCCTATCATTAGCCAACTGATGCGAGATGACTTGGTGCATGCAGAGGCTATTCAGCAGTTAGAGTGCTTTAAAGCAGGGGTAATGTTTGCCAAGGCAGAGGCTATTTTGCCTGCTCCAGAGGCTACTCATGCGATTGCTTCGGTGATTCGCCAAGCAGAAGAAGCAAAACAAGAAGGAAAGGAAAGAGTAATTTTATTCAATCTTTGTGGGCATGGACATTTTGATTTGCAGGCTTATGAGGATTACTTTGCAGGCAAATTACAAGACCATTACTTTACTGACGAGCAGTTGTATGCTAACTTAAAGGAATTAGAAGACATAGCCATTCCTGCCTGATTGATATTGGTGATGAAATGTTTTATTAAAGTACCACTTTCTCAAAAAAGTGGTATTTTTCTTGTCTGAGTTCTGCTTAATGAAATAGAGAGCTTAGACTTTAAAGCAAGAAAATACAATTTTATGCTTGAAATATTATCTGCAATAAATTTTGTATTATTTCAATAAAATCTTAAAATTTTCGTTATCTCTATGCCTTGATGCGTCTTTTAAAATAGCAGGTTTAGGTATTTTTTCTCATATAGTTTTTAAACGTTAATTTTAAATAAAATTATACTTATATGTAAAAAAATATTATTTTTATGTAAAATATTACTTACAGTCCAATAAGTACTTTTATTCTTTGGTACACCATTTACCGTTCTATATCCTGAAATATATCAGATTTTATCTTGTATAGCATAAAAGGAAGTTTATCATAGCAATTATACACATTAAAAAGGCAGATAGCATAATTATAAAATTAAACTTATATCATTAAACATATTTTGCATAAAGTCAGCATATTGAAACTAAATGTATGAAAGAAATTATGAAAAAAGTAAGTACGTCAAATAGTTATTTACAGAAGAGGAGCATTTTATTTAGTATTATTACTGTCTTATTAGTGGGTTTTTCTAATATTTACGCCGCTGACCGCTATTGGGTAGGAGGGACAGGCAATTGGAATAATACAGCGCGTTGGTCTACTACAAGTGGCGGAGCGGGAGGGGCAAGTGTCCCTGTCGCAGGAGATAATATTTTCATAGATGCCAACTCTGGTAGTGGGACTATTACTATTAACGTAGCAGCAGTTTGTAATAACCTTAGTTGGACTTCCAATGCTCTTACTATTAATGGTACAGGCACTAATACCTTGACTATCAATGGCAATTTGTCTGCGGGAAATGGTATTAATTGGACGATGGGCGGGAATGTTACCGTGAATGGTACGGTAAATATTGGGATAAATACAGTGATGACTTTAAATGGGGCAGCTAATACTTTTAATGGGAATGTAACCATTTTAGGTACAACAGGCTCGGCTGTAACTATTAATAATGCAACTTTTAACGGGGCTAATAACCAGTTCTATCAAAGATATACTTTTACAGGTGATGCCACTTTTGGAGTAAACACAGTTACTACCTTTTTAGGTGGTGCCTTTGCCAAAAGTTTTCAAGACCTTGTAGTAAAGCAAGGGGCAACCGTAGATTTCCAGACGCTTGCACCCGCCGTCGACCAATTCACTAATATTTACTTAGAAAGTAGTACGACTTTCCGATTTAATGAACAAAGCCTTTGCGACCCCCCTTCGCCACCTTGTACAGATTTTAGTAGCATAGTTACAGGGAAAATTGTAGTGAATACCACTATTTGCACTACAGGGGCAAAGAATGCAGTCATTACCTCTACTAATGGAGATTTGTCTAATATCCGCTTTGATACCGACCAAGAATGGAACAACGTAAACATCAGCAATATTTTTAATGTAGGGAGTGCTAATATTAGGGTAAAAAGTGGAATTTTTGGTGTTCCCAGCATCAACGGTTTTGAGGACTGGGTAAGTGCGGGACGTAGGGTATATTGGATAGGTGGAACAAGAAGTATGGGTTCACAAGATTGGAATGATTGCTTGAACTGGGCTACTTCCTCTGGGGGAACAGTAGAGGGTTCTAATGGCGTCGACCCACCTACAAGCGGTTTGGATACTGTATATTTTGATGCCAATTCTTTTTCTGCTTCTCGTAATCAAGTAGTTATTAATACAGGGGCGGGAGCCAAAAACATGATTTGGACAGGAGCAACCCATACACCTACACTTGCAGGCACTACAGGTTCTTTGACTATCACAGGAAATTTGGTTTTCATTCCTGCGATGAACGTAACTACGACTGTACCTGTGGTATTCAGTTCCAATAACGTAGGGAATACGATTACTATGGCAGGTAAATCGTTTAACGGGAATGTAGATTTTATTTCTCCATCGGCTACTTCTATGGTAGCGGGGACAGGAAGTTGGAATATATTGGACAATCTAAGTACCAATAGCACAAGTACTATACGCTTCCAATCAGGCACTTTTAATTCTAATAACAATCCCATTACTACAGGCTTTTTTAATGCTAACTCTTTATTTGTTCGCAGTGTAAACTTAGGTTCTTCATTGATTACTGTCAATGGTATAGGCAATGTACTTGACTTGATTAACGGACCTCTTGACGATGTTACTACACCAACATTTGACTTCAATCCCGGTACATCTACTATGGTATTTAACAATAGTGGGGCGGGGAATATACAATTAGATATTGGTCGGAAGGCGAAAACATTGCCCAACTTTGTATTTAGTGGATTTGATAATGATGTTATTAGTATCAATACAAGTTCTGATGTGGCAGAACGTATTACATTTCAAAATATCACTGTAAGCACAAGTGGACTACCTAACGCAACGCTTACTATCAGTGGTAAATCGCCAAAGACTTATGGGGCGATTACTTTTGCTAATAATATTTATGCCAACTTTGACGGTGTCCCCAACTCTACACCGGGCAGCAACAATATCTTTAATGGTGCTATAGTCATGGGTATAGGCACGCAAGTAAACTTTAATAACTCCAATACCTTTAATCAAAATGTAACTGTAAGTGGTACATCTGGTACAGGGGTTACATTTACAGGTGATGTTGCAGGCATCAACAATATTTTTAATGGTACAGTGAGCGTGCCGGGGATAAATAGTAAAGTAGCTTTTGCTAATGAGGGTAATAACAACTTTAATCAAAATATTTTGGTAGGTGGCAGAGTAACTTGGAGTTTTAACTCTTGTGCTTCCTGCCTTTCTACAGTAGCTACAGGAAGAAACTTTATAGTAACTGCGGCTTGTGGTGATGAGTCTTTGATTAATTCCTCTGGGCAACCTACGGCAGGTGCCGCCAATGTAAACTTTGGTTTGGACTATCAATGGGAAAATGTAACTGCTCAGAACCTGAACAACTCTACGGGTGTAACGGTGAATATTATTTTAGGAGGCTCAGGCTCTATAGGAAATACCAATATCAATGTAGCAACGACTTCTCCAAGAACACTCTATTGGGTAGGAGGCACAGGTAATTGGAGCAATGCAAATATGTGGTCGACAATAGACCCCACGATGGGCGTACCTAATAATCCCCAGTGTCCGCCAAGATTAATTGATAATGTAATATTCAATAACGGCTCGGGACCTGCGACGTATGATGTTACTCTTGATACGGATGGGCAAGCCAATAATATTAGTTTTAACGGTACTACTTCTATCCCTACTCTGAGAGGCGCAGCAACAAGGACTTTGACTATTGCAGGTAATTTTACTCTGGCTGCGGCAGGTTCTTTGGTACAAAATGCTAATACACCTACCAACTATCAAGGCAGAGTCATTTTTACTAACTTGAATCCTGTACCGATGACTCCTCCAAGCATTGCGCTCAGAGGTACGGTCATTTTTAATAATGTGGCTTTTGGCTCGGTAGCTACGCCTGCGGGAAGTGCGTGGAATTTAGATGCTACTAATGGCAACTTAACCGTTGTAAACAAAATAGAATTAGTTTCAGGAACACTCAATACCAATGGAAGAGCAGTAAACACGGCTTTCTTTGACGCTAATCCCAAAGGTCTGCCAAGTCCTGTAAGTAACTTACCACGCACTTTGACTTTGGGGAATACCATAATGACGATAACAGGGGCTGGCACTGCATCGCCTGATGACCCCGCCTTAGATTTAAGAGGAAGTAATTTAACAGTTACAGTACCTGGTGCCTCTTCAAGGATAGACATGACCAATGTAGGCAATATTATAGTTTATACAGGCTCACAAACAGGTGGTAGAACGCTCCCACGTATAGACTTCACTGCCAACGTGGCTACTGCTAATACTATTACAGTTAATACAGAGAACAACACAGACCGCCTCACTTTCAGAGAGCTAAATATCAATGCGAATAGAACCAATCTTACCTTTTTAGTAAATGGAACTTCTCCCAAAACATACAGCACAGGCTTTAATTTGGGTAGTGGCGCCTCCAATGGCAATATTACGGTGGTCTTGGACGGTTCTTCTGACAATATGAATCCTAACATCTTTGATGGCTTAGTTACCTTAGGTCGCTCTGGTGGCGCAGGTATTACAGCTACCATTCGCAATGCCAATGTTTTTAATAACAATGTGATAGTGAGGACAACCACAACCACAGGCATTACTTTCACAGGAACCGGCAATAACAACTTTGATACTGACCCTGCACGTACTTTTACCTTTGCCAATACAGGAGGTAGAGTAACTTTCTCTAATACAGGGACTAATAGCTTTGCCAATATTACTATGAACTCTAGCGTAATTATGAGGCTTACACCTAATACTATTGGTAACAACACATTAAGCGGAATACTGAACCCCAACGCAAATTGTAATGCACCCGCAACGCTCAGAGCAACTACCCCATTGGCTAACTTAAATGCAAGTGTAGCACAGTCTTGGAGTGATATTGTGGTGAATGATATTAATAGCACGGGAGCCAATATTACGATTCTTAGCAAAGACTTAACAGGCTCTACAGGCAATTTTACTTTTACACCTGCTTTGCGAAATCTTTATTGGGTAGGGGGTAGAACGGATAATACACTTTCTACTAATACACTCTGGAGCAATCCTAACAATTGGTCAGAGATAGACCCTACCTCTGCTATGTATAACCCCACAACAAGTCCAGGTGTTTGTATTCCTAATTCATGCTCAGACAACGTATTTTTCAATGCAGGCTCTTTTACTAATCCTGCCAAGGTAAATGTCAATATAGATGTGGTGGCTTTGTGTGGAAATATGGATTGGACAGGTGCTACTAACACACCAAACTTGTCAGGAACTACTGATTTGACTATTTGTGGTAGCCTCACTTTTATCAATGCTATGACTCAGGACGGTACGGTTGCTACTTATTCTGGAACAGTAACCTTCCGAGGAGAACCAGCCGCCACAGCAAAAACAATTACTATGGCAGGCAAGCGTTTGAATAATGCCAATTTCACAGGTTCATCAAATACAAGTGAGTGGAATATTCAAAACACACCTGCAAGTGTAAATAATACATTCCATGTATTAAATACAATCAGATTGATTAGAGGGAGGTTAAATGTAACTGATGTAACTGGTGATGCCAACCCTGATGTAATTTGTAATGTTTTTGATGCTGATAATGGAAGTGATTTGGTCAGGAGATTAGACTTTGGAGCAGATGCGTTGATTCAGGTAAGGGGAACTGGCGATGTATTGGACTTAGCTGGGAATACGGGTAATTTCACTATTACTTACAGTACAGACCCTACGGGAACTTCTACTATTGAGCTTAATAATGCAGGAAATATCAATGTATATGTAGGTACGCAATCCAAGACTATTCCTAATCTGAATTTTTCTACTGCTTCAGGAAATACAATTAATATTAGCGATAATAATCCTACTACGAATCCTACCACCAATCGTATTACCTTCCGAAATATTACTGTAGCTAACAATAGGGTCTTTAATATGCAAACCAATGCTCCTAAAACCTATGGAGATATTACGGGAACAGGTGTCATTACTTTTGGCAACAATACCAACGCTACCTTTAATGGAACAGACAACCCTGCTTTAGCCACTGTAAATACTACAAGCAATGTTTTTAATGGAACGGTAACTTTTGGAACAGGCACGAGGGCTTTATTTAATAATAACAACCTGTTCAATGCCGCAGTGCAGTTTGGAAGTACAACTACCAATAACACCAATACGCAAAATGTGTATTTCTCACGAAGTAATACCTTCATGAGTACCCTTACGTTCACCAATGCAGGACCGGGTTGGGCTACTTTTGGGCAAAACGGGACACAAAACATTTTTGAAGGAGCGGTAGCTTTCAACGGTCTGCGAAATAACTTGACTACTTTGGGGAATAATACTTCTTTTGCGAGGTATTACAGTACGCTCTATGTCAATTCTGGTGTACCCGGACCTGAACAAAGCACAGGCACTTTTAATTCTCAGGTAGAGTACAGAGATAATGTAACTTGGGGAGATGGAGCAGGCGGCATTGCAGTTGCGCCTGTTACTTATAACCAAGAAGTAGATATGCACAACACCTTAGGAACGAATGGTGCCGCAGGTTCCCCCGCAGGTAGAGAATTTTTGACAGGCATAGATTCTCGTTTTGTTTTTAATGCTATCAGCAATTTCAGAAATATGCGACATGGACAAAATAACCTCATCACCTATAACCGCATTACAAGCCATGATAATTACTTCCTGACTCGTTTTGATATAGTGCTTTACCCTAATGTTATAGCTGATGCAGGAACAAGTGTAATACGCCAAAGAATGGAGGCATATGTAGATTGTAACTCTTGGATTCGCATAGCATCTACTTTGCCGACCGAACAAGCAAACCTTCAATTTAATGAACCACATACTAACTCTACCCAACCACCTATAGGAACAACACCACACAGAAGATTTGAGTACACGCTTTTCCAAGACATTAACAAAGTGGCGGCTGGTGGAGCGCATGTGCAGGCATTGCCAGCTAATACAGCAGACATCTCCAATAATACAGATTATAATCCTGTTACTCAAGCAGGTATTAACTTTATCAATCCGATTACTAAACGAACTTTTTATTGGGTAAGAAGTGTGAACCAAATTAATGCGGCGGCTACAAATGCTTCTGGTGATTGGGCTGATGAAGCCTTAGACAACCACTGGTCTTCTCCTGATTTGCCTGTAATGGTTAATCCGATGACTATGATGCCTACCCCCAATGTAGGTGGCTTTGGCGGTTCAGGTTTAGGACCCTCAGGCTGTATTCCTACGCCCATAGATTCAGTAGTATTTGACAATAACTCATTGGCAAGTACAGTAGTAACCGTAGATAAATACTCTGTTTACTCCAATGGTCAAAATTGGGCAAATACAGTTCCTATTACCTTACAAGGGTCTGATGTTTATACCATTCACGTTTATGGCACTTTCAAAGGTTCACCAAATACTACTAACAATTTTGGAGGTACTTATTTCTTTACAGGCACAGACACGCAAAATGGTCAAATAGAGTCTATTACAAGCAATACACAGCGTTTCTTCGGTCCTGTAGTATTTAATAATGAGCGAGATAGGTGGGTAATTACTGATAATATGAATATAGAAAACAATGCAAGGGGTAGTTTTACTATCAACTATGGCATTGTGGATATGGGTGGATTAATCAACAATCCTACCCCGCCAACGCTTACTTTAGATGGCAACTTTACTATGACTGCCAGAGTAAGTGCAGCCTTACGTGTGCCTTTATTTATCCCAAGAAATAGTACAGTAATTTTTGATGGAAAAAATAACGACCAAGAAATTCGAATGGACGGTAATACCACCAATGGGCAAATGAAAAGTACCGCTGGATGTGTGGAGTGTACCCAATATACCACTGACCCTACTACCAACGCACATGTAGAGGTAGTACCCGGTGTAACTACCTTGAATCCACCTGCTAACAGTACACATTTAGATTCTCGAGTAATTTCTTGTAATAGAAGTCCTTTTTATAATATTATCGTAGATAAGCGATGGGATAGAACACTTAATATTCAAGGGCAAAATGGTGCTATTGCTCTCTCTATTTACAATGACTTTAAAATTCTTAATGGTAGAGTAGTCGATAACGGTAATCAAATTAGAGGAAATGTTACTAATCCACTCAATACTGGTGGCAATAGCGGGGTAATGGAAATGTCCAATAACACAGCCCTAATTTTAGGGAGTAATGGAACTCCTACCGTTTTTCCTACATGTTTTCGAACTGCCAATATTTCGCTTGCGCCCATGCCAAGAGGCAATGTCTATATAAATCCCACTGTAACGGGTAATAATATGGCACCTATGAACCCGGCAGGAGCGGGCGGAAATGGTGCAAATAACTCGCCTGAAGTACGTTATATATGTAGAGATAATAGACAAATGGTAGCAGGAACGTTAGATAGAACTTTTGCTATGCCCGTAGGCACAGTCGCAGTAGGTCCAGCTGAGTACGGCACACTTACTTTAGCAGGAGTTACAGGTGCGGCTGTACGCTCCAAAGACTTGACAGGTCCCATTACTATTCATGGTACTCTACGCATTTTAGGAGGAAACATTTTTAGGGACATGGGTAAACAAATTACTGGGAATAATTATTTGAATACTACTGCTCCACAAACTTTTAATATGATTTTTATTAATGGAGCAAGTAACTCAGATAGAGCAGTTTTGGAGTTGGGAACAGCGGAGAATGTGGCGGCTTCACCTCTGACATATAGCAATACTTCTCTTCCTGCCAATATCCCAAGACCACTTACTACAGCGGCTGACCCTGTTACTGCCAATGTAGCTACCACCTTCCCAAGTTTCACTAATAATGTGGCTAACTTTGTTATTGGGGCTCCCAATACAGGCAAAATGGTCTTACGTGAGTTTAGTACCGTTATCTACAATGCGGGTGCAAACCAACAGGTTTGGGGTAACTTTACTTATGGGAACTTGACAGTACGCTCTCCCGGACGAACTGCCTTGCCTTTAGTACGTAAAACAGTTACTCGACACCCTTCTATTCTGACAGACATAAACTTAGATGTTGCAGGAGATTTGAGATTAGAAGATTTTAATGACTTAATAGACGATGGCTGGCAAATTGACGGTAGAGTAAACAAAACTTACACTGCCTTACCTAATTCTCGACTTACTTTGGGTATTAGCAATAAAGCAACTGAGTTCCCTAAGGAGTATGTCAATGCAAATATCAACTTAGATGCTACCAATGACACATACTACAATGCAGGCGCACTCTCGAGCATAACAGACCCGCGACAAATCATGTCAACTGTACCTACTTATGGTAGTTTAGTGCTTTCTGACCCTGATTCTTTGACTAATTTGATATTGATAGAAAAACGTTTCCAGCCCGTAGCTCCCGTAAGTATCAAAGGAGATATTACAGTAAAACGTCATAATCACCTCAACGACAATGGTAGCCAGATTAGTCGCTTAACTGCAGGGGGAGTTTTGACGTTGGAAAATGGCGACCCTACCAATGTGCCTTTGGATAGTAGCCAAGTTACTCGCTTGACTCTGGGAAGTGCTACCTCAAGTACAACTTTACCTTTGAACTTTACTACTACCTTGTTGAATGATAATACTACTGTAGTTTATACCTCTGGTCTTACCCAGTTGGTAGCTGGAGGGACGAGGCTCAACGGAGCTCCCCCCAATAGCTATTACAATGTTTGGTTGCAATCACTCCCGGCAGCTACACCTGCTGTTAAAAACTTGGAAGGAGCGATTACAGTAAGAAATGACTTAGTAATAAGACATAGTATTCGCTTTAATGATGCTAATAGTGATGTAGCCCCTACCAATGCTTTCCAAATAACGGGAAATGCCACAGGGAATCTGACTATGGAAGCAAGTAGTGAACTGCGTCTAAACAAGGCAAATACCATGACTTCTACAGTATTTCCTACTAATTTTATCAGAACAAGAATAGGTTTGCATACATCAAGCAAAGTAATTTATAACTCTAATGTAGCCCAAGACGTATCCAGTGTGCCGATGTATGGATGTGTAATTTTCAGAAAATTTACGCCGACTGCTCCTATGATTAATAAAACAATCACTACTGTTCGTCCAACTTTAGATGTAAGAGGTGATAGCTTAAGAATAGAGGCTTATAATCACCTGATAGACAATGGAGTACAAATTGACGGAACCAGTGATGGATTTATGTTTATGGATTACAGAAGCCAACTGACCTTAGGAACTCCAGCAACAGCCACTACTTTCCCTATGGACTTTTTGACTTCTAAAATTGATATGGATATTTGGTCTAATTATCCGACAAATACCAATCTCAGACCTAAAACTGATATGAACTTTGTGGTTTATAATTCTGACCAACCGCAAAACATCACTGCCGCCTCACCATCTAGCACCGTAGGACCAGGTAAAACTATTGCTACAGGAGCAGATAAGGCTTCTTGGTATGGAAATGTGAGGCTTAGTTCTACTGTACCTGTAACTAAATTTTTACAAGATAGCGTGAACATCAGAGGAGGGCTTTATATAGGCACGAATAACACCTTAGATGCTACTACTAATAATTATAAAATTTACTTAGGTGGCGACTGGGAAGCCTCACCAAACTCTGATTTCATTGCACGACAAGGAAGAGTAATTTTAGACGGCATAGACAGAACACAAAATATCACTACCGATGCCGCTCCTTTCTACAACTTAGAAATCAATAAGCCCGGGACAAACCGTACTGCTGTACTTCTCGACCCGTTGAGGCTTACTAATTTGGCATTCTACAAAGGAGGATTCTTTATTTCTGATGTAGGTAGGGAATTTATTTATGATGTCAATGCCAATCATAGTACAGAATGGGGAACAGGAAAGGAATATACTACCGCAGACCCTCTTTCAAATGGACCAAGTGCCTCAAGCCACGTATTTGGTCCTGTAACCAAGATTGGGGTAAGCGACGTAACACGCTTTTATTTCCCTGTGGGCAATACTTCGGTATATGCTCCTGCCGGTATCCGCGCCCCAGCAGGTGCAAACCCTGCAACGACTATCACAGGTCGTTACTTTGGAACAAACTCAGGGCTAACAGGCATAGATGCTACGCCTTGCCCTTCATTGCCTATGAATAATGTAAGTACGGCAGAATATTGGACTTTAGATGCACCGGGAGGTACTACTGCCCCTACGGGTATCCAAGTAACACTAAGCTGGGCGGCAAATAGGAGTGGAGGTGTTACTAATTCAAGCCTACTTAGAGTAGCACACTATTATAACGGAGGCACAGGATTAAAATGGTATTGTGAAGGCAGGGACAATACGCTAAGTCCAGACAACGACCTCTCGGCAATGCCCGCACCTCCATTTGCCGGTGGTATGGTAACTTCTTCTAATACAAGCATCACTGTATTTAGTCCATTTACTTTAGGTTCTCTAAGTCCTGTCAATCCTTTGCCTATCCAGTTGGTAAAGTTTGAAGCAAAAGCAGTGGCTGAGAAGAAGATAGTAGAACTTTTCTGGCAAACTGCTACTGAAATCAATAATGACTTCTTTACTTTGGAGAAAAGCAAGGACGGAAGAAATTTCATTGAATTTAAAAGAGTGCCTTCTAAAAATGGTAACAGTAGAGTAACTAATGATTACTTTGAGATAGACACCGAACCTATGCGAGGACTCTCTTATTATCGCCTCAAGCAGACGGATATAGACGGAACTTTTACTTATTCAAAAATTGTGGCAGTGTATTTTGAAGGAGAAAATAGTGAAGGAGGGTTCTTGCTCTATCCAAATCCAGCAGAAAGCGATATTAATATACAAATCTTTGATAAAGGCTTGGAGGAAGGTATGGTAAGTATTTCAGATATGCTTGGTAGAGAAGTATATAACACATTTATAGAAGATATTTCACCTGATAAAGTATTTAATATTCAGTTTAAGCAAAGTCTGTCCTCTGGGGTGTATATATTGAAGTTTGTGGGGAGAAACAAGTCTTATGTGCGCTCTTTTGTAGTAAACAAATAGCCATAAGCTATAATACTGAAGTAAATATCAAAAGAACCCTTTACAACATGCCTCGTAAAGGGTTCTTTTTTGCTCTAAGAATATAATACTTTCCTTAATATATTTGGAAAGAATAACCAAGTTTGTTCAACTTATTGATTACGCAACATAAATTTGATAAAAGGCTCATGTTTTTGGTAAATGCTATCTTGCAAAAAAAGACTTTTATCTTTTTCCTTAAATATCTGTATGATTTTGGGAGATTCCTTGATAGCCTGCCCCCAAGTTCCTGCTTTGACAACTTGGTAGTGCTGAGGAAGAGAGAGTACATTGCTCAGGCATAAAATAAGTAATATATAAGTAACAATCCGTTGATTTAAAATTATGTTATTATTTTGCATTTCTACCAATGCGTAGCCTAAGAGCAAAATAAAAACTGTAGTGAGTGGAATAGGATAATAAATTCTATAGTAATCTTCCTTGGCTACAGAAGGGTGTGTAAGCACCATCAAGAAAAACATGGCAAGTAAGCTCACTAAAAATAGAAAATACAATGTAAGATGTAAGCCACGCACACTCTCCCATGTATTTTTACTGAATACATACCCCACAGCTATCAAGTAAAGAAAAGCAAACATCGTAGGTATATTACCTAAGGAAACTCTTAATATACTGAGAAAAGAATATATCGACTTTTCTAAGACTAACAAATCATAGTTGCTTCCCCAAAGCCAAAGATTGGAGAAAGGGATTGTCTGATACTCATAATTAGGTTCAAAACCATTGAAATACTGTGTAATTGGCGGTGCTAAAAGGTAGTTATAGCAATTATTTAGTAAGACTGCTCCCAAAAAAATAATAAAAAGACAAATGTAAGTTTTAGTAGGGGAGGAGAGGCATAAGAGAACCAGAAAAGCACAAATCAAAAGTATAAGGAAGTAACCTTGCCTATCAAAAAGTGTAGTACAAAAAGCAAAAAAGAAAAGTACAAAATGCTCTTTTTTAATAGTAGTAAAATTACTTTGTTTTAGTTGTGAATATAATAGGGAAAAAGTGATAATAAAACAGAGCGAAGTTCCTATTTTGGCAGAGCGAAAGAAACTCGAGGTCAAAGGTATGCAAGGGGCTGATAACCAAAGGGAAATTAACAATATAGACCAAGCCTCAGAGAGTTTGAACTGCTTTTGAAATACATAATATAGTACAAAAATGGAGATAACAGTAAATAAATAATGCGTAAAGGAATAAAAATGTGGATAGCCATTTTGCATACTCCAATAAATGAATTGGCAATCCAGATAATCAAAAACATGGCTCAGTTCTCTTGCTTGGAAATTGCCTACATCTGTATAAATTTTTTGGAAAAAAGAGGTAGAGGGATTCAAATAAACAGGTAAAAAGCCTGCAATCCTATTTTCTTTTAGAAAGTCCAATCCCTCCGCTTCATAATCTAAAAAGCCTCCTTGTGCATTGATAATAGAAAAAATACAAAATGATACACTTAGGAGAGAGAGCAAAAAATACGGATTAGTATGCCAAGTATGAAATCGGAAGGAGTGTTTGAAGCGGAAGTCTGTCTTAGTAAACCAAAGCAAATATCCTACACAAAAAAGAAGGGAAAGTACAATTTTAACAAGAGATATTAGCACATAAAGCCGAGGTGAGTAAATGTATCCGTCTTTATCGCCCCAAATCATATCAATTAAATATTCTGACAGCCTAACAAACAGTAACAAAACTAAAAATATGAAACGAAGCCTAATAAGAAAAGAAAAAAATAATGCTACCATGTAAAATTTTTTGTCTGTTAATAAAAGCAGCTAACTCTGCAAGCACCTCTCGCAACAGGCTTTGTAAACTTCCTATGTCATCAGGTGATTTCATAATACCAAGCTAAAACTTTTTTCTTAATTTTACAAGACCTAAGTATTTACAATAAAAAAAAACTTCACCAACTCCAAAGGTGTTGGCGAAGTCCACAAAAACCTATTAATAAACCTAAACTTACAATCTCAACGGCATTTCTCCGTAAGAAGAACCTGCCTGAACTATTTGTGGTAAAGTACTCACAAATAAACTTAACCCTACTAATACTCATTACTGATTAGAAAATGAATTAACTATCTATCTATGAACTACAAAGGGCAATAATTTCTTTTAAAAATAGTAAGAGTAATAACCTTTTTGTCCGTTTTTAGTTACTCCTTTTACAATCACTCTTCCCCTAATTCGTTCCAATATGTCTGCCAATTCACGTGGTTCTTCTATCATTCTATTATTGATAGAGGTAATGATAAAGCCTTCTTCTATACCCATTTGAGCTATCAAACCTCTATTGCTATTTATTTTTGCTATTCGTACCCCACTTTCTATATTAAGTTTAGCTCTTTCTGCTTTTGGCACTACCTCGAGTTCTGCACCTATACTCTCAGCTTTATACACTTCTCTTTTGACTATGGAGGTAGTTCCATCTATATTAGTAAGTGTAATCTGCTTTTCTCCCATTTTCCCTTCTCTACTGTACTGAATATTGACCTTATCTCCAGGTTTAAAATAGCTCATTTGCTCATCAAAAGAACTTTTGGAGTTTACAGGTTTTCCGTTGATTTTCAAGATAACATCTCCCCTTCGCAAACCTGCCTTATCTGCCGCCCCATCTGGTTCTATATATGTAATAATAACACCTGCGATGTCATTTAAGTTCAATTCCTTATAGACTTCTTCTGTTACTTCTAAAACATCTGCTCCTACGAATGCTTTTTGTACCTGCCCGTATTGCTTAAGGTCTGTAACTACTTTGGTAACAATGTCAGAAGGCACGGCAAATCCATAACCTGCATAAGAACCAGTTTTTGATAAAATTGCAGTATTAATGCCTACCAATTCTCCTCTCAAATTAACCAAAGCCCCTCCACTATTGCCGGGATTGATTGCCGCATCGGTTTGAATGAAAGATTCTATAGGGAACTGACTATCTAAAATATTGATATTACGTCCTTTAGCACTTACTATCCCTGCTGTAACAGTAGAGGTTAGGTTAAAAGGATTCCCCACGGCAATCACCCAATCCCCTACATTTACAGTTTCCGAAGAGGCTATTTTTACAAAAGGCAAATTGTCTGCTTCTATTTTCAACAAAGCTAAGTCAGTAGAAGGGTCAGTTCCTTTGACCGTAGCCTTGTAAGTACGTTTGTTGTGTATTACCTCTATCTCACTTGCGCCTGCTATTACGTGATTGTTTGTAACTATATATCCGTCCTTAGAAAATATAACCCCTGAGCCTGAGCCAATCACCTTGTTTTCGTAACCTTCTCCACCAAAAAACATATCAAACCATGTGTAAGACCTTTGATTGCGACTTGCCGTCTTGATGTAAACTACGGAAGGAGTACTTACCTTAGCAGCTTCGACAAAACTCGGCATTTCGCTGAATCCTCGTGAGTCATTAAAATCTACAAAATTTGGTCTATCTTCTTCTACACTTAACTCATTGGTAAACTGCTTGCTAAGCGGTTTTTCCTGCTCTTGATTCAGTGGAATGACATTGATAAAAACATAAGCTCCCATGAAACCTGCTAACCCACCTATTAAAAAAGTTTTAATTAGATGCTTCATAATCATTTAAGTTTTTATAGAGATAAATTAATTATAACATTTACTATTTTCCAAAATTAACGATTTTGAATGGAATTTGATTGCTTTATGCTGTTAAAAATTCCTAAGTAACCGCTTTTATCTCATTAATTTTGACTTGTACTCGGGTTGTTTTCTTCTATCTTAAAAATGAGTGGTTTTTTTACTTTTTCCTTTGTTAGTGCCAAATCAAGGACTTCTTGTATGGTTTCTACGAAATGGAATTTCAAATCTTTGATGTATTCTTTTTCTATTTCGTCTATGTCTTTTTTATTTTTTACTGACAAAATGATTTCCTCTATGCCTGCTCTGCGAGCCGCTAAAACCTTTTCTTTGATACCTCCTACGGGTAGTACCTTTCCTCTCAGAGTAATTTCCCCTGTCATAGCCAATTTCTCTTTGATTTTTTGTTGCGTGTAAACCGAAGCCAAAGAGGTAAACATAGTAATCCCTGCCGAAGGACCGTCTTTGGGAACTGCTCCTGCGGGAACGTGGATGTGCAAGTCGTAGTGACTGAAGATGCGGTAATCTATACCCAACTCCTCTGCGTGGGCTTTTAAGTAGGAAAGTGCCGCCATAGCAGACTCTCGCATGACTTCGCCTAACTGCCCTGAGAGAGTAAAAGTACCTCTGCCCTTGCTTAGACTTGACTCTATAAAGAGAATTTCTCCGCCGGACTGCGTCCAAGCCAGCCCTGTGGCTACACCTGCTACGCTATTATCTTGGTACATCTCTTTGTCAAAAATAGGGGCACCCAAAATCCTTTCTATGTCCGTTTCTTTGACGATTTTACTGTAATCCTCTGCCATAGCTACGGATTTGGCTATATTTCTGACTACTGCCGCTAATTTCTGCTCTAAATTTCGCACTCCAGATTCATGCGTGTATTCGCTAATAACTTTTAAAATTGCTTTGTTGTCAATAGTAAAGTCTTTGCTTGTCAAGCCGTGTTCTTTCCTTAGTTTGGGGAGTAAATGCTTTTTAGCAATTTCTAACTTTTCTTCTTGTGTATAGCCATTGATTTCTATAATTTCCATTCTATCCCTAAGAGCAGGGTGGATAGTATCTAAGGAATTTGCCGTAGCGATGAAAAGTACCTTAGAAAGGTCATAGTCCACCTCCAAATAGTTGTCCATGAAGGAATGATTCTGCTCAGGGTCAAGGACTTCAAGCAAGGCAGAAGAAGGGTCGCCTCTAAAGTCAGAGCCTACTTTATCTATTTCATCTAAAATGAATACGGGATTGGACGAGCCAGCCCGCTTGATGTTCTGCAAAATACGTCCCGGCATCGCCCCAACATAGGTTTTGCGATGTCCTCTAATCTCTGCTTCATCGTGCAAACCTCCCAAAGACATTCTTACATACTTACGTTTCAAAGATTCTGCGATGGATTTGCCCAGAGAAGTTTTGCCGACACCGGGAGGACCGTAAAAGCATAAAATAGGTCCTTTCATGTCATTTTTTAGCTTTAATACAGCTAAGTATTCTAAAATACGCTCTTTGACTTTTTTTAGCCCATAGTGGTCTTTGTCCAATATTTTCTTAGCATTTTTCAAATCAAAATGATCTTTGGTAAATTCCTGCCAAGGCAAGTCCAAGAGAAACTCTAAGTAGCCCAAAGCCATGGGGTACTCTGCAGCGGCAGGGTTCATACGCGCAAGTCTATCTACCTCTTTTTGAAAATGTTTAGCTACTGCCTCTGACCACTGCTTTTTGGAGGCTCTTGCTTTGAGATTTTCTATTTCTTGCTCTGCACTATCATCTCCCAGCTCATCTTGCAAGACTTTGATTTGCTGACGTAAGAAATAATCCCTCTGTTGCTGGTCTATGTCAGAGTGAGTTTTAGAGTGGATTTCTTTTTTTATTTCCAATAACTGAATATCTCTCCACATGTGTTCTAACAGTTTAGTTGCTCTGTCTTTGATATTGTCAAACTCAAGCAACTCCTGCTTATCTTTCAATTCTGCGTTAATGTTCGAGCATAGAAAATGAATCAAGAAATTGATGCTTTCTATATTTTCCAAAGCTATCTGTGCTTCTTGGGGAATTTCTGGATTCAGGCGAATGATTTTTTGTGCTGTTTCTTTCAAAGATTGTGTCAATGCTTTGGTTTCTCTTTTAGAGGTGTCCAAAGGGGCATCTACGGGAAACTTGACTTTTGCTGTGAGGTAAGGAGTATCTTTGATAAGATGAGCTATTTCTATCTTTTTAAGTCCTTGAATAATAATAGTCGTATTCCCATCGGGAAGAATAATTAGTTTTAAAATTCTTGCCAATGTACCTACAGAATAGAGGTCGTCCAGCGTAGGCTCGTCAGCGGCAGAGTTGCGCTGAGCAACCACCCCTATCAATCTATCTCCCTTATATGCTTTTTTGACTAAGCGGATGGATTTTTGCCTACCTACAGTGATAGGGAGTACCATGCTCGGAAACAAAACAGTGTTGCGAATCGGAAGAATCGCCAAGTCTTCTGGATATTTGGCATCTTTGATGTCCTCCTCGTCTGTTGAAATGATAGGTATAAATTCTTCTGAGTCGCTCCCACCAAGAATATTGGCTCCTCCCCAAAGTAGAAATATGTTGTTAAACTGTTTTGCCATATTTTCAGCTTTTCATGTTAGTTTTCTGCCAAATTGTCTTATTTTTGGTAAGGCATTGGAATAGATTTTGGCAGGTAATTTAATTAAAAAATAAATGCGAACCACAAAGATATGCTAAATTACTGATATTTACTTTATTTTGTTTTTGAATACTTATAAATAATTTAGCGTTAAATTTGGAAGTTGCCTTTTTATCAATCTATATGCCACTTAGATTTTTACGGATTCCTTTTAGTTCTCCAAGATAGTATATGAATTTACAAGACCTTATAGTTACGCCTATTTATGCCTTTATTTTGTACCTTATCTTTTATTCCCAAAGAAGAAAATATACGAATAAGCTCAATCGTAAGTATTTTATGCAGCTGCTTCACGCAAAGTTTGCAGGAGCGATTGCTATGGGCTTAATTTACTATTTTTACTATGATGGTGGCGATACAACTTTGTATTTTGATTTGGCAAGGTATATTGCTCGTAGCTTTTCCGAGAATCCAAGTGCTACTTACAAACTTATTTTCCTGCCCATAGACACTAACGATACTTCTCTATATCCTTATATTGCCGCTAACCTTTTCTATATGAAAGGCGACTCAGACACCTATTTTTTTATTCGCTTCGTGGCACTGTTCAATATTCTTTCATTTAATACATACAGCGTTTCTGCTTTATTTTTTGCTTGTCTAAGTTTTATAGGTTCTTGGGCGGTGTATTTAGTTTTTATAGATGTATATCCTCAACTTACTAAGCAACTATCATGGGCAATTTTATTTATCCCTTCAGTAGTTTTCTGGGGTTCTGGCATGATGAAAGATAGCATTACGCTCTGCGCGATTGGTTTGATATTTTACGGGTTTTACTATGTATTTGTCAAAAAGAAAAATATTACCAAAGGTGGAATACTCTTAGCAGTTGGTTTGCTGATGATTATGTCTATTCGCGTGCATTACTTGTACTGCCTTATTCCTGCATTGATGCTTTGGTTATACCTCCAGTTTAGAGATAACATCAGGTCAAGAACTTTCAAGGTAGTGGCTACTCCATTTTTATTGGTTATAGGGACTATTTTAGGCTATTTTGCCTCTGTAAAACTCACAGAGGAAAGTGCCTATAACATTGACAATCTGGCAAATAAAACCAAAATTACTTCTAACTACCTGCAAGCTGTAGGGCAGGGGTCTGCCTATGATTTGGGAGAATATGATGGGACCTTATTAGGCATGGCAAGGCTATTCCCTCAAGCCACAGGAACGGCACTTTTCCGTCCATTTTTGTGGGAGGCTCGTAACCCTGTTAGTTTGATAGCTGCTTTGGAAGCTACACTTTTTTTGTTTTTTACACTAAGACTTTTGTATAAAGTCAAGTGGAGGCGATTAGTCGCAGTAGTTTTTAGCGAACACTTGGTATTTGTAAGTTTAGCTTTTGCGATTGCCTTTTCCTTTTCAGTAGGCATTGCTTCAGGGAATTTTGGTACTTTGGTACGCTACAAAATCCAGATGATGCCCTTCTATATGGCGGCTTTAATTATTATTCAAGAATTAACTAAAAAAGTAAAAAAGCGTACCGTAGTAATTACCTATCCGAAAGAGTTTGCATAGTTTTTATAAATTTTGACATTTCAATCCTTGCATTTTCTAAAATTGAAATTTATTATAGAAATTTGCAGAGTGAAAATGTAACAAAACAATATGGACAGTATGTTTTGTTATCTACCAATAGACACATCTAAATAAATACAAAAATGACCGACATCTTAGTAGAAATAGAACAAAAAATCAATAAATCAGCCAAAGTCGATGTATTCGAGTCGCCAGATTTTTATCAAATAGATGACCTCCTTAGCGAGGAGCATCTGATGATTCGCTCTGCGGTTCGTGATTTTGTCAAGAAGGAAATTAGCCCTATCATAGAAGACTGTTGTCAAAATAATATTTTTCCTAAGCACTTAATCAAAAAATTTGGTGAAATAGGTGCGTTCGGTCCTACAATTCCTGTAGAGTACGGTGGTGGAGGGTTGGACAATATCGCCTATGGACTCATCATGCAGGAAATAGAAAGAGGCGATTCAGGTATGCGCTCTACGGTTTCTGTGCAAAGTTCCTTAGTGATGTATCCTATCTATGCCTATGGGTCTGAGGCTCAAAAAAGAAAATACTTGCCTAAGTTAGCAAGCGGGGAGATGTTAGGTTGCTTTGGCTTGACTGAGCCAGACCACGGTTCTAATCCGTCTGGTATGGTAACAAATTTCAAAGACATGGGTGATTACTACCTACTCAACGGGGCAAAAATGTGGATTTCTAACTCACCAGAGGCTGATATTGCAGTGGTTTGGGCAAAAAATGAGCAAGGACGTATTCATGGGTTGATAGTAGAAAGGGGTATGGAAGGGTTCAGTACGCCTACTACCCATAATAAATGGTCTTTGAGAGCAAGTTGTACTGGTGAGTTGGTTTTTGATAATGTAAAAGTTCCCAAAGAAAACCTATTGCCTAATAAATCGGGCTTGGGGGCACCGCTCGGTTGCTTAGACTCTGCTCGCTACGGTATTGCTTGGGGGGTGATAGGGGCAGCAATGGATTGCTATGAAACTGCACGTCGTTATGCCAATGAGCGTATCCAATTTGGGAAGCCTATTGCTTCTTTTCAGTTGGTACAGAAAAAGTTAGCAGAAATGCTCACTGAAATTACCAAAGCCCAGCTGTTAGCCTTGCGTTTAGGTCAGTTGAAAAATGCAGGGAAAGCTACCACAGCCCAAATTTCTATGGCAAAAAGGAACAATGTCGCTATGGCATTGGAAATTGCGAGAGAAAGCCGTCAGATTTTAGGAGGCATGGGCATCACAGGCGAATATCCTATCATGCGACACTCTATGAACTTAGAGTCTGTGATTACTTATGAGGGCACACACGACATTCATTTGCTCATTTTAGGTAAAGAAATTACAGGTATTGCCGCTTTTGTGTAAAAGGATAAAAAAGAAATTGATTAAAAAGAAATAGCAGAAGTCAGCATTTGCTAACTTCTGTTATTTTCAAAATAACTTACCTATCAGTATCCCGGATTCTGCTTCAGGGTTGGTTGTCCTTTCAACTGGCTATTGACAATCTCCTGCAAAGGTATAGGGAAATATTCATGCTTATTGGCAGTAAACTGTACGCCTCTGAGGTAAGCACGCCTTGTGCCTTCAACGGCATAATAAGCGTTCAAAGTAGGGGCAGCTATTCCCCAACGTACTAAGTCAAAGAATCTATGCCCTTCCATAGCTAACTCCAAACGAGTTTCGAAGCGAACAGCATTGATAGCAAACTCTTTGCTTGTCCATGGAGTATCATAAGTGCCTACTCTGTAATTAGCTGCAGGGGCACCACTGGCAGTTCTTACAAATCCATCTGGGTTAGCGGCACGTCTGCGAATTTGGTTTACTAACTCTCTTGCTCTTTCCAAGTTCCCTAACTCAGCCTCAGCCTCAGCTAACATTAGCAATACATGAGCATAGCGAATCATGCGATAGTTATTGGCATTGAAGCGAGGGTTATTCCCGTTTCCTGTCCAGCCTGCGGCGATGTCAGAAGCATAAGGCACATTTTTCTTAGGAGAGTAAGGTCCTGCATAAGACATATCGCGGATATAGTTAGGAGTCATTGTTCCCCAATCCAAATAAGGCAGACCTATGCGTCCTACTGTCCAGTCTAAACGAGGGTCAAGTGGTGAAGTGGTTTCGCTGGTTACTTCTGGAGCATTATTGAAAGTATCAAACAAAGGTAAGCCGTTGGCATCTACTTTGAAGGCATTGACTAAATTCTGGCTTGGTTGGAAAAATCCGCAGCAAGTAGTCTGTCCGCCGTAAGGATAGTTCAAAGTAGCCCCACGATTTCCATTGTTAGAAATAGCCGCACCATCATTGACAGAGTGTTGTACTTCAAAAATTGATTCTGCATTGTTGTTAGTAGCAGTTCTAAAATTATCATGGTATCTGTCCATCAATCTATACTGACCACTTGCTACGATAGCATCAAATAAAGTTTTTGCTTGAGCAAATTTCTTTTGGAACATATAAGCCTTGCCAAGCATTGCGGCAGCAGCCCACTTGGTAGCACGTCCCGGCTCACCTGCCCATCTTGTAGGCAAGTTGTCATAGGCAAACTTGAGGTCTTCTTCTATATTTGCCCAAATGTCTTTGTCATTAGGAACTTTAGTGCTATTGGCATCGGCAGAGTTGTAGGTTTTGTCATCTATATAAGGAGCCATGTTCCACATTTTTTTAGCTTCAAAGTGGTAATGCCCCCTCAAAAATCTGGCTTGAGCAATGGCAGAGGTTTTCTCAGCATCAGTCATATCTTTGGCTTTTCCTGTCATTTGGATTACGTCATTGGAACGAGCTACCCCATCATACACCGCTCTCCATTTGCCTCTAAAATGAGTATTGTCAGGTAGGATTTGTTTCTGCTCAATGAAGGAAATCTCAGGCTGGTCGCCAGAGGTAGAGCCTTTATAAGCATTATCCGCATTTACCTCACCGTAAATCCAGTTGTCTGCTGACCCATGCCAATCTGCATTAGGAGAACCTACGTTGGTTTGTACTCCATCAAGCAAGGAATAAGCACCTATGAGTAAATAGTTTACGCCAGCCTTATTAGCGAGCGTGGCTTCACTCAGACCTGTTTTTGGAACTACCTCCAAAAATTCGTTTTTGCAAGATGTAGAAAATCCTACAATGATAAGTGTAAATAAAATTGAAAATATCTTTTTCATATTACAAATTCAATTATGAGTTATATGTTATGAATTAGTTTTTTACAGTTTGATAGTTCATAGATTAATAGTTTTTGATAATTTAAAAATGTCAGCATAAAAACTATTAAAGTGTTTTCTAAATAGCTATTTAACTATCTAAAGGCTTAAAAACTAAGATTTACCCCTACCAAAATAGACCTTGAAGCAGGGTAAGCACCTTCGTCAATGCCTATTTGGCGGTCTTGGAAGTTAGCACTTGAGTTACGCAAGTTGATTTCTGGGTCTAAGCCTGTATATTTGGTAAAAGTAAACCAGTTCTGTAACTGAATGTAGGCAGTAAAGTTTGCGATATTTACTTTTTCTAATAATACTTTTGGCAGAGAGTAAGAAAATTGAATATTCCTCAAGCGCAAGAACCCACCTTTTTCTATGTAATAAGTAGAAGGATTGGAGCTAATATTGTCATTAGAACGCAACTGAGGTAACAAGGCATCAGTTTTACCCGGCTCCCAAGATTGGTTAAGCATACGCAAACTTCTATTTCCACCAAAAGTAGGGAAGTCAGTCCAATAGCGAGTATAGTTGAATATTTGATTCCCAGAAACTCCCGCCCCAAAGATAGTTAAACCGAAGTTCTTATAGCGCATATCTATATTCAATCCATAAGTAAACTTAGGGTGTGGACTACCTATGATGGTTCTATCTGCTGCATTGATTACTCCGTCGCCGTTTACATCTCTGAATCTGAACTGACCTGCTTTGTTGTTTACGCCTCCACCAAACTGTACGGCATGTCTGCTTGCTTCCTCATCAGTTTGGAAAATACCATCAATAATATATCCAAAGAAAGAAGAAAGCGGATAGCCTTGCTGAGTAACTGTGGCGGGTGGCAGACGAGTAGTAAAGCCAAAGTACTGAGTGCGAGGGTCGCCTGTGGTTTTGTCCACCATATTTCTATAGGTAGCAAAGTTACCACCTACATTAAACTGGAAGTCATCACCAATATTTCCACTGTAGTTCAAAGAAAGTTCTACCCCTTTATTGGTCATTTGTCCAATATTTTGGAAAGGATTGACTGCCACCCCTTGTGTAAATTGCACTTCTACAGGGAAGAGCATATCGGTAGTACGTCGTTGGAACCAGTCAAAAGAAACATCTAAGTTCTTGAATACGGTAGCATCAAAACCGAAGTTGATAGAAGTGGTGGTTTCCCACTTTGCATTGGCATTACCAAACTGACCAAGGTCATATCCTTGCAAAGAAGAGGTGCGAGAACCACGTAAATCATAATAAGAAGATTCTATCACACTATTGAAGATAGTTGCAAAGTTGTAATCCCCGATTTCTTGATTTCCTGTTTGCCCATAACCTGCACGCAATTTGGCATCATTTAGCCAAGAAATGCCTTTGGCAAAGTCTTCTTCGGTGATTCTCCAGCCTGCACTTGCGGCAGTGAACAAAGCAGAGCGATTAGAGGCAGAAAAACGAGAGGAACGGTCGCGACGTATAGTGAAATCTACTAAATACTTGTCTTTGAAAGAGTAGTTAGCTTTGGCAAATTCAGAAGCCAATCGCCAGTCGGCAGTTACCCCACCTCCGTTGATTTGTCCAGAGCTACCATTGTCCAAATAACGATTGACAAGGTCATCTACCGCGAACCGCTGTCTTTGTCCAAAAAAGCTTTCACCATAAGCCTTGATAGCTTCTGTACCTGCAATTACACTTACTCTATGCACATCGGCAAAGGTTTTGGTATAGTTCAGGGTATTGTACCAAGTCCAAGAAAAATCATAGCTATTGGTAGTTCTGAGTGTATTGACGAGGGCTTGTTCAGAAGATTCTATATCATTAGCACGGAAGTTTCTTAGGTTAAAAGTATTGTAATCTACTCCATACTGAGTTTTAAAGGTCAAGTTAGGCAAAATGTCATACTCTGCATAAGCACTACCGAAGAAACGCAGTTCTATGTTTTTATTGTCTTTGTTTCTCACAAGTTCTGCCAAAGGGTTACGAGAATTGTCCAAATCTGCCCCAGATGTTCCTGCAAAATAACCAGCTACATCGTAAACAGGGATAATAGGCTGGATACGGTAAGCAAAGTTGATGGGATTGCTTTCATTGTTGTTCCCATTGGGCTGTCCTATCCTCTCTCCATAAGCAAATTGGAAGTTCTCGCCTACTCTAAATCTTTTTGTTACATTGAACTCTGTATTAGCACGAATAGAGTAACGCTTATAGCTGGTATATTTCATGATACCTTGCTGGTCAAAATAGTTTACTGACATGGCATAACGAGCCATTTCATTGCCGCCAGACACCCCAATTTGGTGATTTTGGATAGGAGCGGAACTAAAAATTTCCCTTTGCCAGTCCGTTCCCTGTTTGTTGGTTTTGGTAATCAAAAATCTACTTGCAGGTGCGGTATTAGGATTATTGTTGTAATTGATGTAGTTTCCATTGGCATCTCTGGCTACTCTTGGGTCGCCTTCCATAGCACCTGCTGGGAAAAGATAATCTGGAAGAACAGGCGTAGGACCGTTGCCAAATTGGGCATGACGGGGGAAACCGTTGGGTGCGACTTGCCCTGCATTGATGCGCGATTTCCAGACTAAGTTTGCATAATCTTGGCTATTGGTAATCAAGTCCAAGAATTTCCATGGACTTTGCGAGCCGTAGTACATATCATAAGTGAACTTAGGTTTACCTGCTTTCCCTTTCTTAGTAGTAATAATGACCACTCCGTTTCCTGCACGCGCACCGTAGATAGAAGCCGCAGAAGCATCTTTCAATACCTGCATATTTTCTATATCGTTCAGGTTCAAAGTATTTAAATTACCTTTGGTAGGTACACCATCTATTACATACAAGGGAGAGTTGTCCCCAATCGTTCCAAAACCACGCACACGCACCATTACTCCTCCGCCCGGTGAGTTGTCATTACTTACGTTTACCCCTGCAATGCGTCCTTGCATAGCTTGGGCTACGTTAGCGGCGGGAACGGAAAGCAATTGCTTGGAATCTATGGTTGCTACCGCCCCTGTAACATCTCGTTTAGACTGAGAGCCATAGCCAGTTACGATGATTTCTCCTAAGGTTTTTACATCTGCTACTAAGATAATGTCAATAACATTACTGCTACCTACAGCGATTTCTTGGGTTACATAGCCTACGCTTGAGAATACAAGCGTAGCCCCTTCGCTGGCTTCAATCGTGTATTTGCCATCGGCATCTGTTACTGTACCTCTGGTTGTACCTTTGACTAAGATAGAAACTCCCGGAAGTCCCGTGTTAGTTTCATTGTCCTTCACAGTTCCCGTTACCCTTTTTTGTGCAAAAGCGGTAAAAGTAAGCAAGGTTAAAAAGATAGCAAGGCAGCAACCCGCAATCATCTTTTTAAAGTAACTTTTTTGCATAGATTAAATTGGTTAAAAATTAGAAAATTTAACTGAAAAGATTGATAATTAAAAGATTGTAAAAATAGTAGAAAAGAAGTTTGTTAGAATATTTACAGCCCTTAGATGTGATGAATATTCCTAAATTGAAAATTAGGAGAAAGAAACGAGATTAGCAAACGTTAAGTAAAAATTTTATTGAAAGTTAAAAAAATGATAATTTAGAATGTATATTACATCGGAAAACACGATTCTTACTTAATATTTAATCCGAGTAATTTTTAAAATTTATCAAAAAAGGCTTACTTTTTTTCCTTTTTTTTAATGAAAGTATTGTTTTATTCAAGATTGTTGTTTATTTTTAAACTTATGTAATGTAAAAAATACTCTTTTGAATTAAAACACGTTTTCCTTTATGACATTCGAAGATTATGACATTGAAGGTTTTTTTGATGAAATGTTTACTCCTGACCACCAAATCAAGCAGGGGTATGTGCCTTTTAGCGAGTTTGTAGCTAATTTGAGCATAGATGACCTTGTGCAGAAGCAACACGCCGCTGAGCGCTCTCTCATGGCTCTGGGCATTACTTTCAATGTGTATAATGCAGAAGGGGGTACAGAACGCATTATGCCCTTAGATATTATCCCAAGAATCATAGAAGGGCGCGAGTGGGATAAATTGGAAGAGGGACTAAAACAACGAATTACTGCGCTTAATCTTTTTATAGACGATGTTTATAATGGTCAGAAAGTTTTTACCGACGGAGTAGTACCCAAAACCTTGATAGAATCAAGTAAATGCTTTTTAAAGCCTTGTTTGGGTTTACAGCCCCCCAAAGGAATTTGGTGTCATATCACAGGAACAGACTTGATTAGAGACCAGCATGGAATTATGCGTGTGTTGGAAGATAACTTGCGGTGCCCTTCTGGGGTTTCCTACATGCTTGAGAACAGGGAAATTCTGAAACGAACTTTTCCTAAGGCACTTGATGATACACAAGTACGCCCTATTAACAACTATGCGATTAGCTTACGAGAAATGTTAGAGTATATTGCAGACAAACCCTCACCCACTATTGTAGTCTTAACGCCCGGAATTTATAACTCTGCCTATTTCGAGCATGCTTACTTAGCACTGCAAATGGGGGTGGAATTAGTCCAAAACTCTGACTTAGTAGTAAAGAACGGACATGTGTATATGCGAACTACCAAAGGGTTAAAAAAAGTAGATGTCATTTACAGACGCATAGATGATACCTTTTTAGACCCTTTAACTTTTAATCCTGAATCGCTTTTAGGCGTGCCGGGGATTTTTGAAGTATATAAAAAAGGAAAAGTAGCTCTTGCCAATGCGCCGGGTACGGGTGTAGCTGATGACAAGGTGATTTATGCCTATGTCCCTAAAATTATTAAATATTATCTCGGCGAAGAGGCTATTATTCCCAACGTGCCTACCTATCTATGTGAAAATCCAGAAGATATGCAATACGTGTTAGATAACATTGCTGATTTGGTAGTCAAGGAGGCAAACGAGGCAGGTGGCTACGGTATGCTCATAGGACCTAAGGCAAGCGCAGAAGAGCATGAGATATTTCGCAAAAAAATCAAAGCTAATCCCAGAAATTACATAGCCCAGCCAACTATCCAACTCTCCAGAGTCCCCTCTTTGGCAGGAGAACGCATAGAGGGCAGACACGTAGATTTAAGACCATATATCCTATATGGAAAAGAAATTGTCATTACTCCCGGAGGGCTGACCAGAGTGGCTTTGCGTAAAGGCTCTTTAGTGGTCAATTCTTCTCAGGGCGGAGGAAGCAAAGATACTTGGGTACTGTATTAGTAAGTAGTTGAAAAATAGTTAAATCACCATTAGTTAAATACTAAATCAATGTTAAGTAGGGTTGCCAACTCGATTTATTGGATAAATAGGTACATAGAGCGTGCTGAGAATTATGCGCGCTTCGTAGGAGTAAACACAAGTTTGGCATTAGATACTGCCAATATTCCCGATGCCATGCAGTGGATGCCATTAGTAGCTACTACTGCTGATGAGGAGTTATTCAAGGAACTCTACGGAGAGCCTACTCAAGAAAATGTTTTCAATTTCCTCATTTTTGATGACAGGAACTTTAACTCAGTCTATTCCTGCGTAATGAATGCACGCGAAAATGCGCGCACTATACGCGAGAATATTTCTATAGAAATGTGGGAACACATCAATGGTTTTTATTATTTAGTTCGCAACGCCGCAAAGAACAGGCACAATATTTTCCCCAGTTCGAGAGAGTTTCTCAAAGAAGTAGTCCAAGGAAGCCAGCTACTTATGGGCATAGAGGACTCTACTATTTCGCATACAGAAGGCTGGCATTTTGGTAAATTGGGTCGTTACATAGAACGCGCCGACAAAACCGCCAGAATCTTAGATGTAAAATATTTTCTCCTTTTACCTTCCATAGAAGAAGTAGGTTCTGTTTTAGACATGATTCAGTGGTCGTCTGTTCTCAAGTCAGTCAGTGCTTTTATGATGTATCGTCGTACCTATGGACAGCTTTTTCCTCAAAAAATCATAGAATTTCTCATTTTAGATAGGTATTTCCCTCGTTCTGTCTATTACTGTACCGTCAATGCACAACACATACTCAAAAGCATACTCAAATCTCATCGAGGTTCTATAAAAACACCTGCCATGAAAAAGTTAGCCATGCTGAGTTCAGAACTTTATTATACCAATGTCAAGGAAATCATCAAGTTTGGTATGCACGAATACATAGACCGCCTTCAGACTATCATTAATGAAGTAAACGATAATATCCATGAAACCTTCTTTGCTATGAAAAATTAGTGCATTTTCCAACAAGTAAGGACAGAATGCTGTTGCATGGTATTATTATATACTACACAACAGCAAACTTTAACGCTTCGTTAAGCTTTTGCTTACCATTTAAAAGATTTAGCTATATCTATAAAATCTCTTGATTTCAAAGATGCTCCACCTATCAATCCACCATCTACATCTGGGCAGGCAAATAGCTCTGGCGTATTACTTGGCTTGGCACTGCCTCCATACAAGATAGAAATTTCATCTGCTAATTTCTGCCCGTGTTGGCTGGCAATGTGTTTCCTTAGTGCGGCGTGCATTTCTTGGGCTTGTGCTGAGGTAGCCGTCAGCCCCGTACCAATAGCCCAGATAGGCTCATAAGCAATGACTACTTTAGCAAACTGTTCGGAGGACAGATGAAAAAGACTTTGAGTAATCTGCCCACACACAAACTCGATGAAGCCACTTCCTGCTTGTCGCTGAGCCAGAGATTCACCACAGCAAAAGATAGGAGTGAGCTGGTTAGCTAATGCTTGGTCGACTTTGAGTTTAAGGAGTTCATCGCTCTCTTGGAAGTATTCTCTGCGTTCGCTATGCCCTAAGATGACATAATCTACATCAAAAGATTTAAGGATAGAGGCAGATACTTCACCTGTGTAAGCCCCTGAAGTCTTTTCATGACAGTTTTGCGCCCCTAAAAAAATATTTGCTTGAGATTGGAACATTTTTTTCGCATAACCTAAGTGAGGAAAAGGTGGGCATAGCACCATCACCACTTGCGAGTTTACTTCGTCTTTTGCCATATTAACTACCTCAGAGATAAGTGCTTGTCCTTCCTCTTTGGTCATATTCATTTTCCAGTTGCCTGCTACTATTTTTTTTCTCATTGCCTAAGGTTTTATTTGTTTAGTAATAAAAAGCCTAATACCTAATTTGAAAACTTCGGTAAAGATAGTACGATAAGCAAGATAAAATGAAAATAAAATCCTGAAAAAATTATAACTTGCAGCCCCAAAACAAATGGCAAAGGCTCATTATCTTTCAAAACCTAAGCATTAATGGTACTAAACAAATGGCAAAACTAAAAGATAAAATCATCAAAAACGTAAGTATTCGCAACAAGAAAGCTGCTTTTGAATACCAGTTTTTGGACAAATATGTGGCGGGCATACAACTCAAAGGCTCAGAAATCAAGTCTATCAGATTGGGAAAAGTCAATCTCGATGCCGCCTATTGCCTTTTTTTGAATGGGGAATTTTTTGTTAGGGACATGAACATTACTGAATACGAAAAAGGCACATACTACAATCACCAACCCAAAGCAGATAGAAAACTCTTGCTCAAAAAAAGGGAACTTCGCCGAATCCAAAACGAACTGAACAATGTTGGGCTGACCGTAGTCCCTACGCATCTTTTTGTCAATGAAAAAGGCTTGGCAAAGTTAGAAATTGCGATTGCAAAGGGTAAAAAACTCTTTGACAAGCGCGAAACTATCAAGGAGAAAGATGTAAAAAGACAAATGGAAAGAGAGTAAAAGTCGAGCAAGAAAACCTAAATACAATGAGATTACATCGAAACTTGGTGGCAGCAGTGGTAGAGGCACTTCATCAGATTTTTGTAGAGAAAAAATATGCGGACAAGGTCATAGAAAAAATCCTCCAATCCAACCCGAAGTGGGGGGCAAGAGACCGCGCTTTTATTGCTGAAAATACCTACGAAGTAGTGCGGTGGTGGCGATGGCTGTTATTTTTAAATGAAATAGAATACACCGATGCTTACTTCCCGACCAGAGAGGACTTGTGGAAAATCGTAGGCGTATGGCAGATAAGTTTACAAACCCAACTTCCTGATTGGCAAGAATTCACAGGTATTTATCCCAAAAAGGTTTTTCAGAAAATAGAGGAAAGCAAAAAAATCAGAAAGGTTTTTCAATCTATCCCTGATTGGTTAGACGAAATTGGGGAAAAAGAATTAGGCAAGTTTTGGGAAAAGGAAATATATGCCTTGAACCAATCTGCCCCTGTGGTAATTCGCGCTAATACGCTAAAAACTACTCCCTTGCGTCTACAAAATCTTTTATTGCAAAGCGATATTCCTACCGTAGAGGTCAAAAATGTCCCTACGGCTTTGGTTTTGCAGAAACGCATGAATATTTTTTCCTCTCCACATTTTAAAAATGGACTTTTTGAAATCCAAGATGCGTCCTCTCAGCAAGTAGGGACCATGCTTGAGGTCGAGCCTGCCATGCGTGTGATAGATGCCTGTGCAGGAGCGGGAGGAAAGACCTTGCACTTGGCGGCACTCATGGAAAACAAAGGGAAAATTATAGCTATGGACGTAGAGCAGTGGAAATTGGACGAACTGCAAAAAAGAGCCAAGCGTGCTAATGCCCAAAATATTGAAACTAAGCTGATTGACTCCAGCAAAGTCATCAAACGCTTAGAAGCCTCCGCTGACCGCTTGCTCTTAGACGTTCCCTGCTCAGGTTTGGGTGTACTGAAACGCAACCCCGATGCGAAGTGGAAAATGCAACTAAATTTTGTAGAAAATATCAAAAAAACGCAAAGAGAAATCCTACAAAACTACTCCTCTATGCTCAAAAAAGGGGGAAAAATGGTCTATGCTACTTGTAGCATCTTGCCTTCGGAAAGTGAAGAGCAGGTCAGGTGGTTTCTTTCAGAACAAAAAGGGGATTTTGAACTCTTAGAAGAAAAACGCATCTCCCCAGCCCAAAGTGGATTTGACGGGTTTTACATGGCGAGGTTAAGGAAAAAATGAAGCATGATGAGCCTTATTCATCTTTTTTCTACCACAAGAACCAAAGTTTCACAAGAAAAACATCAAACTTTTGTTGTGTGTGTTTTTGTGGTAAAGTATTATTTTTTACAAAAAATGACTACAAGTCAGAAAATAACTAAAATTTATTGTGCTTATAATCAATAAGTTATAAAATATTGTAATAAGTTTTTTACTTATTATGCTATTCAGAAAAAGTATTTTTATCATATTTGCAAACTATCAATTTCAAGTTTCTTGTTTTTAAAATCTGTTTTTTAAACGTGATAAGCTTTTTTACATTCCATTCGTGCTTTAAGTTATTATACACCGTTAGGTGTTAAATATTGGTAGTAGAAAAATAAATTTGAAAGTACACCAACTCCGTTAGGAGTTGAATAAGGGATTGAATATTAGACTCTTAATGGATTTTAGGGCTAATTTATGATATAAATTTTCTACCAATATGAAGTACCTAATGGGACAAGCTATTTTTATAACAATTCATTGCACGAGTCTATAAAACTTTATCACGTTTGGGGAGGCAAACTTTAAACCATAAACAACAAAGCAGGAACTAATAAACTATTAAAAAACAAGGAACTACTCATAACAAACAATTATCAAACAATTTAAGTAAAACTATGGCAGTAATCAATTTTGGCGGCGTAGAAGAAAACGTAGTAACCCGTGAAGAATTTCCACTCGCAAAAGCAAGAGAAGTTTTAAAAAATGAAACCATTGCCATCATCGGCTATGGGGTACAAGGACCAGGACAAGCCCTCAACCTGAGAGATAACGGCTTTAACGTCATTGTCGGACAGCGCAAAAACAGTAAAACTTGGGACAAAGCGGTTGCTGACGGTTGGGTAGAAGGCAAAACACTTTTCGACATTGAGGAGGCTTGTGCCAAAGGAACTATTATCCAATACTTGCTTTCTGATGCTGGGCAGATTGCTTTGTGGGATACAGTAAAAAAATACTTGACGGCAGGCAAGGCTTTGTATTTTTCTCATGGTTTTGGCATTACTTTCAAAGAACAAACAGGAATTATCCCTCCTGCGGACATAGATGTAATTTTGATAGCTCCCAAAGGTTCAGGCACGAGTTTGAGAAGATTGTTTTTAGCGGGAGAAGGGCTAAACTCCAGCTATGCGATTTACCAAGATGCTACGGGCAGAGCCAAAGAGCGCGTACACGCCTTGGGCATAGGGGTAGGGTCTGGCTACTTGTTTGAAACTACCTTCCAAAAAGAAGTTTATAGCGACCTTACAGGCGAAAGAGGTACGCTAATGGGAGCTATTGAAGGGATTTTTGAAGCACAATACGCGCTACTGAGAGAAAAAGGACACAGCCCAAGCGAGGCTTTCAACGAAACAGTAGAGGAATTTACTCAAAGCCTAATCAAATTGGTAGCAGAGAATGGCATGGACTGGATGTATGCCAACTGCTCCACTACCGCTCAAAGAGGGGCTTTGGATTGGAGGCATAAATTTAGAGAGGCTACTGCTCCTGTTTTCAGAGAGTTATACGAAAGCGTAGCAAGTGGGAAAGAAGCAGAAATTACTATCAAAGCCAACTCACAACCCGATTATAGAGAAAAATTGGAAAAAGAATTGGCAGATTTGCGAAATTCAGAAATGTGGCAGACAGGTAGAGTAGTAAGAAGCCTCAGACCTAAAAGCTGATTTTGAAATCTGTCAGGTTTTTGAAACCTGACAGATTTAGCTTTCACTAACAAACTTTTTTCATCTTTAAAATTTTGTCTTATTATGAAAATCTATAAAACTCGCAATGGAATTTTAGTAGAAGAAAACCAACAAGGTTATTTATTAACGGATAAAGATTGGGATACTTTTATCTTGCGAGAAAACCTCCTTCAAGAGTTAAAGCACGAACTTCCTTACCTTACCCCTGTGCATAACAAGGAGTGGCTGCTGCAACACGCCTTACTACCCCCTATTGGCAAGCAAGAAATTTGGGCATCAGGCGTTACCTATTTCCGTAGCAAGGAAGCGCGCATGGAAGAATCAGAAAAGTCGGGAGGTTCTATCTTCTACGACATGGTATATGAGGCAAAGCGTCCAGAATTATTTTTCAAAGCTACTGCCGCAAGAACTGTAGGCTCTGGGGATTATGTGAATATCCGAAAAGATTCAACTTGGGACGTGCCAGAGCCAGAGCTTACCTTATTTATCAGTCCACAAGGCAAAATCATGGGCTACACTATTGGTAACGATATGAGTTCGAGAAGTATAGAAGGAGAGAATCCCTTGTATCTTCCCCAAGCCAAAGTGTATGAGCGATGTGCAGGTTTAGGTCCTTGTATCTACCTCACTGACGAGCCTTTGTCCAAAGATACACTGATTGAGATACAAATTCTTCGCCAGCAGAAAGTTATGTTTGAAGGAAAAACAGCCATAAACCAAATCAAGCGCAGTTTTGAGGAGTTGGTAGAATATTTATATAGAGAATGCAGCTTCCCTTATGGTTGTTTTTTGATGACAGGTACAGGCATCGTTCCGTCTTCGGATTTTACCTTGCAAAGCCAAGATGAAATCCGCATCAGCATAGAGCCTATAGGAACTTTGGTGAACTTTGTGGCTTAGCTGGTGCGTTTTGTAAGATTGATAAAATTACTTACATGATTCCAAATCCAGGTTCAAACTCGTACTACTATTCCCCTTTGCCTCAAGAATTTTTTTAAGTCAGGAATCTCGATTTCGCGGTAGTGGAAGATGCTCGCTGCCAGAGCTGCATCAGCATCTTCATTGTCAAATATCTCCGCAAAATGTTCCATGCTTCCTGCACCTCCCGAAGCGATGACAGGAATAGACAAACCATGAGTAAGTTTGCCTGTGAGCCTTTTGGCAAAGCCGTTTTTCGTGCCGTCATGGTTCATGGAAGTCAGCAAGATTTCACCTGCACCTCTTTCTTGTGCTTCTTTTGCCCAAGCGAAAGTTTCCAAGTGGGTAGGGGTACGTCCGCCGTGTGTGTGTACGATGTCCTGTCCTGCTACCTCTTTGGTATCTATGGCAACCACTACGCATTGGCTACCAAATTCTTTGGCTAAGTCGTTGATTAATTGAGGATTTTTTACCGCAGAGGAATTGATGGAAATTTTATCTGCTCCCGATTTGAGCAAGAGGGCTACGTCCTCTACTGTACTGATACCGCCACCTACGGTAAATGGGATATTGACGTAGCGAGCGATGTTTTTGACCAACTCGACCAAAGTTTTGCGTTTCTCTACGGTGGCAGTGATGTCTAAAAAAACCAACTCATCTGCTCCCTGCTCGGCATACAGTTTTGCTAATTCGACAGGGTCGCCTGCATCAGTCAAATTGACAAAATTCACGCCTTTGACTGTTCTTCCGTCTTTGATGTCTAAGCAAGGAATAATTCTTTTCGTAAGCATATTTTTAAATTCATTAAACAAAAAGTGTAAAAAAATCAGTGTAATATCTGTTCAATCTGTGTCATCGGTGTTCTATTCTCTTTTTTTGGAACGCGGATTTAACGGATTTTACAGGTTTTCACGGATAAAAAAATCAGTGTAATATTTGTTCAATCTGTGTCATCGGTGTTCTATTCTCTTTTTTTGGAACGCGGATTTGACGGATTTTACAGGTTTTCACGGATAAAAAAATCAGTGTAATATCTGTTCAGTCTGTGTCATCGGTGTTCTATTCTCTTTTTTTGGAACGCGGATTTAACGGATTTTACAGGTTTTCACGGATTTCTTAAATGTCTTTTTCTATCATTAGTAAATATTAAACGCTTAAATTCTGCTTTTTTACCAAAATTAAGCAATAAACCAACTTCTTTGTCAGTAGCACGAAGGTAGTTCAGTAATTGTAATTCATTTTCATATACTAAAACTTCGCTTGCCTTTAGTTCTAAAATAATCACACCATTGACAACTAAATCTGCATAATATTCGCCAACTTCAATGCCTTTATAATAAACCTTGATTTGTTTTTGGGCTTCCATCTGAAAACCTCTATGTTTCAGTTCTAAGTACATTGAGTTTTGATAAACTTTTTCCAGAAAACCATAGCCCAACTCATTACATACATCATAATACGTTTTTATGATAGCATCTGTGATTTCTTGATGTAGTAATTTTTCCATAGTTATTACTTTTTTGGAACACGGATTTTACAGGTTTTTCACGGATAAAAAATCATTGTAATATTAGTCCAATCTGTGTCATCGGTGTTCTATTTCATTTAAAATAACTCATATTTCTAATTGCCCTGCGATAAGCCCTGACGAGTAGAAAAATACTCACAGGAAGCAAAAAAGGCAAGGCAAAACTAACTAAAAAAAGGAGATGTAAAATCATATTTTGTTGCAAAGAAATATGAACTTGCCAACTTGCATATTTTTGGAATACTACGAAAAAAGGAGTAAGTAAGGAAAGCATCAACAAGATAATTCCTACCAGCCAAAATTGTATATGATTGATAAAGAATAATATAAAAACAGGACTTAGAAAAATAATAGATAAAACGAGGTAGTCTTTTACTTTTCCAAACAAAAAAGCATGAGGAGAAACCTGAGCAAGTTGGAGGAGAATCCGACCTTCTGCTTGCAAATAAAAGGTAGAAAAAAAAGCAATGAGCAAAATCCAACACAAAATAAGCACGCTTTCATGGGCATAAAATACCAAAGCAAGCAAATACATCAATAGTAAAAAAAGCCAAGAAACTCGCAGACCTGCACGCCACTCAAAAATACGGGCAGGAATCAAAGCAAAAGAAAAAGATTGCATCTGCCTGATTCTAAGGCTAATTTTAAGAAAGCTAAGGAAAAAAATGCAAGCGAGGAGAATAAAAAAATGGATAAAGGCCTGATTTGCTAAAAAATAAATCAGGAACAGAGAAGAGAGTAATAGGTACTCTGCTATAAATAGCACGGGAGAATAAAGAGGAGTTTGGGCTAAAAACGCCTTGTCATTGCGAGTAAGGTGTAAAGGAAATATAATCAGCAAATTAACCGCTAAGACGGCATGAAAGTTTTGTAAGGCAAGAAACTTGGAAAGTCCAAATACGAGCAAACCGATGACGAAAATACTCCGCCACCAGCCAAGTTCTAACAAAATACGATAAGCCATCTTACAGCGAATCCAAAGAAAATTTCTCATCGCTAATAAGTCTTAGTCATCTCTGAATCAATGCAGAGGATAAAGTTGGCTAAGTTTTTGGATTCAGCTTTTAATGTGCTAACCTCCTCTTGCTCTACGGAGGAGATAGTTATGATTTTCAAATTCGGTTTGTATTGATTTAAGTACCAAGCAATTCCTTCAAATTTATCTGAGTGGAAAGTGCCGTGATAGTGCAAAACGGTCTTTCCTTTTTGCCACGCTCCTGCAATGCGATGTGCCATAGTTGCATCTTTGACAGCTTGGGCATAAACGATGTTCCAACCGTTTGTGCCTCCATGACCGCTGCCACCTCCCATCATTTTATACATTTCCTTGTAAGAAACTAAAGAAGTATCCACCGTAATAGGCTGAGGAGCAATCAGTTCTGTTGCCGCTTTGTCTAACTTTTTCAGTGCCTCTAAGCCGCCACTGGCTACCATGCTCGCATAGCGACGCGGGATATTAGAAGCCACAAAAGGAATCTTATTTTGCTTGGCAAACTCCACCAAAGGACGATAGTCTGTTTTGTAGTTATTCCAAAGTTTGGCTTCTTTTTCAAAATTGCTTTCTTTGATAAAGCTACTTAGGTACTCATTTAGCACTAATTGGTCATCAGACTCGAACATTTCTGCGGCTAAAACTAACTTGTCTGTCTTTACCTTGAACAAATCTTTGGTGAGTTTGAGTTGAAGCCAATGACAAATAGGATTGTTGTGCAATTCACCAAAGAGAACAATATCAGCTTCTTGTGCGGCTTTGAGTACCTCACTGTACGAACTTTGCTTTCCTTCTTTGTCATAAAAAAAGTAAGCAGGTTTATCGCTTTGCATAGAAAGTAAGGAAAAGGATAGAAAAATGATAGACAAGCCCAAACGCTTATTTTTCAGTGTATTATTCATCAAAGTAAATGTTAAAGTAAACAACTCTGTCAAAAGTAAAAAATTTGTCCCATAGAATTAGGAGTGTACTTAAAAAAATATCTCTTGGGCAAGCCTAAACGTATTGGCGTGTGCTTCCACAATATCGCTGATTTTTTCTGAATATCCACCACCCATGCTCACTGCCACAGGAATTTGATTGATTTTGCAAGTTTCAAGTACAAAACGGTCTCTTTCCTTGCACCCTTCCCTGCTTACTTTGAGTTTGCCTAATTTGTCTGTGGCTAAAATATCCACACCTGACTGGAAAAATACAAACTCAGGCTGTACCTCGTCTATCAATCTTGGCAAAGTATTTTTGAGTAAAGACAAGTAGGCTTCGTCCTCTGTGCCGTTAGGAAGCCCTATGTCTAAGTCAGATTTTTCTTTTTGCATAGGATAGTTGTTTTCTCCGTGCATACTAAAAGTAAAAACTCGCTCATCGTCTTTAAAAATTTGGGCAGTGCCATTGCCCTGATGCACGTCTAAGTCAATGACTAAAATCTTTTTAATATTTTGATATTGAAGTAAATAATTAGCAGCAACCGCTATATCATTGAGCAAACAAAATCCTTCGCCTCTGTCCGTAAAGGCATGGTGCGTACCCCCTGCAATGTTCATAGCAATCCCGTATTGGAGGGCAAAAAGCGTACCCTGTATGCTTCCTTGCAAAATAGTAACTTCCCTGTCCACCAAAGACTTAGAAAGTGGGAATCCTGTTTTCCTTACTTCAGAAGGCGAAAGTGTAAGGCTTTTTAGCTTTTCCCAATAAGTTGCCTCATGGGTAGTCAAAATCACTTGCTCAGTAGCAGGAGAGGGAGTAAAAAAATTATCCTCATTTACTGTACCTTCATAGAGAAGTTGGGTAGGCAGTAGCTCGTATTTGAGCATAGGGAAACGGTGTTCAAGCGGTAAAGGGTGAATATAAATAGGAGCAAAGGCAATTTTTAGCATAAACTTAATATAGGCAGTGAAATTTAAAATTAGTTTTTTGTAAACCTAAATGGAAATTTTTACTTTTATTGAAAAAACGTTAGGTAACGTATTTTGTTTGCTAATTTCAAAAGCAAAAATAGCTAAATTTAAACTAACAATATTTATCATTATGATTTTCATAGACATAGATGGAACGCTGCTTACCTCATCTCATACGATTACTCCAGCAACTAAGCAAATAATTCAACACATTCATCAAAACTTACATATTCCTATTATTCTGACAACAGCTCGCCCTCCACAAGGTACTTTTTTTATTTACAATGAGTTAGCATTGGATACTCTTTTGATTTGCTTCAATGGAGGTTTAATTCTGCACAAGAATCATCAATCTGAATGGGAATATCTTGTTAATCAGTCTGTCCCAGCCCATGAAATAGAAATTATTTTGCAGGAAGCATTACAATATGACATTAATCCTAATCTTTATAGGGAGCAGGAATGGTACGTGCAGAATATAGATGATTTGGTGCATAGGGAAAGTAGAAATACTAAATCTACACCTATACACACAGACTTGTTGAAAATCAATAGTTTGTGGAAAGAAAAGCATAGAGGAGCCAATAAAATTCTCCTAATGGGTACACCAGAGAATATCAATGCTTTAGAAAAAAATGTGAATTATTTACTTCCACATCTCAATATTTCTAAGTCAAAACCTGTTTACTTAGAAATCACCCACCCTGCGGCATCTAAGGCACAGGCGATAAAGTGGATAGCAGACAAGTGGAACGTGCCACAAAAAGACGTCGTAGCCATAGGAGATAATTACAATGATGCAGAAATGTTACAGTGGGCAGGAACAGGAATAGCAATGGGCAATGCCCCTATGGAGGTAAAACAAGTAGCTGATTACGTAACTCACACCAATAACGAAGAAGGGCTAAGGTTTGCTTTGGAAAAATTTTTCGCTCAATAAAAATAATTTTTAAAAATTAGTTCTATTTTTGAAAACTTTTGCAATATTTTTGTTAATAACCTAAGGTAAAATTCTGCTTGTTTCCTAATAGCACCCCCAATGCACAGTGTACTCGCATCAGAAATTGTTTAATTTTCAATATTTTTTTCATATATTGTTTTAACTTTACAGTTTATACAACATTACTTACTAAATCCATTGCGACCATGAAAAGGGGTTTTGTGTTATTTTTATTGATTTTGCAAACATTGATTGCTGCCGCTCAGCAGAATCCAACCGCACTTTTGAAAGTTAAGATTGATAGTTTAGAAAAGGCTTTATCCAAATCCAAAGGTGATAAATCTAAAATAGCTAAGATTTATCAAGATTTAGGAATGATTTATCAAATGAATGATGATAGTGAAAATGCACTCAAAAACTTTCAAGAGGGGCTAAAACTTTATGAAGAACTAAAGAATAACCAACAAGCTGCAAGTCTTTATACAGCTATCGGGAAAATGTATTTTGACCGAAGAGATAACAACAAAGCTTTAGAATACTATCGCAAGGCACAGAACGTTGTTCAGCAATTAAACGACCAAAAAGAAATCACGAAGCTAAACCTGCTTATTGCAGAGGCACACGAGCAGAAAGGCGACCTGAGAACTGCAAGAGAATACAACTTAAGAGCCTTAGAATCAGCAGAAAATATGCGAGATGAAAAACTTACAAGTAACGCTCTTAGCAACTTAGGTGATGTATTTATGAAATTAGGGAGTTACCAAGATGCTTTGCAGTACACACTTCGTTCTTTGGAGATAAAAAGGGGAGAAGGCGATAAAGCTGGCATGGCACACGTACTGACCACTATGGGAGAGATTTATACAAAATTAGGGCAGTATGAAAAAGCCAATGGGTATTTTCAAGAAGGTTTGCAGTTAGCCCAACAAATCAATGCCCGCCAACTTCAGTTGAACTTGTATCTTTCATTGTTTGAGTATCACGAATCTAAAAAAGAATATCAAAAAGCTTTAGAATACCACAAAGATTATGTAGCTCTCAAAGATAGCCTTTTCAATATTGCGAGAGATAGACAGATGAATGAACTTGCTGTCCGCTACGAGTCCGCTAAAAAAGAAAGAGAAAATCTCGAGCTTCAACAAAAAATAACAGAAGACCAAGCCGCCATCCAAAGTAAAAACCAGCTATTGGTTGCAACAGGGATAGGGGCGATTGTGTTACTTGTATTTGGGCTTTGGATTTTGCGAGATAACCAAAAACTCAAACAGCTCAATGCTTTGCATCAAAAAGATGAATTAGAGATTAAACGGAAAAATGAGGAGTTAGAAAAGCAACAAGAGGAAATCCTAAAAAGGCAGGAGCAAATCAACCAGACTAAAGCAGAGTTAGAAAAGCAGAAAGAAGAACTTGAGTTGAAGTCAGAACAATTGCAATTTGCTTATGAAGCTATCAATGATACAAATGCAGAACTTCGCCAGCAGAAAGAAGCAATGAAGCAACAAAACACTGAGCTTCGTCATAAAAATCTCCAAATCATGGAGAGTATCCGCTACGCCAAAGATATTCAGGAAGTCCTGCTCCCTTCTGAAAAACGTATGCAAGAGGCTTTCCAAGAATATTTTATCCTTTCTCGTCCGAAAGATATTGTTTCAGGAGATTTTTATTGGTTATCTCAAAAAGAAATAGACGGCAGCAAAAAAACAATACTGGTTACGGCAGACTGCACAGGACATGGAGTTCCCGGTGCCTTGCTTACCATTATCGGAGGTAACATCTTAAATCAGCTTATCAATGAGCGAAATATGAGCAAACCAGAGGAGATTCTGCAAACGCTTAATGATAATTTCGTAGCTACCTTACAACAAGAGGAAAGCCAGATAGGGGATAGCATGGATATTTCGCTTTGTATCATAGACCACCAGCAAAAAGAAGTAGCTTTCTCTGGGGCAAAAACACCCATATTTTATGTGCAAAATGGAGAAATACACGAACTTAAAGGAAGTCCAAGACATATCGGAGGCTTGCATAGACAGCGTAAAAGAAATGTTGCGTTCACTACTACAACCTTCTCTATCGCCGCTCCTACGACCTTATATATGATTTCAGACGGCTTTTATCATCAGTTTGGGGGCAGACCTTTCCGCAAGTTCATGAGAGATAACTTCAAAAAATTACTTTTAGAAGTTTCTGATAAACCACTTGCCAACCAAAAAGAATTGTTGGAAACACACTTAGATCACTGGATGCAGGATACCGATGCTTCTCTTAGTCCTTTCCCACAAATAGATGATATTTTGGTAGTAGGGGTAAAAATATGATTCTCGTAAATGGATTAATATGAAATATGCACTAATTTTTCTATGTTGTTTTGGGATAAGTTACCAGACTTTTTCCCAAAACTCTTTGGTTAGACCAAAGCCAGAACCTGCGGTCTTTGTCAATGACTATGCAGAAGTCCTTTCTCGTGCAGAAATACAAAAATTGGAAGAAAAATTAAGGCAATTTGATAAAACTACTTCCAATCAGCTGGCTATTGTTATCTTACCTTCTTTAGAAGGAAATATCATAGATGTACTTGCTAATCAGTGGTTTAAGGCATGGGGTATAGGACAAAAAAATAAAGATAATGGATTGCTGATTTTGATTGCTATACAAGATAGAAAGATGCACATAGAGGTTGGTTACGGACTAAATAAGGTTGTTACTAGTTCGGAAGCCCAAAAAGTAATCGAGAATCAACTAAAACCTAATTTCAGAAATAATCAATTTTTTAAAGGCTTAGATGAGGCTACCACCTATCTCATGGGCTTAGCTATACAAAAGTTCCCTCCACAAGCGAATAACTCTCCCGCCTTGCCCGATTCTAATAATGTAATAAGTAGTTCAATAGATGGGCTAATACCTTATGTAGCCATTGCTACCATAATTATTATAATTATGGTTCTAAAATACGGACATCCTAAATATAAACAGCCGCATGTTTCGCAAAATAATTCTTTCTCATATCGGAAAAACAATACTTCTAACCGCAACCCTTATTATCACAATACTAACTATCATAACAACAATGCCTCTACTTCTTACTACTATTACACAAACAACGATACCTCTTCCAACGATTCCGATAGTTCCTCTTCAGATTCAGATAGTAGTTATGGAGGAGGCGACTCAGGGGGCGACGGAGCAAGTGGAGATTGGTAAATTATTATTATGGTAGTTTCTATTTCCTCAAAACTACCCTTAAACTGAAGAATCTCTGAGAAAGCCCATTAGGTACGGCATACTGATTGCCTAAGTAATCAGGAATCCACAAGTAGGAAATCTTGTTGTCTATGCCAAATAGGTTTAGAATGTCTAAACCCAACCAAACCGATTCTAAGTATTTTTTATCTTTGAGGTTAAATATTTTTGAAAAGCCAATATCTACCCTATTATATTCTGCCCCATTGAAAACTGCCCTGTACTCGGGTCTTTCAGGCACGCCGAAGGGCAAACCTGAACCATACATCAGCCTCATATTTACTCTAACAGTAGGATTATTAGGTAAATGGTCTTCAAAGAAAATAGTCAAAGTTACTCTTTGGTCAGTAGGACGGCGGATAAAACCTCTTTCATCTCCCTCGACTTTTTCTTTGGTAGAGAGTAAGCCCAAATTAAACCAAGATTCTGTCCCCTCGACAAATTCACCACTTATCCTGAAATCGGCTCCCACAGCATAAGCAACCGCATTATTTTGAGCGTAGTATCGCAATCGCATATTGTCCATGTCGTATGGAATAACATTGGTTAAGTGCTTGTAATACAGCTCGGAAATGAACTTAAAAGGTCTGTTCCATTTTTTAAAATTCCAATCCATGCCTAAAATTGCATGAATAGAAGTTTGGGCTTTCAAATCTTTGTTAAGTTGCCCTTCAAAATTTCTCAGCTCTCGATAAAAGGGAGGTTGTTGGTAAAGTCCCAAAGAAGTACTGAACAAAATATCTTTTTTCCAATTGGGTTTGACGGCGTATTGGATTCTTGGGCTAATGAGCCATTGATTGTTCAGCGACCAGTAGTTTAGGCGAACCCCATACGTCAGCGTTTGCCTTTCCCCTATCCAATGGGCTTGCTGTACATAAGCAGTTAGTCGTGAGGAGTTTAAGCTAACTTCTGTATTCAGTCTTTCCGTAATAGTTACATAATCAGCAGAGTCAATAAAATTGTACTGATTGATTCTATCCTCAATATTTTCATTAGAAAAGCGAATACCAAATTCTATTTTCCTTTTGTTATTAGGGCGATACTCATTGCGACTCTCCGCCGCAAAAATATGGGCATCAAGGAAATTTCTGCCATAGTTATACAAACTACCAAAACCCCTGATAAACAGACATGTATTAAAATCAGGAGAATTTAAGTCTGTATTTACATCGCAAAGTCTGTAACCTCCTTCTGTATTAATAAACTCTCGTTCAAGGGTTTTCATTCCAGAAAACAGGATTCGGGTAATGAATTTTTCTGAAAGATAATAGGCTAAGTTTGTTCCTATCTGCCAAGTGTCATAGTTCATTGCTTCCTGCCCCCTGAAGTCGACAGTCAGCCGCAAGGATTGGTTAAATGTGCCAAAATCCGTCCTACGTGTCTGGGGAATGGTCAAGTAGCGATTGCGAGCATAAGATAGCAAGACGGAAAGTTCTGCTTTTTTTCCTATGTCTATATTGAAAAAACTTTGCACATCGGTAAAATTGGGGAAGTACTCCCCACGAGTCGGCAAAGTATTAAAAAGGTAACGCCCTAATTTCTGCCTGACTCCTATTAAATAGCTGAATTTCTGATTTTTAGTACTTCCCTCTATATGCCCTGAGCCACCCAATAAGCCAGCAGCAAAGGAAGCATGAAACTCTTTGGGCTTTTTATAGCTAATACTCAATACCGAAGAGAGTTTGTCCCCATATTTTGCTTGCCAACCTCCTGAGGAGAACTCCACACTTTTGACCATCTCAGGGTTAATGAAACTTAGCCCTTCTTGTTGCCCTGCACGCACTAAAAAAGGGCGATAAATTTCTATGTTATTGACATAGACCAAGTTTTCCTCAAAATTTCCCCCCCTTACGTTGTAAGCACTTGATAGCTCACTATTCCCACTTATCCCTAAGCCGACTGTGCTAATAGCTTGGTTAAAATCTCCAAAAGGAGAAGGAATATTTTTCAAAGCATTGGGATTCAGGTCTATCGTTCCCGCTTCTACTCTTGCTTTGTCCTGACTTTCTTTGACTTCTACTTCTTTGAGGGTTTGTGTTCTTACGTTTAGTATCACATCAATTTTCAGATTTTCTCCATTTTTGAGCGTAATCTTTTTATTTACAGAAAGATAGCTAATGTGAGTAAAAACCAAAGTATAAGAGCCTTGTGGTACATCAAACTGATAGTAGCCCAAAGAATCTGAGGTAGTGCCTATATTTTTCCCTTGCAAGGCAATATTGACCAGAGGTACAGCCTGCCCTAAGTTATTAGTAATTCTGCCGCTAATAGTTTGAGCAAGAGAGAGTTTTGAGAAAAATAATAAGACCAAAACAAGAGAAAAGAGGCTTTTCATTATATTAAGTTTATAAGTGAGGTTTTCCTTCTTTGACAAAGATAGAATTACTCTTGCAGTTTTCCGTAGTAAATCTAATCCCTTTTGTAATTTTGCAAGATATTTTGAAAAAATATTTAGCAAATGATTGTTGTAGGTAATGCGATTCTTAGCGATGACATTGCAGAAAATGAATTTGTCTGCAACTTAGAGAAGTGCAAAGGAGGCTGTTGCGAGGCGGGAGATTTAGGTGCCCCTCTGGTAAAGGAGGAATTAGCGGTATTAGAGGAAATTTATGAAAGTGTAAAGCCTTATTTGGACGAGGAGGGCATACAAGCCATAGAGGAACAGGGAAAGTATGTACTTGATTTTGAAGGAGATTACTCTACGCCTATGGTTAGAGGAAAAGCCTGTGCCTATGCCATAAAAGACAAAAAAGGAATATGGGCTTGTGGCATAGAAAAAGCCTACTTAGAAGGAAAAATCAGTTTTCAAAAGCCTATTTCCTGTCATCTGTACCCTATTCGTATTACTAAATACGATGATTTTGAGGCATTGAACTATCACCGTTGGGATATTTGTAGCCCTGCTTGTAGCTTGGGAAAAGAACTAAGTGTACCTTTGTATCGCTTTTTGAAAGAGGCACTTATCCGCAAATACGGAGTAAGGTGGTATGAGGAGTTAGTCCAACAAATAGAAAAAGGAGAAAAACAAACCATTTATCAAACATGAACAAGAGAGTCCAGATTATTGCTTTGGTCTTATTATTAGCCTTTTTACTGCCCTTTGCGCTTCCTTTTATCAGAAATTTATTTTCTGAAAAAAGAAACCAAACACTCACAGAGGAATATTTAAAGAATACCTCTACGAGTACTGCTCCCGTTTTTAAAAAAGAGGGAGAACTCAGTTTTATAAAAAAGGATAACCAACAAGAAATCAAAAAGATAGACATAGAAATTGCAGACAGCGATGGAGAACGCCAGCAAGGGCTAATGTATCGCACCCAATTGGAAGACAGTCAGGGAATGTTGTTTATTTTTCCTGAAACTGAGATGCAATCTTTTTGGATGAAGAATACATTGATTTCCTTAGATATTCTCTTTGTAAATGAAAATATGGAAATAGTTACTATCCAAAAGTATGCTCAACCCAAGTCAGAGCAGTCCCTCCGCTCTACCAAACCAGCCAAATACGTGGTAGAGGTCAATGCAGGATTTTGCGACCGCTATCAAGTAAATGAAGGGGATTTGGTGAAGTTTTGATTGTAAGAAAGTGAAATAACGTAAAAGCCTTGAATTAACATTATTTTCTCACTTCCTTACCGTAATAATCACTCTTTGATAACGAGTCAAAGACGGTACACCATCATCGCTGGCTTCAAGGATAAGATGAATAGTTTGCCCTGCTTTGGCATCATTAGGAATAAGCACTTCTGTTTGTAATGCATGAGGTTGTGAGATTTCTACTTCGCCCAAATAAGTACCCACATGGAATTGCCACCATTTTGTAGTAACTTTGTTGCCGTCGGGGTCTGAAACTGCACCGTAAAGGGTAACTTTCTGCCCTGCGGAAGCTAAAATACTCGAGGGAACTTGCAAACTGACTATAGGTTCATGGTTCGCATCGGAATACTTACTTGTAACTGACCATTTTAACCGATTGGCAAAATCTCGCTGTGCCTGTGGGAAGAAATTAGGAAAGGCTCTTTCTTCTTGATTTCGTTGGCTATTTTGCGAACCCATGCTTGTCGCCATTTCATCTAAACTCAAAGAGGCTGAAAAAACATCTCTCTCATTTGGGCTTTCTACGGCTTTACCTCCCCAGCCACCATAAGAGCCTTTTTCGTAGGCACGCAAGCCATTGCCCAGCATATTCATAAAGGTAGGGTTATCGCCTTCTCCTAACCATGAGCCTTTCTCTTGCACGGGCATCCAAACGAAGTAGCCCATTTTTTTCAATTCTTCATTAGTATAGCCCGAAAGCCCAAAATAGTCCACCTTATCGTCTTTGACCATTTGCTTGCCATCACCCCAGACCCGATACAAAGCCCCCAAAGCCCCACGACTCAATACGTTTTCTCTCATCCAAGAGGGTGTCAAGTATTCCGCATTCTCTGGCAATGCCTTTATCTGCGCTCCGTAGCCGTAGTTAGGTCCGCCCCTGAACTGTCGGTACTCTATCTCCCCCCAATTGGGTTTGATGTAGGTAGCGTAGGTATCATCTTGGTCGCCAGAAGGTAACAACACTACTTTTCGTGCTATTTTCTTTTTTAAGGCTTCCCAATCGGTGGTGTATTCGTACTGCTCTTGTATGGATTTGAGCGCGCGTGCAATCGTGCTATGCCCTCCCCAAGCAGTGATGAACAACTGCCCGGGTTTGTTGTCTAAAATCAGCGATTTTATCAGGTTAGAGCCTTCCGAGTCTTTGGAAATATCCCCATCAAATTCTATGTTTCCAAAGCGAATTTTTGATTTGAGAAAATCGGGGGAAGGATAGTTGGGATTGTGTGTTTTCAAATTAGGATACACTTTTTCGTAAGCCTCTACAATGTCGTGAATAAAGCGTTCATCTTTTGCCCAACGCCATGATTCGCAAGGGCAAGTACCCATCTTAAAGCGGTCATATTCTCTGTTAGGCACAAACCATTTTGTACCTTTGCCATCTCCTTTCCAGTGAAACTGACTGCTTGCATAGATAAGCCCCTCTATCTCTACATCGGTACTGTAAAGCAGAAAACGAATCAAGGAATTGTTGTCATCGAGTTCAGGGTCAGCAGTAATGACTATGCGTGGACGGGCTATCTGTGCATCAACCTGATGGAAGCTAAAAAATACCATTGTCAAACCTAATAAGTAGGGGAAAAATCTTTGTTTTATACGTAATAAGTTGGGAATCATGGTGGTAAGTGTTTTAGAATAAGTGAATTTTCTTAATAAATTTCTTTAAAAAAACGCACATTTCCCAAATTAGAATTTGGATTTTGCAAACTAAATGTTTTTTCGCTGGTTAATATCGGTGATTTATTGGTTTTATTGCTACTATTTTGAGTGTATGTATGGGTTTCTTAAGCAAGACTGTATATCATACTAAAAAAAATGATTTTTCAATCCCTTTCTCTTGCTGAGAAAGGGACTTTGGTTCTCTGACACTTTTTCCAATGAACAATACTACATCTAACTTTAAGCCCGTAGGGCTGTCATCTTGATAGAAAAAAGTAAGCCTAACCTATATTTAGCAACGTCGTAGGCGTGAAATATGCCACCGCTACGCGGTTTTATTCATTATTTTCTACAAAAATAGCACACCTACTGTGTTAGTCTGAAAGTCCAATGCTTACATAAGTTTTACACAGGAAGTGTCAGAGAACAGGGACTTTGGAGTAAAGAAAATTTCAAAAATACTTTTGATTGAGTATAATTTATATTTTCTTAAAGGGTTGTCAGTGAGGACACTGACAATAGTAGAAATAATTTTGGAATACGGATTTTGCAGATTAGATAGATTTTCACTGATGAATTACTTAAAAAATCTGTGTTTTATCCGTGAAATCAGTATTATCCGTGTTCCTTAAATAGTCAGTAACAATTTAGATGAATTAACCAGCCATGATTGGAAAAGTAGTCTATTGAAAATCAGATACTAAAAACTCTTAAAAAAAACAGCACTTACAAGAGTTAAAACCTTGTAAGTGCTGTTAATGAATGAATTAAAAATCTCATTCTTATTTGACTTATTACCAATCTATCTAAGCCATCGCTTCTTTTACTCTCTGAGCGGCATCTTTGAGCAGAATAGCAGGGGTGATTTTCAAGCCTGATTCTCCCAAAATTTTTGCTCCTTCTTCTGCATTTGTTCCTTGCAGGCGAACAATGATAGGAACTTTAATGTCGCCAATTTTCTTGTAAGCCTCAACTACGCCATTGGCTACTCTATCGCAACGCACAATTCCGCCGAAAATATTAATGAGAATAGCTTTTACATTGGGGTCTTGCAAGATGATTCTGAAACCTGCTTCTACGGTTTGGGCATTTGCGCCACCGCCTACGTCAAGGAAGTTAGCAGGCTCGCCACCTGAGAGTTTGATGATGTCCATAGTTGCCATAGCCAAGCCTGCTCCGTTTACCATACAGCCCACATTTCCATCGAGTTTCACATAGTTCAAGCCAGAAGCAGAGGCTTCTACTTCTAAGGGGTCTTCCTCCGCCAAATCTCTCATGTCAGCCAATTCTTTGTGGCGGAAAAGAGAATTGTCATCTAAGTTTACTTTGGCATCTACGGCAAGTATCTTGTTATCAGAGGTTTTCAATACGGGATTGATTTCAAACAGAGAGGCATCTATGCTTTCATACGCCTTGTAAAGAGCAAAAAGGAATTTGACCATTTCTTTGAAGGCATTGCCTTCTAAGCCAAAAGCAAAGGCAATTTTGCGAGCTTGGAAAGGTTGCAAACCTACGCTTGGGTCTATCCATTCTTTAATGATTTTTTCAGGGGTATCGTGGGCTACTGCTTCTATGTCCATGCCTCCTTCTGTACTGGCGATGATGACGTTGCACCCTTTTGCCCTGTCGAGCATGATGCTCAAGTAGTATTCTTTAGGCTCTGACTCGCCTGGATAGTACACGTCCTCGGCTACCAAAATTTTATGTACTTTCTTGCCCTCAGGACCTGTTTGTGGAGTTACTAATTGCATTCCTAAGATTTGCTTAGAAAGCTCTGTAACTTGCTCATAGTTTTTAGCTAATTTGATACCCCCGCCTTTTCCTCTACCTCCAGCGTGGATTTGTGCCTTGATAACGAACCACTTTGTACCTGTTTCTGCATTGAGTTGGCGTGCCGCATCTAATGCCGCTTGTGGAGTGGTGGCTACTACGCCCTCTTGTACCCTTACTCCATAGCTTTTCAAAATATCTTTGGCTTGGTATTCGTGTATGTTCATTTTGAAATGATAGATAATGAATAGTGAAATAATGCGATTTTGAATTATTCCCAAAAATAAATAAATTGTGTAGGAATAAAACATTTCACTTGAAATTTTTGAGAAAAATTCATTTAGCTTTTCTTTTTCTTTGCTTGTTTTTTACGCTTCTCCTCCTCCGCTTTTTTCTTCTTTTTCTCTACTTCTTTCTTGCGCTTTTCGGCTTCTTTTAGTTTTTTCTCTTGTGCTTTCTGCTTTTCTGTGCTTACTTTTTGCTTTTGTTTTTCGCTTTCTTTCTTGTTCTTTTCCAAGGTCTTAGCACGCTCCTCCGCTTTCTTTTGCTTTTCCTTCTCCGCTTTTTCCTTTGCTTTCTGGTTTTTGAGTTGGGTAGGGGTGAGCTTTTTCTTCTCTACATTTTTAGGAGTTGTCTGTATCTTATTTTCATTTTTTTGCTGACTTTCTTTTAGCAAACCTTGCTTTCTAAGCCACTCTTGGCGGCGTTCCTTTTTCTGTTCTTGTTTTTTCCTCTCTTTCTCTGCATCGTATCTGGTCAGAGGGGCATAGACTGAGAGTTTGATTTGCAAGCTATTATCTCTTGCTGAAGCACTCCCGAATTCGCCAATATTGTCCAAGTAATCGCTTCTTGGGTTCAGCAAACCTACCTCTGCCCCAACTGCGACCTTGCTTGCCTTGAACTTGTACATAGCCCCTACATTGACGGGTATGACAAAAGCAGTAGTAGGCAGGGTTTCGCCTAAGGCGCGTGTTTCAGGCTGGTTTGCTAATTTCTGATTGCGAATATCTTTGGGCGTAAAACGCATGATGCCGATATTCGGATTGAGATAGACCGTTAGAAAATCCGTCTTAATTGCATTGAGGCGCAACCCCAAAGAAAACTGCACAAAATTGGTTTTAAAAAAAGTATTGTTACGCGGTGGATTTAGATAGTCGTAGTTTGTATTTTGTCCTACCAAATTCCCAATAGACAGGCTTGCTGTAGGATTAAACCAGCGATGTTGGTCAGAAAAAGCCCCAATATGGAAAGCCGAAGACCATTTCTGATAGCTTGGGCTGAGGTCGCCTTTGTACGCATTGGCACTGCCACTTACTTGTAGGTACACATCTACCAAAGATTTTTCTTGAGCAAAAGTAATTTGAGCAATGAAAAAAAGAAAAAATATGATTAATGTTCTGAAAATCATGGACTTGTCTAATTAGTGAAAGAAAAGGGTATCTGTTTATCAGCTAAAATATATATATTAGCAAAAAACTTTCCGATAATGCTTAGAGGTGAGATTTTAAGAATAAAAAAACCGCAACTTAGGTTACGGTTTAGGTTTTAGGGTATATCATTTTGCTTATCAAAAAGTTGCTTCACTACTTTCCCAAACTCTATGATTTGGTCAGTTCCACATTTAACTTTCTCAATCAATGTATTAGAGTTAGCTAATTTGCTTTGAACTTTATTATTTATGGTTCGGTACTGTGTTTGGCACTTTTCTATACAACTTTGTCGTACATTTTTCTCAACTACAAAAACTGATAAAACAAGCATTACCAGTATGATTTGTATGGTGGTAAGCCTTTTTCTGAATTTCATGTTTGTTTGACAATTGATATAGATAGTACGCAATACACACCAGTTAGGTTCAGAGGAAAGTGTTAAAACTTTATAAAGTTTTGAATTTTTTTTCAGGTGTGCCTAAAAGCATGATGGAATAGTTCCTAATTGTGATTTTGTGTAGCAAACTTTATTTTTTTATAACAAAATCTATACAAAATATTTTTTCTTTCTCAAAAACTTCCTAACTTTGCACCCTCAAAAATTAAAAAAATTTTTTTCACAAAAAACATGATTGGATATAATTACGAAACTGTATTCATTCTAAATCCCGTTTTGTCTGAAAAAGAGGCAAAGGATACAGTACAAAAGTTCAAAGAGGTATTGACTCAGCATAATGCTGACGTGTATCATGTGGAAGAATGGGGTATTAGGAAATTAGCTTATCCCATACAGCACAAAAGTACAGGCTATTATGCTCTGATGGAGTTTAGCGGTAGCAAAGATAGCGTAAAGCTATTGGAAACTGAGTTTAGACGCGATGAGCGCGTGATGCGTTTCTTGACCACTGCGTTGGACAAATATGCTTTAGAGTACAACGCCAGAAGAAGGAAAGGAGAGTTTAACAGAAGTAAGGAAAACACTATCGTAAAACCTAAAAAAGAAAACTTAGCGGAGGAGTTATAATTAAGCCATGACACTTATCAATGAATCAGTCAATAGGGTAGAGCAAAGAAAAAAGTATTGCCGTTTTAGGAAAAATGGTATCAAGTACATAGACTATAAAGACCCTAACTTTTTGTTGAAGTTTATCAACGAGCAAGGTAAGATTTTACCTCGTAGGCTAACAGGTACAAGCGCAAAGTATCAGCGCAAGGTAGCACAGGCAGTAAAAAAAGCAAGACATTTGGCTCTTTTGCCTTATGTGGCGGATAACTTGAAATAATTTTCAATCATAAAGACATTAATATCAAGATGGAAATCATATTAAAAGAAGACATTGCAGGGCTTGGCTATAAAAATGATGTAGTAAAAGTACGCGACGGATATGGACGCAACTACCTTATTCCAAGAGGTTTAGCAGTAATGGCTACTGATTCTGCAAAGAAAGTAGTCGCTGAAAATATCAAGCAAGCCGCTCACAAAGCTGAAAAATTGAAAACAGATGCACTTTCTCTCGCAGAAAGAATAGGAGATACTACTCTCGATATTTACACTAAAGCAGGCGAAAGTGGGAAAATATTTGGTGCAGTTACTACTTTGCAAATCTCTGATGCTTTGAAAGAAAAAGGATTTGAAGTAGATAGAAAGAGAATCTCTCTGAAAACTGAGGTGAAAAACTTAGGGCAATATGTCGCTATCTTGGACTTGCACAAAGAAGTGAAGAAAGAAGTAGTTTTCAACGTGATTGCAGAGTAGCATTAGGTTCATAAAAGATAAAAAAGAGGCTAACTTTTTATGGTAGCCTCTTTTTTTATTTTATCTGAATGTAAATAGTTCACTTCTTGCACTTAGCTCTCTCTCATTGGTCATAAATTTGAGAACAAGATTTACCTTTTGAGGAAGTTTTAAGGTTTTTTCTTCTACTAATACTACATAAATAGTAATACTTTCTCCACTTTTACACTCATAGGGTTCTTGAGAGGAAGGTTTAAAAAGATACCTATAGTTGTCTTCTTCTTTAGGAATATGCACCCACCAGATAGATTTTTCATCTCCTCTCTGGCTGTCTTCTTCCAATTTTCCCAGCTCTTTTTGGTCAGTGATAGGAAGATTTATTTTGCGTGTGGCTTCTACTTGCAAACCTGTGATGTAGAGCGTATTTCTACTTCTATTTTGCATGGTAAAGGCTAAAGCAGATAAGTCTTTGCACATACATCTTTCCTCTACTGCTTGGAGGTTATTAATTTTTTTTACACTCACAATTTTAAAATCTTTATGCCTGTTGCGGCGGTTGTTTTGTGCTGTTCCTACTGTCCATACAAGTAGAAATAGGCAAATGGTCAAAAACGCTCTCATTATCATTTAGCAGAAAAAAGAATTAGGTAATATATTAAAAATTAGCTTACTGGTATTCAGAATACAAAGCACCTTCTTCAAAATAGAAACTTTTTGAAAGAGCATAAGTTCTTTGTACAGTAATAAAGTGTACTACAAATTCTGCACTTGTATCAGGAAGAAGATAATTATTTTGCTTTTTTTGATAAAAAACTATGGGCAAAACGATTTGTTTTTCCCTTGGACAGTGAAAAGAAGGTGTTACAGCATAAAGATAATGAGTATTTGGGTACTCATTAGGAATCTCTATGGCAAAAATGTTAGGTTCTTGAGAGGTATCGCTTATTTTTCGCAAGACACCTGCTCTACTATTAAAATATAAGTCTTCATTATTTCTTTGGGCTTCTACTTTAATATATGCGATGTCAAAATCTTGATTACCTTTGTTGTGCAAGATAAAGTTCAGCACCATCAATCCTTTGTAATCATTGCTTAGATAGTCTTCCGTCTTATCTTCCTTGATATTGATGACTTTAAGTTTGTCCACATTAGGATTGTCAAAGTCTATTGTTACTTCAAGAAATTTAGTGATTTCTTTGAAAGAGTCTGCTATTGTCAAAGTATCTTTTTTAATAGGCGGGAGTGCAGGTTGAGAATGATTCTCCGAGGGTACGTTGAGTAGCTTGTACAAAGACAAAGCTAAAACTGCTGCTACCAAACTAAGCAAAAACTTGCTCTCGAGCAGAAAAAGAGGAATAAAAGACATGAGCAGTTTTTTGGGTGGTGGGGGAGGGGCTTCTGGATTTCTTACTCTTGCCGCAATAAGTTTTGCTAATTTAGATACACTTATGTTGTTGGCTTCTACCAGCCTAATGTTGCGAATGAGCGTAAATATGGGATTGTTTTCTATGTACTTATAAGTTACCCCATAAGCTACAGGAATGATATACTGAGGGGCTTTGTTATAGCAACCATTCTCAAACTCTATCTTGTGCCAGTTTCGCTGGTAGTGCTTGCTGATGAGCGGAAGGAAAAAAGGAGCGTGATGTAAAGCATGGCTAATTTCTCCATAGATGTTACCCGCAATGCCTACATTCTTGGCACTGCACCATGCTTTAATGCCTTCTTTTTGCAGAGCTTCGCAAAGCTTTACTGCATAAGCCTCATTCTCATCTGCAAAACTGATAAAAATATCGTACTCTGTCATAAATATAGTTTGAATAGTTACTACTGCATTGCTTTATTGCTTCTATTTGACTGACCTAATTTAGTAGCTAATTTACTCATTATTTTGGTAAAAATTGACTTAGGAAGCATAAAATAATTGTTACTTTATGAACTAAGAATTAAATTATATGTTATAACTATAAATGTTTTAACTAATACTTTTTTTTATAAATATGATTAAAAATATAAAGAAAATATATGGCAGTCGCCCTCAATCCGTAGGAGATGGATTTGTAGGCAAAAATGCCTTGTCTGCCCAACACTATAAAGAGTTTAGTCCTTTTCTTATGCTTGACCATCACGGTCCTATGCAGGTAGTGCCTTCGGATATACCCAAAGGAGTAGATGAACACCCTCACAGAGGCATAGAAACTGTTACTTTGGTATTTGAGGGGGCATTGCAGCATAGAGACTCGGCGGGAAACAGAGGCACCCTCAGAGCAGGAGATATGCAATGGATGACAGCCGCTTCGGGTATCGTTCATGAAGAAAAGCACGAATTGTCCTTTTCTAAGCAAGGAGGGGTGTTGAACTTTATCCAACTGTGGACTAACCTGCCAAGCAAGTACAAAATGACGCCGCCGCGTTATCAAGAAATCAGTGCTTCGCAAATTCCGAAAGCAGAAATTGCTCAAAATGTATTAGTTCGCGTGTTCTCAGGGGAGCTGGCTGGTTTGAAAGGGGTAGCAAAAACTTACACGCCTATTTTACTGGCAGAGTTAAAAATCTCAGGACAGAGCGAGTTTCAGTTGTCTGTTCCGCAAGGTTATAACTTAGGCTTGTATGTGATAGACGATGAGATTTTTGTCAATGGAGAAACTCAAATCAAAGCAGGGCAGATTGCTTCCTTCCAACAGGAAGGTGAGATAATCCATTTTCATACAAAAGGGAAGGCGCATGTGCTACTTTTAGGAGGAGAACCTATCCAAGAGCCTATCGCTACTTACGGACCTTTTGTAATGAATACACAAGCAGAGATTATGCAAGCGATACAGGACTACCAGATGGGCAAGATGGGACATCTGGTATAAAAAATAAAGTAGATACCAAAAAAGTTCCTACCTCTTTGACGGTGGGAACTTTTTAAGGTAGAGAAAATATATTTTTGCAGGTAAATTAATCCCCAAACCTGAACCCTACGCTAATAGTATTGATTTCTGGGGCTTTATCTTTCGCAAAAAGCGTATTGAGGTCGTAGTTAGCAAAAAGTTTTATCCACCTGAACCCTACTTGCCCTGTGATGCCATATCTAAAACTATTCAGGTAATAACTATCGCGGTCTTTTTGCTTTTCGCCATTATTAGTTACTGCCTTTGTCCAGCTATCTATTCTATAGCCTACGTAGCCTCCTAAACCTACCCTCAGTCCCCAATACCTTCTGCCTACCTCGAAAAGCATAGGGATATTTAAGTAAGTAGCTGCCAATTTTGATTTTTTCAAACCATTAGGGTCAAGACTTAGCTCTAAGGCATTAGGTTGCATACTCAATCTTACATCTTTGGTAAACATGAAATTGTACCAAGAAACTTCTATGCCCATTTTTAAGCGTGCATACCTGCTGAAATTGAACACGTTATTATAATTAAACGCTACGTAGTTTGACCTTGCAGGGATAAGTTCGTACAGAGTACCTGTCAATGAGCCTTCTTTGGGAATAAAAGCATTCATCCCTACGTCTATACCAAACTCATGACTCAGGTTAGTTCTGTATCTTCTTTTTACTTCACGGTTATCGTCATCTCGTCTGCGGTCGTTGTTGTTCCAACTTACATCTACTTTTATGTTGGTATTAGTATCTTTGACCTTATCAAAGAAAACGATAGTTTCTCCATTGCCTTTTTTGATAATGCGATAATCTCCACTGTTGTCTTTGATTATGGCGGTATCTGCCAACTGAGTGGCATCTAAGTACTTAAATAGATTCCTCAATGCGCCTCTATCATACATGGCTTGGAGTTTTTCTTTGTCTTTGGCTTCTGCCAAGTAAATGACTATTCTTTTGTTGCCATACTGAACAACCATGCTGTCCTCCGCTAATAACTCCTCCGTTGGTTTTGCTGAAACCGCATTGCCTACTGCTAAAAGAAAAAATAGGCTTAAAAAACTCATTAAAAACTTTTTCATGGATATAATGTAAATTAAATGACTGTACAAATTTTTAAATTTTTGAGAAACAATGCCCCTCTCTTCCAATCTAAGAAAATCGGATAAGTATTTGAAAAACAAGACGTAAATTATTATTTAAAATTGTGATGATATTTCTTACTCATTATGCTGCTTTTGTTGCTCGCTTTGCTGATGCTTTTTAGCAAAAATCTTATCTGCACTAATTCCGAAGATGCTCACATTGGATTTTTCAGGTCTATCTTCGTACTCCTCGTATTTCTCTCGCTCTTTTTCCCTGTTTTTTCTCATGTTATTGACCATTTTCTTAAACCAAGATTTTTTACCTACTTCTATCCCTTTTTCCTCTTCGTACTGCTCCTCTACTCTGACAACTATGGCAAAACTTTCTTCTTGCTCAGAAGAGGTTAGAACTTTTGAGCTAACATCTTCTTTTTCTATTTTTTGGGTAGTATTCTGGGCTATGACCTCTTCGCTAATTCCTTTATTTAGGTTTTCATCAGTTGCTGGTTGGATATTTTTTTGTACTAACTGATTGACTTCCAAATTATTCAATTTAGCTGCCTGAGCCACTTTCTTTGTTATCTTGTCTTGTCTAAGTAGAGATTGTTTTTTTTCTGAACCTTTTTTCAAGTCTGCATTTTCCATTTCTTTTCCGCTTTTATCTGGAAGGATAGCTACTTGTTCTGCTTTGTTAATAGCACTGTTTTTTTCCTGTACTTTATTGAGATTTTTATCTGTAAGTCCTTGATTTTGTTCTTTTTCATTTTGATAATAAAAGAAAGATGCTGTCAAAATCAAGGCAACTGCTGCCGCTGCTCTCCAGTACCCCACCAAACTCCTTTGCTTGATTTGCTTTCCGTAAAGAGCCTCCTCCAACTTCTTCCATGCTTGGTCAGAAGGTTCTATTTGGTGATTTTCTAACTTATTTTTAAATAATCTATCTATGCTCATGGTGTTTGTTGTTTCTAAATTAAAATTTGAGTTACTAATTTGAGTTCTTGGCTTGGATTGGTCGCTTTGTTGGTATCTGTTTGCCAATGCCTATCCATTTTTGCCAACTCGTTTTTTAACATATTTCGCGCCCTATTGAGTTGAGATTTCGAGGTGCTTTCGCTAATCCCCAATGTTTCAGCTATTTCCTTATGGCTGTACCCTTCTATGGCATAGAGGTTAAAAACTGTACGATAACCTGTGGGAAGTTTTTGCACCATAGCCAAGAGTTCCTCTGCCTCTAAGTGCTTTTCTTCTATCTGATAATCATTGTGATAGTCTGCATTTTCCGCAGGCTCTAAGTACATTTTGCTTTTTTTCCTCAATATTGCCAATGCCTCATTGACCATGATTCTGCGAATCCACCCCTCAAAACTTCCCTCTTGCCTAAAATTTTCTAATTGGGTAAACACCCTAACAAAACCATTGGTCATGGCATCTTCGGCTTCGGTTCTGTCTGACAAATAGCGCACACAGATGGCTAACATCTTGCTACTGTACTTTTTATACAAAGCCTCTTGAGCGTGCCGCTTTCCCTTCAAACAGTCAGCGATTAGGTCAGTTTCGTTTTTATATAATTTTAATAATTTGAGCATTTCTTACTTTGCTGTCAATCAATAGTATTGTTTTCTCTTTTACCAGAAATTCACTTACAAGATGTAAAAGTAAAAAGAAAGGTTGCTTGAGGTATTAAAAACTTTGAGAACTTTTAGATTTTATTAAAGTCAATCTTAACTTTTACTATTTTATTTTCGCTCTTTGGATAGTGGGTAACATCTAAATTTGTATTTTTAGCACCTAAATAAGTGATTTTTATTTCTAATATTTTATTGAACTAAGATATGAATGCAGAATATTATGTCATTGGGCTAATGTCAGGTACATCTTTGGACGGCTTAGACATTGCCTATTGTAGATTTTTATACTCTAACAAACAATGGTTTGTAGAACTACTACAGTCGCAAACAGTAGATTATTCCAATGAATGGAGAGAAATCCTAAGCAATATAGAAAACGGTACTGCTTTAGAGTATGCTCGTACCAATGTAGCCTTAGGAGAGTATTTTGGGCAGGAGGTGCTTAAATTTATACAACAAAATAATATTAAACGATTGGATTTTATTTCCTCTCATGGGCATACTGTTTTTCATCAACCGCAGTTACGACTTACTACACAGATAGGTAATGGGGCTTCTATTGCCGCCATTTGCGGGTATCCCGTAGTTTGTGATTTTAGGATTACTGACATGGCTTTAAACGGACAGGGCGCGCCCTTAGTGCCTATTGGGGACAAGATGCTTTTTTCTTCTTATGATTTTTGCTTGAACTTAGGAGGTATCGCCAATGTTTCCTTTGATTATCAGGGCAATAGGGTAGCTTTTGATATTTGTTTTGTCAATATTGTACTTAACTATTTGGCAAAGCAGTTGGGCAGAGAGTACGACATGAATGGAGAAATCGCGCGTACTGGGCAGATAGACGAAGAAATGTTAGAAAATTTGGAAAAACTAACTTACTATACTCTCCCTTTTCCCAAATCTTTGGGCAAGGAATGGTTCGTAAGTAATATCAAAGGAATGATTGACAATTTTCAAAGTAGCATTCCTGACAAGTTACATACCTATACTACACACGTAGCCAAGCAGATAGTCAAAGATTTACAGCCACATGCCAAGCCCAAAGCTAAGATTTTGCTCTCAGGAGGCGGAGCATTCAATGCGTACTTGGTTGAGTTAATGCGAAAATACGCTCCTGATTGGCAGATAGAACTTCCCGAGCCTAATATTATCATGTTCAAAGAAGCTATTATTTTTGGATTTTTGGGTGTGTTGCGTTGGCGAGGAGAAAATAACTGCCTCAAATCTGTAACTGGTGCAAAAAGAGATAATTGTGGTGGAGTTGTGTTTAGTTTTAGGTAATAGTTGCAAAGATTCATTCTCTTGTCCTGCTTTTTAAGAAAGTAATACCTTAGCAAATTTTTTGAGGGGCAATTTATCTCAGCGCAACACAAAATCTAAACCCAATCACCAAATAAAATATCAGTATTTTCGTAAGATTAAAAATAAATCAACATACATCTCTTATATAACTTATTTTAGTGAAAATGAAAAATCTTGTAACTGTACTTTTTTGCTTGTTTATCACCACCTTACAAGCAAAAATTCCACTTCCCGAACACCCAAGACCCGACTTTGAGCGAGCAGATTGGCAAAACCTGAATGGTGATTGGGCTTTTGAGTTTGATAAGGAAGACTTAGGACTCAAAGAAAATTGGGCAAAGGGGACAAAATCTTTTAGCAAAACTATCAAAGTGCCTTTCCCTTGGGGGGCACCGCTCTCAGGCGTACAAGACGAGGCAGACATTGCTTGGTACAAGCGAGAAATCAACGTACCCACTGCTTGGGCGAGCAGGCGAACTTTCCTGACCATTGGGGCATCGGATTGGGAAACTACGGTTTTTCTCGATGGAAATGAAGTAGGTAAGTTTCAAGGAGGCTATGTACCTTTTTCTTTTGAACTGACAAAATACTTGAAATATGGTCAAAATCAAGCCTTAATAATCAGAGTAGATGATAAAAGAAGAGATTTTGCGCTCTACGGAAAGCAGGGCTACGGCAATGCAAGAGGAATTTGGCAAACGGTCTATTTGGAAGCGAGAGGACAAAACTATATCAGCAGTTTTCGTTTTGAGCCTGACATAGACAAGCAAAAAGTAAAAGTAGTCGTTCACTTGGCAGAGCCTAATAAAACAGGAAAAAACCTTCCCTTAAAACTAATCATTAAAACTGATAATCAGCCTATTGAGGTCAGTCAGCAGATGGCTAACAATGCTTCCTCTGTTTCTTTTGAGGTAGCAATTCCTAATGCTCGCCTTTGGTCTTTGGAAAATCCTTATTTGTACGAAACTTCTATCACGCTTGGTTCAGACGAGCAAATCAAAACCTATTTTGGTATGCGTAAGATTTCTGTCGTAAACCTCCCCCATACAGATTATCCTTACATTGCTTTAAACAATAAGCCTATTTATCTGCAATTAACCCTTGACCAATCTTATCACCCCGATGGCTATTACACCTTTCCTTCTGACCAATTTATGAAAGAAGAAATTTTAAGAACCAAGCAAATAGGCTTGAATGGAATTAGGACGCATATTAAAATAGATATTCCAAGAAAACTATACTGGGCAGATAAGTTAGGGGTATTGGTCATGGCTGACCTCCCTAATTTTTGGGGAGAACCCAATGCAGAAGCGCGTGCTGAAAGTGAAAAAACACTTCCTTTGATGATAGAAAGAGATTTTAACCACCCTGCTATTTTTTCTTGGATTATTTTCAATGAAACTTGGGGATTGAGAACTAACGTGCAAGAAAATGGCAAAGAGGTGCATAAATATCTGCCTGAAACTCAAAAATGGGTAGTGAGCATGGTAGAAAAAGCCAAAAAATTAGACCCAACACGATTAGTCGAGGACAACTCTATTTGCTGCGGAGCTGGGCATACCGTTACAGACATCAATTCTTGGCATGAGTATTTACCCGGGTGGGAATGGGAAAATTACTTGAGTAACTTGGTAAAAAATACTTATGAGGGAAGTTTGCATCATTTTGAAGTGGGATACAAGCAAGGCAGACAGCCCAATATCAACTCAGAATGCGGGAATGTGTGGGGCTACGAGGGCAGTACGGGTGATGTGGACTGGTCTTGGGACTACCATCGCATGATAAATACGTTCAGGAAATATCCCAAAGTGGCGGGCTGGCTCTATACCGAACATCATGATGTCATCAATGAGTGGAATGGATACTGGAGGTATGATAGAAGTAATAAGTTTACAGGATTAGAAGAAATGGTAGAGGGAATGTCTTTAAAAGATTTGCACTCACTCATTTATCTTTCCACTGGCAATGAAATTAGCAAAACGGTTAAGCCGAATGAGCGAGTGCGAGTGCCGCTTTATCTATCTTCTATGACGGATAGAAGTGATTTGGGAGATAAACTGACTTTGCAAGTAAAAATGTATGGCTATGATGCGATTGGGCAGAAAAAAACTTGGGGAACTCGCACAGAAACACTACCTTATAAACCCTATATTAACCAAGAAGTAGAATCACTACTCCTGACTATGCCCAATGAAAAAGCCGTAGTTACTCTTGCCCTAACCCTACAAGACCAAGCAGGAAATGACTTGCACCACAACGTGATGAATTTCATCGTGGAAGCATCTACGCCACAAGAAATAAACCTATTGAATGGAAAAAAAGCCCAATTAGTCAGTGTAGAGGCAAAGGATTTTAGCCAAGCAAAGTGGTCTGCTAAGCAATGGAACGTTATGGAAGGTGCAAAGGTAAACGGCACAGGGAGCGGTTATTTCGAGTACAGATTCAAACTCCCCTCAAATGATTTTGGAAATGCTACTTTCATCGCTGAGTTAGGAGCAAAGCAGTTGTTTGTCAAAGACATAGACCAAGAAAAAATAAAAGATGACAACTATATGCTTGGGGCAAGAGTAGCCCCTGACAAAAATCCTAATTCCTACCCCATGACTGATGAAACTCTTTTCCCAAGTTTAGTTTCCGTAAGTGTAAACGGGATTTTTGCCCAGCAAGTAGAACTTCCTGACGACCCAGCAGACCATAGAGGCGTACTTTCATGGCACTATCAGCCCAAAGTTCGCAAACTCAATGAAGCTGGCTCTTATGGATACAAAGTAGCTATTAATGTTCCTAAAGAAGCCTTAGATTTAGCAAGAAAAACAGGGGAATTAGTGATTAGACTGACTGCTGAGAATGGCTTATCAGGTGGAATCGCCGTTTATGGGGACAGATTTGGTAGGTATGCGATTAATCCTTGTGTGATTTTATATTAGAAAAGAGAGATACTATCAAAAAGAAAATGCCTTCTCCATATCAGAGAAAGGCATTTTTGTATCTACGGGATTATAAAGTGCTTGCTTTGTTGCTTGAGTATTACTGATTTACTTTAGCAGAGTCACCAGTAGTTGTGCTGTCTTGAGCTGCTTGAGTGTCAGCAGGAGCAGTAGTAGTAGTGGTAGTAGTAGTAGTAGTAGAATCAGTTGTTGTAGTTTCAGTAGAAGAACCACCACCACAAGCAGTCAAAAATGCGAAAGAAATAGCAACTAAAGCGATTTTCAATGTTGATTTCATAATTTTAAAAAAATTAAAGTGTTAATAAATAATTGATTAGAAATTCGTATATTCAGAAATAGGTTTTTGTGTCTTACCCTAAATCAAAATTCGATGTTAATACAGCAACTTTTAAAAAGTAACCCAAGTGTATGAGAAAATTTTAAAAATTTTTTTCTGAATGTATTTAAGCATAAAATAGCAAATGTAATTTGCATCTAAAAACTACTTTATTAAATATGAAACTTATTGATACACATTTACATATCTGGAATTTAGATAAGGTTGCTTACCCTTGGCTTACGCCTGACTTAGGTATCTTGTACCAAAACTACGAAATAGACCAAATGCTGCCTTTGATGCAAGAAGCCCAAGTAAGTCATGCAATTTTGGTACAAGCAGCAAATAGTTTGGAAGAAACCGACTTCATGTTACTTTCTGCACGACAAAAGGATTTTGTTGTGGGAGTAGTGGGTTGGTTGCCACTCTTGGAACCAGCACAAACTGCTCTTTTTTTAGAAAAGTACAAACAAAATCCACTTTTCAAAGGGGTAAGACACTTGATTCATGATGAGCCTAATCCCTATTGGCTCTTGCAAGAAAGTGTATTGGAAAGTCTTAAAATCTTGGCAGACAATCAAATTCCTTTTGATGTAGTAGGCATACTCAGTGAGCATTTGGACTGTGTAAAAAGGATAGGAGAAAAACTGCCTCACTTGCGCATAGTACTTGACCACTTGAATCACCCAAGAGGTACGCTGACAAACGAAGTGATGCAAGATTGGGAAAAATGGCTCAGAATAGTAGCCCAGCATCCTAATGTATTTGCAAAAATTTCGGGTTTGGGAACGGTTGTTAGAAGGAAAGGTAAAAATCTCTCAGAAGAGGACATCAAACCCGCTGTAGATTTAGCTTTGGAAACCTTTGGTGTAGAACGTTGCCTTTGTGGAGGGGATTATCCTGTGTCGCTGCTGGCAGAAGGTTATGGAAGGACTTGGCAGATGTATCAAAATGTACTCAACCAACTTTTAAGTTTGCCAGAAAGAGAACGAGTATATTGGGAAAATGCAAATAAGTTTTATAATTTAGCGGTTTAAATCACAAACGCAAAGATGTATGTTTAAAATCAAGTTAGAATTAGAGCCGCGCACTTACGACATAGAAAATGTTAGCTATTCTGTCAGTAGTTATGCAGAAATACCAGACTCAGGCACTTACAAGGACTACGCAAGTTTCACGATTAGTATTAAAATGAACAAAGTCGACCAAAATTTTTTAGACTGGTGTTTGAGCGGTTACGTACAAAAAAAAGATGGTAAAATTACTGTATTTGACCCAGATAAAGAGTTGATAGTAAAAACTTTGACCTTTAAGAAGGCTTATTGTAGTGCTTTGAATGGAAGCATTTATTCGCATGACGACTATAACAGCTACCCTATGAGTTTTACCATCATTGCAGAAAAATTAAGTATCCAATTAGAAAAAGCAAAGGGTAGGAGAGTATCTGATGACGAATAAGCAAACAAAATGTTTCAACTTTTAGCTTTAAAATAAAATTTAGCCCTGTGAGTTTGACGTATTTTTACCACATAGGCATCAAATATGGAAAATAAAAATAATACAAATAGTCATCATCTTCCGCGTATAGGAATTACTATGGGAGATTTTAATGGAGTAGGTATAGAGGTGATTATGAAGGCGTTGCAAGATCCTCGCATTCTAAAAATGTGTGTACCTATTTTATATGGCTCTGGGAAAGCATTAGCAAAATACAAGAAAATTTTAGGCATAGAAAACTTTACCTATCACCAGATTAACGATGGCAATATCCATGAACGCAAAATCAATGTGATTAATTGTTGGGAGCATATTTATTGGGACATCAATCCCGGCGAAATCACCGAGGAGGCAGGGAAATGTGCTTATGCGGCTTTGGAGAGGTCTTCGGCAGACTTAAAAAATAATGTGATAGATGCTGTTGTTACTGCTCCTATCAACAAAAATAATATCCAAAGTCCTGACTTTCAGTTTGCAGGGCATACAGAGTACTATGCCAGCCAATTTGCTCAACAAGACGATTACTTGATGTGCATGATAGCAGAACAAATGAAACTTGCTACCTTGACAGGGCATATTCCTCTCAGTCAAGTACCTACGAAACTCAATAGAGAGGTAGTCATTAAGAAGTTAAACACGCTGATTCATTCATTAAAGTATGATTTTGGCATTAATAAGCCTACGATTGCGGTCTTAGGGCTGAACCCTCATGCAGGCGAGCAGGGTTTACTTGGCAATGAGGAAGGTGCTATTATTGAGCCAGCTATTAAACACCTCCAAGAATTAGGGCATTTAGTTTTTGGAACTTTCCCCGCTGATGGTTTTTTTGGCATGATGCAACATAGGCAATTTGATGCAGTGGTATCTACCTATCACGACCAAGGCTTGATACCCTTCAAAATGCTGGCTTTTGAGAACGGAGTGAACTATACCGCTGGTCTGTCTATAGTGCGTACCTCACCTGACCATGGGACTGCTTACGACATCGCAGGCAAGGGTTTAGCCAATGAAAGTTCTATGTGTGCGGCTATTTTCTTGGCGTGTGATATTCTCAAACAAAGAAAGGAAAATCGAAAACCCAAAGAAGAAAAACCGCACCCCAATCGTGAGAAATATGTATTTGAAATAGAGAAATAGAGCTACTTTGTCATGTGCTTCCTAAGAGTATATCCTTCTTTTACTTTATTTTATGCTAAAGAAGTATTTGTTATTAATAGTTTGTTTATTCCTATGCTCCGTTGCTTTGGCACAGAGCAAAGCAATAGACAGTTTGTACGTAGTCTATTACACTACCAAGCAAGATACCACTAAAAATTTGGCTTTGATAGAAATAGCCTATAGCTACTACAATACCTATCCTGATAGCACTATCTTTCATGCCCAAAAAGCATTAGAACAGGCGAAAAAAATTAACTTTCAGAGAGGTATAGCCTTAGCAATGAATAGATTGGCTATTGGTTATCAATTAAAAGGAAACCCACAGAGTTTGGAGATGCTTGAGAAAGCACTTGTTATTCAAAAGCAGATTAAAGATTTCAAAGGAGGTGCCTCCACTTTGAATAGCATAGCCAATATTTACAGGCTAAGAGGTAATTATGTATTGGCTATGCAGCATTATCAAAAAGCCTTACTTAGTTATGAATATATTAAAGACAAGCAAGGTATAGCATCGACTCTAAATAATATAGGCATTATCTACAATCTGCAAGAAAACTATGATAAGGCTTTGGTTACATATAAAGAATCTTTGAAAATCAAAGAAGATATAAATGATAAGCAAGGTATGTCTGTAACACTAAATAATATTGGAAATGTTTATAGCAATCAGAATCAGTATGTTTTAGCACTCCAATTTTTTGAAAAATCTTTGGCAATCCAAAAAGAAAGAAAAGACTATAGAGGAATAGCTACCTGCCTGAATAATATAGGAGAGGTTTACACTAAACAAGAATATTACGAAGAGGCTATGTTAAAATTTCAAGAAGCCTTAGCCATCAGGCAGAAAGTAGCAGACAAGCAAGGGATAATGTATTCTCTGATAAGTTTAGCCAAAGTATATCAAAAGCAGAAATTATATGATAAAAGCATTGCCTTTGCTCAGCAAGCTTTTGCACTTACCCAAGAATTGAAAATGCCTAAGGAACAGGCAGAAGTGAGTAAAGTTCTTTACGAAAGCTATAAAGCCAGTTATCAACTCGACCAAGCCCTACGTTATTTGGAAGAATACAAATTCCTAAATGATAGCTTATTTAATATAGAGAAGACCAAGGAAATAGCCAATATTGAAGCCCAAACTGCCTTAGACAAGAAGCAAAAAGAAATCGCTTTATTAGAAAAAGAAAATTACTTTCAACATATCTTGAATTATGTTATAGGAATAGGACTTATCATATTGGCTTTTTTTGCCTATTTTACTTATATATCCAAACAAAAAGAGAAAAAAGCCAAAGAGCAAGTCATTGCCCAAGCCAAAGAACTGCAAAATCTAAACATACTCAAAAATAGACTTTTATCGATTATTTCACATGACTTGCGCAGTCCCATGTCTGCTTTAAAGGGATTAATAGACATTTTAGACCCTAAAATCATTAATCAAGCAGAGTTGGAAAGTATTAAACAAGAACTGCTAAGGCAATTTGAGAATACAGATGATACGCTCCAAAATATATTGTTATGGACACAGAACCAAATGAAAGGAGAAGTACAGTCATTAGAGAAATGTAATCTAAAAGAATTAGTACAAGAAAATATTGATTTTTTATATAATATCGCAAAGACTAAGCAGATTAGCTTAGCCAATGAAGTACAGGAAAATATAAACATATTCATAGACAGAAATCATCTAAGAATTATTTTGCGTAATTTGATAGCTAATGCGATTAAATTTACTAAGGCAAGCGGGGAAGTAGCCATTAGCTCAGAAATCTTAGACAGTAAAAAAGTAAAAGTTATAGTCCAAGATAACGGAATCGGTATGACCAAAGAGCAGCAAGAAAAACTATTTACTGATAGTCGGCATGTAAGCTTAGGTACAAGTGGCGAAAAAGGCATAGGTTTGGGACTAATTTTAGTCAAAGAACTGATAGAAAAGAACCATAGCTTCATAGAGGTAACAAGTGAATTGGGTCAAGGAAGTACATTTTCTTTTATATTATCAAGAGTAGATTAAATACTTATTACGTGATGCTACCATATTTACCACAATCCTCCTTAACAAGGATAACACTCTTTTTTAAAATTTCTTTTTTACTTATACTTTCCATTTTGCTGGCTTGTGAGCCTGCTCAAAAGCATATTTTTGATAAAAACGAAATGATAGCCAATATCACTGAATATGTAATTTTGGCTAATTATCAATCATTTGCTATGTCTGCTGCAGAATTTTACGAGCAAACGCTCTCTTTTAAGAAAGAAAATACTGCTGAAAACTTGTATGCTTTACAAGCTAAATGGGAAGAAATGTATGGGCTATGGAAAAAGTGTGAGTTTGCTAACTTTGGTCTTGCCAAAGAAAAAAATTTCATGTACGATATTAATTTTAATGAGCTTCGCACTAAGCTCATTATGAATGTTTTATCTTCCAAGCAAGAAATTAATGACAAATATATACAGTCACTTGGCTCTGCTGCCAAAGGTCTGCCTGCAATAGGCTTTCTGCTTTTTGATAAAGGTAAGATGCTCACTGATAAAAAAGTTAATCAGAGAATTTTATCTTATTTAGAAATGTTGGCTAAGCACTTAGAGGACAAATCCCAAGCCTTATACGACGAGTGGAAAAATGATTATCAAAAAAAATTCCTGAAAAATGAAGATAATAATTCCGTAAACACTCTTGCTAATCAACTACTTGCCCTTACTGAAAACTTAGCGAGCAAGCGAATAGACAAGTTAGCTAAACAGTTAGAAGATTCTTCACGCCTTAGTCAGTATGAGCGAGTAGCAAATAAAAAAGAATTTATCATGGCGAGTTTAGAAGTAATAGATGAAGCATTCAAAGGCAATAAAGGCATAGGCTTTGATGATTACTTGGACAATTTAGGGGCAAAATTTACAAATCATTCTCTCTCCTCTAAAATTAAAGAACAGATAGAAAACACACAAATTGCTGTTTCTTATATAAATAATGAGGAAAAGGCAACACAAGCATCAGAAGAAATAAAAAAACTGCTTATCCTTATCAGAACAGATATGTTCTCAGCCCTGAGTATTAATGTATCTTTTACCGATGCTGACGGTGATTAGTCAAACGAACTGCCAGAAAAATAAAATTTAAAAGCAAGGAACTTTCTAATATTAATTTAATGTTAATTCAGTGTTAATAAAATATTTAATTTATTAAATTTGTATGAATTAAATCGCTAAGTAAATAAGCAATCATTCCTAATGCGTTTAATGAAATAAATAGCTTAAATTGTTAGCTATTAGTAAGTAGCGAGATGATTAAACTAAAATTTGCTGAGGCATATCATACATATTGAATAATACTGATTACTTAATTATTCTTTCACTATTTAACATTGGATTAAAATTGAAAAGACTGTATGCTTTCATTCTTACACTATTTATTTGCCTACACGTAAACGGACAAGTAGGGAATACAAAACAAAATACCATTGTCCACTGGGCAGATTGGCAAAATGATTTCACTATTTCTTTGTTGTTGGACATAGATGATTCTATGAATGCAACAAGGTCAGCCGAGATTAAAACTAAGTTAGCACAACTTTTTGCACGTACCGAGCAGTTACAAGCCCAAAACCTACCAGCTAAAAAGCTGTTAGAGAGGGTTTTTCATACTGTTTTTGAATCTCATCTGCGTACTTATAGCCCTTTGGCAGACTTTCCACAAACTATTGAAAAAAATCAATTTGGCTGCGTTACAGGTACGCTACTTTTTGCTTTGGTTTTGGAAAAACTGGGTTTTGATTATCATATCTACGAGACCAACTACCATGTGTACCTCATCGTGAATGTAGGGGAGGACAAAGTATTAATAGAAACTACTGACAGGGTATTTGGCTTTGAGAAAAATAAACACTTGATTGCTAAGCGTATCCAAGAGTACCAGCGATTGTACGATGTAAAGCGTCAATCTTCCAATGTTTATGTTTCTATTTTCAAAATAGAAAGGGAAATTAGCTTGATAGAGCTGATAGGTTTGCAGTATTACAATAAAGCTACTATTGCCTACAATCAGAAAGATTATGAAAAGGCTATGGAAGCATTAAAAAAATCTATGCAATTATATGATGCCGAACGTGGTGCAGAATTGATGTACCTCACACTTTCTCAATATTTGAAAAATAATAGCTTATTAGAAGAGAAAAAAGATAAGCTATTGCGATATAGAGATTTTTATTTGCACAAGCTCGCCTCTAAGGTGCAGCCGTCTAAATAATCTTTCTTACTGTTAAAGCGGTGGCTGTTATGTCCCACCGTTTTAATAGTGGAAATTCCTCTTAAAATAGGCTACAAATCGGGCAAAATAGCTAATACTCTCTCCAAACGCTTTTTCATTTCGCGGGATTCTCCTGAGAAATTATTTGCCACAATAACAAAAGCAAGTAAACGATTAGATTTGGTATTGACGTAGCCTGCATAGCTTCTCACACGCGTCAAAGAGCCACTTTTAGCTCGCATATTTCCCTCTGCCGAAGTCCCTGACAGCAAATAACGCGCTGTCCCCGTTTTTCCCGCAATAGCAAGAGAGTTATAAAAGTCTTTGAATATTGGGGTCTTATAGGTATCTACCAGTATTTGAGAGAGTTGCATAGGAGTTATGGCGTTGTAATGCGATAGCCCGCTACCGTCTTCCATGAAAAAGCCGTTCATGTCTATTTTTTTACCTTCCCAAAAAGAAATAATAGCTTCCCTGCCTGCTTCTGTCGTTCCTTTACTTTTTTTGTATAAGCCTATCATTTTAAGCATACTCTCTGCGTAGATATTGATACTACGTGTATTAGTCTGCAAAACAATATCTTTCAAAGGAGCAGAGAGATTTTTGTGAAAAGATTTTCTATCCTTTGTCATGCTGATTTTTTTTAACCTCATTAGACGGTCAGTAGTGGGTTCTTTGGCAAGACTGATGCCACTTGCTTTTAGGTACTTAGTTAGCATTTTGGCACAAAACAGAGGTGGGTCGGGAATAGCCGCTTTGACAATATAATTAGAGCGATTAGGGGGAATAGTGCCTTTCATATAGCGAGGAGCATACGAGTACGGAGAAGCATAAATATATGCCTCATCTGCCGAGCCTACTGCCCCTGTTTTTATCTCATTGACAAATTCCAATTCATCTATTTGAGGCTCGTATCTTAGAAATTGGGTAGGGTCTCCTTCTTTTTTTCCTGAGTTGAAGTAAAGCTCAAAGTAATTGTCATTGATAGAAAGCCCGCAAGCCCCAGCTCCAAAGTAATTGCCAATGTCAGACCACGCCCAGTTATCAGGGGCGAGATGCTCCTCAAAGATGCTGGCATCCCCTACCACTGCTCCCTCTATCTGCTTGATTCCTTGTTTTTTAAGGGCTTCTACCCATTCTTTCATGAGTTTGTCCATGCTATCTTTCCCAAGTGTAGGGTCGCCTCCTCCTTTGATATAAAGATTTCCTTTGAGTACGCCATTTTCTATTTTCCCATCATATTCCAGATGTGTTTCAAAGCGAAAGTCTGCCCCTAAGATTTGCAAAGCGGCGGAGGTAGTAGATAATTTGAGAATGGAAGCTATAGTCATGCTTTGATTGGGCTGATGGGAGAAAAGCATTTTATCCGCTTTGAGGTCGTAAACGCAAAAACCTAAGGAGACAGTTTGCATTTCCTTTTCATTTAATATTTTTTTTATTTCAATGCTGAGGTCGTTAATACTCTTGTTTTGTGCATGAATCAAACAAGTAGAAAAGAAAAGTAAGAAAAAGATATAAGTAACTTTCATGTCGTAATCAACAGTTTTTTGCTTGGTATTGGATAAACATACAAATATTTACTAACTTGCATAAAAAACATAAGCATCATTGATAAAAAATTCTTCATAGTGGCAACGCTATCTAATCTTCTTTACGTTACAGATATTATAATTTCTTGTGAATAAATCAAACATTCAAAATAGCTAAAATGTTAATTCTTTAAAATTTATAACTCTATATGATGAATCTAAGGAAATTCAACTACATCTTTCTATTGTTTAGTACGATATTCATTTTTTCTTGCCAACAAGAAGCAGAAGAAACGCCTACACCGACCAATCCCAATAGCGGAATAAATAGATTTGTTTGGAACTACATGCGAGAGCGTTATTTATGGAACGATAAAATGCCTCAAAATATCAATCCTGACCGCTTTACTACTCCTCAACTACTGTTAGATGCTATCATTTTCAAAGAATCAGACAGATTCACAAGCATAGTCAAGGACGACGGAGCGCGCTTGAACCAAATCACTACGGGGAGTGCGGCAGGTTACGGTGTGCTGATAGGACAAGATGCACAAAGAAACTGGCGATTCCTCTCTGTATTTCCAAACTCTCCTGCCTCCGAAGCTGGACTCACACGAGGTATGAGAATCATTAGCGTAGATGGGAAAGCTACTACCCCAACAGAAAGACCTACGTTGAATACCTCGGCGAGTTCAACTATTGAAGTAGAAGATACGGAAGGGAAAATCAGGGTGATTACTGCTACTCCTCGTACTTATACCCAGCAACCTGTGATTCATACAGAAATCAGAACAGTAGGCTCTCGCAAGATAGGTTATATCGTCTATCAGTCCTTTACGCAAGTTTCTGAGGAAGCCCTCACCAGAACATTTGCTCAGTTTAGAAGCGAAGGGGTAAGTGAGCTAATCGTGGATTTGAGATATAATGGAGGAGGTTTAGTAAGAACTTTGCAAATTTTAGGCAGCATGATTGCTCCTGCTAATGCTATAGGCAGACCTTTACTGAAAAATCAAAATAATGAACGTAATTCAAGAGAAAACTCAGACATACTTTTTGAAAACAATCCTAATCGCTTAAACCTAAATAGAGTTGCTTTTATTGCTACGGGAAGTTCTGCTTCGGCAAGTGAGATACTTATTAATAACGTGAATTATTTTACATTTTCTTGAATAAATACAATTTGTTTGTCCTCTAATTTTTGTGGATATGCTTTTATGTTTGGTGTTTTTTCCAAAAATGTATAAGCAATTAAGCCTGCCAGCAAATTAATAAGAAAATTTTTAGGGCTTCTGTGCCTTGAATGTTCTATATTTAGTTGATTTTTAAGTACATCGAAAGCAGTTTCTATCAATCCTCTATGCCTTAAATAATAGGCTTGTGGTTCTGTTAATACTTGATTTTTCTTCATATTAGCTCTTAACTTAGTGATTAAGTGCAAG
>NZ_FONY01000039.1 GCF_900113045.1 Thermoflexibacter ruber
TCGGCTTGCTGTGCCACACTCAACTTGCCTGTATAACCTTGATAATTATCTTGTAAATAGGCTTCCAAACCTACTTGCTCATATCGCTGCCGATAGTTCCTCACTGTTCCTTCACTGATGCCTAAACTGGCACTAATCACCTCCATACTTTGACCCAAATGAAGCATTAAAAGCACAGTTATCTTCTTGTACGCTCTGGCATAGCGTTCATTGTGTTGTAACTCCCTTAGTAAATCATAGTCTGCTTGTGATAACATTTTTACTAATTTGATTACCAAATATTGTACTTTTTTCGTAATTTTCCTAATCCAAATTTCAAAACCTTTTACTTTTTAGTATAAAAACAAATATAATAAAAAAGCAGGTAATATTTATTACCTGCTAAGAAAATTCCTTTTAAATTGTTAAAAATTGCTATTGGTAAATAATTTTTTTAATAAACTGCTCTCCGCCTGCCATTATCTTAAATAAGTAAACTCCTTTATCCCTGTTTTTAAGACTTAGGTTATATACTTCATCTTTGACCATATTGGTTTCTATACTTTCCAGTTTCTGTCCCAGCATATTGTAAATTTCTACATGTACTAAGGTAAGTGTTGGCATGTTTACTTCTAACTTCACATCACCTTCGCTTGGATTGGGGTATAGATATACTTTGACATCGGGCGGAATCATAGATTTTGGCTTAATAACGACTGCCTGTCTGCCCTCTGCTGCGCAACCTATTTCATTCCTGACAGATAAAAATACAGAGTAGGTGCCTGCGTTTTTGTAAATATATTTGAGGGTTTGCTGGTTACTGGAATAGCCGTCGCCTAAGTACCATTGATAGTACAATCCGTCTTTGGTTTCGGGCGTAAAAACAAGCGTGTCGCCTACATAAAGCACATTTTTGTCATTCAGAGAGTTTACTTCAAAGCGAGAAGTTACATTATCTACCTTGACCTCTACTTTGGTGGCTTCGCTTTCGTGCAAAGAGTCTATACAAGTAACAAAATAACTTTTTGTTGCACTTGGTTTGCCTAAGTCCCAGTCTGCTCCCTCATGAGCAAAAATAGAGGAAGGATAGATTTCATAAAACCTAAACTTTGTTCCTCCTGTGGGAGTTAGCTTTACCTGTGTGCCACTACATACTCTTATGTTGGCAATGAGGGGTGGTTTGGCTCTGTTGATGACTTTAATTTTCTTACTTGCAGAAGCCTTACAGCCATATCTGTCTATGATGGTAAGCGTGATGGTATATTCTCCTTGCTTCTTGTACAAATAAGTAGGGTTCTGCGATGTAAGCGGAGCAGAACCGTCCCCCATATTCCATGACCAGCTTATAGCCTCAGTGCTTCTATCTTGCAAAGCCACTATATTGTTGGCTCTGTAAAGCAGGATTTCCTCTGGAGCATAAAAGTCTGCTTTAGGTTTATTAACCGTAATTTGCACTACTTTGTAATCACTTTCTACAATGGAGTCTGTATTAGTAATATACAATGTTTTATTTTCCAATACATTACTTAAACTTAGGCTATTCCCTTGATGAATAGGAGTAGTAAGAGGCAAAGAAGCATAGAAGTTAAATTTTGTGCCATTGCTTGGGGCTATAACGATAGAACCTCCTTCACAAATTACCTGATTATCAACCGTAGGTATTTGCCCTTTTCTGCCTACGCGGAATATTTTAGCAATCGAGTCTGTACAGCCAGAAAAGTCTGTAACTTTTAACATTACTTTGTATATACCCTGTGCTTTGTAGCGATGTACCGGGTTGTTTTCTTTACTTTTAGAGCCATCACCAAAATCCCATTCCCAGTTGGTCAAACCTAAAGAGCCTTTGGATAGATTGGTAAAGGAAATTCGCTCATTGGTAATAGTATCTGCTTTGGGAGAGTAATCAAAATCTGCCGTCAAATCTCCTCTCTTAATACTAACTTCTATGGGAAAACTCTCAAATGCAGAGTCTATATTGCTAATATACAACTTTTTGATATTCAAATCTTTGATAGTAATATCTCGCCCTATATGAATTGCTTGAGCAAGTGGAAGGGAAAGATAAAACTTGAAATTTTGTCCGTTATTAGGTCTAATCTTTACTTGGTCTGTACGACAAGCATAGATTTCTGAAACAGGTAGCGTAGGCATAGGGCTACGTACCAGGCGAACTACTTTGATAATTTTGGAATAGGAAGCCTGACAACCAAGGCTGTCTGTTATAGTCAAAGTAACTTTATATTTGCCTGCTTTTGTAAATCGATGAATAGGATTAGGCAAGGTATCCACAGTAGTATCATCGCCAAAGTCCCATTGCCATTGAACTGCACTGGTGCTTTTATCTTTGAAATAAATGATTGTAGAGTCTGCAATATTGAGAGAATCAATAGCATAAAAATTGGCTTTTGCCTTATGTACTTTAAACTGATAGGCGAGTACTTCGCTTTCTATCAAAGAGTCTGCATTAGTGATATAAAATACCTTTGCCGTATCTGCCAAGCTGACTTTTAATTCCTTAGTAGTTAGATAAGGTTTTTTAAAATTATCTTTGTCATAGAAGTTTAGCTTTTCTGCATTGAGGGCTTTGATATATAAAGAATCTGCCCAGCAAAGTGTCGTAGGGATAACTGGCTTTTTACCTACGCTACTTTGAGGATTCAGTATCATTTCTGCCTTTCTCAGAGCCTGCCTCATTTCCTCTATACTACTGCCTGATAAGAATACAAAAGTAACTTTTTGAGCTTCTCCTTTTTTAAGATTCTTAAGTTTCAATCCGACTACGTGAGCGACATCTGCCCCTGTGATGTTATACCCTGCTTGCAATCTTTTTAAACCATTGCTGAGTGTAATGAATTTCTCGGCTTCGGAAAATCCATCAAATAAGTTTACTTGCCCATCGCTGTATCTTTTTTCTAAGGGATAGTACTGAGGCTCTCCACCTATAGCTTTTATACCCGCATAGGTTCTGCTATTGTCTTGGAATACGTAGCCAAATTCGTCTTGTCTATCCCAGTCTGCTAAGTTGTAGAAACCTCCACCCATGTCCCAGTCAGCGTACAATCCTACATACAAACTATCAATATCCTGATTACTTTGGTTGGTAAGAAGATAATCTACTAAAATATATTTATCGTGTGGACTGTTTGCTTTTCCTTTGATTGTTTGTTCTATTAGTAATCCTATTTTGTTTTTGTCAGAGAAAATAGCAGAAGTCTGCACATTATGAAAGTCTTTTTTTGTAAATCTAATATGTTGAATTGGCTCAAAGTCATTAGCTTTTGTGTTTTCATTGATTCTAATACTGTTGGCGACTTTACTTTCACTGATGCCAACGAGCAGTCCCGCTTCTTTCAAAATCTGCCTTTGCTGAAATTCAATACCTATGCCTTCTGTATTTGTCTGATTGACCATTCCTATCCGACCGTTCGCTGCGGAGGTAAGGCTAAAGTCATTGACGTATATATTCAGATAATAGTCAGAAACTTCTACAAAAAAGTATTGGTAGTCATTGTAATTGACATCCTCAAAACCTACCCTAAACTTGATTTTTTCTCCTCTTGGGATATCAGGGTGCAGGTAAACCAAGAAAGGAGCAGAGGCATTAGTAACAGAGTCTAAGGTATTTAACGCTCCGATGCGACAAGTATTTTTGACGATAGTTACGTAAGGCGAAGAGGTACTGAGTGTAGCCTTCAGCGCAGATGTACTTGGTTTGAGATAATTCACAAAGTTTGCAACCAAACTTACTGTATCGTTTTGGAAAGCATATTCTCCAAACTTATTCACCAATTTGGGATTAAGCAATCTTACCGACTGAGCAATATTGGCTTGTAATGCCTTCCATGCGTTTACTCTACCCTTGCCTAACTTTTCTGCTAAGGCAGGATTTCCCTGCAAGTGGTAAACATCATCAGCCGTAACTCTTATCTGCTCTGCGACTTGCTGGGCTGTCATCTGCGGAAATCTTGCCATAACCAAACCCGCCAGACCTGATACAAAAGGAGCCGCAAAAGACGAGCCTTCGTGCATATTGTATAACTCTGTCATGGTAATCATGGTAGTCCAAATATTTTTACCCGGTGCCATGACATCTACAAAATGATTATAAGAACCGTAAATCCTATCGTTCTCATCAGAGGCGGCTACAGAAAGTACATTTTCATAGGAAGCAGGGAACAGTTCTATTTCTTGTTGTCTATTGCCCGCAGCCGCAACTACAAGGGCATTTTTAACCAAAGTAGCATAGTTAATGGTTTCTTGGAGCAGTTGTGATTTCCAGTCCGTACTCCCCAGAGAAATATTGATAATGCGACAACCGTTATCTACGGCATATTTAATTGCTTTGGCAATGTCTGCACTTGTAGGGTCGGGCAGTTTGGGGAGCATATTTTGTGGCACAACTTTGATAGGCATAATGCGTGTGTTAAAACCGACCCCTGCTAAACCTATTCCATTATTGACCTTGGCAGCAGCCACGCCAGCTACTGCCGAGCCGTGCCAGCCCGCCAAGGCAAAGTTGTTTTGAGCAAAATCATAGCCTAAGGAATCATCTATAAAACCATTACCATCATCATCAACGCCTCTAAGTCCATACCTTTCCTTATGGTTGTACTTCAACTGTCCTTGAAACTCAGGGTGACCAGCCCAAATATAGTCATCTATCACAGCAATCACAATATTAGAATCTCCTTTGCTAATTTCCCATGCTTCAGGGACTTGGGCTTTTTCTAATCCCCATAAGCGACCTTCCACAAAGAATCTATCATTAGGACGAAACGGAGGTGAGAGTGTTTCAAAGTAGGTCAATGGCTCTACATGCTCTACCCAGCTTTGAGCTTTTAAGCGTGCTATAGCTTGAGCAAGGGATTCCTCTTGGCTTACCTCTACCTCATAGTAATTTTTTAATAAGTTGTTCTCAAAGGTATGGCTTTGAAATGGTGAACTTGACTCTTGAAATACACATTTGACTTGCTTCAGATTCATTTGGCTTCTTAGGGTACTTTCTGCGGCTTCTATTCTGCCATTAGTAGTAGCAGACTGCTTTATTTTTACAATGAGCTTATTAGGCACATACCTTTGCGGAAGCAGAGGTGATTGTGCTAAAACGAAGGAAGGGAAAAGGAAGCATAGAATTAGAAAAAATCTATCAAAATAAAATTTTAACTGCATGTCAAGATTTGGTTGTCCTATATAGCTCTGATTAAGTCAAGCAAAGCTAACAAAATTTTTCTAATCAACGCAAAGTTCACTTAGATTAACGTATAAAAACTAAAAAATGTTATTCTAATGTTTAATTAAGTTTCAATAAGTATTCGTTCCCTCGTAGTTCTGACTGACTTTCTAAGCAGCAGTAGAACTGTCAGATGCTATCCGAAAATTCCATTGTGGTTTTGAAAATTGCCCCCACAGTCAAAGAACATTTTTTCTTGAATGTCAATTAGGGAAAGATAAAGATGTAAATAAAAGCAAAAAGAATATTTTAACTTGTTATCCAAAAAACGGAAGTATGATAAATATCAAAATCCAAAAAAATTAACTACCTTCGCACCCACATTTTAGCCTTGCAGTTGTAGGCAAGGCGTTCACTTAAATTTTTTATAAGCCAATGATTAACATTACTTTACCTGACGGCTCTGTCAGGCAGTATGAGCAAGGCGTAACAGGTATGCAAATCGCCTTGAGCATCAGCGAAGGTTTAGCGCGCAATGTCCTTGCCGCTAAGGTCAATGGAGAAGTTTGGGACGCTTCTCGCCCTATCCAACAAGACGCTACCGTTCAGCTACTCACTTGGAACGACACCGATGGTAAAAAAACATTTTGGCACTCCTCCGCTCACCTCATGGCTGAGGCTTTGGAGGCACTTTATCCTAACACCAAATTTGGGATAGGACCTGCCATAGACAATGGTTTTTACTACGATGTGGACTTCAACGGGCAGGCTTTTTCTTCTGATGACTTGCCAAAAGTAGAGGAGAAAATGCAAGAACTTGCTAAGCAAAAAAGTGAGTATATCCGAAAAGAAGTTTCTAAAAAAGAAGCAATTAGCTACTTTACCGAAAAAGGCGACCCCTATAAGTTGGAACTTTTAGAGGGTTTGGAAGATGGCAACATTACTTTTTACACACAAGGCAACTTTGTTGACTTGTGTAGGGGACCCCATATCCCTAATACGGGCTTCATCAAGGCAATCAAACTCCTGAATGTAGCGGGAGCGTATTGGCGAGGTGATGAGAAAAACAAGCAACTTACGCGTATTTATGGGATTACTTTCCCCAAAGCAAAGGAGTTAGAAGAATACTTACATTTCTTAGAGGAAGCCAAAAAGAGAGACCACCGCAAGTTGGGTAAGGAATTAGAACTGTTTACGTTCTCTGAAAAAGTGGGCATGGGTTTGCCTCTTTGGTTGCCCAAAGGGGCAGTATTGAGAGAACGCTTGGAAAATTTCCTAAAAAAGGCGCAAGTAAAAGCAGGCTATCAGCAAGTGGTAACTCCTCATATCGGAGGAAAACAACTTTATATAACTTCAGGACACTATGAAAAGTACGGCAAGGATTCTTTCCAGCCCATCAAAACTCCTGATGTGGACGAGGAGTTTTTACTAAAGCCGATGAACTGTCCCCATCACTGCGAGATTTATAAGTCTAAACCTCGCTCTTACAGAGATTTGCCTATTCGCTATGCAGAATTTGGAACGGTGTATCGCTATGAGCAAAGTGGAGAATTACACGGCTTGACGAGGGTAAGAGGTTTTACACAAGATGATGCACATATTTTCTGCCGCCCTGACCAAGTAAAAGAGGAGTTTAAAAAAGTAATAGATTTGGTCTTGTATGTATTCAATGCACTTAGTTTTGAGGACTATGTAGCCCAGATTTCCCTTCGTCATCAGACAGATAGAAGCAAGTACATAGGAGATGAAGCACTTTGGGAACTTGCTGAGCGGCAAATTACCGAAGCGGCAACAGAGAAAAATTTGAAAACAGTGGTAGAATATGGGGAAGCGGCATTTTATGGTCCCAAGTTGGACTTCATGGTGAAAGATGCTTTGGGTAGAAGATGGCAATTAGGGACTATCCAAGTCGATTATCAGTTACCTAATCGTTTTGAGCTGGAATATACAGGAGCGGACAATCAGAAACATAGACCTGTGATGATTCACCGCGCTCCTTTTGGCTCTATGGAACGCTTTACCGCAGTGCTTTTAGAACACTGTGCTGGGAATTTCCCACTTTGGCTCGCTCCTGAGCAGATAGCTGTATTGCCTATCTCTGAAAAATACCATGACTATGCCCAAGAGGTGTTTTTAACCCTCCAGCAAAAAGATATTCGAGGCTTTTTGGACGAGAGAGATGAAAAAATAGGTAGAAAAATTCGCGATGCAGAAGTGAAAAAAGTACCTTATATGCTCATCGTTGGTGAAAAAGAACAAGCAGAAGAAGCAGTTTCTGTGCGTAAAAAAGGAGAAGGGGACTTGGGTATGATGAAAATTGCTGACTTCTCTGCTCACTTCGAGAGTGAGGTAGAGAAAATGCTTAGTGGAGTAAAGGTAGGAGAGAATTAATTGTATTATACTTTACAAGGTTTTACAAACCTTGTAAAGTATAATTTTTTTGAACGGAAAAGCATTTGTGCGTGGTTTGTTCTTTTTTCGCTAAAACGCTACCAATATTTTTTCAACTTCTTCCTTTGCTTGTTTACGAAGTTCAAAAGAGTAACGGACTTTTTCGCTGATTTCTTGCAAAACTTTTTCTTCGGGCAAATACACCAAAATTCTGCCTAAATCGTAGTCGGAAATGTTCGGAATGGCTGCCCCTGTACGATACATAAAAACCTGTTTCAAAAACATTTCTGTTCGCAAATAATAAAGCAAATAGTACAATAAACAATACTTTTAGCATTTCGTCTAATGCTTGCCGTGCCGAAAGTCCGTCATTAGCATAAATGCTATTGTGGATTTCAGAAAACTTTTTGAGCAAGGAAGTTTCTTTTTGAAGGTCAAGTAAATTTTCCATAACTACACAAATTGAACATTTAAACTTTCTAATTTTTTCTTATTTGCTTCGTTGATTTGTTGTAAGCAAGCAATATACAAAGCCATTTTTGCTCTGCTAAATGCCACAAAACCTAATCTATAATGGTCTTCAAAAGCCTTTTTTTTATTTTTTTGATTATATTGAACAGCCACTCTATTAGTATGATTATTTTCTAACCATTTTTCAAGTTCGTTATTGTCTCTTGCAACTACTAAAACACACGTAGCTTCTAAACCTTTGGACTTGTGTATGGTAGTTGTGTAATCTGTGTGCTGTTGATTTTTTGGAATTATTTTTAAATTCTGTAGTTCGCTAAAAAACTTTTCGGCATCAAAATGCTTTTCTGTGGATATTTGAAAGGCTAAATCTCGTTCAAAATAGGTCTTAAACTCATCAAAGTTTGCAAATTCTTTTTTCCACAATTTTATGGCAAGTGTTCTGAGTTGAATTATATTGATATTGTATTTTTCGCAAATTTGTTTTGAATTAAATCCTACTATTTTGGTTATGATAAGTATTACCTCCGAAAGTAAATGATATGATTTTTTACTTTCATTTGAGATTTTAATTAAACCTGAAACGCTATCAAAAGCCTTGTTTTCAAATGCCAAATAAAACCTTTTGAAATCAGGTTCATCTCTCCAAATTTCTGTTTTATCTTTAAATGTATTTGAGATTTGCAGTAAATCTGTTTGAGAAATAAAAAATACACCATTTTTTTCAACTGTTGAAAAACGGGCTTCTTGTTGTAATTGCGTATTGAAATTATTGATAAAAGTCGTAATTTGAGAACTACAACGGTTATTATCTCTTTTTTCTTCTACTTCATATTTTTGCTTATGCTGCAATATTGGAATTTTAGAGAAATCCTTGAAACCTGCTGAATAGTTAGATATGAACTGTTCTGCATCACCCACTTTATAGATTTTAGTCTTTTTTGATTTTCTGATTTCATCAAAAACTTTAAATTGTTGGTTATCAGTATCTTGAAACTCATCAACAAATAAAAACTGCAATCTACTACCTACTTTCTCTCTAACAATTTGATAATCGCATATCAAGTAAGACGCAATACTTGCTATTTTATCAAATGGTATTTTCCCCTGCCTAACTAATTGGTTAGTAAAGGCATACTCTAAGACTTGTTTCTGTTGAGCATTTTTCCTATTCCAATCTGGATGTCTGCCTGTGAGTATTTCTAATACTTTTTTATCATCTAACTCAAAAAATATTTTATCTGTCGCTATAAAATATTCTTTGATTGTGTTTTCCTTTTTATCTTTTTTATCTTCAGTTACTTTTGGTAATAAACTTCCATAAGGCAAAACCAAAAATTTATTAAAAAAGGCATAAGTTGTACCCACAAAAACATTTGCAGGGATTTTGGTGTATTGGCTTAATCTTTCTCTGATAGAATTGGTAGCCGCATTGGTATAGGTAATTGCCGCTAAAAACCTATGTGGCTCTAATTCGGGCAAGTATTTTAGTATTTCCTTTACCATATTGGTAGTTTTGCCACTACCCGCCCCCGCAATTACTAAGGTTGGTTTTTCTGTTTTCATTTGATAAGGAAGTCTAGACCGTCTTTGATGTAAGTAGGAACATTGATACTATTCAAATCTTCGTTCATCTTATCTAAAAGATTAGAGGCAAATTCAGATTTGTAGTTTTCAATTTCGTTAAAAAATGTATTTACATCTATATCATTTGCCCCTAATGAAGCCCTAAAAGTTGCAACCTTTTTACGACTACTTAATTTTTTCTTTGTCTTTTCAAGCACGTCGAGTAAGGCACTTTTCCCTATGCCTGATTTATTACTTTCTATCAAGTCCTTTTCAAAAGTTTCTTTTGTAGTAATTTGAATATCAATTAAATTACTCATAGTTGCATAAGCACGTTTAAGAGCAACTGCACGATTTTTAGTTTGCTTATCAGTATCACTATCTGTAAATACCACACATTTTACAAAAAAGCCATTTTTAATTACTTTTAAAAAATGCTCAAAAGCAACACCATTAACATTTACCACAATACAATTTTCTTTTTCAAGCGTTTTGCCTGTAACCTTCTCAAAAAATTTGGGCATTAGTAGTTGCTCTGCAATGCCTTCTACTAAGATGATTTTTCTTGAAAAAAACATTGTGGATTTGGTAGCATCTAAATACTTTACCAAGTAGTTAATGCTTTCTTTATCTTTTTCAGTATCCAAACCATTAAGAATGTAATGCGATTTTATATTGTTTTCTTCTTTGAACAAAACCAACGTATTGGTTAAACTTAACTTTGAGGTGATGTGCGATGAGTGAGACGTAAGAATGAGTTGAAGATGTTTTTTATCTTTTCCAATACTTTCAATATTTTCAGCCAAATGGTTTTGCAAATTTGGGTGCAAATGGGCTTCGGGTTCTTCTATGGCAATAAAACGAAATGCCGTAAAATCTCTAATTTTTTGCTCTGCCTTTATTTTCTCATCCTCAATGATTTGTGAAAGCAATAATGAAATATAGAGCAAATTATTCCTGCCCAATCCATTTCTTTCTACACTAATCGGATTTGAGCCGTAGGTAAGGCTTAACTTTTTAAGAATTTCAGAAGTTTCAGGTGAGGTAAAATCAAAATCTATTTTATTTATCGTATTAGCATCTGCCAATGAAACTTTATCAAGTAATGTATTAACATCTTCTCTTATATCTTTCAGATTTTGGTTATCTTCTTTCAGTTCCTTTGTTAAACTACCCAAAATTTCTTTGATTTTATCGTAGTTTGAAAGTTCTTTTCTGTTCAAAATTTTGTAAAGCAACCGACTATCGCTATTAGCAACCAATTCCTTTTTGGCATCACGTAAAGCATCTAAAAATTCCATTTTGAGCATACGCAAAAAGTACATATCACAGCGGTTTGACGTATCATCACCACCGTAAATAGTATATTCGTAAGCATCTATTGGAAAATCAATTGTTTGCCAATCTAATTTCGTTTTCTCTCTTTGCTTTTTTATCCATTCATCTTTCTTGAAACTCACTTGTGGTGAAAATTCATAAACAACTTTTGCCTCTGTTAATTCACGATTTATACACCAATCTGCTACTATTGCGGCTTGTTCATCTGTGAAATCCTTTAAAAATGCCTCAATCTTGACAATAGGTAGTTCTATTTCATTTAAGTTAGAAATAGATGTATTAGCAACTTTCTCTTTTAATGATTTCACAACATCATAGTTGAAATCATCAATTTCCAAGAGACGCTTCTTGAAAATGGTTATTTCTTGGCTAAAAATCAACCCAATCGCATTTAGCAAATTAGTTTTTCCTACATTATTTTCGCCAATGATAAGCGTAAAAGGTTGTAAATCAAGTTCTAAACTTGAAAAATTGCGGTAATTTTGGATTTTGAGTTTGCTGATATACATACTTTTTTGCTCTAAACTTATATGTAAATATACTACACATTTGTGTAAAGTAAAAATCATTCTTATATTTCGTCAAAATCTTCCCTTGTGTCTAATTGGCTTTCGTCAATTTCTCGTGGTGTGGGGTTTGTGTCTCGTATCAGTTTTTCAAGGTCGTTGTACTAAAGTGGTGTAAAAATCGGGGTTCTGTTTTTCGTCTTTTACCAAAACATCAATCGTATAATTTTGGTACAGATGTTCAGGTGAAGTAGGCAAATGGCTAATTTTTTCGCCTTTTTTGCGAATGTAAAAGTCGCCTCTTGCCTCACTGTTTTTGGCGTTGTTGACTCCTGCGGGTTTTTCTTTGATACGCAAGACTTCGTAACCCAAGCTTTCCAAATACTGTTTCAAAAGCAGTTCGCTAACTGCTCCCATAATGTAGCCGTTGGCACTTGGGCTACTTCGTAAGGTTTGCAAAAATACGTTTGTGGTTACGCCAATCTTTTTTTATAAATTCTTGAATTTCGTCTTGCATTCTGATTGTTAAAGTTTTGGCAAATTTAGCGGTTTTCTTTCAAATCACGCACAACGGAACAGTAGGTTACTTGTAGTTTTTGGCTACTTGCCTTGATGTTCCCAAACCTTCTATGCCTAACTCAACTATATCGCCTGCTTTGAGGTAAGTAGGGGGATTCATTCCCAAACCTACCCCCTCGGGGGTGCCTGTAGAAATAATGTCGCCCGGTAACAAGGTCATGAATTGGCTTATATAGCTGACTAAGAAAGGTACATAGAAAATCATATCCGAAGTATTACTATTTTGTACCATTTTACCATTTACTTTGAGCCAAAGAGGCAAGTTGTTGGGATTAGGAATCTCATCTTTGGTAGCAATGAAAGGTCCCAAAGGAGCAAAAGTATCACAGCTTTTTCCTTTTACCCACTGCCCGCCACGCTCTATTTGGAAGGCTCTCTCGCTGTAATCGTTGTGCAGAGCATAACCAAGCACATAATCCATTGCTTCACTTTCGCTTACATAGGAGGCTTTTTTCCCGATGACTACCGCCAACTCAACCTCCCAGTCTGTTTTTTCACTATTCTTAGGAATAATCAAATCATCATTAGCTCCACAAAGAGCCGTAGTAGATTTGAAAAAAATAATCGGCTCAGTAGGAATCTTTGCATTAGTTTCTAAGGCGTGTTTGCGATAGTTTAGCCCGATACAAATGATTTTACTTGGCTTGTACAAGGGTACGCCAAAGCGAGCCTCAACTGGTACAATAGGACATTTTGCAAAGTTAGCTTGTAGCCAATCTTTGAGGCGATTGATGCCATGATTTGTAAAAAACTCTTCGGAGTAATCCTCTCCAAACCCGCTTACATCTATTTTTAATCCGTCGGGCATGAGTACACCCGGTTTTTCCTTACCTACTTCTCCAAAACGAAATAATTTCATAGTCAATGAGTTAGTTTTAATGATAGATTTCTCTTGAAAGCAAAAATAAGTTATTTTTATTCTATAAATAGATAAATATTGACAAATTAAAAATCTTTCAGAGAGTCATACTTTGCCATCTATCATTTACTTCCTTTTTCTACTTTTCCAATCCAAGAAATAATACAAAGTAGGAATAATAAAAGGAACGAAAATAAGCGTAGTAGTTAGCCCACCAATAATAACCGTCGCCAGAGGTCTTTGCACGTCTGAGCCTATACCTGTGGAACGTGCTGCGGGAATTAAACCTATGATAGCTACGAAAAGCATCATTAGAATAGGACGAAGCTCGTGGACAGAGGCTTGCAAGACCAATTTTTTAAAGTCGTAAAAACCAGCCTTTTTCTTGCGTTCATACGCCGAAACGAGTAGTACACCTGCCATAACTGATACTCCAAAAAGAGAAACAAAACCTACCCCTGCCGAAACATTGAAGTTGTAGCCTCGCATCAATAAAGCTATGACACCTCCCAAAGCAGCTAAAGGCACGCAAAGAATAGTGATTAAAGTATCTTGCAAGTTGCGGTAGAGGGTAAAAAGTAAAACCCCCACTAAGACAAAAGTCAAAGGAATCACTAACATCAATCTCTTTCCTGCGCGTTCTAAGTTTTCAAACTGACCTCCATACTCGATGCTGTATCCTTTGGGCAGGTGAATTTGTGCGTCTATTTTTTTCTGACATTCTGCCACAAAGCCGCCCTGGTCGCGCCCTCTGACATTAGTGCGAACAGCTATCAATCTTTTTCCATTTAAGCGAGTGATATTAGTTTGCCCATCTATGAGTTTGATTTCTGCCAGTTGGTAAAGCGGAATCCTTGCCCCAGAGGGAGAGTTGATAAGTAAATTTTTAATGACATCTATGTTATCTCTGTACTCGGGTAAAAAACGAATTTTGATGTCAAAACGCCTTGCCCCTTCATAAACAGTTCCGATGATTTTCCCTCCAATAGCTGCCTCTATCATCAACTGTATATCACTGACATTGATGCCATAGCGAGCTGCACTTTCTCTGTCTATTTCTATACTCAACTGCGTTTGTATGCCTTCTTGCTCTATGCCTGTTTCACTTGCTCCTTGTATTTCTCTAACAATACTTACAATGCTATCTGCGGTTTTTCGCATCAAAGTCAGGTCATCACCTATAATAGAAATTGCTAAATCTGCGGCACTGCCCGTTACTACTTCCGAAACTTGGTCTATGATAGGTTGCCCGAAGGAAAAATAAGCACCGGGGAGAGCAGTTTGTAACTCATAGCGAATTTGGCTAATGAGTTCCTGCTTGGTGGTGTCCGCAGCCCAAAGCGAATAATCTTTGAGGCTTATCATAATTTCAGTACGGTTTGGAGCGAAGGGGTCAGTGCCATCGTCATTGCGTCCTGTTTGGGTAAATACATTTTTGACTTGGGTGTGTTTAGAAATCACCTTGCGAATAATTGGGGCAATTTTGGCATTTTCTTGGATAGAAACCCCCGATGGCAAGAAGCAGCGAGCAAAAATAGAGCCTTCATCTAACTCAGGTAAAAACTCCGTTCCCACTTGTGGCAAAACGGTCAAGTAAATAAAAATTACTCCTCCAAAAGTAGCTATTAGAAATGGCTTACAGTAAGTTAGCAAAAGAGGCAGTAATTTTTCATATCCTTTTTCTAACCAAACAAGCAGGTAGTTTTTAATATTGAGCCTACGTTTTTTCTTCAGATAATTTTTATATGCCAAAGAAATCAGCACAGGAATAATGGTCAAAGCACAAATCAGCCCTCCGATGACACCAAAAGAAAGCGTGTAAGCCATAGGCGAAAATAGCTTACCCTCTACCCTTTGCAAGGTAAAAAGAGGAAGATAAGCCAAGATAATAATGAGTACAGTAAAGAAAATTTCCTGCCCAATTTCTTTAGCAGAAATCTCGCATAAGTCCCTGACTACCAAGTCTTGTGCATCTCTTTTTTCCTCAGCTTCCTTTACTTTTCTTACCAAAGCTGCCGCCATGACACAAGCCCCATCTACGATTATCCCAAAGTCAATCGCCCCCAAAGAAAGCAAGTTGGCAGGAATCCCTACCAACTGCATCATGAGAAAGGCAAAAAGCAAGGAAATGGGAATAGTAATCGCCACAATCAAAGCACTGCGAAGGCTACTGAGAAAAAATATCAGCACCACTACTACAATGATAAGCCCTTCTATCAAGGTATGTGAAACGGTTTTGAGTGTATAACCCACCAATTCTGCACGACTGTAAATAATCCGAAGGCGAATCCCATTAGGCAGTTCATTGGTTTGGAGTTCTTGAATCTTAGCTTGCAATTTCTTGAGCAGTTCCGAAGGATTTTCTCCCCTGATAGCCAATACGATACCTTCTGTTCCTGTATTGGAGTCAATATCTTCCTCTGTTACAGTATATCCAAAAATTCCTGAAGGATTAGGTGGAGCGATTTCTATTTTGGCAACATCTCTCATAAAAATAGGCACGCCGTCCACCGCTTTGACTACAATATTCTCAATGTCTTTTTCATTCCGCAATGTGCCAATGCCTCTAACTGCAAAGCCCTGTCCACCCCTTTGGATAACATTTCCACCTGTATTTTTGTTATTTTTTTCTACGGCATCTATCAAGTCATTTAAGTTCAAATCGTAGTGTTTCAACTGCTCAGGGCTGGTCAGGATATGAAACTCTTTGATAGGTCCGCCAAAAGTAGTAACGTCTGCCACACCTTGCACTTGCAAAAGAGCGGGTTTAATCACCCAATCTTGTAAAGTACGAATCTCCATTGGTGTAAAATCCCCCTTGTTTTCCACAATATAGCGGAAAATTTCTCCCACAGGGGTAGTCAAAGGCGCAAGTTCTGGCTGTACCTCATCGGGAATCTCTGCTGCTTGTAGTTTTTCCAAGACTACCTGCCGAGCATAAAAATCGTCAGTGCCGTCGGTAAAAGTAAGCTGTACTACCGACAAGCCAAAAATAGTCCGAGAACGGCGAGAAAGCACTCGTGGCACACTGTTCAACGCTCTTTCTATGGGAATAGTAACCTGCTGTTCTACCTCCTCGGCGGCTCGCCCCTCATAGGTCGTAATGATAGTTACGTTGGTATCGGAAATATCGGGGTATGCCTCAATTTTTAGCTCTGTGAAAGCATAATAGCCAACCAGCATCAATGCCAAAGCCCCAATAATCACTGTGGCGGGGTTGCGAAAAGAAAATATTAGTATCTTGTTTATCACTTTTTTTAATGACTAATTGCAAAATTTTAATTACTAATTAAGAATGACTAATTTATATTTTAATCATTCCAGATTCCTCATTTCTAAATCAATACCCAAAACTGAACCCTTTGAGCAGTATTACGTTGGAAATAACCACACTATCTCCTTCGCTTACCCCACTTTTTAAAATTGTATATTCACCGATTTGCTTTTCTGTTAGTACCTCGCTACGCTGGAAAACATTGCCTTTTCTTTTAAAAATATAGGTTTTGCCCTCTACAGTAACTAAGGAAGTATTAGGCACGGCTATTTTATCGCTTTCCATGATGCCAAAGCGAGCTTCTGCAAACATTCCGGGTTTGAACTTCTCATCTCTATTTGGGAGCGCAATTCTTACGTTTACCGTTCGAGTATTGGGGTTCAGCACTTCGCCAATAGCTACAATTCTACCTTCAAAAAATTCATTGCTATAAGATTTGAACTCTATTTGGCTGGTATTTCCTACTCTGATGTAGCGCAGGTCTGGCTCTGCGACACTTGCTACTATCCAAGCTGTATTAGGCGGGGCAGATTTGAGTTCGGAGGGTTTGTAGCCAAAAACTCGCAAGCGAGTTTCCCCTTCGAGCATCTCATTTTGTGCTTCAATCATACCTGTTTTCGCTTCTAAGAGTTCCCTACCCGTTGCTGCACCATTTTTATACATATCTTGTACCCTTGTATAAAACTCAGTATCTCTATTAAAGTGTGCAACGCTCTGCAAATAAGCACTATACAGTTGGGTAATTTCAGGATTCTCGAAAAGAATAATTTTGTTCTCCTCGCCTCCTGCCCCTGCATAAATGGTAGCGGCAACTTTGGCGGGTGCTTCTACCTTGCCTTCTAAAGAACGTTTGGAAGCATACCAAGTATCGAAATAAGGAGGTAAAGACGCAAAAATGATTTGCGTGCCATTCTCTTTGATTTGTGGTTTTTCTGCTTTTTGCACTTGGAAAGCTGGTTTGTCCTTACTTTCACAAGCAAAAAGTAAAAAACTCAAAATGAATATTTTATACGATTTCATTGCCATTCTATTATTCTTAATTTAAAATAATTTTCAAACCATTCCATTTATTCCACTAACTGTTGAATCCAGCCACTTACATAAAGCAGATGAATGTATTTTTTCTGCAAATCTTGTAAGGCTTCGTTGTAAAATTGCTGAGTATCAAAGAAGGTGCGTTGGGCTTCTAAGTAGTCAATGATGGTGGTATTTCCTTTCAGGTAAGCATAACGAACAGTATTGACTACCAGCCTTGACTTATCGACAATGTTACTAAATCTGGTTAGATTTTGCTTAGCTGTTTGATATAAATTATAGGCATTGAGGATTTCTATTTGGGCTTGTTGTTGGCTTGTGCTAAGTTGGAGTTCGGCTTGTTGTTTGATTACTTTTGATTTTTGGATTTCACCTTGGTTGCGGTCAAAAAGTGGGATAGGTAAGGTGGCAAAAATGCCTGCATACATAATGCTGTTTTGCGGATTGATGATGATGCCCAGTTCAGGTTGGGGATATTTGAGTGCCTCTTGCAGTTTGATATTACTTTCTGCGGTGATAATAGCTTGCTGATTTACTTGAATATCTGTACGTTGTCTAAAACCTAAGGCTAAGAGGCTATCTAAGGTCTGTGGCAAATTTTGGAAATCGAGGTCGACCTCTGTAACATTTACGCTGTCATTTCTGCCAAGCAAAAAAGCCAAAGACTTGCTTTGGGTGGAAAACAAACGTTCTGTACTAAGAATCTCGAGTTGGTACTGCTCTGAAAGAATCTGAGTACGAGTGAGTTCCGAAGGTAAAATGACTTCGTTCTTCAAGCGATTTTCATTGATTCGCACCAACGTATCCACATTATTTTTTGTTTCTGTTAGTAAGATAAGTTTTTGTTGTAAAATCCATGTATCTAACCACAAATTAGCTACTTCATACACCAAGTTTCTTTTTAAATCTTCATTGCTTTTCGTTATCAAATTTACATTTTCCTTTGCAAAATCTATTTTTCGTTGTCTTTGTTGTTTTACATAAAAAGTTTGCGTGAATTGCCACCAGTCTTGTCTATTCCTCCCACTAATCAAAAAGGAGGAGTTATCAGCAAATTGCCCTTTATCAAAAAGCAATAAAGTCTGATTATTAAGCTGAGGATTATATTTTAGCCCTGCGGTAATTATATCACTTTGGGAAATGGGTATATTATATTGAGCAATTTTCAAATAGGGGTGATTCAGTGCGGCTTGTTTAATCGCTTGGCGAAGGGAAAAAGAGGACTGCGCATAAGATGCTATACTGAATAGTATATACACACCTATAAATTTAATCATGAAAATATATTTCATTGGTTAAGCAATTAACTGTAAAAATAGCTTTGATTAGTGAATGGTACGATGCAAAAGTAAAATTTTATATTTAAAAATAAATTTATACTCTTTTAGAGGTATTTCCTATTTATTTTTCTACAATTTAAAGCCCATTACCAAAATGTCATCGGTCTGCCTGCCTCCATTTTTCCAATAAATTAGTTCTTTCTCGAGCATTTCTTTTTGCTCTTCCATGCTCATGCCGTACATTTCGGTAAGAAAATGTCGGAAGCGTTTGGTGGTATATTTGCTTTTTTTATCTCCTCCAAACTGGTCTTGGAAGCCGTCAGAAAATAAGTATATGGTATCTCCTTTTTGGTAGGAAATGCTATGCTTATCAAAAACTTTATCATTTTTGTATTGCTTACTGCCTACTGGGAAAATATTGCCTTTGATTTGGTCTAACACTCCATTACGGACTCTATACAGAGGAAGTTTTGCTCCTGCAAAATGAATGAGTTGCTTTTCTCTTTCTATGACAGCTACGGCTACGTCCATGCCATCATTGCGCTTTTCTAAGGAAGAGTCTAAGTTTTTAGTAACTTTTTTATCCAGCTCAGCAATGATATAATCTGGGCTGGTAATTTCATTTTCTATGACAATCTGGTTGAGCAAGTCATTGCCCATCATGGTCATAAACGCCCCCGGTACGCCGTGTCCTGTGCAATCTACTACGGCAAGTATGACCCCAGCTGTTTGGGAACTGCCGTTGGCGGAAGGTAACTCAGCAAACCAGTAAAAATCTCCACTGACGATGTCTTTGGGGTGATAAATGATAAAATATTCCTCAAAATTCTTTTTAATTAGTTCGGTATCTGGCAAAATAGCATCTTGGATGCGCTTTGCATAGCGGATACTTTGTGTAATTTTTATGTTAGAGTTTTCTATTTCATGGTAAGCAGAGGCATTGTCTAAGGCGATAGAGGTATAAGATGCCAAAGTACGCATAATTTCCAAGTGCTGATGCGTATAGGCATTTTTTTCAAAACTCTGAACAGTAGTTACGCCCAGTACCTTATCCCCTACGACTAAGGGAATGTAAATCACCGAAGCAGGTTCAACATCAGCCACTGGAGGTGGCTGATAATCAGGTATGTAGTTGATATACTCTTTGGCAAAGTCATTCATAAATACTTCCTTTCTGTTTTTTACTACCCATACAGAAAGGTTAGTTGTATCAGTCATCGGAATCACCTCTGAAGGCAGCCGCTGGTTGCGTTCTATATTGAGTTTGTACTCAATAACCTGTTTTTCAGAGTTGTAAATATCTACTCCAAAGACTGATGCGTCCATCATGTCATTGACATAACGGTACAATTTGCTAAAAATATCTTCAATACTAAGCGTAGAGGTGATTTCTTGCCCTATTTGACTGAGTAAAGCCATGTTCCTATATGCCGCCTCGAGTTCGTGTGCTTTTTCTTGTATTTCTTGGGTTCTTTCTGCTACTTTCTCTTCCAACTGCTCATTAATCTGTTTCTGTAATTGTAATGCTTCTTCTTTTACTTTGGCATTCCTACGCTTAAATTCTTTGAGTTTAGAACCTAAGGCAAAAGAAAGTAAGATGACCTGTGCCGCCGCTCCTATTTGAATACTGTTGTCTGTCCATAGATTGAGCGGGATAAGCCCTAAATGTTTTACAGAATAAACCAATAGTCCTAAGCCGTAGCATGAAAACCCCAATAAAAAGTAGCGAGCAGGGTGGCTACCTCTGTAAACAGCAAGTAGGCTGGCAATAAATAAAGTAACTCCCTCTAACAATCCTATCAAAGAAGTTACCACAGACATAATAAAGGAAGGGAGAATAATGGAAGGTATCATTAAACCTACAGTAACAAGAGCAAAGCTCATTAAAATTTTGTCCAATACAGGAGAATATTCCTTCATTTCTAAAAAATCTCTGCAAAATACTGCTGTCCAAAAGCCCAAAGAAAGAGTAATGACGGGCAGGATATGATTTTGCATCCATACATTCTCGGGCCAGAGGTACTCGAAAGCATGACCATTGAGAATAGTAATGAGAAAAAAGGAACTCAGCATAGCAAAGACGTAATACAGATAGCTGGTGTCCCTGATAGAGAAGAAGATATATATATTTTCTAAAATAATTAGCAAAATGATGCCGTAGATAATCCCAAAGAAAAACTGAATATTGTGATTGTATTCGCTGAATGCGATAGGGGTCCAGAGCGTCATTGGGAGGCGTACACTATTGCCGTCTGAAGAAATACGCAAGTAAAAAACTTTGGAATCCCAAGTAGAAATAGTAATAGGGAATACGAAGTTTCTATTTTTGACTTCGCGAGTGCTAAAAGGAAAATAATCGCCAGATTTTTTGACCAACCACTTGTCCAACTCGTCATAGTAAATTTCTATGCTGTCTAACATAGGATAGTTGATTTCTAAAAAAAAATTTTCTTGGCGCGTAGTTTGATTATCTATCTCCAATTTGACCCAAAATGCTGAATTAGAGAAACCTAAGTTCGTATTGGTATTTTCTAACTGCTTAAACAGGTGGTCGTATTTTCCAGAAGCAATCTCATAAATAGACAGGGTTTTGAGAGAATCCTCTAAGTAAAACAATTCTGTGCTGATAGGATACTCTCCTTTTTCATCACTTACTACAAGCACTTTTTGAGCCACAGCTATATACATAGTAGATAGACTAAGGAAACACGCATATAGTAAAAACTGAAGCCCTTTGTAAGTAAATGAGTTACGCATTATTTATGCTGAAATAGACTGAAAAGAATTTGCTTGCTAACGATTTTATGCCTGCTCGTTTTAAAGGGGGAAGTATTATTTATGCAAAATTAGAAAATTTTTGTTTCATTTTTAAAAGAAGTCAATTCATTCTCAACCTTTGCCAATTTTTGTACCAAATGTTGCTCTTTTTCTTTGAAGGCAGTGATACTTTGCTCAAATAATTTTTTTTGGGCTTCTATTTGTATCTTAGCTCTCTCTTTTTCCATTTGTATTGCTTCTATGACCTTGTTCTCTTGTTGCTTTCTTTCGGTAATATTACGAGTAAAGATAGAGATTCCTGTAATGTGTTTATTTTCGTCTTTGATGGGGTTATAATGAATCTCATAGTATCGAACTTCTTGGGCAAATAAGAGTTTTTCCTCAACCACAAATTTTTCTCCTGCCAAGCACCTATCAAAATAGGCTTTAAAAATAGGTTTCTGCTCAGGCAAATAAGTATCCAAGATATATAGCCCCTGTTCGGCTTCCATACCTGTCCTAATTTTGAGGTTATTGCGATATACCTCATTGAAAAGGATAAGTCTATACTGAGTGTCCAACACAATCACTACATCGTCTATGTTATTAATCAACGCTTCTAAGGTAGCTTCTTTGGATTCTAATTCTTGCATCGCTGCTTTTTGCTTTTGCATTTCTATCTCCAAACTTTCTTTGACTTGCACAAGTTCTTTTTGTGTTTTTTGCATCTCCTCCTCCTTGCTAAGCAGAATCAAACGCTGCGATTGTGAGTCAGCTAAGAGTTTTTTGGTCTGTTCATTAATTTTAGTGGTAACGATGGTGGAAGCAAGCGTTTCCGCTAACTTCTCAATAAAATCAACCTCTTGTTTCTCAAAAGGTTTGAAACTCGCCAATTCTATGACTCCTGTAACTTTGTCATTAATTTTTAGAGGAACGATAAGCAATTCTCTGGGGGTAGCCTCTCCCAGTCCAGAAGTAATCTGCATGTAACCTTCGGGAATTTCGTTGAGATGAAGGGTTTGTTTTTCTATGTATGCCTGTCCGATAAGCCCCTCGGCAAATTTATCTCGCACCCGAATCTTTTTTTCTACAAATCTTTTTTTGTTGTAAGCATAACAACTAACTAATTCTAAATAGGTTTCTTGGGCATTGTCATTATTCAATACAAAGATACCTCCTTGATTAGCACTGAGCACGTTCACCAGATTGGAGATGACCTCATCAAGCATTTCTTTGAAGGAAGTATAATCTCTGCGTATGATTTCCACAAACTTTGCCATGCTTTCCGTTGCCCAAATGCGTTTTTTCTCTTGTATGGTAGCAGCTTGGAGTTGGGCTTGCATCTGCATAAGAGCATTTCCTAAGGTATCATTTGGGCTGGTAGGCCGGAAATCAACATCATATCTACCCTTTCCTACGCTCAGCGCAAACTCGCTTGCCTTTTTGAGATTTTCAGAAAGTTGCAAACCCGCTTGAATAATTGCATTGAGTTCGTCTTTGGTTTGGTGAGGTTTTTGGTCTAACTCGCCTAAGGCAAGTTTATTTAGCAAAGCTACAGGGTAAGCAATAGAATGACGCAAATTGAGGATAAGCGAATAGGATATGCCCAAAATTAAAATTACCGCCAAACTTCCCAAAACAATAATAGTAATGTTTGTTCTTTGGATATTGGATTGGATTAGGTTGACCTCATTTTTCAGCAAGGTTTGTTGGGTTTGTATAAGTGGTTGTATGGCATTAGCAATTTTTTGGCGAATGGGGGTAGCTTCTGTTGCCAGCATTTCCACCATTTTTTGTTGGGTTTTGCGGTCTTGGTTATACTGAGCAAGTTGTTCTATCGCAATGGCACTGACGCTGTCCGTGCTAATGCCCTCGTAGTTAAAAGCACGACGATTTTCTAAAAAATAGTTATCTACTTTATCCTGAACATTTTTAAAATCTATAAGCAATCGGTTAATCTCTGCCACTTGTTGTCTGTCTGCTTTTGAGTTGGATTCATTGCTTAGTTGATTGAGAGTTTCCAAGGCTACTTTGATTTCTTTTTCCCATACTTGGGTACGTTCTGTTCTATCTGTCTCATCGCCAGACATAATGTAGGCTTCTTGGGAGGCAGTAACTTTGTCTAAACCACTTGACAAACTGGAGGCAGCAAGTGCCAGAGGTATTTCCAAATGTTCTACGTCGCGACTGATGCGATAGGTCTGCTGATTCTGCACATAGACGATAATAGAAAGAGTAAAAAATAAGGCTAAAGATAGAAAAACCAATACCAAAGTTCTGCCTTGAATGGTATTGAAACTAAAACGGTTAATAAATTGACGAACATCTACTTGCCGATGTGTATTTTCCTGCATAAGTTTCCAACTTAATAAAAAAATTGAGGAGGGTAAATACAAAATCAAATATACAAATATTTAGCAATAATAAAAAATTAAAGTAAGTATTAAAAAATTAGGCTACCTAAAACCATTTTAGTCTTAGATAGCCTATATTTAACTTTTACATTTTTTACTTCATTTTTTTAGCCTCTGCCAAAAGTTTCTCGTTGAACTCTACGTACTGCATATTGTTAGCCGTTTTTGCCATTTCCATAGATTTCTCAGCACTTGCCATAGCATCTTTGTACTTTTTCATTTTCATTTCTATTTGTGCTCTCAGGTACATTGTCCAGTATTGAGGTTGCATAGACGTAGATTTGACAATCCACTCGTAAGCCTTGTTGATGTCTTTGTTGTTATTGAAATAGTAAGAAGCGGCTTGGAAGAAACCATTGGCATCTTTATTGGGGTTGGTAAAATCAGCGATTTGTTTTTCCACTTTGGCATCTACATCGGTTTCTATTTTTAGTTTAACCACTGTATTTTCCCAAGCAAACTCCAAATTAGCGGAGTTCATGCCCAAATCAGTGAAAGAAATAGTAAAAGTTTCTACCTTGTTTGCAGCAGTCATAGGCTTTACTTTTACTCTCAAAACGTCTTCCTCTTGCTTGTAGTTGCCTTCCCCTGTATTCAAGTTTTTGCTGAATACTACCGTCCATTCATTGGGATTGGGGAAAGACATAATTGCATACTCGCCTTTGGCTAACTTATTTCCCTCGATAGTAACCTCATCAGAGAAGGAGATTCTGGTAGCTTGGTTTGCTCCTGTACGCCAAACTCTGTCGTATTTGACTAAATCTCCAAAAATTACTCTCCCTCTGGCACTTGGGCGAGAGTAATTAACTGAAATATTAGTCAAACCCACTACCTGGGTTACAGAAGCCGCAGGGCTGGGTGCAGGAGGCGTGATTTGGGCTTGTACTAAGCTAAAACAACAGCACAGCACAAATACAGATAATACTACGTGTAACTTTTTCATAATTTTTTATTTTGTGTTAATGATTTATTGGTTTAGAAAAGTAATTCACTGTGAAAGACACACAGCATCAAATTTTGGTGTTAAAATTAGATTTTTTTAATGGAAAGTATAGAAATCTTATCTTGCATTTAACAAAAGTTAGTAAATAGGGGGCATAAACATAAGGAATAGCTGTATCCTCCCCAAACCTGCAATTTCATGGCAACTCTTTGGGGACTAACATTGCAACTCTTGACTAACAGGATTAGGTTTTTGCAGTTATAATAGACATTGATTTTAATGAAGTTAGACTAACTAAATAATTATGGTAATTTTTATATACAGAATTGGTAAAAGAAAGAATCTTAAACAACTTTATAAACTAAATTTGAAAATGTACTTACACTTGTTACTATTTTTATTTTTTATGCTCATGGCTTGTAGTCAAACCAAGCATAGTCCTCAGCTATTAGATAAGCAAAAAAATAGCCCAGCCGCTATTGGCATCGTAGGAGATACCGTAGATGTAAAAACTAATCATAAAGCTGGCTTTTTGTTAGCAGGAGGAGGGGCAGACGTAGATGCAGCCATGAAATGGCTTGCCGAACATTCAGACGGCGGGGATTTGGTAATAATTAGGGCATCAGGAGGTACTGGCTACAATCAATACTTGTACGACTTACATAAAGTTAATTCGGTGGAAACTTTACTTATCAACTCAAGAGCATTAGCGGGAGATAGTTATGTAATTAGGCGATTAAAAGAAGCTGAGGCGGTATTCATCGCAGGAGGCGACCAAGCCAATTATATCAATTTCTGGAAGGAAACTCCCGTGGAAGCAGCTCTTAACTATCTTATCAATGAGAAAAAGGTAGCTATTGGAGGTACAAGTGCAGGCAGTGCTGTACTTGGGGAGGGCATCTATGATGCACTTACAGGTTCTATTATCTCAGCGGAAGCCTTAGCTAATCCTTACCATACCTTTATGAGCTTACAAACAAGTAACTTCTTAAAAATTAACCTTTTTAAAAGCACGATTATAGATACACATTATTCACAACGTGACCGACAAGGTAGGCATTTTACCTTTTTGGCTCGCCTATACCAAGACTATAATTGGAAACAAGCCAAGGGTATTGGTGTAGATGAGCGGACTGCTGTCTGTATAGAGCCAAGTGGAAAATTGCAAGTAGTGGGAGAGAACTATGCCTACTTTCTTATCAATCAAACTGAAAAACCTGAGGTGTGCCAAGTAGGGCAGCCTCTTACTTGGGAGCGGGGGAAAAATGCCGTTCGTACTTATGAAATCAAAGGTAATACAGCACACACTTTTGACTTAAACACATGGGAGGGAGAGGGAGGAGCATGGAAGCGATGGTATGCCGTTGAGGGAAAGTTTGAAATCATCAATTGAAATCAAACCAAGGCATACCAAAGGTGCTAAGTGCTGTTTTTGCTTATTTCTGAGGAGGATTCTTCATTATCTCATAACATAACTGAGGCGAAGTATCCTCAATCCCAGTAAGCAGATAGACCACTTTCCCTGCGTCCGAAGCATCTATTGCATAGTAATTTTCAGCTCCAGAAACAGGTTTGATACTCATGCAAAGCCTATCAAAGAGCCATCGCCAACTCCCTTTTTTGTAGTAGCTATGATTACGCGCTGGAGCGGTAATGAGCCACTCGTATTCTTTCCAATTCTTCATTAGGCAAAGGTTTTGGTTTTTAATGGAAACAATTTTTAACTCGCCACCCTCAGCATTTGAAAAACTCTGTCTAATTTCTGGCATAGTCCACCCCGAATGGCTCTCCCATGGATAGGGTTGGTCTGCATGAGTATCATTCCAATTATTAATGGTAGAGATGACGGTAACATATTTTCTCTTGTCCTTATTTGCTCTGGCAATCGCTTCACCGATTACATGAACGGGACCATCGGCAATAATGAAAAGTGGATTTCCCTCATCGGACTTATCTATTTCTTGTTTTAATGCCTCATAGGCTGATTCAGGGTTATCTACAGCACATATAAATTTGGTTTTTTTAAATCCAAATATTTTTCCTCCTTTCAGTGTACTTTCTTTCATTTGTTCATAGGGCGTTACGCCGTCCACACCCGGATGCTCATAATTGCTCCCCCATATATGGTCGGAGTAAATATAAACCGTCAGTTTATCTTGTAGTCCTTTAGCCGCAATCAAAGCCAAAGACAAAGGAGTGGCTGCCCAGTCGTCGTGGTCGTGTTCGTTTCCATCGGCACTTATCACTATTCGCCCTTTGCCTTGCCATAGTGGAGATTGAGCAAATAAACAAGTTATTTGAATAAGAATAAGCAGGCTAAATAATCCTTGTCTGAGAAAAAAAACTTTCATATTCATTTTAGATTGATGCTTCAAAATTTTAATAAAGGTAAACAGTTTTTTTTAGACAAAAAAATCTGCTACGCTTAAAATATTAGAGAAATTTACTATGTCCTCATTCTTGGAATAAGCAAAAAAGTTTTTTACTTTTGGAATGAAGGCTTGTCTGACTACCGTCAGATAAGTCAGTTGAGTTACTTACTTAAATATAAAATTCCAATAAATCAATATGGACATCACAATTCAGAAAAAAATAGACCAATGGAAGTCAGGAAACTATGACGCCGAAACCAAAGAAGCCATTAGTAAGATGAGTGAAGAAGAACTCATAGACTCTTTTTACAAAGATTTAGAATTTGGTACTGGCGGCTTACGTGGACTTATGGGAGTAGGCTCTAATCGCGTGAACAAATATACGGTAGGGGCGGCTACACAAGGGTTAAGCAACTACCTTAAAAAAGCCTTCCCCAACGAACAGGTAAAAGTAGCTGTGGCTCACGATAGTAGAAATAACAGCCCATTTTTTGCCTCTATAGTAGCAGATGTTTTCTCTGCAAATGGTTTTAAAGTATATTTCTTTGAGTCTTTGCGTCCTACTCCTGAGCTTTCTTTTGCTATTCGCCATTTTGGGTGCCATAGTGGGGTTGTACTTACTGCCTCTCACAATCCCAAAGAATACAATGGATACAAAGCCTACTGGACTGACGGAGGACAGGTTACACCACCACATGACAAAAACATCATCGCAGAAGTAAATGCAATTACTTCCGTAGAGGAAATTAAGTTTGAGCGTATGGCAGAAAATATACAAATCATAGGTAAAGAAGTAGATGAGGTCTATTTAGATATGATTTGTGGGCTTTCTGTTTCCAAAGATGTTATCCAAAGGCAGAAAGATTTAAAAATTGTTTTTTCTCCTATTCATGGAACGGGTATCACGCTCGTCCCCAAATTATTAGAAAAAATGGGTTTTACCAATGTCCATATCGTGCAAAGGCAAGCCACTCCAGATGGAAACTTCCCTACGGTAGTTTATCCTAATCCTGAGGAGGAGGAAGCGATGCGCATTGGATTAGAACAGGCAAAAGAGATAGATGCAGACGTACTCATGGCGACTGACCCCGATGCAGACAGGGTAGGAATCGCAGTAAAAAATCATAAAGGTGAATTTGTGCTTTTGAATGGGAATCAAACAGGTAGCTTGCTCATCGGCTACATGATTCAGGCTTGGAAAGAGGCAGGGAAAATTACAGGAAAGGAAATGGTGGTAAAAACAATAGTAACTTCTGAATTGATAGATAAGATGGCTGAGGCAAACGGGGTGAAATGTTACAATACTTTGACAGGCTTTAAGTACATAGCCGAAGTTATCAAAGAAAAAGAAGGGAAGGAAACTTTTATTGCAGGAGGCGAGGAGAGTTACGGCTACCTAATAGGTGATGCGGTGAGGGATAAAGATGCGGTAGCTTCTTGTGGAATGATTGCCGAGTTGGTGGCTTATGCCAAAGACAAGGGCATGAGTTTGTTTGATATGCTCATAGATAATTATTTGAAATATGGTTTTTACTACGAAAACCTAATTTCTATTACCAAAAAAGGTAAAACAGGGGCAGAAGAAATCAAAGCAATGATGGCTGAGTGGCGCAGAAACCCTCCCACAATCATCAATAGAAGCAAAGTTACTAAAGTGCTTGATTACCAAGAGAGTATCGCCAAGGATTTGATAGCAGGCACGACTACTCCTTTAGCATTTCCCAAATCAGACGTATTGCAGTTTTACACCGAAGACGGTAGCAAGATTTCGGCAAGACCTTCTGGCACAGAGCCTAAGATTAAGTTTTATTTTAGTGTAAATACTACCCTGAAATCAAAAGCAGACTACGATGCTACCGAACAGGTGCTTAAAGAAAGGATTACAGCCATCATAAAAGACTTAGGATTGTAATTTTTTAGATGATAAAGGCTGTTTGAAAAGTCAAGCAGCCTTTATATTTTTTTACTTTTTATGCTTAGGAAGTAAATAAATTGGCAAATTTGTTATTGTAATTTTGCCCAATAATTAACAGTAGTAAAAATTTCCTTCACTATTTTTCTCATTTTATTCCAAAATTTTCTAACTTGCACATTATCAGATAAAAAATTTTAAAAGCCCCCAATGCCTGCAAAACCTATCATATTTCTTGCCTTTGCCAACGATAAGGTCGACAATACTCGCTATCTGAGGAACTTACCCTTAGAGATGGACGGCGTTCGCAGGGCTTTGTACGAAGCTGAGGACGCAGGGCTGTGCGAAGTTTTAGAGCGAGCAAATGCCACAATTGAGAACATCTTAGATGTTTTCCAAGACAATCGCTACAAAGATAGGATAGCTGTTTTTCACTATGGAGGTCATGCAGACGGCTACCAGCTGCTTTTGGAGCAGTTAGATGGTTCACATTCCATTGCACACGGAGGAGGGCTGGTGTCTTTTTTCGCTAAACAAAAAGGGCTAAAACTCATTTTTTTTAATGGCTGTAGTACCCAACAACAATCACAGGAATTGGTCGAGGCAGGCGTTCCCATAGTGATAGGTACTTCGCAAGCTATCAGTGATGACATAGCTACTTCACTTTCCATTCGCTTTTATGGAGGTTTGGCAAATGGGGCAAGCATAGAGCGAGCTTGGTTAGAGGCAATAGACTATGTAAAAATTCAGAAAGGCTCAAATAGTGTGAGAGGCTTATATCGCAAAGGAGAGGTCAAAGCTACCGAAGACCGCTTCCCTTGGGAAATGTACGTAAGGACGGGAGCAGAGCTTATCAAAGAATGGAATCTTCCTGAAGCAGTAGAAAACCCTCTTTTTGGCTTGCCAGAAATCCCCGCTAACTATGACTTACCTGATGAGCCTTTTATGTTTTTAGGGCGTTATGAACGCCGCCATGCGGAAGTGTTCTTTGGTAGGTCTTACTACATTAGGGACTTATACAATCGTATTTCCTCTAAAAACTCTGCCCCCGTGATTTTGCTCTATGGGCAATCTGGCGTAGGCAAGTCTTCCTTACTTGATGCGGGTTTGTTGCCTCGCTTAGAAGGAGAATATCAGGTAGCTTATCTTAGACGTAATAGAGAGTTAGGCTTGTCTGGCACGCTCAAAGAGGCTTTGGAGTTTAAGGAAAAAACAAGCTACCAAAACGGGCATACTACACAAAACCAGATAGATAACCTACTGAATATCAATGGAAGTTTTTTGAAAACCTTAGAGCAAATAGCCCAATTAGAAAGCATAGCCCTCCATTCCGAAGATGCCTTAAAAGTAGAGTTGTTGGCTGTGATTAATCGCTTTAAAAGGAAGAATGAGGAAGTTTTTTCCCACGAAGCCAAACGCTACAAATACGAACAAGCCAAAGCAGTAGCCCAAGACATCAAAGATTTGAGGCAGAAACGCAAAGGCAATGCTATTTTTAATGAAAAAAGATTCCACAAAATAGAAGAAGAAATAGAAATTGGTCATAATGATTCCTTGCTTAGCTATTGGAAAGCCAAAGAAAAAAAAGAAGGGAAACCTGTGGTCATCATCTTAGACCAAGTAGAAGAAGTTTTTACCCAGCCTAACACGGCTTTTCCTAATGAGTTGGAAATATTTTTAGCTGATTTAGATAGCATTTTTAAAAATCCTCAAAATCGCCCACAAGGGAAACTCATTTTAAGCTATCGCAAAGAGTATCACCCTGAAATAGAGGAACTGCTCAAGATTCAAGGTATTCCGAGAGAAAATATTTTCTTAACACATTTAGACAAAAAGGATATTATCGATGTAGTTACAGGACTTACGCGTACAGAAAAACTAAGGAAAAAATACCGATTAGAAATCCAAGAACACCTCCCTGCTATTATCGCAGATGACTTACTGGAGGACAAAGACTCCTCTATCGCCCCTGTCTTGCAAATCTTGCTAACAAAAATGTGGAATATGATAGTCCAAGATGATTATAGGGTTTTTTCGGTGGATAGATACCAAGAACTGAGGAGAGAAGGGGTACTATTAGGTGATTTTTTCTACCAACAAATGGGCAAGCTGAGGTCATGGAATCCTGAAATTGAGCAGACGGGCTTGGCTTTGGACTTGCTTAGCTTCCATACAACTAACTTAGGAACGGCAGACACGCGTAGCTTGGAGGAAATCGAGAATCGCTATGGAAATAGAGCAGAAGTATTTGACTTGCTGTTAGTTTGTAAGGATTTGTACTTGCTTACTAACCGCACCGAAAGTATTACAGGACTTGCTCATGATACCCTCGCCCCACTGATTCAAAATGAGTACAAAAACTCTGACCGCCCAGGGCAAAGAGCTGCTCGTATTTTAGAGAGCAAAGTAGTTGATTTTGTGGACAATAAAAAAATTCTTTTAGACGAAACAGACCTCAATCTGGTAGAAGCAGGGCAAAAGGGCATGAGGGTTTGGACAGAAGACGAAACTCGATTGATAGCATTGAGTAGAAAAAGACGCAATAAAAAAGTTTTCTTGCGTAGGGTATTGGTTTTCAGTATTTTTATAGTAACAGGAGTCATTGCAGTATTGGGAATTTTTGCAATGAACGAGAGAGAAAAAGCCGAGATGAGAAGGGAAGATGCAGAACGCATGAAAGAAATCGCTGATTACCAAAAACAAAAAGCACTCCAAGCCCGAGATTCTTTCCAAGTCCAACGTGTGAGAGCCGAGCAGGCTACAGAATTAGCTCTTTTGGAACAGGAACGAGCCGAGCAGGCAGCGGCTTTAGCTAAAAGGCAGGAGCAGATTGCCAGAGATTCCGCAGAATCAGCACGTAAGCAACGTATAGAGGCAGAAAAGGCAAGTAGAGAATCACAGATTAGTGCTACCCTTGCCAATGATGCCGCTTTTCAGGCAGAAATCAAAAGTAGGCAAGCAGAAAAGCAAAATGCAGAATCTAAGTTAGGAGAATTTAACGCCAAAGCCAAAGAGTTAGCAATTTTATCCACTGCCCAAACAGAAAACATAGATTTTAAAAATAGGCTTGCCTTAGCTGCTTACCAAATGGAGAAAAATGGCTTACAAAATACTATCAAAAGCGTAAATGACATCAGAACACGCTACGAGGATACGGTCTATTTTAAGCCCAATCAGCGGAGAATACCTATTTATAGGCGTAATTATGGCAACTTATTGACCTTTCAAGACCTAATTAACTACCAAGTGAGCGTAAATAAAACTTCCTCAGAAGTATTTTATGCCTTGCGTCAAGCCTTTATCGCCCAACAAAAAGACTATTTATACGAAAATACAGAGTCTTGGGCAATGGCAATCACCAAAGACAATGAATTGATTTTCAATAACCAAGATGAAGGTATCAACAAAGCACTCCTATTCTCCTCCTCTGAAGGTCTGCCCCAGCTGAAAGGAGTAGAAAAACTCAGCACAGGTTCTAAGAGGAGTTCGCCCCGTAGCATTATCATAGCAGAAGAAAAAATTTATTGTAGTACCCAAGACGGACAAATCGTAGCTTGGAACACGTCAAATCCTACTATAAAAGAAGTCTTAGTAAGTCAGTCAGGGAGTATCCTGACAATGGTACATTCAAAAAATGCCAATGCTTTGTTCTATGCAATACAAGGCTCTGTCTATCAATATGATTTAAAAAATCACATCTACAAACCAATCCTCCAACAAGCAAGCAGTATTAGACAATTGGTTATCATAGAAAATCAACATCAATCTTACCTAATCTTTGCAGATGAGCAAGGCAGTATCATCGCTTTGGATTTGAACGACCCAAGCAAGCAAAGCAAGATGATTTATCAGCAAACCAATAGAGGCGGAATTTATGCACTTACTTATATCCCACGCCAAAAATGGTTAGTCGCAGGAGATGTAAACGGCAGGTTGATTGTGTTGTGGGAAATCAGCATAGAAAATCTACAAAAAAATGATTTTAGTGCTAAATTTGCCATAGAAAAAAAGCATAGAGGCATTGTAAGGACAATAGTAACAAGTCCTGATAATCAGTACGTAGCCTCAGGCAGTTGGGACGGCACCGTATTGCTTTGGAAAATGGACGACATCAAAGTAGGGAATCTCATCAATGAGCCTCTACTCTCGATTCAAAACGAGAGCAAGGTACTTAGCTTGCAATTTGATAAAACCAATAATTATCTCATAATTGCAGATGAGAAAAATATCCGAATCTGTCCTACCCAACCCTATATTTTTTATCAAAGAATTTGTGATATTACGAAAAAACAAGAGGAAACTAAAGATTGGAAAGATTTTTACAGCAGAGAGGAAAATAAAATCATCAGAGAGGAGTGCAAGTGTGTAAGATGTGAGTAGAGAGTTTTACTACAAAATATTACCCCTTTGGGAATAATTTAGCTAAAAAATACCAAAGGTGTGCTATATTTATAGCAACAAAAGTAAATCAGCAAGATTATGAAGCCTTTAATAAAATATAGAGGAGGAAAATCAAAAGAAATCCCTTATTTGATTAGACATATCCCACAATACAACGGACGATATATTGAACCGTTTTTTGGTGGTGGTGCGTTGTTCTTTCACTTAGAGCCGAAAAGAGCAATCATAAATGACATTAATTCAAAACTTATCTCATTTTACTTAGGTGTAAAAAACGACTTTGAAAGACTCAGAAAAGAATTAACTGAGATAGAGCGAGTTTACGCTATCAACCGAAAAAAATTTGAAGAACTAAAAAGTAAAACGCCTGATAAAAGAGTTGATGACGAGAACGAACCTCTGTATTATCAAATCAGAGATATGTTCAATGAACTTACTGAAAAAAAATACTCTGATGCTTTGCTTTATTTCTTCATAAATAAGACCGCATATTCAGGAATGATACGCTACAATGCAAAAGGAGAATTTAATGTGCCTTATGGTCGATATGCGAACCTAAACACTTCATTGGTTACAAAATCTCACAGCAAATTACTTGCAAATACAGAAATATATAATCTCGACTATTCCGAGATTTTCCAAATGGCGACCAAAGACGACTTTATGTTTTTAGACCCGCCATATGATTGTGTTTTTTCTGATTATGGCAATGCTGAACACAAAGACGGATTCAATGAAAAAAATCATATTGAGTTAGCTAACCAATATAAAAAACTAAAGTGCAAAGCACTTATGGTTATTGGTAGAACACCGCTAACAGAAAAACTATATGGCGACTACATTGTAGATGAATATGGCAAGTCCTATGCGGTAAATATTAGAAACAGATTTAAGTCCGAAGCGAGCCACATTCTCATTTCTAACTATGGCAATGAAGCATTAAAGAGAGAACCAAAATTAATATTAGAAGAAGAATCTGTTTCCTATGGCTAGAATTGACAGTAAAGTAATTTTTGTAACCACTTCACCACGGACACCTACAAAGATGATTCCTGAAATTGGGCTTTTGAACGCCCATTTCGCAGGACAAAAATGGAATACTGAAACTCAAAGAGCTTTTATGGAGCTATTGAGAGAGGAAAACTTTTTCAATGGCGAAGGTGCAAATGACCCAGCATTTAGTGCAAGAGACAGAATAAATAGAGCACCAAAAGCACTTGGTTTTGTAATTCTATCACCGACAATTCAACTTACACCAGCAGGAGAAGAACTCGTAAATTCAAGAAGAAAAGACGAAATATTTTTAAGACAGCTTCTCAAATTTCAAGTTCCTTCACCATTCCATAAACCAACTGAAAATTCAGCAGAATTTTGGGTTAAACCATACCTTGAACTTTTCAGACTCATTAGACACTTTGGCTCATTGAAATTTGATGAGTTAATGATGTTTGGCTTGCAGTTAGTGGATTACCGAGAGTTTGACACTATTGTTGAGAAAATCAACCAATTCAGAATTGCCAAAGCACAGAATGAGGGAAACTACAAGCGTTTTAGAGCAGAATATTTCGACAGAGAGCTAAGAGAAATTTACAGTGCCGATATAAGTTCAGGAAATACACGAACCAGAGAAACAAATGATGCTTCGATTGCAAAATTTCTAAGCACCAAAGCAAGCAATATGAGAGATTACGCTGATGCTTGTGTTCGTTATTTGAGAGCAACGGGTTTGGTAAACATTTCTCATTTAGGAAAATCAATCTCAATAGTTCCTGAAAAGATTCAGGAAGTTGATTATTTCTTGCAACACACCGACAGAGAACCTTGCTTTATTGATAACGAAGGACTATATGTTGCTTATCTCGGCAATCGCCAAATTCCGACACTGCTAACAGACAATAGAGAACTATTAGAACAAAAAATCAGGGCAGAGTTTCCGCAACTCAATATTCGTGCGACCGCAACATTACAAGAACTCAAAAACATATTTGCAGAGCAATTAGAAAATCGAAAAGAGCAAATAATAACGGAACAAGTTGCAGCAATCAAGGACTACCGACTTTTTGAAGATATTTCAACAACGTTTGACCAAATACTTGATAATTCGCTTTACGACACGCCACTTATTTTGGAGTGGAACACTTGGCGAGCAATGACAATGTTGGACGGTGGAGAAATTAAAGCCAATTTAAAATTTGATGACTTTGGAAATCCAATGTCAACAGCACAGGGCAATATGGCTGACATTATTTGCGATTATGGTGACTTCGGTTTAACAGTAGAAGTAACAATGCAAAGCGGACAAAGACAGTATGAAACAGAGGGAGAACCAGTAACAAGACACCTTGCAAAATATAAGCGTGAAACTGAAAAACCTGCTTACTGCTTGTTCATTGCCCCAAACATAAATGACGCTTGCAAAGCCCATTTTTACGCACTACACAAAATGAACATTCAATATTATGGTGGATTTTCAACAATCGTTCCATTGCCTTTGAGTGTTTTCATAAAAATGGTTCAGGACTCTTATAACGCAAATTATATTCCCGAACCAAGACACGTTCAACGATTTTTCGAGCGTTCAAATGAATTGGCTAACTCGACAGACAATGAAGTAGATTGGTATAACGGCATTATAGAAGAGGCTCTAAATTGGTTGACAGAATGAAGGGCGAACGGCTAACAGCGGTTTGGCGTAATGGCGGGTGCAGTGTTTCGCACAGCAGTTTTGTGGTGGATTAAAGTATAGTTCCCCGATTGAATATTTGTGCTAAAAATCTACCACTACAATAAGCCAATAAACATTAATTATAAATATACAAATTCTTGATAATTATGAATATAGCTGACATGCGCAAAGAATATACCTTAGAAAAATTAGATATTGAGAGTGTTAAACCGAATCCTTTTGAGCAGTTCAAGGACTGGCTACACGAAGCCATGAACTCCCAAATGTTAGAGCCTACCGCTATGCACTTAGCTACGGTAAGTGCAGATGGCAAACCCTCAGGACGCATAGTTTTGCTCAAAGGAGTGGATACAGGCTTTTTATTTTTTACAAATTATCAAAGCAGAAAAGGAAAAGAACTTGCTACGAATCCTTTTGCGTCCCTGACATTTTACTGGGCAGAATTAGAACGTCAGGTACGTATAGAGGGAAAAGTAGAAAAAGTAAGTGAAGAAATTTCTAATGATTATTTTCACAGCCGCCCCAAAGGAAGCCAAATTGGGGCGATTGCTTCTCCACAAAGCCAAGTAATCCAAGACAGAAACCTTTTGGAACGTCAAATCCAAGACTTAGCATCGCAATATCAAGATTCGCTACCTCCCAGACCTGCTTATTGGGGGGGGTATAGACTCGTCCCCGAAGTGCTGGAGTTTTGGCAAGGCAGACCCAGCCGACTCCATGACCGTATCCGCTATACAAAGCAGGGAGAAAATTGGAGGATAGAAAGATTAGCTCCTTAGTGCTATTATAGCCTCGCCTTCACTAAATCTTTTTTTCATTAGACAACATTCAAAACGCTAATCAATCGTTTTTTAAAATCTCAAATTTTTATTTGTTGTTTACAAAAGCTTTGTATATTGCATCTAAATTTATGCAATCGGTTGCATTATTTTTTATCTATTTGAAAATCAATTATAAACTCTATGAAAATGAAATTAAAAACAAATTCTCTTATGCTACTTACCTTCCTTGCTTTTACTTTCTGGGGGTGCGGGCAAGGTAGCCAAGAACAACAACAAGCAACCCAAGAACAAGAAGCTCCCAAAGAGGAAAGCAAAAAGCCAATTTCTAAGCCCTTAGTTTCTCATATCTATACGGCTGACCCCTCTGCTCATGTTTTCAATGATAGAATTTATATCTATCCTTCGCATGATATCGAATCCAACACCGCAGAAGACGACGAAGGGGGGCATTTTGACATGAAAGATTACCGAATACTCTCTATGGATAGCATAGGAGGCGAAGTAACAGAGCATGGAGTAGCTTTGGACATCAAAGATGTGCCTTGGGCAAAAAGGCAGATGTGGGCACCTGATGCCGCTTTCAAAGACGGGACTTATTACCTATATTTCCCTGTGAAAGACAAGCAAGATATATTTAGAATTGGGGTGGCTACCAGTACCAAGCCAGAAGGTCCTTTTAAGGCAGAGAAAGAGCCTATCAAGGGAAGCTACAGCATGGATCCTGCCGTTTTCAAAGATGATGATGGTACTTATTACATGTACTTTGGAGGGATTTGGGGCGGTCAGCTCCAGCGTTGGTCTGGGGATAATACCTATAATCCAGAGGCAAAAAATAGAACTCCAGAGGAATTAGCCGTACTACCAAGAATTGCTAAGTTAGATGCCTCCATGAAAGCCTTTGCGGAAGCACCTAAAGAAATCAAATTGGTAGATGAGAGTGGAAATATCTTTTATGAAAAAGACAATGACAAACGTTTTTTTGAAGCCGCTTGGGTGCATAAATACAAAGGGAAATACTATTTTTCTTACTCTACAGGAGATACTCATAATATCTGTTACGCTATTGGAGATAACCCTTACGGCCCTTTTACCTACAAAGGCATTGTGCTGAAGCCTGTGCAGGGCTGGACAAACCACCACTCTATCGTTGAGTTCAAAGGCAAGTGGTATTTGTTTTACCATGATACTGAACTTTCAGGAAAAACACACTTACGCAATGTGAAAGTTACTGAATTAAAATATAACGAAGACGGTACAATTCAGACGATTGAGCCTTATCAATAAAAGAACGATAGAAATTCTATTTCTTTGAAAGGGATAGAATTTCTGTTGAGAATTTAGAAAAATCAATAATCAAGATGACACCACAAAAAATAGCTATTGTAACAGGAGGAGGCTCAGGCATAGGCTTGGCAATTGCTCAAAAATTTGTCGCTAACCAGATTTTTACTATTATTATCGGGAGAGATAAGGAAAAATTAGAAAAAGCACAAGCAAGTTTAGGTGAACTTTGTGCCGCCATCTCCTTTGATTTGAATGACTTATCCCAAATTCCTGCCTTAGTGGAAAGCATAGCTCAGCAGTATGGGAAAATTGATATTTTGGTAAACAATGCGGGGATTAACATGAAAAAAGAATTGACGGAAGTTAGCGATGAGGATTTTCAAAGAATCCTACATACCAACGTAAGTTCCGTATTTGCTATGTCAAGAGAAGTAGTCAAACAAATGTTGAAACAAAAAAGTGGGGTTATTATCCATATCAGTTCTATGGCAGCCATGTACGGCTTGCCCAAAGTCATTGCCTACACTGCCTCCAAATCCGCTATTGAGGGAATGACTAAGGCAATGGCATCTGAGCTTTCTCCTTTGGGCATTAGGGTAAATGCCATCGCTCCTGGGTTTATCGCTACGGATATGTCTGCCAAAGCTCTCAACAATGACCCCGAACGCAAACAAAAAGTCCTTTCACGTACTCCTATGGGCTACTTAGGCGAAACGGCAGATATTGGGGAAGCGGCTTTGTTTTTGGCTTCTGATGGGGCAAAATATATTACAGGCGTTTCTTTACGAGTAGATGGGGGAAATGCTATTGGATTTTAGAGTATTTTTTAGTAAATTAAGTAAATAGGTGAAAATGAAAACCATAAAAATAGTTATCCTGCTTATTGTACTTTCTTCTTTTTGCAGTAATGCTCAGATTCGCCTACCTCGCTTGATTAGCGATGGCATGGTTTTGCAAAGGGACATCAAAGTAAAACTATGGGGCTGGGCATCTGCCAATGAAGCCATTAGCCTGACTTTCAAAGGGAAAACTTACCAAACCTCAGCCAACGAAGCAGGGAAATGGGTTTTGGAACTTCCTCCCCAAAAAGCGGGAGGTAGTTATGATTTGATTTTTAAGGGAAAAAACGAGGTAAAAGTCAGTGATGTGCTTTTTGGAGATGTGTGGATTTGTAGCGGTCAGTCCAACATGGAATTGCCTATGGAAAGGGTAAGAGATAAGTATGCAGAAGAAATCGCCAAAGTGAACTATCCGCAAATTCGTCAATTTATAGTCCCTGATAAGTACGATTTTAACCAAGCCCAAGAAGATGTAAGCTCAGGGCAGTGGCAAGCGGCAGTTCCCAAGCATATTTTTGCTTTTTCTGCGGTGGCTTATTTTTTTGCCAAAGACATTTATGAAAAATATAAAATTCCTATTGGCTTAATAAACAGTGCATTAGGAGGTTCTCCTGCGGAAGCATGGCTCAGTGAGGAAGCATTAAAAAAATTCCCTCACTACTACGAGGAAGCCCAAAAGTTTAAAAACAATGAACTTATCAAAGAAATAGAAAGCAACGACCAAAAAGTAAGCAATACTTGGTATCGCACACTCAATCAGAATGATGAAGGCTTAAAAAATGCTTGGAAAAAACCAGATTTCAACGATGCTGATTGGCAGGAGATGTCTGTCCCTGGTTATTGGGCGGATAGTGGCTTGGGCAATGTAAACGGCGTAGTTTGGTTTAGAAAGGAAATCAATGTCCCCGCATCTATGGTGGGCAAGCCAGCTAAGTTGCTCATGGGACGTATTGTAGATGCGGATTCTGTTTTTATCAATGGAACTTTTGTAGGCTCGGTTACTTACCAATACCCACCTCGCAGGTACGAGTTTGCCTCTACGATTTTAAAAGAAGGTAAAAACTCCATAGTGGTCAGGGTAGTAAATAACTCAGGCAGAGGTGGTTTTGTGTTGGACAAGCCTTACGAATTAATCGTTGATAACCAAACGCTTGACCTAAAAGGAAAATGGAAATTTAAGCTGGGGGCAAAAATGGAGGCATTGCCCAGCCAAACCTTTATTCGTTGGAAGCCGCTTGGACTTTTCAATGCCATGATTTACCCTTTGCTCAACTATGGCATCAAAGGCGTAATCTGGTATCAAGGGGAAGCTAATACCAAAAATCCTGCGGAATATACCGACCTGATGAGCAGTCTGATTACAGACTGGCGCAAGCAATGGAAGCAAGGCGATTTTCCTTTCCTCTTTGTCCAATTAGTGAACTTTATGGAAACGAAAAAAGAACCTTCGGAAAGCGCATGGGCGGCACTTCGCCAAGCCCAATTGAAAACACTTTCTGTCCCCAACACAGGCATGGCAGTAGGCATAGACATAGGCGAATGGAATGATATTCACCCACTTAACAAGGAAGACGTAGGTAAACGCTTGGCTTTGCAAGCAAGAAAATGGGCATACAAAGACAAAAAAGTAGTTTATTCAGGTCCCATCTTCCAATCTATGCAAGCTAAAGACGGAAAACTTGTACTCAACTTTGCTCACATCGGCAAGGGCTTAATGGCTTTGGGTGGAGAACTGAAACAATTTGCAGTTGCAGGAGCGGATAAGAAATTTGTTTGGGCAAAGGCAGAAATCAAGAGAAATCAAGTCATTGTTTGGAGTGAAAATATACCTAATCCTGTGGTGGTACGCTATGCGTGGGCAGACAATCCCGAGGGAGCAAACCTTTACAATAAAGAAGGTTTACCCGCTTCCCCTTTTGAGGCTTGGGTAGAAAGTGAAGATAGGAAATAAGAAGAATGTATGATAAAACCTTTTCTAAAAGACTGCCAAAGTTGAAAGAGGAAAAGAGTATCTTTGTGAAAAGTCCGATATACGAGCCTAATCAAAGATAAAACATGGCAAAAGTTAAAACTTCTTATTTCTGCCAACATTGTGGTTATCAATCTCCTAAGTGGATGGGTAAATGCCCTTCATGCCAAAATTGGAATACTTTTGTAGAGGAGATTATTCAGAAAGAAGAAAAGCCGACTTGGAAGTCGCACAGCAGTTCTTTGCAAATCGCCGCCAAACCCAAAATCATTACTCAAATAGACTACCAAGAACAAAACAGAATCATTACTTCTGATAATGAATTGAATAGGGCATTGGGAGGGGGCATCGTGCAGGGTTCTCTCATACTCATAGGTGGGGAACCAGGCATAGGAAAGTCGACGCTGATGCTACAAATAGCGATGAGTATGCCCACAGCCAAAGTGCTATATGTATCCGGGGAGGAGAGCGAACAGCAAATCAAGATGCGAGCAGAACGTCTAAATATTCCCTCACAAGACCTAAGCAATAAAGAATCAGGGTGTTATGTACTCACAGAAACCAACACACAAAATATTTTCAAACAGATAGAAATTTTAGAGCCAGATTTGGTCATTGTGGATTCTATTCAAACGCTCACTACGGTAGCTATTGAATCTCCCGCAGGCAGCGTTTCCCAAGTGCGTGAGTGTGCAGGTGAAATGTTGCGATATGCCAAAGAAAGTGGTACACCTGTTTTCCTGATTGGGCATATTACCAAAGAGGGAACATTAGCAGGACCCAAGATATTGGAACACATGGTAGATACGGTTTTACAATTTGAAGGAGATAGACATTTGAGTTACCGCATTTTGAGGACAGTGAAAAATCGCTTTGGTTCTACCTCAGAATTAGGGATTTATGAAATGCGTTCTTCTGGACTAAGAGAAGTTACTAACCCTTCGGAAATTCTACTTTCACAGAGAGAAGGAGAGTTAAGTGGCATTACCATTGGCACGACCTTAGAAGGGAATCGTCCCCTACTTGTAGAGGTACAGTCTTTGGTCAGCACAGCAACTTATGGTACGCCTCAGCGCAGTAGCACAGGTTTTGATGCCAAAAGACTCAATATGCTATTAGCTGTATTGGAAAAAAGAGGGGGCTATCGATTAGGCTCACAAGACGTTTTCCTCAATATTGCAGGAGGATTCAAGGTAGAAGACCCTGCCATAGACTTGGCAGTATGTGTGTCCATTATTTCCTCTTTAGAAGATGTACCTATCAGCGACCAAATTTGTTTTGCGGCAGAGGTAGGACTTGGCGGGGAAATTCGTGCAGTGAATCGCATAGAAAACCGAATTGCCGAAGCACAAAAGTTAGGCTTTCATACTATTTTCATCTCTAAGTTCAATGCTAAGGGTCTTGACTTGCCAAGTTTTCAAATTGCTGTAAAGCCTGTAAGCAAGATTGGAGATATAGTGGAGTCTTTGTTTTTATAAACTATGCTCAACCCCTACAACTTCAAAGATTTTCAGGGGTTGAGCAAAAAAACTACTTTACACTCAAAATATACTGTGCCACTAACTTCAATTGCCTCTCTGACAGGTGCGACTGAGCTGGCATAGCCTCGCCCACACGCTTTTTGCCCGGTGCTTTTATCCACTGTATCATGGCGGCGGGATTGCCTTGATAAATTTGGGACATTTCTTTGATGGTAGGACCGATGAGTTTTTGGTCAAGGGCATGGCAAGCAGAGCAGTTTTCTTGGAAAACTTGCTTGCCCAAACTTACTTCTGCCGCCAACTGTTCTGGTGTAAGTTTCTCAGTTTTTGTATTTATTGCGGTTTTAGGCTTATCTAACGAAGCAGTTTTTGTAGGCGTAGTCATCGCCTTATTTTGAGTAACTTTTGCCTTTGGAGAATACTTAGCAACTATATTCGTTATTTTTTCACCTTCTGGAAACTCATTCAAAGTATAGTAACCAAAGTCATGTAAAAGAGGTACTTTCTCCTCCTTTGCAAGTACACCCATAGCCTTAATTTCATGCACGTAGTGCTGACGTAAACCCTCTACTACTAATCTCGCTCTCATACCATCTTCCGAAACCACCACCCCTTTGATTTTACACTCCTGCTCATTAATCATAGGGCTACCATACTTCCCGTGATGCTTGTAAATGAAACTCTTAATAGCGTATGAATCTATGTATTCTGCTGTAGTTCTATCCGCAGGCTTGGTAAATTCTAACTCAAATCCGTCAGGTTTGGCATATACGGCTTTGATTTCAAAGGGTATTTTTCCACTCCAAACCAGCCTTTGTAGGGCATAAGGAGCTTTCCCTGTACTTGCCCACCCGCGATTAGTTTGCCCTACGAACATGGAGCCATCTGTTCCCCAAGTCATACGTAAGACACCAGAAGCAAAACCTTCTCTAAATGGAAAAACAGCACCTTGATATTTGCCTTTGACTTTCTCTAAAAACACACGCATAATTTTGCTTTGTCCTTGGTCGCCTACAAAAACTTGATTTTCAAATACGCCAAACTTGCCCGCCGTTTTATCAGGGACAATATCAGAAGTAGAGATACCTAAAATGCCATGTGGCAACCAAACTGAAGGAGGTTTAATTTTTCCCTTATTTTTGAGTTCCTCAGCCACCTCAAAAAGTGGTTTACCCGAGTCTGTGATGTCATTTCTTTTCAAACTCACAGGAGAGTTTGGCTCACTTGCCCAGTCCAGCCCTGCAGGATTCCCCCCAACAAAATCCCCTTGCTCTACGTGAGTGATAAAACCAGAACCTATCCAATCTCCTTGATTATCAGAGTAAAAAATATCTCCTTCTGCATTAAAGCCCAAACCTGCGGGCGAGCGAACTCCTGTGGCGTATGGAACGAGTTTGCCTTCGGGAGTAATTTTGACCATCCAGCCCCTCCACTTTACTTTGCTTCTCCCAATCCACCATTCAGGGTCAAAAAAGCCCACGTTGAACGTAACTATCATCTCGCCGTTGGGTAAAAACTTAGGACCAAAGCTATATTCGTGATAGTTCCCTGACAAATCCCAAGAACAAACTGTTTCATATACATCAGCAATATCATCTCCGTTTCTGTCTATCAATTTGGTAAGTTCACTTCTCTGGGCTACATAGAAGGCATTATCACGATAAGCTAAGCCCAAAATCTCGTGCAGTCCTTGTGCAAATAGTTTAAAATATGGATTTTTCCCTTCTTTCATGTATGGATTCTCTATAAGCCAAACTTCACCTCTACGTGTAGCAACTGCTAATCTGCCGTCAGGTAGGCTCTCTACGCCCCCACCTTCTAAGATAATCCCTTCTGGAATGGGCAGAGTAACCATTTTGTAATAGTCATTTTCTGTAGGAAGTTTGGGGGTTTCACTGGATTGGCTTAGTGCAGAGAATGAAAGCAAAAAGAATCCTAAGAAATAAAATACATTTTTCTTTTTCATAATTAGCTTTGATAATCAATTAGTTGTGATTTTTTATTTATAGTTCTGTTAGAGATTTTTCAAACAGCAAGTACTCCTTTGATTTCAGGGACTTCATTTTTGATGGTTTGCTCCACGCCTGCCTTCAAAGTCATCACAGACATCGGACAAGAGCTACAAGCCCCGATGAGTTCTACTTGGGCAATCATTTCATCAGAAATATCCAATAACTTTACATTCCCCCCATCTGCCTCCAAATAGGGTCTGATATGATTCAAGGCATTTTCCACCTTTTGTATGAGTTCTGTTTTCATATATTCAAGCTATAAATATAGTGTTGCAAATATAGGATTTTAGATTATAATTTCTGGATTTCTAACATATTAGTCAAATTGAGCTATTTTCTTGCATTTTTAACAAGGTTTCAATTGCCTTAGGCGCATCATTTTGTTTAAGTTTAATTTTCTCTTGTAATTTCAAAAAACCACCAATCAATGCCTCTGGACGCGGCGGGCAGCCTTGCACATAGACATCAACAGGAATAATTCTGTCCACTCCTTTGACTACATGATAGCCATGCTCCCAATAAGGTCCTCCGCAGTTGGAGCAGCTTCCCATAGAAATCACGTAGCGAGGCTCTGACATTTGCTCATATAAGCGGCGAATGCGGTCAGCCATCTTAAAAGTTACCGTGCCAGCTACTATCATTACATCGGACTGTCGGGGTGAGGCACGTGGGAAAACGCCGATTCTGTCCAAATCATAATTAGAAGTATAAGCCCCCATCATTTCTATGGCACAACACGCCAAGCCAAAACTCATAGGCCAAAGCGAGGACAAACGCGCCCAGGTCAGTAAATCGTCTAACTTTGCTACTATGATTCCTCCTTCTCCTGTTTTTATTCTCTCAGCAAAATTCATCATTTGCAACTCTTTTAGAGGTTAATTCGTCTTTTATAAAAACTAAACTTAGGCTTTTTTATACCTTCCCAAACAATAATTTGTTTTTAAAACTTCAAATTAATGGGTATTTTATTAAATTTGTAACAAAAATTATAGAGAAAGTATTTTTAAAAGTATAAAATTCTTATGAAAAAGTATTCTTTAACCATTTACGGACTTTTGCTACTTGCCTTTTTGTTCAATTCTTGTAAGACAAATATTATAGAAGTGCCTCCGCCAGACTATATAGATATTATGACTAAAGCAGGTACATTCAAGATGTTTAAAAGATTTGATAGTGGCACAGAGGAGGATAGACTATTTAAGTCCCGTAATGCAGACATTGTCATAAAAAAATCGCCTACGCCTAACGAAGTACTTTTTGAGGAAACTTACAAGCAAAATGAAAGGGACGTAACAGTTACCTATCGTGTAACCTTGGTGGACCCTACTGCCTTTTCCAATGCAGTTAAGTTGAGCATTGCACGCCAGACAATAAACAACGACACCTATGAGGGAACGATACACCCCGATTTGGCAAGTAATAACTTGCAAGGTTTTTTCGAGGCTTTCGATGCCAATGACAAAAAAGACCCTAAAACACCAGTCAATAGATTGATATTCGCACTTAGGGTGAACGGGGAACGCTGGCTCTATGGAGCAAGATAAAAACACTTGGAAAAATTCATCTAATCTTCTAAATCTTTTATCAAAAGGGGCTACCTAAAAGTTTGGATAGCCTCTTTTTTTCTGTTTTCAAAAATGCTGTTACCAAAATATTCTAAGAATTTTTACCTTGCAATTATCTTTGTGTAAAACTCCTCATCACCTAATATTAACTGTAACAAATATGAAAACAAAAATACTGCTGATTTTATTAATATATTTTTCTCATATCTCACAAGGTCAAAGTATAATGGACAAAAAACAGTTCATAGAGCAGATTGCTAACAAATACAATTCTTACAAAGAAGTTTCTATCAAAGATAGACGCTTTAAACACAAAGACGTACAAGCTCTTATCGAGAAAGTAAAGAACAACCCTTTATTCCAAGTAAGTCTTTTAGGCAAATCCATAGAGGGACGCGATATTTCACTGATTACCTTAGGTACAGGACAGACAAAAGTCTTGCTTTGGTCACAGATGCACGGGGACGAGTCCACAGCTACTATGGCACTTTTCGATATTTTTAATTTTTTTACCCAAAAAGATGAGTCTGACGAGTTGAAAAAGGATTTACTAAGTAAAGTAACCTTGTACTTTATCCCCATGCTCAACCCTGACGGCGCAGAAGTTTGGAAACGCCGCAATGCTTACGAAATAGACCTAAACCGCGATGCGATTCGCCTCCAATCCCCCGAGGCTATGATTTTAAAAAATATTCGCGATAGCATTAATCCCGAGTTTGGTTTTAACTTGCACGACCAGAGTATTTTCTATACGGTAGGCAACACTCCCAAACCCGCTACGATTTCTTTCCTTGCTCCTGCTTTTAACTATGAAAAAGACATCAACGAGGTCAGAGGCAGAGCAATGAAACTAATTGCAGAATTGACAGAAACGCTCTATCAATTTATGCCCAATCAAATAGCCAAATACAATGACGACTTTGAGCCAAGAGCTTTTGGAGATAATATTCAAAAGTGGGGAACAAGTGTAATTCTCATAGAATCAGGAGGCTACCCCAATGACCCCGAAAAACAGTACATCAGAAAAATGAACTTTATTGCCCTCATGACGGGCATTTTCTCCATCGCCCATCAAAACTGGGAAAAATACCAAATTGCACAATATGAGGCTATCCCTTTTAATGAAAGGTTACTTAAAAGTTTGATATTGAGAAATTTATCTTTGAAAAAAAATAATAAAGACTATAAAGTAGATGTAGCTTATCTTTATAGTGAAATAGGTATAGACAACGATAGGAATTTTTACTATAAAAATGCTATAGATGAAATCGGCGATTTGTCTATTTACTACGGCTATCAAGAAGTAGATTGTGTAGGAATGACAGGCGAGGAAGGCAAAGTTTATCCCAAAAAGTTCAGTAGTTTACAAGAAATCAAAAAATTAAATCTAAGAGATTTGTACAAAGAAGGCTATACTTCGGTCGTTTTAGAAAAAGAAAAAATTAGCGAAGATTTTACTACTCTGGGAATCAATATCTTACTAAATACAGATAAGCGTTATAAGAAAGTAGGAAGCCCGCTTGCCGCTATGGGCAAAAACCCTGATATAGTAATTCGCCAAAACGGGAAAGTTCGCTATGTAGTCATTAATGGATTTGTCCAAGATATGGAAAAGGAAAGTAATACTATTCTAAACTCGCTGATTTACAGATAAGAAAACTCATGCAAAAAATAAGATTCGGTTTTTTTATTTTCCTTTTTAATATTGCCTGCTCCTCTCCAACTTTGCAGGAGCAGAGCAAGCAAAGCGTAGCCATAAATCCTGAAAAAATACAATTTCTCAACCAAATTCAATTATATCAGCACAGTAAAAATCTTAAATACCAATTAGATAGTGCTAATATTTCCCCAGAAGATATTATCAATTTCTGCCGAGTAAGTTTTGATATAGAGCGGAAAACTGCCCTAATCCATGCGATACGCTCAGAAATTCCCAATAACCTCCAAGAAATAAACCAAGAATATTGGGGTGGAATTTTGTACGACTTACGAAGGTTCATGGAAAACATAAGCCTACTTAAGCAAGGTAATGATAAAGTATTTATGGACGTAGGCTCAGGTAATGGCGAAAAACTTTACGCCGCTCTTTGTTTGGGTTTTGAAAAAGCAATAGGCATAGAATATTCCCCTGATTTGGTCAAAATCGCCAAAGAAAGTTTGCAAGATTTTAAGCAAAGTGGACAAATCCATGCTATTTTAGCTGATGCTTTTGAAGTCAGACCAGAAATCTACGCCCAAGCCGATTTTATTTATCTTTACTCACCCATCAAAGACAACGAGCTCATGGCAAAGCTAACCTACCAAATCATGCAAAGCATGAAAAACGGGGCAAAACTGCTCGAAGTTCGCTTTGTTTACCGAGATGAATTAGCAAAAATTAGTAACTTAGACATTCCTGAAATGGCAGGTTTATTTGCTTTGAAAAAAGAAAATAAACAATTTTACTACGCACAATACGACCAATACCAAACAAAATGGGTTATTTTACCCTCAAAATGACACTATGCTTGATTTTTTTGAATTACTGATAGAAATTCATCAAGAGAATACTTCACTATCAGAAAAGTATATCAAACTCAAAAATGTATTAGATGAGGTAAGTAAAGACTTAACCAAAAATATTGGCTTGCACTTCTCCAGCTTCTTTGCGCGCATTGCTTTCCTTACCAACCAACATCAAATCAACAAAAGGATAGCTTGGCACTTGCAGCAAATCCGCCTTCTCAGTCATCAAATTTTGAGAAAAGGCTACCAACCTTCTCAAAATGAATATGATAATGCTTTCAAATCCTTAGCTGAGAGCCTGACAAAGTTCTACCAAGTCGGTATGCCTCCTGAAGTAGCAAGCATATTGCCTTTGACAGATTTTTTTGCTCCTTTGCCCAAAGTCATTGGAAAAAGCATTGAGAAAGTACGAGTAGAAGTAATAAGCATAGATTGGAAAAATGAAATTTTATACTGTCTTGCAGAAAGCAATGAATCAGAGGAGCAAATCTCGGTAAAGTATAATCTCCCAACTATCAATGATGAATTTACCCCTTCCATAAAAAAACTCTGGGAAGGAGCGCAACTCAACCTATTAGACGTACAAATAGATGAGAATGGTGTATATATTCCAAAATACTTTATTTTAGAGCCTGATTATCTCATAGATGTTTCAGGCATTGCCGAGTGTTTTCAAATGAAAGGCACGCAGCCTCTTGCTTTTTTATTGAGAAAATTAGAAGTTCAAGGACTAACACTGTCCCAACACTTAGGGAATATTGCTAACTTTTTTCTCGATGAAGTCCTAAATCAAACAGATGAAAACCCTGCGACTTTTGAGAATAGTTTTCTTAAAACATTTCAATTATATCCTATAGAATACACCTCTTTGAAAGAAATCGAGGAGAATGCTGACTTTAAATCTTTTATGGGCAATGCCAATTTGCACTTTTCTAATATCAAACGGACGGTAGAGCAGGATTTTACTAAGTTTGGGATTAATAATGAAAACTGCTATATAGAGCCTTCTTTTTTTTCAGAAAAATATGGCTTGCAGGGACGATTGGACTTGCTTCATCAACGAAACAATAAGTTTGACATCATAGAATTGAAAAGTGGGAAGTCTGTACCTAACTCGGATATGTGGCTGAATCATCGCATACAAACGCAGCTATATCGCCTCATGCTCCAATCAGTTTTTCAAACAGAGGCTCGTCAAATTAACCCTGCTATTTTTTACTCTGCCGCCAGTGGGAATAACCTTCGCTTTGCCGCCTCTTTCATCTCAGAGGAAAAAGAAATGCTCAATATCAGAAACTTAATTGTAGCTAATGAATTTGCCTTAGCGACCAGCGAATACCAAGCCAGGCAAGTAATAGGTCTGTTGCGAGAAAGTGAGTTCCAAAACTTTAGCCCTTTCGCTTTGGAATCAGTAGTGCATATTCAAAAAATATTAGCAGTTGCTACTCCTTTAGAGAAAAAATATTTTTACGCTTTTGTCAATTTTTTAGCCAAAGAACATCAGTTAGGTAAAGTAGGTGATACCGAATTTAGCCAAGGACTTTCTGCACTTTGGGCAAAGAGTTTTGAAGACAAAGCTAATAGCTTTGAAATTTTATATGATTTACAAATTATTGATAATCAATCGTATTCTGAAAGCCCTTGTTTGATTTTTAAGCGGACTAATCCAAAGAACGATTTTGTAAATTTCCGCGAAGGCGACATAGGCATACTCTATCCACGAGATACTCCTGAAACTACTGCCCTGCAAAATCAAATTTTCAAATGCACGATTGAAAAAATAGAAAAAGATAGCATCAAAGTACGCTTACGCTATAAGCAAAAGAATCAATCTTTCTTTGAAAAATACAACTACTGGGCGATAGAGCATGATTTCTTAGAGCATAGCTTTAATGCTATGTATCGCGGTTTATTTAGCTTTTTAGAATGTCCGCTGAAAGAAAAAAAAGAAGTGATTTTAGGATTAAAAGCCCCAGCAAAGCCTATTATTCCAGAGGAAAAAACACCTCCGCCTCCATATTTCAGCGAACTCAATCCTGAAAGTGCAGGTATCGTGCAAAAAGCCATGCAAGCAAAGGATTATTTCCTTATAGTCGGTCCCCCTGGTACAGGAAAGACCTCTCGCTTGCTGAAGACCTTAGTGAAAGAACTTTATAATCAAACAGATAGCATTATTTTACTCATTGCCTATACCAATCGCGCAGTAGATGAAATTTGCGAGGCAATTAGTGAACATCACTTAGGAAATTTTATTAGAATAGGAAGTGAACTCTCCACTAAGCCCGAGTTTAGAGGGCATTTGTTGGATAAAATTGCATCACAAGTCAAAAACCGAGCAGAACTCAGAGAAAAGATTTTGCAAACAAGGATTTTTGTAGGAACATTGGCTTCTATCTCAGGGAAGAACGAACTGTTCAACTTAAAAAAGTTCCATATCGCTATCATTGACGAAGCCTCTCAGATATTAGAGCCTCAAATTATTGGCATCTTACCCAAAGTGGAAAAATTCATCTTGATTGGCGACCAAAAACAACTTCCCGCCATTGCCCAGCAAGCACCTGAGCTTTCCAAGGTGAAAGATAAAGAGTTGATAGAGATAGGTTTAACAAATCGTAGAAATTCCTATTTTGAAAGATTGTTTAACCTTTGCCAGAAAAATGAATGGACTTGGGCGTATGATATGCTGACGCATCAGGGGCGTATGCACGCTGAAATCATGGCTTTTGCCAATGAATTTTTTTATGAGGGGAAATTAAAACTCATTCCTGCGGATTGGCAAATAGAAAGACTAAGTTTTAACGCAGGGGCTTATGAAAAAGATTCTTTGGCAGGTTTACTTGCTGTCAAGCGTTTGTTATTTTTCCCTACTCCCGTTTCGCATACTGATATAGATGAAAAAGTAAATGAGTTTGAAGCCTTAAAAGTAGTAGAAATCATACAGGCTATTAGGCACTTGTATAGTCAAAATAATAAAGACTTTGTGCCAGAAAAAACTTTGGGGGTCATCACTCCTTACCGCAACCAAATTGCCAAGATTCGCCATGAGTTAGAAAAGGCGGGTATAGCTGATTATGAGCGAATTACGGTAGATACCGTAGAGCGTTATCAAGGCAGCCAAAGAGACATCATCATTATTTCTTTTTGCATAAATAACATCTTACAAATGAGGAACTTAGTTTCTTTGGCTGATGACGACAAAACTGATAGAAAACTCAACGTAGCTATTACCAGAGCAAGGCAACAAATGATTTTTCTTGGCAATGAAAACTTATTGTCTAAAAATCAGATTTACAGGGCTTTGATTGATTTTGCGAAGAAGTAAGCTGCTGCATTACACTTATCTGCTCTCCCCAGTGGAGAGAGGTAGGTGGGGCAGAGGAAATCAGGAACGAATATTTGTTGAAAACTATAGTTGGTGAGACTCGTAATCAAGGTAGTCCTGCTGGTCAGGATTTACAATCTCGCCCAGTATTATTTCAAAGACGGTAGTCTTTATTACGCTACCTTTCCCATTCAAGAACAGGCGAAGCGAGGCGATTGGAACTATCAATTGAAAGGGGTTTATTCCATAGCCATTACCGACTTTCTCATAGATGACGACAAAGCAAACAGAGGCAAGATAGTGCATGACATCAGACTAATAGAAAAGGAAACACACAAGATATTTTATGACAAGTTGCGCTTTATCTATGTAGAAATCAAGAAGTTTGACAAGACCTTAGAGGAGATAGAAACGCATTTTGACAAGTGGTTGTATGTGCTAAAAAACTTAGTAAAAATAGAGGAGATACCAGCTAAGTTGCAAGAAAAAGTGTTTAGAAAGCTGTTTCAAATCGCAGAGATTGCACGTTTTGATGAGAAGCAGTTACAATCTTACCGAGATAGTGAAAAGAACTATTTGGACTTTACTGCCTCTTTGGAAACTTCGTTTAATGAAGGGAAAATTGAAGGAAAAGTGGAAAGAGAAATAGAA